>JAPOXD010000057.1 GCA_026707285.1 Chloroflexota bacterium | reverse complement strand
CCGACGGCGTGGCCGCGATTTCGCTGTAGGCCGGGCTGCTGCCCGGGTTCTTCGCCTCGCCCCAGCCGGCGGTGTCCGAGGTCAGGAATGCCTCGGGGTCGCGGGGCAGCGGATGCGCATGCGTCGCGGTGCCGCGGTCCACGGAGACCTCCACCGCGAAGGGCCGCTCGGCGTCCGCAGGCTGCGGCAGCTCGACCACGACCGCCCGGCGCGCGTCGGCGCGCAGCGGGTCTTCGTCGACCATGCCCACGCAAATGCCGCAGAGGACGACGGCGCGTTCGGTGGGGCAGACCTCGACCGCCTCGATTTCAACCTCGGGGCGTGGATTGCGCCACGGGAACAGCGAGAACGCGGGCAGCGGCGGTGTGCCGACGTCCGTCAGCACGCGCCCCATGCTGTCGCGCTCGACCACGTCGCGCGGCGCGGCGGGCGGGTCGGCTTGCGGCAGGGCCAGGAACGGCGCGCCGACGCGAAACAAGTCGGTGGAGTGCGCGGTCACCCCGATCTCGAAGCGCTCACGAATCGGGATGTCCTGCGTCTCGCCGTCGCCGAAGTGCACCCGGTAGACGGCCACCGTGTCGCCGGGCAGGTCGCCCTCGGGCAGCCGCGATGACGCCAGCGAGTGCGCGAAGGTGAGCGTGAGCGCCGTGCGCCCAATCTCGACGCGCCGCGGTTCAGCGTGGCCGTCAGGACCGAACAACGCCACCTGCGAGCCCTCCGCGTCGCCGATGTCGAACGGCAATCCGCGCACGTCCCGCCGCCCGAGCCACTCACGGCCCTCGTCGCCGATCAAGCCGGCATCGGCATTGCACAGGGGAGCAATGGTCAGCGCCTCGTAGTCGGACATGAGAAACCTCGCGCGGCCGTCCGGCGTGCGGCGATGGTGGCGGTCCGACGCGCAGGCGTCAACGCGCGCGACTGTCCCACGCGCACTTGCCACCGCAGCCAGCAATGTCACCCGGCAGTACCTAGGCCTGGCATGGCATGGTTGGCTGGCGTGGTCCCCAGCGGTGGTCAAGCACCGGAGATGCCCGCATATGGACAAGAGCACGTGGATTGCGGAGCTCAGGACCCTTGCCGCGGAAGCACGCCAGCGAAACCCGATTCCAGACCGGTCCGCGCTGTCAGCCGAGGATGACCAGCAGCGTCAAGTCATCGGCAGCGAGTTCTATCACTGGGGCTGGAACGACGACGGCGGCTTGAACCGGATTCAGGGGCAGCGTGAAATCATCGGCGGTGCTACCGACATTCCGACGATCGTGTTCTCCACCAACTGGCCCGGCCTCGTCGCAGCGCGGGAGCTCCTGCCGGAAGATCCGGCAAGCCCGGTGATTTGTCTGCTGCAAAGCGAGTTCGCGGAGTTCAATCAGCGCATGCTCGACCAAGCCGCTCGCGAACTCGACCGGTGGGATGCCGCGCTTGAGAATCCCGGTGAGATGTCGCTAGACGACCTTGCCCTCATCGGATTCGAGGCTGGCGACACGAGGTTCGACTATGCAGAGTTCTGCGTGCACGTCTGGAGTCACTTTGTCCATCCATTGGCGGCTGATCCTCAGCCGGATTCAGACGACGAAGACGACGAAGATGACGACGGCGGTGCCCCCGGAGGCATCGAAGGATGGCCGAGCACCGACCTGGGCTCGGCACAGCATGCGTTTCCCGAGGTGAATCCAGAGCAATTCCGCGTCCATGTTGTCGGCAACTTGTGGGGGCCTCAGGCCGGATCCAGCCAACAACACCTCTGGCGTTGGGACGGTCGCAAGCTGGAGCTACTCCTAGAAGGCTTCACCACTAGCGTCTACTAGGGCAAATCGCGCGCAACCCGCTCCGTCAGCGCTTGAGCGGGTGGTCGTCGCCGAGCATGGCCTGGATCGGCTCCTCGTCCAGGTAAGTGGCATCCGTGCGGATGTAGTGGCAGGCATAGGCCCGCCGCCAGGCGTCGCTCGTGTTGGGCGCGGACATGTGGAACGTCAGCAGATGATGGAAGATCACGCCGCCCGCGCGCACCGGCGCGTGCACGGGCGCGGGCAAATCGAGGCGCTCGGGTATCAGGTGCGTCGTTCCGCCCTCCCACACGTGCGGCACGGCGCCCTCCAGATGCGATCCTGCGAAGTACTGCATGCAGCCGTTGACAACCGTGGCGTCGTCCAGCGCGCACCACACCGTCACGCCCCAGTCGGCCGGGTCTATGCCGAAGTGGGCGTTGTCCTGGTGCGGGGGCTTGGCGCTGCCCTGCCGCGGCGGCTTGAGAAACGCCTGATCGGAGTACAGACGCAGCGGCTCGCCGATGAGCTGGCCCACCATCTCCAGCAACTCCGGCGATTCGGCGTGCCGGAGAAAGACCGCGTCATGCGGCGCCAATTCGTTCAGCTTGCGGGGCAATGCGCCGTCGGCGGGAGCGTCGGGCTCGAGCTGCACCCCCATGCGCTCGGCGACGTCGCTGCCGGCAGGGGACGTCACGGCGTCGATGCGCCGGCGCATCTCCTCCACGTGCTCCGGAGGCACGACATCCTCCACGACCAGGTATCCATCGGCGCGGAATTGGGCGACTTGGGCATCGGTCAGCGGCATCGGCTCAACGTCCAAGGAAGACGATCCGCCCTTACTCTAACGTTTCCTCGAGGATTTCCGCCGCCTGCGCCTCGCGCCGCTGTCGCAGCGTATCGCGTAGCGCGGGATCGGCCGTGGCGAGAATCTGCGTGGCCAGGATTCCGGCGTTGACCGCGCCGGCCTTGCCGATGGCGACCGTGGCGACGGGGATGCCGCGCGGCATTTGGACCGTCGACAGCAGCGAGTCGAGGCCGTCCAGCGACCACGCCTGCATCGGCACGCCGATCACGGGCAGCATGGTGTGCGCGGCCACCACACCGGCCAGGTGCGCCGCGCCGCCGGCGGCGGCGATGATCACGCCCAGACCGCGCGCCTCCGCCGAGCTCGCGTACTCCATCGTTTCAGCCGGCGTGCGATGGGCTGAGAGCACCCGCGCCTCGTGCGGAATGCCCAAGTCTTTCAGTGTGTCGGCGGCAGACTTCATCGTGCCCCAGTCGGAGGCGCTGCCCATCAAGATGCCGACTTTCGGGTCGGAGGATTCGTTGCTCATAGATTCGTCACTCGCCTTGCGCCAGGGAATATGCGCGCGCGCCGTCAAACGTACACAAGTGCTCGGTTTTGGTGAAGTCCAGACCCGTCGCGGCGATGCGCCCCAGAAGGGCAACGATTTGGGCGTGATCCACGGCCGCGCCGTCGTCGCCCGTGAACCGGGCTCGCCACTGGTCCACCAATAGGCCGTCGGCCACGTTGACGGGCCAGACCTGAGCGCCGCGGTTGCTGATCATCTGTAGGGACAGGTCAGCGCCGTCAGCTTCGTGCAGCTGCCGCGCGAGGTCCTCCGGCTGTCCACCGCTCCAATCCAGGAAGACATCGACGCCGACGGTCTCCTTGGCTGGTTTGCTGCTCAGCACTGTCGCCGGGAGCACCGGGGTTCGGCCGCCGACTCCGTATACCGCGACCGGCAGCGTCTGGGGCAACTCGCCGATGCGGTCGGCCACGGCCTGTCCGAACTCCCGCGTGCCGACCTTGGCCTTGCTGTACTCCGGCGTGTGGATGTCGTAGGTGTGGATGCCGTCCTCCAGGGTTCGCAGCCAGGCGTTTTGCACGCGGCCGGCCACGTCGGCTTGGCCGATGTGGTCCAGCATGAGAACGGCGGCATTGAGCAGGCCGGAAGGATTGGCCAGGTTCTGTCCCGCGCGTCGCGGCGCGGACCCGTGGATGGCCTCGAACATCGCCGCGTTCTCGCCGATATTGGCGGCTCCGGCGAGACCTACCGAGCCGGCGATCTGCGCCGCCACGTCCGACAGGATGTCGCCGTAGAGGTTCGGCAGCACCACCACGTCGAACATTTCCGGCGTGTCGGCCAGCTTGGCGGCGCCGATGTCGACGATCCAGTATTCGGCTTCGATGTCCGGATACTCCGCCGACAGCTCGTCGAAGACCTCGTGGAAGAGGCCGTCCGACAGCTTCATGATGTTGTCCTTGGCGAAGGCGGTGACCTTGGAGCGACCGTGATGCCGCGCGTACTCGAAGGCGTAGCGAATGATGCGCTCGCTGCCGGGACGGCTGATGAGCTTGAGGGACTGCATCACCTCGGCGGACTGGCGGTATTCGATGCCGGCGTAGAGGTCTTCTTCGTTCTCGCGGATCAGCACCACGTTCATGTCGGGGTGGTGCTTGGTCTGGATGTAGGGATGAAACGTGGCGGCGGGGCGCACGTTGGCGAAGAGGCCGAGCGCGACGCGCGTGGTCACGTTGAGGCTCTTGAAGCCGCCGCCTTGCGGCGTGGTGATGGGCGCCTTGAGGAAAACGCGCGTGCGTCGAATCGACTCCCACGCGGCGGCGTCGATGCCGGTGGTGATTCCGCGCTGGTAGACCCTTTCGCCGATCTCGATGACTTCGGGCTCGATGCGCGCCCCGGCAGTCTCGAGAATGTGCATGACCGCCGGCATGATCTCGGGGCCGATGCCGTCGCCATAGGCCACGGTGATCGGGGTCTTATCCGTCATTCGGGTCTCCTGCGCCAGGCAACGGCGCCTAGCATATCGCCGCCGTCACCGGGCGTCTCCGGCTCGGGTCACCCCGCTCACGCCCAGCGCAGCGTGGGGTCGCCGGGCACGTAGCGGACGAACTCGCGAAACGCCGCCATGAGCTGGCGGACGCGCTCGCGAACGCGTTCGTCGGTGAGCCGGCCCTGGTCGTCGAACGCGCTCCAAGCGCCGGCCACGAACACCTCCGGGTCGATCATCACCCGCATGCTGTTGTGCAGCGCGATCTCGCGCAGGTGCATTTGGGCCCGCACCGTGCCGAAGCGCCCGCCCGCGCCCATGATGGCCATGGGCTTCCCGTCCAGCGGCGAATCGGGTCCCCGCGAGGCCCAGTCGATGGCGTTCTTGAGCACGCCGGGGATGGAGTAGTTGTACTCCGGCGTGGCGACCACCAGGCCGTCGGCAGCGGCAAGGACCTGGCGAAGCTCCTCGACCGGCGCGGGGAGGCCGTCGTCCTCGAGGTCGCGGTTGTAGAGCGGCAGCGGCGCCAGGTCCACGATCTCCATGCGCGTAGCAGCGGGCGCCAGGGCCCGGGCTTCGCGCAAGAGCGCCGCGTTGAACGAGCCGCGTCGCAAGCTCCCCGCAATTCCCGCCAGCACTACCTCATCGGCCATCGCGCAACCTGTTTCAGTCCGCCGCTGTCCCGGCGATCGGGGGTTCCTTCACCATGATCGGGGCATGACGCCGAGCGGCCAAGAGGATTCTTGCTTGTCGGCATTTCGCTCGGACGATAGGCATCGCTTGTGGCAGCGGCCGCAGATTTCTCGCTTCGCTCGAAATCACACGCGGTGGCGCGGGAACCCAGATGGAGGGCTGCCCGGTGGCCCGGGCTGCGTGCAGCCTGGGAAACCGCCCGGCAGCGCACTATCGGACCAGCGATTCTCCGGGCGATCGCAGGCCCTACACCGGCATCGCGCGCTTGGTATAGCCCCGCCCGAAGGCGGCATGGGCCTCGCCGCCGCCGATGATCATGGCGCCAACCTCGTCGATGAGATGCCGCACCTGCTCCTCCATCGTCATGGCCGGATCCGCCCAGCTGCATAGAAATGGGAGCCCCGCCGCGGCGCAGGCGGCGCGGACTGTCTTGCGGGCGGCGTCCATTTCGGGCGGATAGGGCGGATCGTGCCGCGAGGCATGACCGAACGACATGGCCATGTCACCCGGACCCCACTCGGCGAATCCGACCCCGGGCACGGCGGTCGTCTCACGGGCGCGTTGCAAGGCGTGGCGGTCCTCGATCTTGAGGCCGAGCACCAGCTCCCCGTGCGGGTTGAGGGGCCATGGATCGGCGACGCGCAGGTATGCCTCAGGGTCGAGCCCCCAAATCTCGGCCGCGGCCGACTGCCCGCCCGCGCCGCGGGTGCCCTCACCCAGGCCCGGCCCGACGCCGATGGTCTGAAACGGAAAGCGACAGGCCTCCACGAAGGCGCGCACGGCCGCTGGGTCCCGCGCGTGGCACAGCAGCAGCCCGTGAACACCCGCGGTGAGGATGTGCCGAATCTGCCACGCGTTGGCGTGTATCTCCGCCGCGGATGCGCCGTGGGCCGGGAGCGTGCAAATCACTGTGGGCGTGGGATGGCCGCTCCGCGTCGGCCCCGCATCGCGCAGGCCGCGCATGAAGGCGGCTAGTCCAACGGTATTGAGCGGAAAGTGCTCGAATTCGACCGTGAGGTAGTCCGCCCAGGTGCCGCACTGCTCGAGTCCGGCCTCGTAGCTGAGCTCGGGCACGCCGTCCATGTAGATCGGCTGCCCGGATTCGAGCAACTCGATGCAACGATTGATGCGAGCCATGCGCTTTCCCTTCAGCCAAGCGGCCTGTCGGCCGCCATCCTACGCCTCGGCGGCGATGAGCTGGCGGGCGGCCGCCAGCATGATTTGCGCCAGGTCCGCGCAGTTGGCCGCGTACTCGTCCGTTCCGAAGATATTGCCCCACCCGGGGTCGAACACGTGGTCGCTGACGGTGAGGATCAGCCCGATGTCGACGCCCCGCACGGCGGCCAGCGTCATCGCCGCGGAGGATTCCATCTCGACACCCAGGTCGCCCTCGGCGGCGTAGCGCACCACCTTGCCGCGAAACTCGCGGTAGGGGGCATCGGTGGTCCAGACCCGGCCCTGGTGAACCGGCCGCGAGCCGTCGTGCGCGGCCTCCAGCAGCGCCCGTGTGGCGGGGCCTGAAGCGGCGGCCGCATGCTCCGGCCCGGCATAGTGAAACGACGTGCCCTCCTCGCGCCGCGCGCCGGTGGGGACCACGTGGTGACCAATGGGGATGTGCGGCTGCAAGCTGCCGATGGCGCCGCCGATGAGGATGGTGCGCGCACCGCCGGCGATCAACTCTTCGAGCGTCATGACCGTCCACGACGCCCCCGGGGACAGTTTGGCGACCGCCGCGGGCATCCCATTGAGCTCGCCGACGCGCACACCCGAACGCCACGTGGGCCGGCCCCCAATCGTGTCCGCAATCACCTCGATGGTCGGCGGCATGAACGAGGCCAGCACCAGCGGGGCGCTGGCCGTGCTTTCGGCCTGGCCGGCGCGCTCGGCCAGCTCGCGCATGTGGTGGCCGGGATCGATGACCGGCTCGTCGTCGCCAAACGCGTCGAGCCAGTCCAAGGGCGAGGTTGATGGCATGCGGAATCGGTGGCGTTGCGTGGGCGAAAAATGAGCCTAGCAGCCCATGGCCGGCGCCCCTGCGCCGCGGGCTCACGGGTCGCCGCCGCTAGAATGCCGCATGGCAGACGGTCCGATCCTGGTCATTGCCGGGGGCGCGGGATTCATCGGCGCGAACTTCGCGCGCTATGTCGCCGCCGCCCGCCCGGAGTGGCGGCTGCGCGTCCTGGACAAGCTCACCTATGCGGGCGACCGGGCGCGACTGGCGGGCGTTGACGCCGAGTTCATCGCGGGCGACATCGCCGACCCCGAGGCCGCGGCATCGGTCCTCGCCGGAGCGCGCTGGCTGGTGAACTTCGCCGCCGAGACGCACGTGGACCGGTCGTTGCAGGACGCCCAAGCCTTTCTGCGCACCAACGTCACCGGGACCTTCGTGCTCATGAGCGCGGCCGGCGACGCCGGCGTCGAGCGCATCGTGCACGTCAGCACCGACGAGGTCTACGGCGAGAGCCACGGCCAGGCGTTTCGCGAGGACGACCTGCTGCGGCCACGGAGCCCCTACTCGGCCAGCAAGGCCGGCGGCGACTTGCAGGTGCTGGCGCTCCACGCCACCTACGGCCTGCCGGTGTGCATCACGCGCGGCGCGAACACCATCGGCGGCTGGCAGCACCCCGAGAAGGCCGTGCCCCTGTTCACCATCAATGCCTTGCTCGACAAGCCGCTGCCCGTCTATGGCCGCGGCGAGCAGCGCCGGGACCGCCTGCACGTGGACGACCACTCCCGCGCCGTCCTCAGCGTGTTGGAACGGGGTGAGGTTGGCACGGTGTACAACGTGGCCGCCGGCAACAATCGGGACAACCTGACCGTCGTCAGGGCGATCTTGGAGCGGCTGGACCGGCCGGAATCGCTGATCCGGTTCGTGGAGGACCGACCCGGCCACGACTGGGACTACATCATGGACGCCTCGCGGCTGGCCGGGCTCGGCTGGCAGCCCGAGCACGACTTTGAGTCGGCGCTCAACCTCACGGTGGATTGGTACGTCGAGCACCGCGACTGGTGGGAGCCGATCGTGTCCGGCGAGTTCCGGCGGTACTACGACCGTCAGTACGGCCAGCGCCTCGCCACTTCCGAGGCCTATCGGCCCTAGAAGTCCGGCGTGGGGGCACGGCGCGAACGACGTGTGCCGCTGGCAAGATGTACCAGGCGGAAATGCGAATCGCCGTGATGGAGTTGAACGGTCAATGACTTCTGCAACCAGCGGTCCCCTCGTCGCGCGGCGCGGTTGGCGCGACGCCTGGGCCTGGATGCGCTGGGACGTGCCGACGCGCATCGTGCTGCTGATCGCCGCACCGCTGATCTGGATCGCCGTGGCCGGCATCGACCCGGTGGCGATCGGGTTGCGATTCGACATCTACTTGCGTGATTGGCTGCTCATCGCCCTTCTGGCCGTCGGCGCCGGATTTGTGTCGCTCGCCTACCGCCGCTGGCTGTGGCGGCCCCGGACCGCCCCCGACCGGTCCGCCCTGGCGCTGGAGCTGCCGTTCTTCGTCGTGCTGAATCCGGTCGCCGAGGAGCTGTTCTTCCGCGGTGCCGCGCTGTTCGGTTTGGCCAATCTGGTGGGCATGCCCTGGGCCATCGCGATCACGTCGGTCGTGTTCGGCGTGCACCACGCGCTGGCGCGGTTTCCGGTTTCGTTTCTGGTCCTTGGAACTCTGGGCGGGGCGATGTTCGGCATCGTGACGGCGTACTACTGGTCCATCGTTCCGGCCATCGTCATGCATGCGGCAGCCGACTTTGCGATCTTCGTGGCCGCAGGGCCCATGGCCCGGCGGGCCTGGGCCAATGACCCTCCGCAGGGGGTCGAGCCACCCCCTGTTGATAGACTTGCCGCACCGACCCCGTAGCTCAGTTGGATAGAGCGTGTGGTTGCGGACCACAAGGTCGGAGGTTCGAGTCCTCTCGGGGTCGCCCGCGATTTTCGGCGTCAACGGCTGTGCCAACGGTGCGGCCGCAGACGCATTTGGATGTCGGTATCACGCCCTGCCCGAATCCCAAGCCATTGGAGGCTGCTCAGTGGAATTAAGCCTCGGCGAAGCGAAAGCACGCCTCTCCGAGCTTGTCATCGCCGCGGAACGCGGTGAGCGTGTGGTCATCATCAGAGATGGCAAACCGGCAGTTGAGCTGGTGCGCTGCCGCAAGGCCGGTGGCATCGACTTCGACAATCCGGAGATCAGCCGCCGGGTTCTCGATCTGGAATCTGGGGACCATCGGTCATGAGCGACACGTGCCGCCTGGGCGCCACCGGCATCACCGTGGGTCGGGTTGGCGTCGGCACCTGGCAGTGGGGCGACACGAAGTACTGGAAATATGGCCGGGTGCACAAGCGCGAGGACGTGGAAGGCGCATTCGCCGCCGCGCGCGACGCTGACTGCAACCTGTTCGACTCCGCCGAGATCTACGGGCGCGGCGAGTCGGAGCGAATTCTTGGCCCGCTGGCCCGCGCGTCCCGCGGAACGGTGGTGGCCACCAAATATTGGCCGTCACCGCGGCGGTTCCGGTCCACCTCGGTCGATGACGCGATCGATCGCAGCCTGGCGCGACTCGGCCTCGATGCCATTGACCTCTATCAGATTCACTGGCCGATGAGCCTGATTCCCCATCGGCGGCTCGCCGAGGCTCTGGCGCGCGCCGTGCGCGACCGTCGCGTGCGTGCGGTGGGCGTGAGCAACTTCACCGCCCGCGCCATGCGGCGGATGCACGCGCGCCTGGCCGATCTCGGCGTGCCCCTGGCGTCGAACCAGGTGGAGTACAGCCTGCTGCGGCGTGCGCCCGAGACCAACGGCGTGCTCAAGGCATGCCAGGAGTTGAACGTGACGCTGCTGGCCTATAGCCCACTGGCCCAGGGCATGCTCACGGGCAACTATCACTTCAACAGCCGGCCGGGCGACGGCCGGCGTTGGTCGCCGCGGTTTCGCGACAAGGGCTACGAAGCCGCGGCCCCCGTGGTCGACACGCTGACCAAGGTGGCCGAACGGCACGACTGCTACCCGGCGCAGGTGGCGCTGGCTTGGCTGCTGCGGCACCCCGGCGTGGTGGTCATTCCCGGCGCCAAGTACGCCGAGCAGGCTCGCACCAACGCCGGGGCCCTGGACATCACGCTCACGCCGGAGGACGAGCGCGAGCTCGAGGTCCGGACCGAGAAATTCAAGTACGGCGCCCTGCTCGCGCGACCGTTTATGGGGTAGACGGCTTCCAGGAAGCGGACACCCGTGCGCAACCCCTCCGTCATTCCCGCGACGGGAGACCCTTGCGTATTCCTTTGTCACTCCCGCGAAGGCGGGAATCCACCCTTCATTGAACCTGGGGGCGGACGGGGTTCGCCCGGTCGTCCTCAAGTGTGGCCGGGTTTCGCCAAGGTCTCCGAAGGCGCGAATCCAGCGACGCGAAGCCTACGAGCCCACGAGTAGGGGCGACGCATTCGCCGCCCCTACATCTCGATTCAAAGCGCTCGAAGCGCGGCTACTCCTCCGCCGCCACCGGATTGGACAGCACGCCGCAACCGTCCACGTGCACCTCGACCACGTCGCCCGGCTTGAGCGCGGTCGTGGACTGCGGCGTGCCCGAGAAGATGACGTCGCCCGGCTCGAGCGTCATGTGCTGCGAGATGAAGCTCAGGGTCGTGTCGATGTCGTGCACCATATCGTCCTTGGTGTTGGTCGACTGCACCACCTCGCCGTTAACCAGGGTCTTCAGGTTGATGTCGCGATAGTTCAGCCCGGTGGTGATCCACGGTCCGAACGGTGAGAAGGTGTCGCCGCCCTTGGCGCGCCACCACTGCACGTCCTTGTCGTCGCCGTTCTGCCAATCGCGCTCGCTGACGTCGTTGGCGGGGCAAATGCCGAGAATGTAGTTCGGCGCGTCGTCAACCGAGACCTTGCGCGCCCGCTTGCCGATGATGACGGCGATCTCGCCCTCGTAGTCGACGTTCACGCTGCCCGCCGGAATCACGATGTCGTCCCCCGGGTTGATCACCGACGACGGCGGCGCCAGGAACGGCTGCGGCCGCGTGAACGGCGGGCTGTCGCCCAGGTGGCTGTAGAAGTTCCCGGCGATGTTGAGGATCTTGCTTGGCGTCGTCGGGGCCTTGAGCCTGACGTCGCTCAGCGCCGCGATCGCGCCGGTGCGCTGCAGGTCTCCAAAAAAGTCCCCCTCGATCTCGGCAACGTTGTCGCCCTCGCGGATGCCGTGGCGAATCTCCCCCTGATATTCGTAGCGAACGAGGTCCATGAGCCGTGCCTTTCGCAGTTTGCATTGCGTCCCGCGCAGGATACGCGCTCGCCGCGCGGCATGGTCGGCGGGTCAGTCGCTCGGCAGGGCGTCCGCGCGGCGCAAGGCGCCGAATATTTCGAGTTGCTGGCGCTCGAGCTTCGTCCAATAGGCCGCGAAATCAACGTCCGACCAGTCGCAGAAGCCACGCCCCGTCTTGAGCCCCAGGTGTCCCTCGGCCGCCAGGTCGCGGAGCGAGGCGTGCGGCTCCGAGGCGTTCGAAAGGTCGGGCCAGACGCGCTCGGCGCCCCGGGCCGTAATGTCAAGTCCCACGAGATCGCGGTCGCGAATCACGCCCATGAGCGGCATGCGCGGACCGAAGGAGAAGCCGGCAAGCTCATCGATGTCCTCGGCGGAGATCACGCCGCGCTCCACCAGATCCAGCGCCTCGCGGAACAGCGCCTGGCGCAGGCGGTTGGCCACCTGTCCCGGCAGGTCCACGTTAATGCGCACGGGGCGCAGGCCGGCGCCGCGGAGGAGCGCGAGCACCCGCGTGACGGTGGCCTCGGAGGTCTGCTCACCCTTGGTCACCTCGACCATCGGGATGATGTAGGCCGGGCGGAAGAAATGGGTGGTGGTGAAACGGTCGGGGCGGTCGGTGGCGTCGGCCAGCACGCGGATCGGGATGCTGGAGGTGTTGGTCGCCAGGATCGTCTCGGGCCGCAGGTGCGGCGCCAGGTTGCCGTAGACCTCGCGCTTGATCTCGGCGTCTTCGGCGACCGCTTCGATAACGAGATCGGCGGGGGCCAGGGCGGCGAGGTCGGTTGAGGTGCTGATCCGCGGCAGCACGGCGTCCGCCGCGGCGGCGTCCAGCCACTCGTACTCGATCTGCAGGTCGAGGTTCTGGCGAATCTTGGCGCGGGCGCGGTCGAAGGCCGTGGGGTCGGCGTCGACCATGACCACCGGGTGACCGGCGGCGGCGAAGACCTGGGCGATGCCGTGGCCCATGAGCCCCGCGCCCAGGACGCCAATGGTTTCCGCGCTCATTCGGAACGTCCGCTCGCTGCGATTGTGCGCGCCATGCTACTAGAGCCGCGCCCCGAAGCGGAGCGCATTCCGCCGCAACGAGTCACTCGGCGGCCGCGGCAGGCGTCGAGTGCGTGGCCATGAACCGACGCAGCATCGGGATGGCCGCGGCGATGTCGGCGCGTTCATCGCCCTGACCCTCGTAGACCAGGCTCACCCAGCCGTTGTAGGACACGCCTCGCAGCGCGCGGAAGATGCGCTCGTAGTCCAGGCTGGTCTCGCGACCGTTGCGCATCTCGTAGATCTTGGCGCGCACGTGAGTGGCCAAGGGGGCAGTCTGCTCGATGCTGGCCAGATAGTCGTAGGCCCCGCGATCGGGGTCTTCGGCATGGCCGCTGGCGCCGGGCGACCCGGCGTATTGGCCGCAGTCCAGCACATGCCCCATATTCCGGTGGCCGACGTCCGCCAGCATGCGCTGCACGTCGTCTCCCGTTCGCGCGATCTGCCGGTGGTTGTGGTTTTGCAGGCTCACCCGCACGCCCAGCTCGGCGCCGAACGCCGCCGACTGCCGCAGCGCCGCCACACAGCGCGTCCACCCGCCAGACTCGTCGCCGGGCTCCGCCGTTCCGGCAAAGACCCGCACCTGAGGAGCCTTGAGCCGAGCCGCCGCGCGGATCCAGCGGTGGGTCATGGCCATCTGCTCGTGCAGGTGCTCCTCCGGCCCTGCGTACGTATTGCCGATCGAGACGCAAGGGATCGAGAGCCCGCGCTCGAGGCACGCACGCGCAACTTCGTCGAGCGCGCGATGGTCGTCCGACGGCAATGCACCGGCATACAAATCGACGCCATCGAAGCCGAAGTCCCTGGCCACGTCGAGAAACGACCAGATGTCCATCGCGCCCGCCGCGAAGGAGCGCTTGAACGAAAGTGAGAGCAGACAGAGTTTCATCATCGGGTCACTTCCTTTCTTGCTCGAGTATTGCCCCCGCCGCGCCATCGCGCGGGCATTGGGGCGGTTTGCTCATCCGGGAAGCGGCACGCCGACGATCCGCACGTCCGAAAACACGACGTAGTCGCGACCCGGATCGACCAACCCCGTGCAACCCACCGCGAGCTTCGGATATTCGTATGCCAAGCCGTCTTCGGCGTAACGTTCCTCGTCGTCGATCAAGAGTTGAACCGATCCGGCGTCGTACACAAGAACCAGCGCATACGACGTCGAATCCGCGGGAATCGCCACGTTCTCGTCGGACGCCACGACCTCGAGGTGGCCGCCGGTTACCCGGACCCACGTGAACAGCGACCGTTCACCGTTCCACGTGTGGGGCCCCAGATACAGCGTGTCACGGCTCTGGATCCCCACGTCGAACACATCGTTGAAGGTGATCACTGCCGCGGCGACGCCGAATGCCTCGATCGTCGTCCCCAAGGCGAAGTTGAGGCTTGCCGTCTCGATGTTGGATCCCCCGAAACCATCGCAGCGAACTCGCTCGCTCCGGAGCAAAAGCTCGGGTTGACCCGGCGGCGGAATATCCGGCGGCGCATCACCTACGCGGACCTCTTCGAGCCATGCATCGACCATTGCGCGCACTTCGGAACCGGGAATCACGAAGTTCGTGTTCTGCAGGTCGGTAAATCCGGCCACGGTGACGCCGATGACTCGCGCCGAGGTCGTCGCGACGGGCCCGCCGCTGCTGCCAGGGTTCAGCGCGGCGTCGGTCTGGAGATAGCTGACCCCTTCGTTGACGACGCGATTGGACAAGACGCCCGTCGTCACCGTCGGCAACGGCGGACAGTTGGCGCCGCGCTGGACCAGCGTCACGCTGTAGCCGAGCGCCACCAGGTGGTCGCCGGTCTGAAGGCCGTCGGAGTCGCCCCAGGTCACCGGGACGTGGCCCTCGTCCGGGACCTTCAGCAGGGCAATGTCGCGATTGGCGTCACCGGCCACGATCTCCGCTTCCGCGATGTAGCCCCCTGGGCTCGACACGACGATGCCGGCAGCGTCTTGTACGACGTGCCAGTTGGTGACGGCATAGCCGTCGGCGGTGACGAAGAAGGCCGACCCGCAGCCCTTGTCGGTCTGCACGCGCAGCAGGGACAGCTGGAGAAACTCCGCCGCGTCGGCCACGGTTGGGCCGCGCGGCCCGCGGCGACTTTCGAGTCCGAGTTCAAGCACATCTCCGGCCGCCAGGGGCGCTTCGGGGGCAAACGCCAGGTATTGCCGCCAGGCCCCGTAGGGATATCGGCTGTCCCGCACGGTGTCCCCGAGCAAGCGCAGCTTGACCGGCGATCCCGGCGTCTCCGGGTGATACTCAAGCACCGCCGCTTGGAAGTACTGGCGAATGCGGTCGTCGCGCGGCCGGGTGGGGTCGTGCAGCACGGCCTGCGGGTGATCGTCGCGCCGCGCGTCGCTCTTGGGGAAGCCAAACGATTCGACGCCGCCAAGCCGGCTGAAAAAGCCGGCGAAGCCGGTGCGCTCGCCTTCCACCGAAAGGTCGGAAACCTTGTGGCCCCAGGGACCAAGCGCCTCGCCGGGGTTGGGATTGGTGAGGTCCGGCTCGACGCCCTGATCCTCCGAGCCGCCCAACCCGCCGCCCACGTAGTCCCACGCGAGGCGGCGGAGAAACGTGTGGGCGCCGCCGCCCGGCGGCGGCCGCCAGTCCACCACGCCGCGCTGGTAGTACTGCGTCAGCGTTCCGGGCGTCTCCTCGACAATGGCCGAGGTCGGGAACCCCCAGCGCTCAACCCCGCCGGTCCGCTCGAAGTGCTGGAGAAAGCTCGCCGTGTAGCCATGCCCGTCGGCAAACGTCCCCGCGACATCGGACACGTTGTGCTCGAGTTCCGGGAAATACCTGGCAGCCGAAACCTGCGCGGTGGCAAACCCCGATTTAGCCGCGAGCGCCGGCGGCGGTACGGCAAGAACTGCCACCGCGATGACAATCGCAAGCACCCGCGCTAGCGCCTGTCCCGCGACCGCCCGTGACGTGTCGACCGGACGTGAAATAACGCACTACCCCAGGGTGCGCAAAGTCGCCGCCTAGCATGGCGTCGTGCAACGACGATGTCGAGCGGCCCGCTGCCCCGCCCGGTTGCGCGCGCTGCCGGAGATTCGGTGAAAATGCAACGCCACGGCAATCGCCGGAACCGCCGGAGATCGGTGGACGAGATGCGCGAACGAGCATGACAAATAAGGACGCGGCCGATCTGCTGGAAGCCTTCGCGGACGTGCTGGAGCTCCGCGGCGCCAATCAGTTTCGCGTGCGGGCGTTTCGCACGGCCTCGCGCCGGGTGGACGGGCTGATCGTCGACCTGAGCGAGCTGGTCGCGAGCGACTCGCTGGAGTCGGTGCCGGGCATCGGCAAGGGCATCGCGGGATTCCTGCGCGAGCTCGTGACCACCGGCCGCGTCGCGGAATACGAGGAGCTGCGGGCCGAGATTCCGCCCGGCGTCTTCGACATGCTGCGAGTGCCCGGCCTCGGTCCGAAAACCGCGGCCACGCTCTACTCGAAGCTGGAGATCACCAGCATCGACGAGTTGGAAGCGGCGGCGCGAGCGAACGAGTTGGCGAAAGTGCGCAGCATCGGCGCCAAGCGGCAGGAACGCCTTCTGCGCGAGTTGCAGCGCTTCCGCGAACGCACGGCGCGCCACTTGCTGGGCGACGTGTTGCCGCTGGCGGAGCATCTCGCGGCCCACGTTCGCGCAGCGCCCGGCGTATCCGAGGCGACCTACGCCGGCAGCCTGCGCCGGATGCGGGAGACCATTGGCGACCTGGACATCCTGGCGGCCGCCGACGATCCGGACCCGGTGATGCGGCATTTCCTCGACCACGAGGCCATTGACGAGGTGCTGGCCTCAGGCTCCACCAAATCCAGCGTGCTGGTGGCCAACAATCTCCAGGTCGATCTGCTGGTGGTGCCGCCCGCCAGCTACGGCGCGGCGTTGGTCTATTTCACCGGGTCCAAGGAGCACAACATCGAGTTGCGGCACCGGGCGCTGGCACTGGGCCTGTCGCTCAACGAGTGGGGCCTGGATGAGGTCGAGACCCAGGTTCGCCGGCCCGCGCCCGGCGAGGCCGACGTCTACGTGGCCCTCGGATTGCCCGTGATTCCGCCCGAGCTTCGCGAGAGCCGCGGTGAGATTGCCGCGGCGGCGGACGGCGCGCTGCCCGAGCTGATCGAGCTGTCCGACATCCGCGGTGAATTCCACGGGCATTCGCTCTGGAGCGACGGCGCGGCGTCGATCGCCGATATGGTCCAGGCGGCGCAGGCTGCGGGCTATGCCTTCATCGGCATCACGGACCACTCGGGCAGCTTGCAGGTCGCCAACGGCCTGTCACCGGAGCGAATCAGGGCGCAGCGGGACGAAATCGAGCAGGCGCGGGCCGACGTTTCAGGGATTCGGGTGCTGCACGGCAGCGAGGTCGAGATTCTGAGCGACGGCGCCCTGGACTACGACGATGACCTGTTGGCCGAGCTCGATGTCGTGGTGGCGTCGATTCACAGCAACTTCAACCAGCCGCGCGAGGCCATGACGGCGCGGCTGATCGCGGCGATTCGCAACCCGCACGTGGACCTGATCGGCCATCCCACGGGGCGCATGCTCGGCTACCGCGACGGCTACGAGTTCGACCTCGACGCGGTGCTCACGGCGGCCGCCGAGACCGGCACGGCCATGGAAGTCAACGCCTCACCGGAGCGACTCGACCTGGACGACGTGATGGCGCGGCGCGCCAAGGAGCTGGGAGTGCCGATCGCCATTAATTCCGACGCCCACCGTCCCGAGAGCCTGGTCTACATGCGCTACGGCGTCGCCACCGCTCGCCGTGCGTGGCTCACCGCCGGCGACGTGCTCAACACCATGACGCCGGAGGCGTTGACGGCGTGGTTGGCCCAACCCAAGCCGCGGCGCTGGTCGCCGCATCGCTAGGAGAGCCTTTTGGGAAACCCTTGCGCGATCCCTCCGCTGGCGACTGGAGAGCACGTCCGGTCCCCTCTCCCTTGATGGGTGTTTAGACCGGGTAGATGGTTTACGGGTGTTCGGAGACATCGTTTACACATTTAGGCCGGATCCCGC
>JAPOXD010000006.1 GCA_026707285.1 Chloroflexota bacterium | reverse complement strand
GCCCTGTGGGACCCCACCGTGGGCTAATCCCTTGACGGTCAAACACCGTTGCTACCGGACTTTCGCATCTGCACTCTTGCTAGGTAGGGGCGGGTCTCAGACCCGCCCGCAGCCCGTGCTAGCCGCGGCCGAATTGCCGATCGAGCAGGTCGCGCGTGAGCAGGATCATGGTGGGGCGGCCGTGGGGACAGGTGAGGCCGAGATCGCAGCGCTCCAACCCCTCGACGACGGCCTGCATCTCGTCGATGGCGAGCTGGTCGCCGGCCTTCACCGCCGCGTGGCAGGCGGCGGACCAGCGCAGCTGCTCGGTGACGACGCGCCGTCCGGTGGGCGCCTCGCGCGCCTCGTCGACCACCGCCGACAGATAGGCCGCCGCGTCGATGGCCCGGCCGGTCGCGGGCACGCGGCGGACCAGCCAGGCATTCGCGCCGAACGGCTCCACGTCGACGCCCAACGCCGCGAGGTCCGCGAGGTGATCACCGACCCACTCGGAAGCCGGGGCCGAGAGCGTGACCGGCACCGGGTCGAGCAAGGCCTGGCTGGCGCCATTGCCGGATTGGCCCAACTGGTGGTAGAGGATGCGCTCGTGGGCGGCGTGCTGGTCGATCAGGTACACGCCGGCGGGGCCGACGGCCACGATGTAGGTGTGATCGATCTGTCCCAGTGCGCGGGGCACGGGCGAGCGAAGCTGTCCGCCGCCATTGGCGTTCGCCTCCGGCTGAGGCTCGGCCGGCGGCTCGCCGGGCAGGTTGCGCGGGGCAGGCGGCGGCTGCCCGTCCCAGGGCATGGCGCTGGTCGGCAGGTAGAACTGGTCCAGGATGGGCTCGTCCACCCGCGCGGGCGTCACCGCGCCGCCGGCGGTCAGGGCGCGGCGCACCGTGGCTGACACGCGGCTGAAAATCTCGCCGCCCCGGCGGAACCGAACCTCGGCCTTGGCCGGATGCACGTTGACGTCGACGTCCTCGGGTGGAATCTCCAGCCGGAGCACCACGACCGGATAGCGCCGGCTCGGCAGCAGGCCCTGGTAGGCGTCGCTGATCGCGCCCGCCAGCAGCCGGTCGCCCACCCAGCGGCCGTTGACGAAGAGCGAGATGTCACGCCGGGTGCTCCGCTGGACGTGCGGCTGCGAGACGAATCCGTCGATGCCGAGCGTCTCGCCTGGCGGGAGCTCGATCAATTCCTTGACGACCGACTGGCCGTGGATGGCGACGAGCGTGGCCCGCAGGTCGTCGGCGCCCGGCGTGCGTAGGCGCTCGCGTTCGCCGTCGAGCAATCGAAAGGCGACCGACGGGTGCCCGATGGCGGCATGGGTCACAGCGTCCATGACGTGGCCCAGCTCCGTGCGCTCGGCCCTTAGGAACTGGCGTCGCGCTGGAATCGACCGGAACAGCGCCCGCACCGTGACCTGCGTCCCGACCGGTCCGCCGTGGGGCGTCGACTCGATGATGGCGTCGTCGCGCGCGGTCACCCGATGCCCCGGAGTCCCGGCGTCGGTCACCGACGCGACGGTCAGCTCGGCAACGGCGGCGATGCTGGCGAGCGCTTCGCCGCGGAATCCCAGCGTGCGGATGCGCGCCAGGTCGTCCACGGTGCGCAGCTTGCTGGTGCTGTGGCGTTGCACCGCGAGCTCCAGCTGGTCGGATGGGATGCCGTGGCCGTCGTCGGTGACCTGAATGAAGCTCAGACCGCCCTCGTGCACTTCCACCGTCACCCGCCGGGCGCCGGCGTCGATGGAGTTCTCGATCAGCTCCTTCACCACCGAGGCGGGACGCTCGATCACCTCGCCGGCGGCGATCTTGCTGGCGATGTCGGGCGGGAGGCGGCGGATGCTCATGCGTCGGCGTCGTTGCGCAGCTCGTAGACGAGGCTCAGCGCGTCCAGCGGGCTCAACTGCTCGGGATCCAGGTCGCGCAAGCGCTTGACCACGGGGTGCTCTTCGGGCGTCAGCAGTGTGAGTTGGACGTTCGGCACACCTTTGGCGCCGGCCGCCAGCCGCTCGAGCTCGACCAGGATCTCGCGCGCGCGCCGGATCACGGCCGGCGGCAGGCCCGCCAGCTGGGCTACCTGCACGCCGTAGCTGCGGTCCGCCGGTCCGTCCACGATGCGGCGCAGGAACACGACGCGTTCACCCTGCTCGGCGACAGCGACGTTGGCGTTGTGCACGCGGGGTAGTAGGCCGGCCACCGCGGTCAGCTCGTGGTAGTGCGTGGCGAAGATCGTCTTGGCGCGCAGGCGCGGGTGATGGTGCAGGTGCTCGACGACCGCCTGCGCGACGGAGATTCCGTCGTAGGTGCTCGTGCCGCGGCCGATTTCATCCAGGATCAACAGGCTGCGGGGCGTGGCCTGGGCCAGGATGGCGGCCAGCTCCAGCATCTCCACCATGAAAGTGCTGGCGCCGGCCGCGAGGTCGTCGCGGGCGCCGGCGCGCGTGAAGATGCGGTCCACGAGGCTGATCTCGGCGCGGTCGGCCGGCACGAAGCTGCCGATCTGCGCCAGCAGCACGATCAGCGCGGTTTGGCGCAGATAAGTGGACTTGCCGGCCATGTTGGGGCCGGTGAGCACCAGGACTTGCCGATCGTCGGGATCGAGCCGCGTGTCGTTGGGCACGAAGGGCTCGGTCTGGCTGGCCTCGACGACCGGGTGGCGACCGGCTTCGATCTCGATGCGGCCCGCGTCGGTGAGCATTGGTCGCGTGTAGCCCTGGAGGACGGCCACCTCGGCCAGCGAGGCGGCGACGTCGAGCGCGGCGACGGCCGCCGACGACTCGAGCATTGCGGGCGCCCAGCCGGCGAGACGCTCCACCACCTCCTCGAACAGGAGGGCTTCGAGGGCTTCGATCTGCTCCTGGGCGTTGAGGACCTCCGCCTCGCGCTCCTTGAGCTCCGGGATCACGTAGCGCTCGGCGTTTGCCAGCGTCTGGCGGCGCTCGTAGTGGTCCGGCACCTGGTCCGCGTAGGCGCGGCCGAGCTCGATGTAGTAGCCGAACACGCGGTTGAAGCGGACTTTGAGCGACCTGATGCCGAGACGCTCGCGTTCTTGCGTTTCCAGGGCGGCGATCCAGGCCTTGGCCGAGCCGGCGCCGGCTACCAGCCGGTCCAGCTCGTCGCTGTATCCGGCGCGAATGGTGCGCTCGCCGTCGTCGATGGCACGCGCAATCAGGCTCTGGGCCTCCTCGCAGATGTCGATGCGGTCGTGCAAGCGCTCGAGCGCCCCGGCGGCGGCGTCGAGGGTCTGGCGAACCGAGGCGAGGCCGTCGAGCGCGGTGGCGACGCGGCGCACGTCGTTGACGCTCGCCGTGCGGCGCAACACGCGGTTGGCCAGCCGTTCGAGGTCGCCCACGGACTTCAGGGCGTCGCGCAGCTCGGCCCGGCGGTCGGCGTCGTCGACGAGCGCCTCGACGCGGTCCAAGCGCCGCTCGATCACGTCGCGCTCGAGCGACGGTCGGGCGACGTGCCGCCGCAAGCGCCGGGCTCCCATCGGCGTGCGGGTGCGATCGAGCACGCCGAGCAGGCTGTGGTCGCGGCGCGCGGCGCGCCCTCCGGATTCAAGCTCCAGGTTCGCCCGCGTGGCGGGATCGAGCTCCATGTAGGTCGCCACGCCGTAGACGTGCAGGCCGGTCAGCACGTGCAGCGCATTCGCGTCCGTCTCTGTGACATAGGCCAGCAGCGCCCCCGCGGCGCGCGACGCCCGGGGACGGTCGGCGAGACCCAATCCATCGAGGTCGTGGACCGCCAAATGGCGCCGCAGCGTCTCCTCGGCCGTGCCGGGGTCGGCCATCCAGTCGGCGCCGGTCACGGCATGCGGGAGGTCAATGTCGCCGAAGGCCAGCGTCTCGCGCGGCGCCACCCGGCTGAGCTCGGGGCCAAGTTGATCGGCGCGCAGCTCGGTGGCGGCAAACTCGCCGGTGGTGACGTCGGCGTAGGCAAAGCCCACGTCGTGCCCATCGGGCACGACGGCGGCCAGGTAGTTGTTCGCCTGCGGCCGCAGCATGTCCTCGTCGACGACCGTGCCGGGCGTGATCACGCGGGTGACCGCGCGATCCACCAGGCCGTTGCCGGCGGCGGTCACCTGGTCGCACACCGCCACGCGATGCCCGGCCTCGACGAGCTTGGCGATATAGCCCGCGACGGCGTGGTGGGGCACGCCGCACATGGGCGAGCGGCCGCTGCGGCCGAACTCGCGCGAGGTGAGCACGATTTGCAGCTCTTCGGCGGCGACCTCGGCGTCACGGTCGAACAGCTCGTAGAAGTCGCCGAGACGAAAGAACAGGAGCGCTTCGGGGTGTTGACGTTTTATGTCAAGGTATTGGCGCCGCAGCGGTGTCAGCGTCGTCGTGCTCACGCCGCCACGCCCCAGCCTCCCCTGCGAACGCGCCAATTCGGGCCGTACAAAAGCCGAACTGTTACGTGATGGTACTACCCGCGTCTGGGAGGCCGTGTCTTCGCTCCCGCGGCGGCGTAGGCTGCGCTTGGCGTCGCCGGGAGTGGCGATGCGGCATGCCGCCTGGAGAGGTTTGTGGCGGAGCTGTTGGTGCTGGGCGCCGCCCTCTCGTGGGCGGTGAGCATTGTGGTGCTGCGTTCGCTCACCGCGCGGCACGGGGCGCTGCCGATCACCGCCGTGCGAGCCATCGCACCGGCTGTCGCCTTCGCGCTCATCGTCACCGTCGGCGGCCGCTGGGGCGAGGCCGTGTCCATGCCGCTGGTGAACCTGCTGGCCATCCTGGCGGCGGTGGTGGTCGGGATCGGCGGCGGCGAGGTGCTCCTCGTGCGCGCCGTGCCTCGGGTTGGGGTCTCGCGCGCCTATGCCCTGGCGTCGACCTATCCGCTTTTTACAGCCCTGATCGCGGTCACGGTCCTCGGCGAGACGCTCACCGTGATGGACGGCGTGGGTGGGGTGCTCATCGTCGGCGCCGGGTTGCTGCTTGCCATCGAGCCGGCGGCACGGTCGGGTGCGGCGGCGCCGGGGCCGTGGCGTCTCCGCACATCGGTCGGCGCCGTGCTCGCATTGCTCGCGTCGGTGCTGTTCGCAATCGATTTGAACGCCCTCAGGCTCGCCCTCGAGGGTCTGCCGCCGGAGATCGTCAATGCCGTGCGGATGCCGCTGGCGGCGCTGGCGTTGAACGTGGCCGCGCTGGCGTCCAGCGGCCGCTGGGCGCCCGTGAGCCTGGGACGGCGTGACAGCCTGATCGCGCTGGCCAGCGGACTGGTGGCGCTGACGGTGGGCGGCTACATGTTTCTCTCGGGCATTCAGGTCGTCGGAGCGGCGCGCGGCGGCGCGCTCACGGCAATGGCGCCGGTGTTCGTGCTCTTGCTGAGCAGTGTGACCCTGCGCGAGCGGCCCGGACGCTACGCCATCGTCGGCGTGCTGGTGAGCGCCGTCGGGGTGGCCTTGCTGACGATCGGCTAGCCGTCGACGTCGAGCAGCACCTTGCCGCAGTCGCCCGAAAGCACCAGTTGCATGGCGTCCTCGAAGTCGCGCAGCGGAAACGTGTGGGTGACCAGGGGCTCCAGCAGGTCGCCGTGGATCTGCAGGAAGGCTTCGGTGCGATACCACGTATCCCAGATCAGCCGCCCGGTGACGCCGTAGGCTTCCAGGCCCTTGAACATGAACTCCTCGGCCAGGTCGATGGTGATCGGCTTGGGCGGAATGCCCAGAAACACGATTTTGCCGGCGTTGGCCGAGACTCGCAGGGCCTGCCGCAGGGCGGTGGGGTGCCCGGACATTTCCAGGCTGACCGTGGGGCGCTCCCCGAGGGCGTCGACGATGTCTTGCTCGACGCTCGGCCTTGACGGGTCGACGGTCAGGTGCGCGCCGACCTGCTCGGCGAGCGTGCGTCGATAGGCGGAAACGTCCGTGGCCACGATTGGATAGGCCCCTGCCGTGTAGGCCACGGCGATGGCCATGAGTCCCATCGGCCCGCAGCCGTAGACCGCGACCGGCTGGCCGGAAACGTCGTAGCGCATGGCGGCGTGCACGGCGTTCCCGAGCGGCTCGAAGAGGACGGCCCGCTCCAGCGGGATCGTCGGCGGCACGCGCCAGGCGAGCCGGCTCGGCACGGCGGCGTATTCGGCGAAGCCGCCGGACACGTCGATGCCGAGAATGCGCAGGTTCTCGCACACGTGCGCGTTGCCGGTGCGGCAGGGGCGGCACGTGCCGTCGAAGATATGGCTCTCGATGGCCACCACGTCGCCGGCCGCGAAGCCCTGCACCTGGGCTCCCAGTTCCGCGACCTCGCCGACCAGCTCGTGACCCAGCGTGAACGGCGTCGGATAGTTGCCGGCTGCCCACTCGTCCCAGAGGTACAGGTGCTTGTCCGAGCCGCAGATGCCGCTGCGCCGCACCTTGATCAGGAGCTCGTCGGCAGCCGGCTGCGGTCGTGCCAACTCGGCCAGCTCGACCCCCGGGGTGGGCGCGGCCTTTCGCACGGCAAGCATCGACGTCATCGAGGTCCTACTTTGAACTGACCGAGGCTCTAGTCGGACGAATCGCCGTTCGCGGCGAACTCGGCCTCCAGCTTGCGGATCTCATCGGTGAGCACGGGCAGCATGTCGGTCTCATCCACGGTGCGCAGGATCTCGCCCTTGCGGAAGATCACGCCGCGGCCTTTGCCACCGGCGATGCCGATATCCGCGTCCATCGCCTCTCCCGGGCCGTTGACCACGCAGCCCATCACCGCGACCTTGAGCGGCTCCTTGACGGTGCCCATCACCTCTTCCACCGAGTCGGAGAGGCCGAAGAGGTCGATCTCGCAGCGCCCGCAGGACGGGCACGAGACCATCGTGGGACCGGCTTCCTTGAGGCCCAGCACCTTGAGGATCTCGTTGGCGACGAAGACTTCCTCGACGGGATCGGTGGTCAGCGACACGCGCATGGTGTCGCCGTAGCCGTCGTAGAGCAGGCTTCCCAGCCCGACGGCCGAGCGGATGATGCCGGTGCGCGGCGGGCCCGACTCCGTGATCCCAATGTGGAAGGGATACATGGTCTGCTGGGCGATGGCCTTGTAGGCCTCGATGGTCACCTCGACCTCGAACGACTTGAGCGAGATCTTGATCTGGTCGAAGTTCAGGTCCTCGAGAATCTTCACGTGCTCGAGGGCGTCCTCGACCATGGCTTCGACGAGCTCCTGGCCCTCGGGTCGCCGGTCGATCTTCTTCGACCAGGCCTCCTGGATCGATCCGGCGTTGACCCCGATCCGAATCGGGATCTCGCGCTCCTTGCAGGCGCGGACGACCGCTTCCACCTTCTCGCGCCCGCCGATGTTGCCGGGGTTGATGCGCAGGCAGTCCATGCCGGCTTCGGCGGCCATGAGCGCCAGCCGGTGGTCGAAGTGAATGTCGGCCACGAGGGGCGCGTCGGTGCCCGCGCGGATTTCGGGGAGCGCCGCGGCGGCGTATTTGTCGGGCACGGCCACGCGCACGATGTCGCAGCCGGCCTCGACGAGCTCATGAATCTGGGCGAGCGTGGCGACGACGTCCTTCGTGTCGGTGATCGTCATCGATTGGACGCTGATCGGCGCGCCACCGCCAATCTCAACGTCGCGGACCTTGATGGGGAACGACCCTCGGCGTCGAATCACCGCAGCTTCACCTCGCCATGCACGAATGCGGACACGAACCTGGGCCGCTCCGAGCGTAGCCGGTTATTCGGACAGACTCCAGTTATCCGCACGACTAGAAGCCCGCCAGGCGCTGCACGTCGCTGACGGTGATGACCACCGCCAAAGCCATGAGCAGCATGATGCCCACGAAGTGGAAGGCGGCCTCGCGGCGCGGACTGAGCCGCCGCCCCGTGAGCCACTCGAAGCCCACGAACACCAGCCGTCCGCCGTCCAGACCGGGCCAGGGGAACAGGTTGATGAGCCCGATCTGCGCCGAGAGGATCGCGCCCAGGAAGAGCACCCGTTCGAGGCCGAGTCGCGCCGCCTGGTCGACGACCGCGGCGATGCCGACGGGACCGGCGACCTGGACCGGGCCGCCGGCGATCCACTCCCCAATGGCCAGCGGCACCAGGGCGAGCGAGTCGATGGTGCGCGTGACCCCACGCGCCGCCGCGATGTGCAGCGGGGCGGACTCGCGCACGGGACCGATGCGAATGCCGAGTGGGCCCTCGCCCGGCGGTGGCTCGATACGCGGCACGGCGCGCAACATGACGATGTCCGAACCGCGCCGGATCTCGAATGTCACCGGTTGCCCGGCCGCACCGTCCAAGCCGCGGATCAGGTCGCTCACGCTGGCGACCGCGGCGCCGTCAACCGCCAGGATGCGGTCGTCGGCCAGCAGACCCGCGCTCTGTGCCGGCGAGCCCTCAGCCACCTCAACGATGCGCGCGCCAACCTCGTCGGCAATCAGCGAGCCCAGCATGAAGAGGATGGGCGCCAGCAGGAAGTTCATCAGGGGGCCCGCCACGAGGATCACCGCGCGCTGCCAGGGCTTGCGCCGCGCGAATCCCTGCGGCGCGTCGAAGTCGTTGGACTCACCGGCCAGGCGCACGTAGCCGCCCAGGGGCAGGGCGTTGATGGCGAAGCGGGTTCCGCCGAGGTGAATGGATGCTCCGGCTGCGTCGAAGGCCGCCTGCCGACCCCGGCGAAGCTCAGCCTGAAGCTCACCGTGGCGTAGCCGCGCGGCGATGGCCGTTCCGGTTTCGGGATCGACGCGGACCACCGGCAGTGCCAGCGACTCGGCGCCCGAGAGATGCACGGTCAGTTCCGGCGGCACGGCCAGGATGGCGCCCGCCGCCCCTTCCGCCTGGGCGGCGCGCAGCTCGGCGCGCGTGGGCGGCTCGACATCGCAGTACAGCAGGATGGCGTTGCGTAGCCCGGGATCGTCCGGGTCGGACGCACCGACAAGCCGAACTGCGCCGTCAACGGCTGATGCGGCGTCCTGCGCCAGCGGCTCCGCCGGGATGGCGTCGTCGCCGCGCAGTCGCGACCAGAGACGCGGCGGGAGGCCGATGGCGAAGGTATGGACCCCGACGCCAAAGCGACGCGCGAAGGCGTAGTGCCCCAGCTCGTGCACGAACACGATCAGCGACAGCAGCGCCAGGAAGATCGGGATCACCACCAGCATGCTCGCCCCGGAGTCCAGAAGGGCCTGGATGGGATTCACGACGCGGCGGTGAGGCTCCGGCGGACGTGCTCGACGCCCTCTCGATGGGCGTCGAGGGCCGTGTCGAGCGAATCCAGGGGCCGCATGGGCGTCGCCGCCATGGCGTCGAGCACGGCGTCAACCATCTCCCCGAAGCGCAGGTCGCCGCGCAGGAAGATCTCGACCGCGGCGTCGTCGGCTCCGCACAGCGTGGCCGGGGCCGTGCCGCCCGCCCGCCCGGCGTCCATGGCCGCGCGCAGCAGGGGAAAGCGCTCCAGGTCCGGCGTCTCGAAGCGCAGCTGTTGAAGCTCGTCCAACGCCAGGCTGGAATGGGCCGCATCGAGTCGCTCGGGGTAGGCCAGCGCATATTGGATGGGATGGCGCATATCCGGGGTTCCAAGCTGAGCCTTCAGCGAACCGTCGTGAAATTCAACCATGGAGTGCACGACGGATTCAGGATGAATGATCACCTCGATGCGGTCGTAGGGGAGGTCGAACAGCCAGTGGGCCTCGATGACCTCGAACCCCTTGTTCATCAAGCTGGCCGAATCGGTGGTGATCTTCGGCCCCATGACCCAGTTCGGGTGCTTGAGCGCCTCTTCGGCGGTCGCGTCGCGTATGGCGGCGGCGTCGGTTTCGCGAAACGGTCCGCCCGAGGCCGTGAGAATGAGCCGTCGAACCGAACCTGGGTCTTCGCCGACCAGGCACTGCCACAAGGCGCTGTGCTCGCTGTCGATCGGCAGGATTTGGGCTCCCGTGCTGTCCGCAAGGTCGCGGAACAACCGGCCGCCCATCACCAGCAGCTCCTTGCTCGCCAAGGCGACGGTGTTGCCGGCTCGGAGCGCGGCCTCGGTGGGCCGGAATCCAACGTCGCCGCCGATTGTGGCCACCACCACGATGTCCACGTCGTCGCGCGCCGCGAGCTGCTCCAAGCCCTCGGGGTAGGGCAGGCGCTCGCAGATTGCCGGCCACTCTGCCGTTGCCCTGGACATGTCGCTGAGGCAGGCCGCCGGCACGTTGAACTCGTTGATCTGGTCGATCAGCAAGTCGGCGCTGGCGTTGCAGGTGAGCCCGACGACCTCGAAATGATCGGGGTGCGTCCGCACGACATCCAGAGTCTGGGTGCCAATGGATCCGGTGGCGCCGAGGATCACGATTCGCTTGGGTGCCGTCGTCATCGCGTGCTCCGGATAGGTGGGGCCGGGTGCCCGCGCCTCGGGATCGCTAGCCGATGAAGTGGGCGGCGGCGAACACGGCCGGCACCACGAACAGCAGGCCGTCCACGCGATCCAACATACCACCGTGGCCTGGGATCAACTGGCCGCTGTCTTTGGCGCCGACATCCCGCTTGACCATCGAGGCCACGAGGTCGCCGGTCTGCGCGGCGGCGGCCCAGGCCAGGCCCAGGGGAACGACCAGCCACCCCTCGATCGGCAGGAATGGGAGAAATGCCGCGGTGGCGGCGATGCTGCCAGCGGTGCCTCCGGCCACACCTTCCCAGGTCTTGCGCGGCGAGATGTGGGTCATGAAGCCGCGGCGTCCGACGGTGCGACCGGCGACGTATGCCAGCGAGTCGTAGGCCCAGGTGACCACTAGCGCCAGCAGGGTCCAGGCGAATCCGTCGGGCATTGCGCGGAGCACGACCGCCAGCCCCAGCAGCGCGCCGGCGTAGCCGCCGGCGGCTGCCGCGAGCGCCCAGTTGGCAAAGCGGTGCGGGTCCCTCGTCGCGAGTTGCGCAATCAGCCCCGCGGCAAGCAGGGCGGCCGTGAGCGTCCCCAGCCACACCCGCTCGCCTTCGGGAACCGCGGCCAGCGCCACGACCAACGCCGCCAACGCGGGAGCGAGCGCCTGCAGGTGTTGGCGCGGGCCGCGCAGCAGCAGGTGCGCCAGCTCGCGCGCGGTGAGGGCCGCCCCGACGATGACGAGCACCGCCAGCGCCGACGGATGCCACCAGACGACCGCCACCACGGCCGGAATGAGGACGGCCCCGCTGAGGACGCGCGCGCGCAGCGAACGCTATCCGGAGATCAGGTCGCTGACCACGCGCGGCTGGTCCGCCACGCGCCCGAACTTGCGTTCGCGTTGCCGGTAAGTGGCCAGGGCCTTGTCGAACTCGTCGCGCGTGAAATCGGGCCAGAGCGTCGGCGTGGAGTAGAACTCGGCGTAGGCCGCCTGCCAGATGAGGAAATTGCTCAGGCGCTGCTCGCCGGCCGTGCGAATCACGAGGTCGG
Organism: Chloroflexota bacterium; assembly: GCA_026707285.1. Taxonomy (GTDB): domain Bacteria; phylum Chloroflexota; class UBA11872; order UBA11872; family UBA11872; genus JAJECS01. Next base: position 6,351 of record JAPOXD010000006.1, on the reverse strand, counting down.
GGTCGGGGATGTCGCTGGTATAGAGGTAGGACGCAAACAGGTCCTCGCTCACGTCTTCCGGGGCAATGCCGTCCCGCATGAGATTGCGCACCGCGCGCAGGATTTCCGAGCGACCGCCGTAGTTGAACGCGATGTTGAGCGTCAGCGCCTGGTGTTTCACGGTCTGGCGGACGATAGTCCGCACGGCCACGCGGTCCGCGAGGGGCAGCGACTCGATTTCGCCGAGCACGCGAATGCGCACGTCGTTGTTGAAAATCGTGGCGCGTTCGGCGGCGAGGCGCTCGGGAATCAGGGCCATCAGCACGTCCACCTCGTCGTGCGGCCGGTCCCAGTTCTCGGTGGAGAAGGCGAAGACCGTGAGGGTGGAGATGCCGATATCGATGCAAGCCTCGGCGATCCCGCGCACCCGCAGCGCGCCCTCGCGGTGGCCCTCGGTCCGGGGCAGGGCGCGGCCGCGCGCCCAGCGCCCGTTGCCGTCCATGATGATGGCGACATGGTCGGGCGTCGCCGTGTCGGATCCCGTCTCGTCCGCGCTGGCGTTCAGACGGTCATCACCTCGGTTTCCTTACGTTCGCCTGCGGCGTCGACTTGCGCGATATGGCTGTCGGTCAGCTCCTGCAGCCGCTGACTGCCACGGTGCACGTCATCCTCGGAGGCTTCCTTCTGGCGCGACAGGTCGCGCAGATCGTCTTGCACGTCGCGCCGAACGTTGCGCACCGCCACGCGCGCCGCTTCGACCCGGGTGCGCACGATCTTCACCAAGTCGCGCCGGCGATCCTCGCTGAGCGGCGGGATCGGCAGGTGAATCACCGTGCCGTCGTTGGACGGCGTGATGCCGAGATCGGATTTGAGGATCGCGCGCTCGATATCAGTGATGGCCGACTTGTCCCACGGTTGGATCACGAGCAACCGCACTTCCGGCACCGAGATGCCGGCGATCTGCTTGAGGGAGGTAGGCTGGCCGTAGTAGTCGACGCTGAGGTTCTCCACCAAGGCCGGAGAGGCGCGCCCGGTGCGGGTGGCCAGCAACTCGTGTTCGAGGTGGGCCACGGCCTGCCGCATGCGGTGGGCCGCGTCGTCCAGGAATTCGTCGATGAGCTCGCTCATGCCGCGATCACTGTACCGACGCGCTCGCCGGTGAGCACGCGCTGCAGGCTGCCCGGGTCTTCGAGCCGGAAGACGACGATGGGTAGGTCGTTGTCCATGCAGAGGCTGAACGCGGTCGCGTCCATGATCCGCAGCCCGCGGTTGAGCGCCTCGAGGTAGGTGATCTCGTCGAGCCGGGTGGCGTTGGGATTCAGCTCGGGATCGTCCGTATAGGCGCCGTCGACCTTGGTGGCCTTGAGCAGGGCTTGGGCGTTGATCTCCATGGCGCGCAGGGCGCCGGCGGTGTCCGTGGTGAAGAACGGATTGCCGGTGCCGGCGGCGAAAATGACGACGCGTCCCTGCTCGAGGTGGGCCATGGCCTTGCGCCGGATGTAGGGCTCGGCCACCTCGCGCATCTCGATGGCGGTTTGGACGCGGGTGGGGACGTCAACGCTTTCGAGCGCCTCTTGCAGCGCGAGGGCGTTCATCACCGTGCCGAGCATGCCGATGTAGTCGGCGGTGGACCGGGCCATGGTCGGCATTTCGCCGCCGCGCCAAAAGTTGCCGCCGCCAATGACGATGGCGATCTCGACGTTCAGCGCGCGGGCCTCGACGATGCGGTCGGCTACCGCGCGCGCTCGATCGGTCTCGATGCTGAAGCCGTCGTCACCGGCAAGCGACTCGCCGCCGATTTTCAGGAGTACGCGCTGGTAGGTGTGGGCTCGCACCGCTGTCCCCCCGTTTCGGCGCTAAATCTCGTACCGGCTAAACCGCGCGATCTGAATCCGTTCTCCGACTCGGGCCTCGACCTCCTGCACGACCTCGTGCACCTTTTGCGAGGTGTCGCGAAACCACGGCTGGTCGAGCAAGGCCTGCCCGTCGCCCGCGTCGTCGTCGGCGACTCGCTCGGGCGCCATGGCTGCGATGTGCATGACCAGGTCGTGCGCCAGGGCCGTGAACTCGGGTGTGCGGGCGACAAAGTCGGTTTCGCAGCGAAGCTCGAGCATCGCGCCCAGCGGGCGGCCCGGATGCACGTAGGCCTCGATGATGCCCTCGCCCGTTTCACGGTCGGCGCGCTTTGCGGAAAGCTCCAGGCCACGCTCGCGCAGCAGGTCGCGCGCGTCGTCCATGGAACCGTCGGCGTCCTCGAGCGCCCGCTTGACGTCCATGACGCCGGCGCCGGTCTCGGCCCGGAGCGCGCGAATATCCTCGATTGAGACTTTAGGCATCGCTGGCGTCCTGTGGGGGTGTGGGTGGGTTCGTGGGCGACGCTGCGGCGCGCGGCTTGCGCCGGCCTCGGGGGGCGGCTCCGGATTGCGCCGCCGGCCGCCGTCGACCACGGGCGGCACGCGGGGCCGTTGCGGCGGATTCCGCCGCCGGTTTGGCCGGAGCTGGAGCCGCGGGCTCGGCGGTTTCCTGTGCCTCGGCTGATGGCGTCGCCGCCGCTTCCCCGGCCGCTTCAAGCATGGCGGCCTCCATGTCGGCCGTGGAGGCGCCCTGTTGCTCGGCACGAGCCGCGGCGGCCATGGCGGCTTCGGCTTCGCGGGCGGCTCGCAGCGCGCGCTCGGCTTCGCGCCGCTCATGCTCTTCGCGGCCGGCCAGGATGGCGTTGGCGATTTGCTCGGTGATCGCCCTGACGGCGCGAATCGAATCGTCGTTGCCCGGAATCACGTAGTCGACGACTTCGGGATCGCAGTTCGTGTCGGTGAGGGCGATGATGGGGATGTTCAGGCGCTGGGCCTCTTTGACGGCGATCGCCTCGCGCTTGGGATCGATGATGAAGAGCGCGGCGGGCAGCCGCGACAGGTTGCGGATGCCGCCCATCCGCTTCTCAAGCCGGGCCGTCTCGATGGCGTGCGCGTGCGCGGCCTTCTTTGACATGCGCTCGAAGTCGCCCGCTTGCTGGCGCGCCTGCAACTCGCGGAGGCGCTGCACGCGCGTCCGCAGGGTGTCGAAGTTGGTCAAGGTGCCGCCGAGCCAGCGGTGCACCACGAAGTGCGCCCCGCAGCGCTCGGCCTCCTCGCGCACCACTTCCTGCGCTTGCTGCTTGGTGCCGACGAAGATGATGTCGCCGCCGTCGGCCGACACCGATCGCGTAAACGCCTGCGCGGCCATCAGGCCGCGCACTGTGTGCTGCAGGTCGACGATGTGAATGCCGCCCCGGGACCCAAAAATAAACGGGCGCATCTTCGGGTTCCACCGTGGTGTGCGGTGACCGAAGTGCACCCCGGCTTCCAACAGATCTCGCATGGTCGCAACCGCCATGCCGCATCGTCCTTTCGTTTGCCCTTGGCTCATCCGCCGTCGTCGGCTCGGCTGCCAACCGCTTTCGCGGCAGGGCGCAGCAGATCAGACGGCGTGTGTATTCGCCCGTAGAATACGGGCGTGCGCCAAGCATATCGCAGGCGGCTTGCCGGGCGGGTGCGGTCGCACCGGTGAAGTTACGTGCGTCGCCGCCTGCCCGACTGCCGGCGGCTGCGCCCGCCCTGGGCAGCGACCCGCTCGGCGCGCGCCGCCAGCAGCGCCACCGCCTCGTCCAGCGTGATCGAGGACGGATCGCGGCCCTTGGGGAGGCTGGCGTTGAGCGTGCCGTCGGTGACATAGGGTCCGTAGCGACCGTCGCGGACCGTGATGGACGCCTGCGAGGTTGGGTGGGCGCCCAGCTCCGCCAGCGGCGGAGCCGGCTCGCCCCGTCGGCGTGTCTGGCGCGGCGTGCGCAGCAACTCGAGGGCTTCGGCCAGGTCGACGGAGGCCAGCTTCTCGTAGCGCGCATTGCCGCGACCGGGCAGGCTGCGGGATTCGGCACCGCATCGCACGTAAGGGCCGTAGGGCCCGTCCTGCGCCGTCACGTCCTCGCCGGTTTCCGGGTGCGTGCCGAGTCGCTTCGGATACGCGAGCAACTCCAGGGCCTGGTCGAGGGTGATCGACTCGGGGTCGATGGTGGGCCACACGCTGGTGGTCTGGGGGCGCTTGCGGCCGCCGGCCCCGCGCCCGGTCTGGCCCTCGCCACGCTGGAGATACGCGCCGCGGCGACCTTGCTTGAGATAGATGGGCAACCCCGAGTCGGGGTCGGCGCCGAGCGGCTGATCGCCCCGCGTCGCCTGCTCCAGCAGCTCGGCGGCGGCGTCGGCGGTCAGCTGATCGGGTTCCAGGTCTTCCGGCACCCGCGCGCGTTGGCCGCCCTCCGCCGATTCGATATAGGGGCCGTAGCGGCCGATGCGCACCGCTACCTGTGAGCCGTTCGTTCCGGCCAGCGGGATAGTGCAGACGGCGCGCGCGTCAATGGCGTCCCAGCTCGCGTCGATGCGGTGGTGCAGGCCGTCGCGCAGCATGGCCTCCTTGCCGTTGGCCGACGCGCCGTCGGCGCCGAAGTAGAACGCCGACAGCCAGGGCAGCGGGTCGAGATCGCCCGCGGCGACCCGGTCCAGTCCGTCTTCCATGCGGGCGGTGAACTCGGCGTCGGCCAACTCGGGGAAGTGCACGGCCATCAGCTGGATCACGGCGAACGCGTGCCAGCGGGGAACCAGCGCCGAGCCCTTGCGCGCCACGTATTTGTCTTGAATCGTCTCCAGAATGGTGGCGTAGGTGGACGGGCGACCGATATCCAGCCGCTCCAGCTCGCGGATCAGGCTGGCCTCCGTCCAGCGGTCGGGCGGTCGGGTCGCGTGCTCGGTGGGTTCGATGTCCTGCACGTGCAATACATCGCCGCTCGACATGTCGGGAAGCACGCGGTCGTCGTCACCGTCACCGCCGCCGTAGATCCGCAGGAAGCCGTCGAAGACCACGATCTGCCCGTTGGCCTGGAATACCGCGGTCCCGTCGGCGCCGGCGGCTGCCTCGATTCGGACGCGCGTCCGCTCGAAGTTGGCGTCTCGCATCTGCGAGGCCAGCGTGCGCTGCCAGATCAGGGTGTAGAGGCGCTTTCCGTTGATATCCACGTCGTCGCCAAGCTCATCCGGGTGGCGAAAGCGCTCGCCGGCGGGCCGGATGGCTTCGTGGGCCTCCTGCGCGCGAGCCGCGCGCGCGCGATAGCGCCGCGGTTTCTCGGGCAGGTACTCGTCGCCGGCGCGCTTCTTGACCTCGTCCCGCGCTGCGCTGATCGCCTGTTGGGACAGCGTGGGCGAGTCCGTGCGCATGTAGGTGATGTAGCCGCCTTCGTAGAGCTGCTGGGCCACCCGCATCGTTTGGCGAGCGCTGAAACGCAATCGGCGCGATGCCGCCTGCTGCAGCGTCGACGTGATGAACGGCGGCGCCGGGCGGCGGATCATCGGGCGTTTGTCCACGCTGACGACGTGAAACTCCGCTTCGGCAAACGCCGTCGCCAGGCGGCGTGCGTCGGCCTCGTCAATCCGGCGAACCCGGCGGTTGGCCAGCAAGGCGCCCGTGGATGGATCGAAGTCGTCGCCGGTGGCTATGTCCTGACCGCCGAGGTTGACCAGGCGCGCGGGAAACTCGGCGTCGGGACGATCGGCCGGTACCAGCGTGGCCGTCAGCCCCCAGTACCCCGCGTGCACGAAGGCCATGCGTTCGCGCTCCCGGTCGACGATGAGCCGCAACGCCGGCGTCTGCACGCGACCGGCGGAGAGCCCGCTCTGCACCTTTTTCCAGAGGACGGGCGACACCAGATACCCGATCAGCCGGTCCAGCACGCGACGCGCTTCTTGCGCATGCACCAGGTCCAGGTCGATGTCGCGCGTGCGCCCCAGCGCCGCCTCGACGGCCGAGCGCGTGATCTCGTGGAACACCATGCGCCGGATCGGCAACTTCGGCTTCAGGACCTCCACCAGGTGCCAGGCGATCGCCTCGCCCTCCCGGTCTTCGTCCGTCGCGATCAACAGCTCCTGGGCCGTCTTCAACTGGGTCCGCAGGTTGGCGACGACGCGCTTCCGGTCGGCGGGCACGATGTAGACGGGCCGGAAGCCCTCGTCCACGTTGACCGCCAGGGTGGCCCAGCTCTTGCCCTTGAGGTTCTTGGGCACCTGGGCGGCGCTGGCCGGCAGGTCGCGCACGTGCCCCACCGAGGCCACGACCTTGTATTGCGACCCCAGGAAGCGCTGCAGCGTGGCGGCCTTGGCGCCCGACTCCACGATGACGAGGTTCTTTCCCCCGCGGGTCTTGGTCGCCGCGGAGGCGGCGCGTTTGCGTGCGGCCATGGTCGTGTCGGGTGTCCTTGCCTTTGGTGTTGCCTGGTGCGGTGCCGGCCCTACCGAGACGCCGGCGCGAGCGCGTCCCAGCGTACGAGGTCGTCGAGCAAGCGCATCAATT
>JAPOXD010000050.1 GCA_026707285.1 Chloroflexota bacterium | reverse complement strand
GCCCCCGCACGTCGACCGCGACCAGTCCCACCCGGCGCACCGTGCTCGTCGCCGCCGTCTCGCCGAACAGCCCCACGTCCTTGGTGGCGCTCCGATCGATCAATAGATTGGTGATGGTGTGTCCGTTGCCTTCGAACATCGCGGCGAACTTCGCATCGCGGCTGCCGATCGGCTCCCAGCCCGCCCCGTCGTTCCAATACGCGTCCCGCACGTCCACCACACCGTTGCCGTTCGTGTCGAAGTCCAGGTCCCCCGTCAGCTCGTAGCCCGTGCAGCCGGTCGCGCACCCCATCCCCGCCGGCGCGTTCGGGAAGGCCGCGGCATAGCTGGCCTCGGTGGCCGCTCCATTTCCATCCAGATCCCAGCGCATCGCGTGCAGCTGCGCCAGGTTCGCCACCTCGATCAGCCCGTCGTCGTCCGCGTCGTAGTCCACCAGCGACGCGTCCGGTGTCGGGCGCTGATCCCCGAACTCTTCCCAACTCGCCGTCCCGTCCCCGTTGAAGTCGATCTTGAGAACCGGGTACTGCGCCGCCGTCCCGAAGTGCCACGGATCGTCGGTGCCCGTCACTCCATCCACGTCCACGTTCCACGCCGCGTAGATGCCCGTGTACCCCACCGGCGTCTGCAGCCCGCTCGTCGTCTGGCCTACGCCCCCTGCGCTCGTGCTCTGCCCGCTCGTCGCCGTGTCCCAGTAGCTCGCCGTGGTCGTGCCGTTGCTGCCGCCTGCCAGACCGCCCAGGTTGCCCCCCGCGCCGCGCACGGCGCCCGTGGCGTAGCTCGCGGTGATCGTGCCGTGGTCGTTGAATCCCACGAGGCCTCCCGCCCGGTGCCGGTTCGTCACCACGCCCGTGGCGTAACTCGCCGTGATCGTCCCCCGGCTGTGCCACCCCACCAGCCCGCCGATCTCCCAGTGGTTGCCGGTCACCGCGGTCGCCGCGTAGCTGGCGCTGATGTCGCCGCGGCCGTTGTGCCCCACCAATCCGCCGACCCGCCACCGCCCCGTCACCCGTCCGCTGACGTAGCTGGCTCTAATCGTCCCTCGGTCGTTGTCAGCAACCAGGCCCCCGGTCTCATTCCGCCCGGTGATGTCCACGTTCCGCAGCCCCACGCGGCGGATCACGCCGCTCGAACCAAGTCGGCTGAAGAAGCCCACCTCGTCGGTCTCTTCGCGATCGATCACCAGGTTCGCGATCGTGTGCCCGTTGCCCTCGAACGTCGCGTTATACGTGCCAATGGGCTCCCATCCCGCCCCGTTGTTCCAGTAGGCGTCCTGCACGTCCACCACGCCATTGCCGTTCGTGTCGAAGTCCAGGTCCCTCGTCAACTCGTAACCGGTGCAGCCAGACGCGGGACAGCCCATCCCGGCCTGGGCAGCGTCGAAGGCCAGGGCGTAGCCCGGATCAGTCGACGAGCCGTCGCCATTCAGGTCCCACCGCATCGCGTGCAACTGCGCCAAGGTGGCGACCTCGACTAATCCGTCGTTGTCCGCGTCGTAATCCCCGGCCACCGGAGTCGCCGTTACCGTCTCCGATGCGGCGCCATCGCCGATGGCGTTGATCGCGCGGATGGCAAAGCCATATGCGATGCCGTTGGTCAGGCCGGTGGCGGTGAAGGACGTGACGTTGGCCCCACCCGACGCGCCGTTTGGAATGTCCGTCCAGGGCCCGCCATCCTGCTGAACCTGATATTTGACGACCGGGTACTGATCGATTGTGAACGCGGGTGGTTTCTCCCACGTAAGCACGACGCGTCCGTGGCCGGCGGCGGCGCTCAGGTTGCCCGGCGCGCCCGGCGCCGGACGCTGGTCGCCGAACTCCTCCCAACTCGCCGTGCCGTTGCCGTCAACGTTCACTCGCAGCGCCGGATACTGCCCCGTGGTGCCGAAGTGCCAGGGGGCGTCCCCGCCCGCGACGCCGTCCACGTTCACGTTCCAGTCGGCATAGATTCCGGAGTAGTCGGTCGGCGTCTGCAACTCGCTCGTGGTCTTGCCGGCTCCGCCGGCGCTTGTGCTCTGCCCACTCGCTGTCGTGTCCCAATAGCTGGCCGTCACGGTGGAACCGCTGATCTCCGCGCCCGTCAGCCCGCCAACGCTGCGGTTGCCAGTCGGGATCCCGGTGGCGTAGCTGGCCGTCACCATGCCGTAGTTGCGGCCCACCAGCCCGCCCACGTGATGGGCGCCCCGCACCGATCCGCTGGCGTAGCTTGCCGTGATCGTGCCTCCGGTCGCGTTCTGCCCCACCAGGCCGCCGGTGTAGCGGTCGCCTGCAAGCTCCACCTTGGCGTAGCTGGTGACGATCGAGCCCGCATTCCGCCCCACCAGCCCGCCCAGGAAGTCCAGCCCCGACGCGCGACCGGCGCCGGCGATAGCGCCCGTGGCGTAACTTGCCGTGATCGTGCCGGCGTTGCGCCCCACTAGCCCGCCCACGTCCTCGTTGCCCGCCACCGCGCCGGAAGCTGTGCTGCCGCTGACGCTGCCCGCGCTGTTGCCCACCAGCCCGCCGACGTCGTCGTTGCCTGTCACGTCCACGCCGTCCAGCCGCACGTTGCGGATGACCGCCGTCGCATCCGTCACTCCGAACAGCCCCACGCCGTTGGCGGCGCTCCGGTCGATGAACAGGTTGGCGATGATGTGGCGGTTGCCGTCGAAGGTTGCGGCGAATTTCGCGGCGGTCGTCCCGATGGGCACCCACCCCGATCCGCCGTTCCAGTAGTCGTCGGTGGCGTCCACCGTCCCGCTGCCATCCGTATCGAAGTCCAGCGCCTGCGTCAGTTCATATCCGGTGCAGCCGGTCGCGGGACATCCCATGCCCGTGACGGCGTCGGGGAACGCCGCCGCGTACCCGGCCTCGCTGGAGGCGCCGTCGCCATCCAGGTCCCAGCGGATCGCGTGCAGCTGCGCCAGGCTCGCCACCTCGAGCAGCCCGTCGTCGTCCACGTCGTAGTCCAGGTCCGTCAGCCGCACCGTCACCGGCACCGTGGCCGTACCGCCCGCGGCGTCGCTGGCCGCCACCGTCAGTTCGTAGGGCGCGTCCGCCTGATCCAACGCCGCCGCCACCGTGATCGCGCCGCTGGTCTCGTCGATCGCGAATACCTCGTCGTCATTGCCTTCGGTGATCGCGTAGGTCACGGCGCTGCCCTCGGCGTCCGTGGCCGTCACCGTGCCCACTGCCGCGCCCACCGCCGCCAACGCGCTCACCGTGAAGGCGTAGCTCGTGGCGCCCACAGTTGGCGGCGTGCAAGCGCTCGTCTCGGTGGTGACGGTCGTCGACGGCTCACCCCAGGCCGCCGCATAGGTCGTGCCGCTGCCGTATGCGCTCACCCGCAACTCGTACGACGTCCCGCACGTGAGCTCGTCCACCGTGTGCGTCGTGCCGGTGATCGTGTCGCTGTCCATGGTCCATGCGGTCGGGTCGCCCGGGCGGTACTCGACCCGGTACTTGCCGGCGTGGGTCACCGCGTCCCAGGTGAGCGCCACGGTTCGCTCGCCCGGCGTGCCCGCGCGCAGGTTGGTCGGCGCCGGCGGCTCGCAGTAGAGCAAGTTGAGAGAGCTCAGGTCGTTGGTGGCGACGCTCTTGAGCGGCAGTGGGATACAGCCCGTCAGCGAGTTGCCGGACAGCCGCAGCTCCGTCAGATTCGTCAGCCAGCCCAGCTCCGCCGGGATCGTCCCCGTCAGCTGGTTGCCGCTCAGGTCGAGCGTGGTCAGTTCGAAGAGGCTGCCCAACCCCGCCGGAATGGTCCCCGTCAGGCTCTCGCTCGCCAGGTCCAACCCCGTCACCCGGCTCGGCGTGCCGCCGGTGGTGATCCCCTCCCAACTGCCGATGGCGGTGCTGGTGGCCCAGTCCAGCGTGGCCGTGCCTCGCAGCGTGTCCTTGGCCGCCAGCAGCGTCTCGCAGTCTTGGACCAAGCCCCGGTTGTCGTTCGGCGTCGCCACCGCCGTCCCGTTGGTGCACGTCGGCGCCGCCGGCGGCTGGGACGGCGTGAAGGTGGTCGTCTGCCCGTCGCCGGGCGTGATGTCGCCGTAGGCGCCCATGTCCCGGTACTTCTGCTGCAGGCCACTCACGTTGGCGATCCGCGTCGTCGCGTGCGCGTCGCTCGCCGCCGCCGTGGTGATCCGGCTCGTCAGGTTGGCCAGCGTCTGCGTGTACTCCGGGTCGCCCGCGTACGCGCCCACCCGCACCGCGTTCACTGTGTCGTCGTCAGCCGTCACCACGTCCCAGTGCGCCACCGCCTGCCAGGCTTCGAACGCGATGGCGTTGTGCGCCCCCATCGGCGCCAGGAACACGATCTGCTCCCGACTCCCAATCTCCGCCGCCAGCGCCTCCTCCGCCGCCACTACGATGGCTTGCAGCGACGCTTCGTAGTCGCCCTGCGTCTGCAATGCTTCGCTACCGAACGTCCCCGCCTCGTGCTCGCGCCGGTACAGCTCGTACGACGCCGCCTCACCCCGCCGGTCGTAGGCCACCGATACGGTCGTCGGTCCGGCACCCAGCAGGTAGTTACTCACCGTGTAGTCCGCGAAGCACGTCAGGAATAGGTACTCCTCCGACAGCCCGCCCCGCGCGATCGCCAGGAAATTGGATTTCACGGTCTCGCGGTATTCGGGGTTGAGGACATCGAACGTAGCTATAAACATGACCTCGAGATTCCGCGCTGAAGGAATCGCGTCGCTATCCTGTAACTGCAGCCAAGCGCGGATCGCGTTTTCCCGCTGCGACGAAGTGCGCGCGATCCCGCGCCACCGGCAGCGCACCGAGTTGGCCGCAGCGGTACCCCGCACTGCGAGGTGCACCGGCGAAGCGCCCGTTAGGTGCAGTCCATGCGCCAACAAATCCTCCACCGTCGGCGCTGATTCCGGAGTGGCGTGCATCTCACCGCCCAAACGACCGACAGCCGGATCTCGGGCACCCGCGCGCTCGCGAGATACCGGCTCATCCGCTTGAGCCCCGGATCGAGAATCGACTGCAACGGCCCCCAGCGAATAGTCTGCTGTGAGCTGGGTCTCCGACTCAAGATTCAGCCTTTCTCGACTGGCGCCAGCGGCAATTGCCACCAGCAGCAGCGCCGCGACTAGAAGTTTGAACCAGCCGGCACGTGCTGCCCGCCGGCGCTGCGCAAGATGCCCCGTGGCTGTGCCCACTGGACCTCCCGGCCGGCGTAGGCGGCGCATCACTCGGGATCACAATCCGGAAGCCTCAGGCCGGCCAGGTCGTTGTCCGGGACTCTGTGCAGCGCCGGCGGAATGCAGCCAGCCAAATCATTGCCGAAAAGAAATAGCTCCTTAAGTTTGGTCAACCGCGCTAGCCCCACCGGGATCGAACCCGTCAGCTCGTTGTCGCTCAGGTCGAGCCGAGTCAAGTTGATCAGCCGACTCAATTCCACCGGAATCTCGCCGGTCAGGTTGTTCTTCCTGAGGTTCAGCTCGGTCAGATTGGTCAACTGGCCCAGCTGCGGCGGAATGCTGCCGCTAATCTCGTTGTACGGCAGTCGAATGTGCGTGAGCCCGGACAGGTCGCCCAACTCGGGCGGCACCGTCCCCGTCAAGCCGCTCCCGCCCAGGTGCAGTTCTTGCACCCGCGGCGGCCGCCCGTCCACGTCCACCCCTTGCCACGCCATGAGGTGCTGGCCGTCCCCCCAGTCCAACTCCGCGTCACCCGCGAGCGCCTCCCCTAATCTCAGCAGCGTCTCGCAGTCCCGCACCAACTCCGGATGGGCGTCCGGATACGCCACCATCCGGCCCGCCGTGCACGCCCGACCATCCCCTGTCGCTTCCGCTGCGTCGGCGCCAACGACGTCCGCGCCACTGTCGCCCCCACCCCCGGGTTTCTCGGCTCCGCCGGCGCCCAGAACTACAAGGGCACCGTCGCGGCCATGTCGACCCACGAGCGGCCGGACGTCACTGCCGTCGGGGGCCATGGTGAACAGCACAATCCGATTCGCACTGGCGCCCGTCGCTTCCTGGCGAAAGTACTCGCTCTGTAATAGCCGCCGGCCAGACACCGGCAGGGGGGGAACAAACTCCCCGTAAACAGCAATCCGTGAGCCGTCGGGCGACCACGCCGCCTGAAACTGCGAGCGTGGGTCCGTCAATTGCAGCGGCCACGCTCCGACGCGCTCTCCGGCGACAGTCACAACGCAGAGCTGGTCGCCACAGCGAAACAAAATGTGGCGCCCGTCCGGCGACCACGATATTGGGTCTATCGGCGGGACCGGCATGCCATCCCACGGAACTCGCTTGCCCAGAACCTCCTCGTCGGTCAGCCAGGTGATTACCTTCGCATCCGAACCATCGCGCATCATCGACACGAGCGCAGCAGCTCCGTCTTCCACACGCACCAGCGCCATTCGTTTCCCGTCAGGCGACCACGTCACACCGCTAAGCGCTCCCGAAATCCGCACCAAATACGCGCCGTGCGGCCTCATCATGTAGACTCCCGAAGTCCAACGCAGGTCCCGTAACCCCGCCGGAAGATTCTCGTTAAACAGTCGATCCCTCGAAGCAAGACCTTCAATCAACAAGACCACAAGGCGCTCTCCGTCGGGCGACCAGCGCGGCGGATACCGAGCGAGACGCGGAAAATGTTGAATCTCCTCGAGATGCAGGCGATTTACCTGCAGCCACGTCCGCATCAACTCAATCACCTCACCTCTCGGCCATTCACTGCCATGAACCGCATCTCCAATCACAGCTGGCATCACTCGCACTTCCTCATAACCGTGAACGTTCACATACCTCTTCGCTGGTAACGGGTAATCGGGATCCGACAGGAATACGATCGACTGTTCATCGGGCGACCACATCGGAAAAAAGTCGTTGTGATTATTCGTCGTCAAACGTCTTACGCCTGGCTCGTCAAGCGCCATGACTCCAATCTCATAGTAGTGATCGTCGTCTTGAAACCTCACACGGTCGCTGAAATACGCGACGCCATTGCTAAACCTTGCTTCTGTGTCGCCTGCATCGCCGTTTCCATCGGGCAGGAACGAGCACGTCGTAAAGACGATCTGATCACCACTCGGCGAAATATCCGCATAAATACCGTACAAATAATTACCGGGCGCACTCGATCTACCGTGCGAATGCAAGGTTCGCATTGACCCCGCATCGCTATCCACTACATACAGACCGCGATAATCCCTCGCGCCACTGCGAACGTCCGCAAACACTATCTGCGACGAATTCGGCCGCCACTCAACATAATATCGAGGGTATATTATTTCCATACCACCACTGGAAAGCATCTCCATTCCATCGATGTTCCCATTTCGCATTCCTCCGTATCTTTCACTCCCCTCCACACCATTCCGAGCACTCAGCTGCCCTACACACGGCCGCGCACCATAGATATGAACATCTCCAACGCTAACGTCAGGAAGCTCTTGCAGCTTCTCATTGATCACAACTCCAAGCGCGATCACCAAGACCGCGATGCCGGCAAACGGGGCAACAAGCCCGAGCCGTTGACCAAAGTTATGCAAAACTCACGCTCTGGTCATAATTGACCACTACCGGTAATAGAGCGCATATATCGCCATCACATCGAGGGGGTATGGCGCGCACGAGGGAACCGGGGCCAACCTATGTTCCGGCGCATCGCTCCGCAGGTCCCTACTCTTGTAGCTCATTATCGATTCGCGTACTGTGGAATGCTGTTTGACGAGTCCCTCGTTCCACCCAGCAGGAACATCAGAACCGCCGCCAATCCCGAGAACATGCCCACCTTCATGGACTATCTTTGTATAATATTCCTGACGATTCATATGTTGACCTAAACATGTATTATCTTTAACGCCCGCGACTACAGATCCTGGCCCTTCATAACTGTCCCGCGCCGCAATCAATATGTCGAGTGACGCCCCCCGTATTTTATAATTTTCGAGCGGACGCACACACGCTCTGTCGTCCGGATCATCTTTCTCCGGAAAAATGCACGAGGCAACGCGAACCTCACTGGTGATGTTTGAATATTTCGCCTCCCTCTCGAATTTACGCACCAGCGGGTTTTCAAAATCAATCACAATCACCTCACTAACATTAAGATTAGAATATTCAATATCGGCATAGGTACTTAACATCTCCAGGACCGATAGCAGGCGAGACTTGTCGATGGCACCATCACCCAACTTAACAACTTCCGGATGATTGTGGATTGCATTAATAGCCCCTGTATAGTCGGCACATGGATCGGTTCGTCTAATCATTTTCACTACACCATCGGTTGCTGTCTCCCACTGCCCTAATGCATGATCCACAAGAGCCGACCAAGCAAGCTTTATGTCGTCTATGGTCTCCGGAGGTTTGTCTTCTGGCAGAACCGCCTCGTCGAACAAATTGAAGCAGACTCGATAGCGATATACCATGGCACTTCCCCGCCGCCGATTTGTGAGAGGGAATGTTGCCACGCGGTCACCGTTTGTCAGGGAGCTATCCGACGACCATACGTACGCTTCACGGACAGATCCGAAGGTTTCGGACCCACTAGAATACGCGAGATTCACACCGTAAATCTTTTCCGGCTCGAGCGGCCCGATTTTATGGGTATATCTTAAACGTTGGAGGTTCGGCGGTGTTACGTCGATAGATTTCCAAGGGTTGGCGACAGATCCGGGTGCGTATGCTGACTCGAGCACCCAGTCCAAGTCAGTGTGGTTACCGCTAAGCTCGCGGTAGTGGATGGTGTAGGATGTTGCTCCGACAACCATCGGCCACGTCACCTCCGCGTACAATTGATCTTCCGAGTCCCGCACCCCGCCTTTGATACGAGCGATCGGGTTCTCGGCGACGGTGATCATGCTGCGATTGCTAGGGCTAAAATTGCCATCAGAAGGAACGGCGGTGGCAGTGTAAATCAAGCTAGAAGTGCCAAAGTGTTCTGGCTTCATTTCTTCATCCAACGTGAAAGAGAGAGAAGTCGGCGAGTTTGATGAGATCGATTTGAATAGTCTGACTTGACCTCTGACAAATCTGCCAATTAGATAGGTATCCGCGTTGTCTACCGAATCCCATTCGAGGCGATAACCGAAGCGATCACCTCGATAGGGAAGCGGCCTAATGACCAACTCGGGTGAGGCGAGCTTTGATGACGATGAGGAAGTGGCAGTCGTCACCTGGCTGTCGACCGACCAGTTGCCGCAACTGGTGCGGCCACCGGCGCCGTTACATGACTTGATTTTGACCACATATGTCGTGCCCGGTTTCAGCTCCGTTTCTTTCTTCAGGTCATCCAGCCTGGTCACGTCCTGAGCCCGCGCACTCTTGCCCGCCCACTTCGTGGTGCTAGCTGACCAATCCGGTACGTTTCCCCGCATCTTCCCTACGAGAATTCCGAATCCAGTGAGGGCAGTGCCGCCAGTATTCACGTGCGGGCTCCACTTCACCTTGAACGAAGTGGTGCGTATGGACTCAAAAAGAATCGAATGCGGCTCGGTCGGGCTCCCTGGAGTCGATGCCGGCGTCGGGGTGGGTGTCGGCGTGGCCATCGGCGGTGTCTGAAACTGCAGGGCCGGGTTGGTCCAATACCCGCAGCTGTCCTCGCCGTTGCAGGCGTGGATGCGGAAGTTATAGAGCTTGTTGGGCTCCAGGCCTGTTTTGATGTACTCCGACGGCGTGTTTGGGGGCGTGTTCGGGGGCAGGGGGCCGACTATGTCCAGGTATCTACTCTCATACGACGGCTCTTGAATCTCGTCCTTCCAGAACTTCAACCCGAAGCCCGTCAGCTTTTTGCCCAGCCCCCCGCTGCTCGGCTGGCCCCACGTCACGCGCACCGAGGTCGCCGTAATGTCGTTGAATTGGATGGTGGAACGCGGCACGATCCCGGGGGTGCCCGTCTTCGGCACCGCCCCCGACGCCCCCGCCGCCCCCTGTGGCGTCGTTCGGATCCGCTCCCCCTTGGGACCAATCACGATCTCGGGCAGCGCCTCCACCTCGAGCTGCCGGCTCACCGACGCCTCGGCACCGGTGCCCCCCGCCTGCCGCACTTCCGCGGTAACCGTCGCCTCGCCCACGGCACAGGCGTACACCGCGAAGCTGAGTTTCCGCGCCGCTACCCCCGTCACCGTCGCCGTCTGCGACTGAGTGCCGCATCCGCCGATTCCCACGCGGACGCTGTCGCTCGACACGACCACCTCGTAGGTCACCACCGACGACAGATTGGTCAACTCCACCTCGAAGCCGTCGACGGTCAGGTGCGTGGGATATTCGCTCAGATCGATGAAGCGGATCCCGTCTCCCGCCTCCTGCGCCACCAGCGCTTCATAGTTCACGACCGCAAAACTCATCAGGAACAGCGTGCCCAGCGCCGCACCGGTCACCCGCAGCAGCCGCCCATGGCGCCGGATCAGGCCACGCATCCCCGCCAGCCACGACCAAGACGCCGCCCGGCGGGCCCGATCCAATACGGGGCTCAAGGCAGCGCAGCCCCAAATTCGATCAGTGAGGAAATCTATATAGTTCCGGTACTAGTGACGTGATGCGCATATTCGCCCCGGAACATCTCGGGTGTCAATTGCGGCGGCCGTCGCAGGTGCATCGATCTCGAAGTGCCCCAGGGGTACAATCTCGGCCCCTTCCGCCGCGCGGCGCGCCGTTGACACTCTGCGCGGTGACGACTCCTGTTTCAGATGCCCCAGTTCGAGTCGACAACCAGTGCGAGGCACCCTGAAGGGCCGCCCATCAACGCTGCCGCCCTGTGGGACTCACCAAGCCGCCCGGCAAGCAGCCGACGGATTGGGGTATGCAGACAGCACCGAGGTCGACGTTCGAAACACTCCATGACCAGAGTGATTCATGTATTCCTCGCCATGGACTAGCCGTGAGCGCTGGCGAGTCTCTTCTCAAAGACGCCGCCGCATCCGACGTGTGTAGTCAGTGCCCGTCCGCGACGCGGTCGCCCAAATGCCCCGGCAGCGGATCGGCGGTATGGGCGCGACCACGGAGGCACCGGCGGGCGCTGAGTGGCGACCCAATTCCCTGCACTCCGGACGGCTACACTGCGGTCGCCGCGATCGCGTCAGGTCCTCCGAATCCAAAACTGCTTCACGATCCAATGGCATCGATCTGCCAACGTCCTGCCAACATCTGGGCCCACTCTGCGCCCCGCTGGCCGCCCTGGCGCGACACTCGGCGCAGCGGATTACAGGTGTGGCAGGGGTTGGCGCCCGCCGGGGAAAGTTTCCGAGCACCCGAGACTCTGGACTCTTAATCCGACGGCGGCCGCCACCGCCGCAATGTGCGGAGACCTCCCGGCCGCCGTGGCCGCGTCTGCGTCCGCGCCCCGGTCATGCGTTCCAAGTCTCGTCGGGGCGGCTGGCCGCCCCAATCTGCCCGGCATCGAGCAGCGCGTGCAGGTCTTCCTGCAGCGTGTGGCTGGGGATGCGGATCCAGCGACCGATGCGAATGTGTCGGATCAGCCCGGCATGGCACATGCGGCGGACGCGTCCCTCGTGGAGCTGCCAGAGGTCGGCCACCTGCTTCACGGTGAGCAGTCGCAGCCCGTGATCCGCAGCCTTGGTCCGGCGGCGGCTTGGCGTCATGATGGCCGGGCCCGGTTGTGTCGGCGAACGCCGGCCGCCGTCGAAGCAGTGAAGGTCGGCGCATCGGGTGATCGCCGCAGTTCGGCCCGGCCATGTCGACGCGCTGGACTGGGATTTGGATGCAGTCTGTGCACCGTCCGATGATCCCCGCCGGAGCGATGTCGGCCACCCCAGGTTTCCGTAAATCTCGTGGCAGCGCGGCGACCGATCGCTACCGTCCGCGCGGCCACGATAGGCCTACGGCCACAGCAAGTTCTCCCAGAACCTCCGGCAAGCCACTCCGCTGATCCTGGCCCATAGGTGACTGCGACAAACCCACCTCCACACCGGCTCCATCGCCCAGTGGATTCAACTGCTCAGAACAGACGTTGGCGCGCCCTACGAAGACGGTTCGGATCAGCCGGTTAGTCGATATCGCTGCTGGATCGACGTTCTCGCCGGCGACGCCGCGCCTGGGCCGACCGCAGCGCCAGCCGGGCGAAGTAGGCGCGGCGCGCGGCCAGCGCCCGACGCTGGCGCTCGCGCGGATTCAGCAAGCCCTTGGGATCGACCTCGGCTTCGAAGCGCGCAAGAAAGGCAGCGCGCGCACGGCCTGTCGTGATTCGGGGGTCGCGCGCCGCATGCAGGCGAAACGCTCCGATTCGCCCGCGCAGGGCCATTTCGGTCGGGTCCATTTGCTTTGGGGGTTCGTCTTCGGCCGACATCGCGCTCCTCGACCGGTCCGGAGTCCTCGCGGAATGACGGGTCGCGTGGCCAACTGCACCGCGTGACCTACAGGAGTCTGGCCGTTGTCAGGGGCGCACGTAAGCCAGGAATCCGTACTGTTCGGTGGCTAATCCCGTCGATCCGCTTCCGCTAGAAGTGCGTCACGGAACTCAAGCCCACGACCTTGAATTTAAGTTGGAACCATGACCTGCCGGTCCCGAACGGCAATGGGGGACTGTGGCATCCGGCATTCGGCTGCGTGCCTTCGACGTGGATGGAGCCGTGGACTTCTCGGGTGACTTCGGGAGCACGAATCCGCCACGTCGACCCACCAGATGGCCGCAGGCGCCCACCGGTGCGCGAACGCCGTGACTCCTAGTGAATCGTGAGTCACCTGAACTCTGACCCTAGCGAGAAACGTCTCCTTCGCCGGGCATTCGCGCTGCGCTCGGCGCGCACGGGCAATCAGCACGGCGCCGCCATCCGCACAACGGCCGGACGGCCCGAGGCGAGTCGCCGGAGTCAGTCCCCGGCGTCGTCGGTCACGCGTCTATAGCCGATCGCCGGGTGACAGGCGCCGGTGAGCCTCACGGGCACGCGTCGACGCAGCGCTGGCCGCATAGCGGCCCACCATCGCGCGACTGCGCCAGCCGGCCACGCGCATGAGGTCCGTCTCTTGCCCGCCAGCCACCAGCCAGGCATGGGCAAAGGAGTGCCGCAGTTGGTGGGGATGCACCTTCGGGATGCCGGCCTCGCGCGCCCGGTTCCGGACGATCTGATAGACGCCACTCGGCGTGATCGGCCCGCCTCGCCCCAAGAACAGTGCCGCCGCCTCCGCGTGCGCGTGCGTCACCCGGGACCGCAGATAGCGATCCAGCGCCTGCACCAGCTTCCGGCCCAACGGCACCAGGCGCTCGCGACCGCCCTTGCCCAGCACACGCAGCAGGCTTTGGTCGAGGTCCAGGTCGTCGCCGCGCACCGAGGCCACCTCACCGCGCCGCATGCCCGTATCGATTAGTAGCAGCAGGATCGCCAGGTCGCGCCGCGCCTCGAACGAGCGACCGCGGCAAACCTCCAGCAGGCGCCGCAGGTCGTCGACCTCCAGAACGTCCGGCACGCGCTCCTCGAACTTTGGCGGGCGCATCCGATGCATGGGCGAGATATTGACCTCGCCCTCGTCCTCGGCCCAGCCGAAGAAGCGCTGCAGACTGCGGTAGCGCGTGTTGGCCGTCGAGGCCGAGTGGCGGTCCAGTTGGTCCTGCACGAAGGCCTCGCAGTGCTCGCGCCGAATTGCCTCGATCTCACGCGGCATGCCCTGCACCGCGAGGAACTGCACGAACAGGCGCACGGTCCGCAGGTAGGTGTCGAGCGTGGCCGGCGACTTGTTTTCGGCCGCCAACGTCCGCCGCCAGGACAGTGCCAGGGTCGCCACGTCGCCGTAGCCGCGCGGCGGTTCGTGGGCCGGGGCGCGGCGCGCGGGGCGCGGATTGGTTCGGAGTTGGGAGCGAGCGGGGCGGTTGCGAGGCATGGGTCGGGCGATTCGAGGCGTGCTGAAGACACCAAAAGGTTATCACAGTTATGGTGTGGTGGAGCGCTGTGGCAGGCCGGGTTTTTCCACGGCTATCAGTTATGGTGTGGTTTGAACCTGTAAACCTGCTTCGGAGCCCACACCCGGAATTGAACCGGGGACCTCGTTCTTACCAAGAACGCGCTCTTCCAACTGAGCTATGTGGGCCTGGCGCCGAGACTGCCGTTAGGCGGCAGCAGCGTGTGGACTAGGCGTCGAGGGCTTGCACCACCTCCTCGGCATGGTCGTCGGGCTTCACGTCCGGCCAAACGGCGCTCACCATGCCGTCCTCGTCGATGAGAAACGTCGCGCGTTGCGTGCCCATGAACGTCCGCCCCCGCATCGTCTTCTCCACCCAAACGCCGTAGGCCTCGATGGCCTGGCGCTCCACGTCGGCCAGCAGCGGGAAGTTGAGGTTGAACTTGTCGCTGAAGCGCTCGTGCGACTCGACCGGATCGTCGCTGACGCCAAACACGGCGGTCCCGCGGTCCGCAATCTCGGACATGCGGTCTCGAAAGCCGCACGCCTCGCGGGTGCAACCGGGAGTGTCGTCCCGCGGATAGAAGAACAAAACCACCTTCCGACCCCGCTGCTCATCGAGCCGAACGAGGCTGCCGTCGGTTGCTTGAATCTCGAAGACGGGGGCGCGGTCGCCCACGCGCGGCATCGCCATGCGCAAACCCCTCAGGACGTGACGTCCCATCATCGCATCCTCGACCCTCCCGGGCCGACCCTCGCCGGAGGTCTGTGCGACCATCGGCGACACCAACCCCCGCCCCCACCGAAACGCTGTCGCGCATGAGCACCTCCGCCTCTGGACCGTCATTCGATCTGACCGGCCGCGTGGCCCTGGTGACCGGCGGCGGTCGCGGCATCGGGCGCGGCATGGCCCTGGCGCTGGCGCACGCGGGCGCGGACGTCGTGCTGGCGGCACGCTCAAAAGACCAGCTCGAAGCCACCGCCGACGAGATCGAGGGCATGGGGCGCCGGGCCCTGACCGTACCCACGAATGTACGGGACCTGGACGAGTTGGCCGCCCTCTTCGACAAGACTGACAACGAATTCGGCCGTCTCGACATCCTGGCGAACAACGCCGGCATCGGTCTGCGCACGCCGGTGCTCGAGGTCACGCCTGAGGAGTGGGACCGGGTGCTCGACATCAACCTGCGCAGCGTGTTCTTCGCGTCGCAATACGGGCTGCGCCTGATGGTGCGCGGGGGCTATGGCCGCGTCATCAACACCGGATCGCTCACCAGCTTCCTGGGATTCAAGCCCATCTCGGTATACGGCGCGTCGAAGGGCGGCGTGGCCCAGCTCACCAAGGCGCTCGCCGTGGAGTTCGCCAAGCAGAACATCACCGTCAACGCCATTGCGCCCGGCTACATCCTCACCGACCTCACCCAGCCGCGCTATGACGATCCGGTGTGGAGCAACTGGATTCTCGGGCGCACCCCTATGAACCGCTGGGGTATGCCGGATGATCTGGCCGGTGCGGTGGTGTTTCTGGCGTCCGAGTCGTCCGCGTTCGTGACCGGACACGTCCTGCCGATCGACGGAGGCTGGCTGGCCGGGTAGAGCCGGGGGACAAACCGGGGGCCCGCGCTGCGCGTCCGGTGGCCCATGCTGCGTGCAGCATGGGATCTTCGGTCACACACGGTTGACGACGAACTGGACTCCGGCTCAGGCCCGAATCGCCGAACCCCGCGGTCCTAGCCGGCGGCGGTCGGTTCGATCCATACCGCGCCGTCCCGGTAAAACTCCTTCTTCCAGATCGGCACGGTGGTCTTGAGCGTGTCGATGATGTAGCGGCAGGCCTCGAAGGCCTCGGCGCGGTGCGGCGCGCCGACCGCGATCACCACGCTGGCCTCGCCGATCTGCAACTCGCCGACTCGATGCTCGATCTCCACGTCCGACAGGTCCCAGCGCTCCTCCGCCTGCCGCCCGATGTGCTCCAATTCCTGCAGCGCCATCGGCTCGAACGCCTCGTACTCCAGCTTCACGACCGGACGGCCGTCCATGTTGTCGCGCACGATGCCGTGAAACGTGCAGATGCCGCCGTTGCCGGGCCGCGTCACCCGCTGGATCAGCGCGTCGGCGTCGATGGGCTCGTGCGTGAGCTTGATGTTCACGCGCCCCCCGATACCGGAGGGATCACCGCCAGCTCATCGCCGTCCGCAAGGACCGTGTCCGGCGGCACGAACTGCTGGTTGCGCGCGAAGGAGACGTGATCGGCGCGGCCCGCCAGCGCCGGCACGTCGGCTGCCAATTGTTCAAACAGGCCGCGGGCCGTCGTGCCCTCGGGCACGCGCACCTCGCGCCGCCGCTCGCCCACGGCCTCGGCCACCGAAGCGAACAGCAGCAGCGAAACCCGGATCGCCGCGCCGGCCGGCGCGGCGTCCGTGGCCGCCTGCGGCGCCCTTGAACCACTCATACTTCGAGCCTAGCAACAACCCCGCCGAGGGGCTGTGCGACCATCGACGCGATCCCAGCCGACAGGCCACGCCAATGACGCACGCGCACCACGGGTCCCACTCAACCCAGGAGCACCGTCACGAGTCCGAGCGCATCGGCGCCGTCAAGTGCGCGGTGCTCGTCATCAGCGACTCGCGCACCGAGCGCACCGACCGCTCCGGGCGCACCGCGGAGCGCCTCATCAGCGACGGTGGTCACGAAATCGTGCACCGCGATCTTGTGGTCAACGACGCCGACCTTATTCGCGGCGCGATCGACGCATCGCTGGCGGCGGGCGCCCAGTTCGTGTTCTGCACCGGCGGCACGGGTCTGGGCGACCGAGACATCACCGTGGACACGGTGACGCCGATGCTCGACAAGGTGCTCGACGGCTACGGCGAGTGGTTCCGCCGGGCCAGCTGGGACCAGATTGGCGCGGCGTCCGTCATGTCGCGCGCCGTGGCGGGCAAGCTGGGACGGGCGCTGATCGTTTGCTCGCCGGGATCCACAGCTGCCGTGGAGCTTGCCCTGGGCGACCTGCTGGTGCCGGAGCTGCGGCACTTCATCCGGGAGGTCTCGCGCTAGCTCAGCAGCCTACGCAGCTTCGGCTTCGGTCTCCTCGGTCCAGTCCAGCATCTCCGGGGGAATCTTCTCCAGGTCCAGCATCGACTTGAGGTGATCGATGAAGAGCACGCCGTCGAGATGATCGGCCTCGTGCTGCACGGCTTGTGCGAATAGCCCACGCGCGTCCAGCGCCACGCGCGCCCCGTCGAGCTGCGTGAACTCGACCGTGACGCCTTCGGCGCGATTGATCATCGCGCGGAATCCCGGTAACGACAGGCAGCCTTCCACCATCTCCGTGCGCGCGCCGGTCAACGCTATTTCGGGATTGATCAGGACGAACCGGCGGCCCGACAGCGGGTCATCGTCGTCCGGCGGCAGCTCGAGCACAAAGAGCCGGGCATGCACGCCAACCTGCGGCGCGGCGAGCCCAACTCCGGCGTTCGCGTGCATGGTGTCGAACATGTCGCCGGCCAGGCGCACGAGGTCGGGCGTGATCTCGGCAACCGGCGCGCACGGTTCGCGCAGTCCCGGGTCCGGTATTTCAAGAACTCGGCGGATCACCGGGCAAACGCGGAAGAGCAAGCGGGCGAGTCTAGCAACGGCCCTATTGGCATCCGGCAGCACCGGCGCTACCTTGAACCCACGCTCCCGGCAACGGCAACCCTATCCCGGTACCCATCGGCAAAGGCGGAAAGACGTGAAAGATCCCCGCACGCACGACGTGGCCAGCTCCTACGCGCTGTGGGAGCGCGCCAATCGCATAATTCCCGGCGGCTCGCAACTCATCAGCCGGCGGCCCTACGCCTTCTCCAACGGATTTGCGCCGGTGTACGCCGAGCGCGGCAAGGGCTCACGCATCTGGGACGACCAGGGCGTGGAATACGTCGACTTCGGCATGTCGGTGACCTCGGCGATCCTTGGATACGCCGACGACGTCGTGGACGACGCCGTGATCGAGCAGATCGGCAAGGGCGCGACCTATTCGCTCAACAGCGAGCGCGAGATCGAGCTGGCCGAGCTGCTCGTCGACCGCATCCCCTGCGCGGAAATGGCGCGGTTTTCGAAGGGCGGTGGCGAGTCGTGCGCCATTGCGGTGCGCATTGCGCGCGGCGCCACGGGGCGGGACGTGGTGCTGTTCAGCGGCTACCACGGCTGGCACGACTGGTACCTCGCCGCCGGGCACCTCCAGGAGGGCGCGTTCGATCCGTTCGCCCTGCCGAACATCCGAGCCACCGGAGTGCCGAAGGCGCTCGAAGGCACGTCCATTCCGTTCCCCTGGGGCGAGCTGGAGCCGCTGGAGCGGCTGCTGGAGGAGCATCGCGGCCAGGTGGCCTGCATCATGATGGAGCCGATCCTGCTCGCCACTCGCCCGCCCGAGGGCTACCTGGAGGGCGTGCGCGAGCTGGCGACGCGCGAGAACGTGGTGCTGATCTTCGACGAGGTCACCACCAACTTCCGCTACGGCGCCAACGGCATCCAGGACTTTGTGGGCGTAGTCCCGGACCTGGCGTGCTTCGCCAAGGCGATCTCGAATGGCTACGCCATGGGCGCGGTGGTCGGCAAGCGCTGGGTCATGGAGCCGGCGGCGGACATGTTCGTCAGCAGCACCTACTGGAGCGATCTCGTGGGCATCACCGCGGCCATCACCACGCTCACCGAAATCGAGCGTCGGGACGTGCCGGGACAGCTGGCGGACTTCGGCGAGCGCTTGCAGTCGGGCATGCAGGAAGTGCTGGACGAGGTGGATCTGCCGGTCAAGATCTCGGGCATGCCGGCGACTCCGGGAATCACCTTCACCGATCCGTTCGACGCCGACGAGTCCAAGAAGCTCAACGCGCTGGTGGCGCAGGAAGCCGCCAAGCGCGGCATCTTGTTCAACACGCACCCGCGCCACAGCTCGGCGCACGACGACCGCGACCTCGGCATCACCCTCGAAGTGTTCCGCGAGGCGCTGCTGGTGACCAAGGACGCGATCGGTCGGAACGCCGTCGACGACGTGCTGGAGGCCAGCCTGGCGCCGGCGATCATTCCGCG
>JAPOXD010000040.1 GCA_026707285.1 Chloroflexota bacterium | reverse complement strand
CGCCCACCTCATCACCCGGCCACGTGATGAGGCTGTCGCCAACATACAAATGACAGAAGGGGGCGCTCGGAACGACGAACAGGGCACCCGGAGTGACGGAATGCGCGCGCGGGTGCCACGATGGGGCTGTTCCCGGCGTAGCCCCGAGGTGAGGCCGATGTCGTCGAGCAATCGCGCGCAGCTGATGCGCGATGGATATCTGGTCAAGCGCGACGTGATCCCGGAGGACCAGCTGGCGTCGCTGCGCGTGACCTTCGAGACGCTGCTCGATCGGCAGCGAGCGGTGTGGCGGCGCGAGCGCGGGCCCGACGATCCACCGGGCGGCATCTGGGACAGCGCGATGCAACCGCGGTTGAGCAACACCGAGACGTTCATCGACGCGGATACGGCCGAGGCGGTGGAGATTTGGGTCTCGGAGCCGATTCGCGGTCTGGCCGCGGAGCTGCTCGACGACGAGCACGCCGGGATCAGCGCGATGCAGATGATGTGCAACCCCACCTTCGACTACGGTCCGGCGCCCTGGCACCGCGACATTCACCCCATCGACATGGGACCGATGCAGTCGATGCAGGACAGCCTGGTGGAGGACGGACCCAACTACATGCAGTGGAACATTCCGCTGTACGACGACAGCGTGTTCTGGATCGTCCCCGGCAGCCACACGCGGATCAACACCGAGGTCGAGAATCGCAGCCTGTTGGAAAACGCCCGCGTGCCGATTCCCGGCGGCGAGCAGGTCGAGCTGCGCGCGGGCGACGTGCTGGTCTACGTCAACTATTTGATCCACTGGGGCAGCCGCTACATGAGCGAGCCCAAGCGCCGCACCCTGCACGGCGGACACACCATCTATCCGCACTGGGAGGACCTGGACTTCACGCGGCATCTCTCAGCGGAGGCGCGCGGCTGGTTCGAGCTGTGGGCCGCGCGCACGGCCAGGCTGAAGGACGACACCGAGCGCGCGCTGCGGGCGGTGCTGGACCGCGACGGGGACTCCTATGCGGACGCGCTGGAGGCCTTGCGGCCCGGCGCGGGCGCCGCCACCAAGCTGCAGCTGACGATCTGGTTGTGCAAGGCCGCCATGCATATCCACAACCTCAAGCGCCCGGACTACGCGAGCCTGCCGGCCGAGTTTCGCCGCCGGGCCGAATACAGCCACGGGATCTCGCTCAACTGGGGACCGGCGTTCGCCGAGCGGTTCACCAGGCCCGAGGCGGACGCGATTTGGCAGCGGTTCGGCGCGCTCGAGGACCACCTGCTGGCGCCGGACGGCGAGGACTACGTGCCCGGCTACCAGTCGGGGCCGATCCCCTATTCCCTGGAGCGAATGCAGCGCGGCATCACCGTCGACGAGTTCATTGCCAGTTGGGAGCACGCGGCGTAGGGAGGGCCGGTCACCTCGGTCCCGGTCCTCGCCCATGTAGGGTCCTGCCAAATCTGGAGGCGGCGGGGCAGCGCCAAGGTCTCCAAGCGCGGTGATGTCGGTGGGGTGGATCCCCGCCTCCGCGGGAATGACGGACGGGCGGCCACCAGGGCCGCCCCTACGCGGAACTAAAGCCGTGGCCGTTACTCTGCAAGTTGCCCTTGCCGGGGTGGCGGAATGGCAGACGCACGGGACTTAAAATCCCGGGACTTCGGTCGTGTGGGTTCGACTCCCACCCCCGGCACCGGGGCTGCTCAGCCCGGTTCGCCCCCGAACTCGCGATTGACGCGCTCGTACTCGTCGGGGCTGCCGATGTCGAACCAGCGCCCGTGGAACACCTGGCCGAAAACCCGGCGTCGGGTGTGGAGCCACTCCATGACCGACCCGAACTTGTCGGTGCTGCCGCCGTCGGCCAGGTAGGCGTCGAAGTCGGCCAGGTTGGCGCGCGGGAAGCCGTAGATTCCGGTCGCGGCAAGCGTCGAACGCGGCGCCGACGGCTTCTCGACAAACGAGACGATCCGATCATCGTCGTCCAGCTCGACGATGCCGTAGCGCGTCGCCAATTCCAACGACTCGACGTCGTAAAGCCCCACCACGATGTCGCTGACGGCTCGCGCAGCCAGCGGCCGCAAGTCGAAGTCGAACACGTTGTCGCCCAGCACGATGATGAGATCGTCGTCGGGGTGCGCGGTGTCCAGGAAATACTTGATGTCGCCGATGGAGCCGAGCTTGGTCGCTTCGCTGGTGGTCTGATCGTTGTGCAGCGTCAGGCGTGGGGCCAACTCGTGCGCCGCGGCCCAGTCGACGAACTGGGGAAAAAAGACGTCGTGGGTAATGACGTGGATCTGCTGCATGTCGTCGATGGCAGCCAGTCGCTCGACCACGAAATCCAAGCTGCAGCGCGCGCCGATGGGCAGCAGGTGCTTGGGCGTGGCGCGGGCGAGATCACCCATGCGCGTGGCCCAGCCGGCGGCGAGGATCAGCGCTTGCATGTCGCCGATGATAGCGCCGGCCGCAGGCGCGGAGGCGTGCGCCGCTATACTCGGCGACACCGCGAACGAGACTCCGCGCCGACATCCCGCTGCGGATCGGCAATGGGGCTGAGCCGCCAGCCGGGAGAGTGGCGCGCGTGACCGATGCACGCCGTGAGTTGATCTTCGGAGCGCTCGGCCTTGCCATTCTCGCGGTCGTGGCCGTGGTCCTGGTCACGCAGGCTTCCGACAGCTTCCTGGGTTTCGGCGACGAGTCCCCGTCAGACGCGGCTTCCCCCGGTGTGACGGTGCCGCCGCTGCCTTCACCGACGCCCACGCCCACCCGTGTCCCAACCCCCACGCCCACGCCTCTGCCGCAGACCTACACCGTGCAAAGCGGCGACACGCTGGCGCTGATCGCCGAGCGTTTCAACGTCACGATCGGGGACCTTGCCGCGAAGAACGGCATTCTGGATCCCAACAACATCTTCGCGGGGCAGAAGCTCGAGCTTCCCCAGCCGGACGAGCGGGTGACCCCCGCGGCGCCGGCGGGATCCGACGACGAGGTCTACGTGGTGAAGGCCGGCGACACGCTGTTCGCCATTGCGCAGGAGCTGGGGGTGACCGTCGAAGACCTGGCCGATATCAACGAGATCGCCGACCCGTCGCAGCTCTTCGTCGGCCGGCCGCTCAGGATCCCCGAGCGCCAGACCACGCCCCCCACGCCCCGCCCATCGCCCTAGTCGCCCCGGCGGTGATGACCGTTGGGGCTCAGCGTCGACATCCGCACGACCCGAGGCGCGCAACCCCGGACTGACCCGGTCCCTCGGTAGAGGATAAAGCGCCGCTCTCTATAATCGGGCGTCGCCAGATTCGCGCTGCCGGAACCATGTCAATCACGTCAACGGTCATCAAGCGCGCCGTGCGCCAGGCGCCCATGGAGGCGCTGACGCTCGTCGAGCGCGCGGTCAAGCGGCCGCTGTTCGGCTGCCAGATGTGCGGGCACTGCATCCTGCAGGACACGGCCTTCATCTGTCCGATGGCTTGCCCGAAGGGCCTGCGCGACGGGCCGTGCGGCGGGACCGACATGCACGGCATGTGCGAAACCGACCCGTCGATGCCCTGCGTGTGGCTGCGGATTTATGAGCGCGCGGAGCGCCTGGGGCGCGTCGACCGGCTCATGAAGCTGCAAGACGACTTGGACTGGCGCGGCCAGGGCACGTCGTCGTGGATCAGCCTCGTGAAGCGGGCCGCCGATCGCATGCATCCGGCGGCGCGGGAGAAGTCCTAGCGAGCAGATTCGCGGCGGCGGAAGATGCGCCGCCGGAGTCGGAAGAGTGCGATGGCCAGCAGCACCGCCCCGGCAACAACCGCGATGCTGATCCCGATGCTCACGTTTTCCTCGATCGCTTCGACCAGAAGCTCGTACTCGTCGCCGAGCGCCCAACCGAGGCCCACGAAGATGCAGGCCCAGATGGTGGCGGAGATGGCCACCGAGGGCACGAACAGCCGGAAGTCAACGCGCGACACGCCGCACACCAGCGTCAAAATGACGCGGAATCCGGGGACCAAGCGAAGCAAGATCACCGCCCAGAACTGGTAGCGGCGGAGCCAGACCTCGATTCGCTCCTGGCGTTCGTGGCTGAGGCGAAAGATGCCCCGCAGCCGGTTGATCAACCGAGTGCCGAAGTATCGTCCCAGCCAATACTGAATGGACGCTCCCAGGGTGGCTGATCCGACGGTGACCAGCAGCACGAGCAGCGGGTGCGCCTCGCCGCGAGATATCTGATAGCCCATGAGCACCAGCAAGGTATCGGCAGGCACCGGAAACGGAACGCCAACCTCTTCGATGCCCACGTATAGGGCCAAGCCCAGGTACTGGCTGACCCCCAGGAAGGCCGACAGGGCCTCGCGGAAGGCATCGAACCCTTCAGCCATTCAAGGCCCCAACCCGGTGAACGGGCGTCTCAGTCAACATCGACACGTCTAGCGCCGTCTCACATCCGGCTCGGACGCTCGGGCGGCGCCAACCGGCCAAGCCGCGACTCGGTTCGATGCGTCACCGGCGCCACCCAGGCTTCTCGTTTTCCGCCACACCACAGGGGATCTCCTGCCGTTGCGCGCGCGCACGGCGTCCGGGACGCACGCTATGGGGCGCGGCCGCCTAGTCTACGCGCGGCCGCCGCGACGGGGGTATTCTAGGCGGCGCGCCGGGCCGCCCCATACCTCCTGAGGGCAAAGCGCAGCCGAATGCGCACCAAGTCCCGCAACACGCCGAAGGCAACTCTCGAGAGCCGCAGGCGCGACCCGGGATGATCGCGCCAGGCAACCGGAATCTGCGCCACGCGGTATCCCCGATGCACGGCCAGGCGCAGCATTTCCACATCGAACACCCATCGCTCGATCACCGTCGCCCCGTACAGGTCCATGGCCACATCTCGGCGGTAGAACTTGAATCCGCACTGGCTGTCCGGGAATCCGCGAAGCCCGGCTACGACCGGGGCGACACCGCGAAAAATCCAAGCGCTGCCCCGCCGGGCCGGAGATTGCGCGCGAAGCAGGCGACTGCGAGATAGGGCGCGCGAACCGATGGCGACATCGTACCCGCGCTCGAAGGCCTCCAGCACCCGCGGCAGCTCGTCGAGCGGCGTGGATAGGTCCGCGTCCACGAATCCGATGACGTCGGCGTCCGCGGACAGCATCCCCGCGCGGACGGCCGCGCCCTTGCCCCGCTGTCCCGGAAGAGTGATGACATCGACGGGGCGGTCAGACACCGCGTGACTCAAGGCGATGTCGGCGGTGCCGTCGGTGCTGCCGTCGTCCACCACGATGACGTTGGCGTCGATTCCGGCCTGCGACAGATAGGCCGCCACCGCATCGAGAGTGCCGCCCAGCCGATGCGCCTCGTTGTAGGCCGGGATGACGAGGGTCAGCGTGGGCATCGGCACCTCGCCGAGCCGGAGCGCGCCCGGCTCGCAACGGCCAGCAACGCGACAGCGGTGGATATCAAAGCCCTGCCTCAAGGCGCCGCGCGACCACGATCACTGAATCGAGCCGAACAATCGTTCTTCGGGCGTGCGCGCGGACTCCGGGTCAGCCGCCTCGAGCGATCGATCGACGGGCGGCAATTGTGACCGCGCCCGCCGCCACGCGTCCACCACATCGGGCGACTCGCCGCCGTGGGGCGTGAGCCGCGGACGCACGCGACACAGCACCGTCGTGTTGACCGCCGCGCCCGCCACGATCGCCTGTCCTTTGCTGAGCGCCGGCAGCTCGGCCAGCAGCTCGCGTCCGGCGCTCTCGACCGCGCCGGCAATGGCCTGCTGATCGCCGGGATTCACCACGCGCAGGATGCACTGGGTCATGCATTGGCTCAGCACGTCCTGGTCGAGCTTGCCGGGGCGCTGCGAGATCAGTCCCACGGCGAACCCGAACTTTCGGCCCTCGGCCAGGATCTGCTTGAGCAGGTTGGTCGTGGGCACCTCCTCGCCGGCCGGCGCGAAGTGGTGGGCTTCCTCGATGAGGGTGAACACCGGCGCCGGGAGGTGCTGCTCCTCGCCCGAGCCGATGCGCCCCTTGGCCGTACCCACGCGACCGTCGAACGAGCGCCGCAGCAGCGTGGCGGCGATGACTTGCTGCTCCTCGCGCGGCACTTCGTTGAGTTGCACCACGGTGCACTGTCCGGGGCGAATCAGCTCCTGCAGCGACGTGTGCTCATAGTCGTCGAAGATGCCGTCCTGGCGGCCCAGGGTGGCGTTGAGGCGCCACATCAATGCGCGCTTGACGAGCGCGTAGTCGCCGCCTTCGTCGTCAGCGCTGCGCGGGCCGCCGCTCAACTCAACGTCGTTAACGGCCTCGGTCAGTTGCCGATAGGTCCAGCGGCGGCCGCGGTCGATGCCTACGGCTCGCAGCGCCAGCCGGAGGACCTCGCGCTGCGGTCCGGACAGGCCGTGCGTGGATCCGACGAGCTGATAGATGTCGCTCGGGTGCAGGAGGTCGCGGCGGATCTTGATCTGCTCGGGGCGCACCACCAGCGTCCGCGCGCGATAGCCGTTGCCGCGGAAGCCAGGGTGGTTGGCGATCTCCTCGAGCGTGCCGTACTCCCCGTGGGGGTCGACGATCACCACCGCCGCGCCCACCGATGGCTGCATCAGCTCCTCGACGATCACGCCCGCGAGGTAGCTCTTGCCGGCGCCGGTGCCCGCGATGATGGCCAGGTGCGTGCTGGCGAACTCGTTGACGTCGAGCGTGATGGGCACGCGATCTCGGGCGCGCGTGAGCAGGCTGCCGACGTGCGCCGCGCCGGGCCGTCCATGGGGAATCCTGGAAAGCGCATGCGCCAGGTCGTCGTCCGGAACCAGATAGACGGGCCGTCCGGCGCGGGGCGCCACCCGCGGATTCACGAATCCCAGCGCGTCGTCGAAGTAGCCCAGGACGGCGACGTCGAACTCGTACAGCTCCGGCGTCGCGTGATCGAACCCGATGAGCCCGGCCACCCGGCTGGGCGGCACGTGCGGGTCGGCCATGAAGGCGTCGGGATAGAGCTTGAGCGGCCGTCGCGCGTCGATGCGTCCGAGCACGGAGCGCAGCTCCCCGTCAACCCGAGCGTCGTACGCCACGAACTCGCCGATCTTGAGCTGGTCGTCGGCGTCGGGAGCGACCAGGGTGTAGGTATGCGGGGTTTCACCCGGTCCCTTGGTGGTGCCGACGGGCGCGGCGCCGCTCATCCGGCCGCCTCGATGCGCGTGCGCCAGGCGATGGAGTCCCGCAGCACGGCCACCGCGCCCGCGTGAGCGGGAAACGCTTCGACCAGGCGCTGGGTGATCGCCAGTGCCAGCTCCGAGGTCAGCGGGTGTCCGTGGGCCAGCAGCAGCGGCAGATAGGCCGCCCGCAGCCCGTCGTCCGAGCCATGGAAGGCCTCGAACTCGGCATCGTCCAACCGGTGCACCGCGTCCCCGACGCTGAGGGCATGCGCGACCACGCCCTGCGTCACCTCGCCGGCGGCGGACCGTGAGCCGAGAAGCAGCACGCCGATCAGGGTCGCGGTTTCCGGCAACTGGTCGGGAGCGAGCGTTTGCAGCTCGGTGCTGGTAGTCAACCGGGGACCAAGCGCGCCGAACTCCGGGTTGACGAGCGTGGCGTCGAACACGACGCCGACGGCCGAATCTCCGGCGGGCCGCGGAACGGCGACGAACGTGCCGAACGCGTAGTCGCCGGGCTCGGGCGCGACATCGACTTCGCCGGGGCGATCGACCTGCGCCACGTACTCCACGTGCGAGTTGGATTTCACGATCCTCGCGAGCCTCATCGGCGCCGCCGCTTGCTCGCCGATTTGCCGGAGAGATAGGCGTCCAGGCCGTTGCGGTCGGCGAACTCCTGGAACAGCGCGTGGAACCGGTCGCGGTCGGCCTGGGTCAGGACGGCCAGCGCGTCGGCCGCCTCGGCGGCGTAGGGATAGCCGTCGGCCTGGGCGACGATCTCGGCGCGCACGACGTCGGTCATCCATTCGGTGCGGTCGGCCTCGACCACCCAGCGGGGGAATTCAAGCCGCGCCGGGCGGCGACGGGACGAGGCGCGCAGGTAGAGAAAAGCGACCGAGCGCGCGTGCTCGCCGTAGCCTTCCAGCCCCGTCCCGCGCGCGCTGATGAACGCCGGCGTGCGGGCGCCCCACGGGGCTTGCGGCAGCCAGACGCCGTCGGTGACGCGACGCGGGGGCTCGCGATTGCGCGCCGCCGCGACCATGGCACCCAGGTCCCGCGCGCGGCTGGCGTCGATATATCCCGCCACCGGCACCGCATGCGTTTCGGAGGCCTTCAGCAGGCGCACCACCGCCGCCACATAACGCCGGCGCAGGTCGGGGTTCCTGACGAACGAGGCGATCAGACTGCCGTCAAAAATCGCCACCCGCTCCGACCCCGCGCCGGAGTCTTCGATCCACTCGGTCAGGGCCGCGCACTCGGCCTCGAACCGGCGCAGGTCCACGAGCTCGCGCGGATGGCTCTCCTGGTTGTCGGCGCCGTAGAGGTCCGTGGCCGGGATGGCCTCGAAGTGCAGGTCCTTGGAGTAGGAGTCCTTGGCGTGACCGTTGACGAAGCGGCCGATCTGCACCGCGCCCACGTCGATCGACCACTCTGAGGATGGGTAGATCTGGCTCCCGTCCACGGCGCAGGTGGTGACGCCCGTGAGCGTGCGCATGGCCCAGGCGCGCCAGGATTCATGGGTGTCGCCGGCGTCGGCCGTGAATGGCCGCCACCACGCGCCGTCCGGCGTCGTGTCCCACTCGTGGGTGGGATAGGCGCCCTCAGCGTCATTAACGCCGCCGAGCGCATCGCCAAGCGCCTGGGCCGTGAGGCCCCGCACAACTCCCGCGCCGCGGCGCAGGCTGTCGAGCTCGTGCGCGAACGCCTGGTCGAGGGTGAGGAAATCATCGCGCCGGCTTTCGAGCGCCTCGATCACCTTGGTCCGCGACAGCGTCATGCGACTTCGACCCGGCTCTCGCCGTTGACCTTGCGCACGTGAATCACGTGGTCGAGCATCCGCTCGAAGCTGTCGTCGTGCGTGATGACCACGAGCTGCTTGAAGCCACGCACGCGGAGGATCTGCTCGGCGAGGTTGGTGCGGCGGGTGTCGTCGAGATTCTGCGTCGGCTCGTCGAAGAAGGCGACGTCAATGTGGAGCAGCTCGCGCAGCAGCGCCAGCCGCACCGCCAGCGCCGCCGTCATCTGCTCGCCCCCGGAGAGCTGGGTGAAGCTGCGGGTGTGTCCGGCGCGCTCCAAGACGATTTCGTAGTCGGGGGTCCAGCGCAGCCGTCCGGCGCGGTCGCCGAGCACCTCGCCGAAGATCTCGTCCGCCGCCTCGCTCACGTCGGCCAGCAACGCCTCGGTGACCAAGGGGCCGGCAGTCCGCAGCACGCCGCGCATAAGCTCGGTGCGCTCGCGCAGGGCGTTTGCTCGGGCGACCGCACGATTCTCGGCGTCCAGGCGGCGCGCGACCTCCGCGAGTTCGTCCAGTTCCTTTTGCCGCTCCGCGATCCGCGCATCTTGGGCTGCCGCGCGCGTGTCGAGCTCGGTCTTGCTGGCAATAGCGGCGTCGCGGGCCTGCCGCGCCGCGCGTCGCGCCACGGGATCGGCCGCCGCGCCCAATCTCGCCGCCACCCCCCAGGTGTCGGCCGTCCGGACCACGGCATCGCGGACCCGCGTCTGGACGGCTTGCAATCGTTCGGCGCGCTGATCGGACTCGCCCGCCAGGCGCTCGTGCTGCAGATAGCGCTCGTGGCCGGCGCGGGAGTCGTCCAGCTTCCGCTGGGCGGCCCGGACCTCGGCGAGCCGCGGTTCCAGGTCGCGCAGGGCGGCCTCAGCGGCGGCCCGCGCGGCACCGGCTCGCTCGGCCTCCGCGTCCGCCTGCTCCGCGGCCTGCGCTCTGGCGTCCTGCTGGTTGGCCAGCGCCTGAGCCTGCGCCAACCTGCCCTGAGCGCCGACATGGGGCTGGAGGGCTTGCTCCGCCTCCGCCAGCTCGCCGGTCAGCCGCGCGGCCTCGTCGGCGGCTTGCCGGGATTCCGCCAGCGATTCGAGCGCCCCGACCAGGTGCCGGGCCGTACCGATAAGGTGATCGGGCCGCGCCTCGGGCGGCAACTCGGCCTCGGCCGAGTCGATAGCGGCGTCGAGCGCCTTGGCGTCCTCGCCCTGGGCCGCGGTCGACACCGGGCGTAGGGCCTCTAGCACCGCCTGCGCCACGGCGTGCTCGCGCTGCGCGGCTTCCAAGTCGTCGCGACGTGCCGACAGATCGCCCATGCGCCGCTGGGCGTCCTCGGCGTCCCGCAGCGCCGCCTGCGCCGCGGCCTCACCGTTCGCCAACTGCCCGAGGTGCCGCCGGTGGCTTGAGGCGCGCTGCTCGAAGACCAGCGCCACATCCGGAACGTCCGCCAGATTGCGGCATTCGGAGTCGAAGAAGGGACAGACGCGCGTTTGTTCCAGCAGCGCCGCCGCCTCGTCGTCGGCCTCCATGACCGCCGTCACGCTGGCGCGCTGGGCTCGCACCCCCTGCAAGGCCTCATGTCTCGTGGCGAGCTGATCGACGAGCGGCTTCAACTCGGACGCTTCGTCCCACTCGGCTTCGAGTTGCCGGAGCTGCGCTGACGCTGACTCAGCGTCCGCGGCGCAGCGCTCGATCCCCTGATCGATATCCAGACGGGCTTCCGCCACCTGCGTTTGCGCGCGGTCGGCGCTAGCCGCGGTCGCCCTCGCCACCGCGAGGCGGCCGTTTAATTCTCGTACGGTTGCCGCCGCTTCCATCTCCGCGGCCGACGCGTCGGCAAGCTTCCCAAGCCCTTCCGCGGCCGCCTTGGCCTCCGCCAGCAATTGCTGGCACTGGTCCCGGGCAACGCTGGCGTGGGTTTCGTCCGCCTGCAGCGACGAGAGCCGCTCGCGCAGGACATCGCGTTCGCCGCCCACGTCTCCCAGCTTCTTGAGCTCGTCCTGCGCCGCGGCATATGCCTCATGGTCGGCGCGGGACGCGTCGACTTCGTCCACCGCGCGCCGTGCCTCGGCCACCTGGCCCTCGGCGTCGCGCGCGGCCTGCTGGAGCGTCAGCAGCTGCGAGTCGGCGAGCTTGGCCGCCGTAAGCGCGGCCTTGGCCGCGTCCGCATCCGCCTCATGTCGCTGGGCGGCCGCTTCCGCCTGACCAAGCTTGGTTTGCGCGGCGATCCGGTCCCGCTCGATGGCCTCGGCCTCGCGCTGCGCTTCGGTCAGCGCGGCCTCGGCGGCGGGCTGCGCCACCAACCGGCGCGCAAGCTCGTTGGCTGTCGATTCGTGCGCCACGCGCCGCTTGTCGAAGTGGTTGAGCAGCGGGCGAAGCTCATCGACCGCGCGCTTGAACTCGTCGACGCGCAAGATGGGGCCGAAGCGGTGGATACGCAGGCTTTGGGTGTCAAGGAAATCCGCGGTGAGCCGGCCCTGTGGTATGCCGACGACGCGGTCGAATACCTGGGCCGGCCCGCTGAAACCGACTACCCCCAAGTGCTCGGCAAGGAATTTCTCTACATCGTCGCCGCGCTCCTCGAAAATGCTCCCCTGCTCAACGTCGAGAACTGCAGACTCCACGTGAACGGTCGATGACAGTGCCCCTGTGCCACGTGCTCGATTTCGATGGAGCTTGCGTGTGACGCGGTAGCGCCGCTGGTCTAGCCCGGAGGTGAACTCGATCGCCACCGATGCGTCTGATGCACCGTGGCGCATTACCGTGCGGAGGGGGTTCGGGCGGACGTCAAACAAGGCCAAGCCGATGGCCTGGAGGATCGCCGTCTTGCCCGCGCCGTTGTCGCCCACAATGGCGGTGAGGCCGGACGCCATATCGATAACTGCCGAGCCGAAGCTCTTGAAGTTGGTGATTTCGATGCGGTGGATCAGCATGTCAGGGCAGCGCGGCCTCCACGATCGACGCCAGGGCCTCCTCGTCTTGCCCCTCGAGGACCGAGCGCTTGAGCTCCAGCGTGCGCTCGGCCAGCGACTCGGCCTGGGCCGCCACGGCCGGCTCCTGGGCCAGCAGCTCGCGCACGACGTCGCGCTCGATCTGGTCCCGCGACCCGCTGCGGACGCGCACCCCGGCGCCCAGCGTGCGCTCGACGTCCAGGGTCACGCGGGCGTGCAGCGGTTCGTAGCGCTCCTGGACGAGCTCTAGCAGCGCCGCCTGATCCAGCGCCGCCCGCTCAAACCCCAGCTCGCCACGCAGCACGAGTTCGACCATCGGACGAGGTCCCGCGGCCGCCGACGGCGGGTCGAGAGCAGCGGCGACCTTCTCTCGCAGCGCCGCGAAGCTTTCGGCGCCGGCGACGTCGATGGCGAGACGCACGAACGGCCGGCGCTCGACCACGTCGTCGATAAACCGCGCGTCGACTCGCGGGCGATCCCCAAGTTCCACCGTGACGTCGTACAGCCCGCGCTCGCGTCCCGCGCCGGCCAAGCCTGGCTCGCCCATGAGCCCTTCCGTGATGCTGTGGGCCTCGAGCGCGCCGGGGTTGAAAATCCAGGGATCCGCGACGGGAACCTCGTAGCGATAGTGGATGTGCCCCAGGGCCAGGTAGTCGGCGACGCCGCGCAGTTTCAGCACGTCGGCGGCGCCCACGCCTCCCTGGCCCCCTGGCGACTCCTCATCCACGCCCGTGTGCAGCACGCCGACGCGGAACTGCACGACGTCCGCGGGCGCCGCCTGCGCCGCCTCGATCACCCGGGGCAGGTGGTCGGCCAATCGTGCGCCCAAGTACTCCACGCCGAAGATGCGCACCGGCCCGATGTCGGTATAGGCCCCGTGGCCGCGCTCGGCGGTCCAGGGCCGCCACTCCAACCCTTCGCGCTCCGGATCGATCTGCTGCAGCAGGCGGAGCCGGCGGCTCCGGCTGAGCTGCCAGAGCCAGGAGCGCTCGCCGCGGCGGAACCAGCGCTCGTGGTTGCCCTCGACGGCGACGACCGGAATCCCGTCGTGCGCCAGCAGGGCCAGGCCGGCGTCGGCGTAGGTCCGAGGATCGATGGACTTGGAGTCGAACAGGTCGCCAGCCAGGATCACGAAGTCCGGCTGAACCTGGCGGCAATACCTGATGACGCTGCCAAAGGCCCGTGTGAAATCCTCCGCGCGCTCGGCCAGGCCGTATTGCCTGAAGCCCAGGTGCACGTCGGCGAAATGGACGAATCGAACCTGCATCACGCGCTACGGTATCACGCCGAACATAAAACGAACGCCGCGCCGCCGGGAGCACGCCGACAGCCGCCTGGACGCCCGGCGAAGGCCGGACCCGCGGCTCTAGCCGCGGTCGATGACGCCACAGGCGACGCGGTCGCCGGCGCCTGGGTCTTCGCCATAGCTGTCCGGCTTGGCGTGCACGATGATGGCCGAACCGTCGTCGTCCAAGATGGACTTCAGCGACGCCTGGGTGTTGAAGACGTTGGCGCGCGCGGTTCCGTCGGCCCCCGCATAGATGTTGGGCATGTCACCAGGATGGTTGGGGCCGTGGAGAAAGCCGTGCCCCTTGTCGTCGGGATTCAGGTGGCCGCCCGCCGCCGAGAAGTCTGGCGCGCAACTTCCGGTCTCGTGGATGTGGAAGCCGTGCCAGCCCTCGGTCAATCCGGTCAGGTCCGCCGAGACCAACATGCCGTTTGGCCCCTGGGTCAGCGCGACGGTTCCCATGGAGACGCCATCGGGCCCCGCCATCGCGGCGAACACAGTGACACCGAGGTCCGACTCGTCGACCGACTGGCCGTCGCAGGCGGCCAGCGCAAGGAGCAGCAGCGCGACCAGGGCGATGACCGGCCGGCCGCTACGGAATATCCCGCCTCGCTCTGTGCCGTGTGGATTCCGGGCGCTCATTTTCGGATCTCCTGCCAAGGTGCCGGTGGAGCACGAATCTGGGCGCATGGTAATGGGCGTGCGGCCTCCCCGACCGCCGCGGCGGGTCGCAACGCCAATGCACGGCGTCCACGCCCTCCGTCACTGCGCCGGGCACGCGCAGGTCGCGAGGCGATCCGCTATTGGTCGTATGCTGCGGAGCGACTGACGGAGGTCGGGCCGGAGGGACGGGACCATGCAGCTTCCCGTGCGCTATCACGTGATGGAGAGCGTCGGCCCCGACGACAACACCGAGGCCAACATCACGCACGCCGCGGCAACCGTGGACCTGGACGTGGCCGAGACTGCCATCGTGCTGGTGGACACGTGGGCGGGGCATCCGATGCCGTCGCACCTGGAACGCACGGGCGAAATCTGCCGTACCCGCATTCGTCCCATGCTGGACGCGGCGCGGGCCGCCGGCGCGACGGTCATCTACGCCCCGTCGCCGCGGGTCGCGCCCGACTTCGAAGACCTGCGGCACGACAGCCGCGAGACGGCCCCGCCGGCGCCCGATATCGACGACTGGCCGGCCCGGGAGTACCGCGAAACCACGGGTCGCTATGCCTCGCTGCGCAAGCGCCCCGGCGAGCTTCCAGAGAACTATGACGGGCCCATTCCCGACTGGTTCCCCATTCACGGCATCGACCCGTCGATCCCGCCGACGCCGGGAGACGTGGTGGTGGCGACCGGCGCGGAGTTGCACGCGGCCTGCAAGGCGCGCGGCCTGGCGCACCTGATCTACGCGGGCTTCGCCACCAACATCTGCATCCGGTTCCGCGACTACGGCCTGCACGCGATGCGCGACCGCGGCTATGCGCCGATCCTGCTGCGCGACGCCACCAGCGCGATCGAAACGCGGGCGACCATCGGCAGCCTGAGCCTCACGCGCGCCGTGATCCTCGACCTCGAACGCTGGTTCTACACCGCGCTCACGGACGACTTGATCGCGGCGTTCGGCGACGCTTAGCCCGTATCTCCGTTCGAGGCGAACTCGGCTTCGAGGGCGTTGAACCGGTCCAGCCCGATGAGCGTCTTGAACTCTTCGAGACCCGTCATCGGCCCCGCGCCGGTGGTGGTCCCGGTGGCGTGCAGCGCGTCGTAGACGCCGCGGAGCACGGCGGCGCTGGCGAACAGGCCCGACAGCGGATAGACCACCATGCGAAAGCCGAGGTCGTGCAGTTCGGACGCCGACAGGAACGGCGTGGCGCCGTCCTCGATCATGTTGGCGAAGAGCGGCACGTCGGGTGGGAACGCGTCGCGAATGGCGCGCAGCTCATCGCGTGAGCGGGGCGCCTCGATGAACACCACGTCGGCGCCGGCCGCGCGGTAGGCGCGACCGCGGTCGATGGCGTCGTCCATGTCGTTGACCGCGCGGGCGTCGGTGCGCGCGATGATGACCAGGTCGTCGTCACCGCGGGCGTGTACGGCGGCGCGGAGCTTCTGCACGTGGTCGTCGCGCGGGATGACCCGCTTCCCTTCCAGGTGCCCGCAGCGCTTGGGCCACTCCTGGTCCTCCAGGATCACGCCGGCGATGTCGCCCTGCACGCACTCGGTCACGGTGCGGATCACGTTGAGCGGATTGCCGTAGCCGGTGTCCATGTCGGCGACCAGGGGGATGTCCACGACGCTGGCGATGCGCCGGGCGCGCTCGATGATCTCCGTTTGCGTCAGCAGTCCGATATCGGGCACGCCGAGGGTGCTGGCGGCCAGACCGAACCCGGTGGTGAAGAACTGCTCGAATCCGGCCTGCTCGATCAGGGTGGCCGAGAGGGCGTCGTAGGCGCCCGGCAGCACGATGATCTCGTCGCGGTCGAGTCGCCGGCGCAGGCGGGTGGAACGACGCATGCTGGTCTCCGGTCGGGGGAGCGGCTGTTGCCCCGATTGTGCCGAACCGGCGGCGGGGAGTGCCGTAGGGGCGACGCATGCGTCGCCCCTACCTGGAGTCTCCCGAACGCGCGGGGCTGATTCCCAGGCGGCACGCAGCCTGGGCCACCGGGCCGATCCGTCACTCCGGCGAAGAGCCTGCCCCGTACTTGATACGGGGCCGGAATCCAGGCCCGTCCTGCACTCGCACAATCCGCCGCCCGAGATCGAAGGTCTTAGATTCCTCGCTACGCTCGGAATGACATTTTGGGGCGATTGGCCGGCCGTCCGGCGCTGCCGCTAGGCCGATTCCTCGGCGGCGCGGGCGGGTTCGGGCGCCTGGGTCACGCGAATCAGCTCGGCGTCGTCGTTGACCGCCTCCGGCGTTACGACGACGGTTCGCACGTTGCGCTCCGACGGCAGGCTGAACATCGGCTCCAGCAGCAGCTCCTCCAGCGTCGTGCGGAGGCCGCGGGCGCCGGTCTTGCTCTCCAGGGCGCGCTCGGCGATGGCCTCCAGCGCCGCGTCGGTGAATTGCAGCTCGACCTTGTCCATCGAAAACAGCTTTTGGTATTGCC
This sequence comes from Chloroflexota bacterium, assembly GCA_026707285.1. Classification (GTDB taxonomy): domain Bacteria; phylum Chloroflexota; class UBA11872; order UBA11872; family UBA11872; genus JAJECS01. The sequence goes on along the minus strand of JAPOXD010000040.1, from coordinate 3,841 downwards.
GCACGAGCGAGGTCTTGGGCTCGGTGAGGATCCGGACCAGGTCCTCCTTGTCGAGCGAGTCGAGCGCCGCGGCAACGGGAAGCCTGCCGACGAACTCCGGGATGAGCCCGTACTTGAGCAGGTCGTCGGCGATCACCTCGTGCACCACGTTCTCGGCTTCGCCGGACTTCTCGCCGTCGGCGTAGCCGATTCGCGGTCCGCGACCCAGCCGGCGGCTGATGATGCGGTCCAGGCCTTCGAAGGCGCCGCCGCAAATGAACAGGATGTCGCGCGTATCGATCTGAATGAAGTCCTGGTGGGGGTGCTTGCGCCCGCCCTGGGGCGGCACGTTGACCACGGCCCCCTCGATGATCTTGAGCAGCGCCTGCTGCACGCCCTCGCCGGAAACGTCACGCGTAATCGACGGGTTGTCGGCCTTGCGCGCGACCTTGTCGATCTCGTCCACGTAGATGATGCCCGTCTGGGCGCGCGCAATGTCGTAGTCGGCGGTCTGAATCAGCCGCAGGAGAATGTTCTCCACGTCCTCGCCCACGTAGCCCGCCTCGGTGAGCGCGGTGGCGTCCGTGATGCAGAAGGGCACGTTGAGGAGGCGGGCCAGGGTGCGCGCGATCTCGGTCTTGCCGACGCCCGTGGGCCCAACGAGCAGGACGTTGGTCTTCTGCAACTCGACGTCGTCCGCCATGGGGCCGGCCCCCACGCGCTTGTAGTGGTTGTAGACGGCGACTGACACGATCTTCTTGGCGCGGTCCTGCCCGATGACGTATTCGCTCAGCTGCTCGAAGATGCGCTCGGGCGTGGGAATGCCGCCGGCGAGCGGTCGCGGTCCGGGGGTGCGCGCCTGCTCGTCGTTGATGATGCTGGTGCAGAAGTCCACGCACTCGTTGCAGATATAGACGCCGGCCGACCCGGTGATCAGGCGGCGCACCTGCTCCTGGGTCTTGCCGCAGAAGGAGCAGCTATAGCTGGTGCGGGGCGTGCGGCCGCGGGCCATCAGAGGTTCCCGTGCGGCCGAGGGGCGCGCCTCGGCGCTGCGCTATTCGGCACCGTCGGCGGATAGCGCGGCAGCGGCTTCGCGCGGCGCCATGATGTCGTCGATGATCCCGTAGTCCACGGCCTCGGGCGCCGTCAGGTAGTAGTCGCGGTCGGTGTCCTGGTGGATGCGTTCCTTGGGCTGGCCGGTCGACTCGACCAGGATGTTCTCCAGCCGTTCGCGCACCTTGATGATCTCGCGCGTGCGGATTTCCAGGTCGGTAGCTTGCACGAAACCCTCGATGCCCTGCGCGGGCTGATGGAGCAGCATGGTGCTGTTCGGCAGCGCGTATCGCTTGCCCGGGGCGCCGCCCGCCAGAATCACACACCCCATGCTGGCGGCAAGGCCGATGCAGTAGGTGGATACCTGGTTCGGCACGTGTTGCATGGTGTCGTAGATGGCGAGGCCGGCCGCCACGCTGCCGCCCGGCGAGTTGATGTACATGTAGATATCGGCCTCGGAGTCCTCGCTGGTCAGCAGCAGAAGCTGCGCGATGATCGTGTTCGCCACCGCGTCGTCGATCGGGGTTCCGAGGAAGATGATCCGGTCGCGGAGCAGGCGCGAGTAGATGTCCATGCCGCGCTCGCCGCGGTCGGTGGTCTCGATGACGTAGGGGACGAGAAAACCCATTCCGGTAACTCTTTCTGTTGCCGTTGCCTAGGGTGTCGTGGATTCCGATTCGGCGGCTTCGCCCGGTTCGGCTTCCGCCGCCGCGGCGTCCGCCACCGCTGCAACGTCGGGATCCGGCTCGTGCGCCGACTGATGGTCGTGCGCGGGCCCGGCCTGGCCGGTCACCGCCTCCACAAGCTTAGCTAACGCCTTGCGATTTCGAATGGCGGATTCGATCCGCGCCCGCCCGTCGTCGCGGGCAAGCGAGCGGCGCACGGTGTCGCGTCGGGCCTCCGGGTAGCTGGCCGCGACGCGATCGGTTTCCTCGGCGACTTCGTCGTCGTCCGCCTGGATCTCTTCGGCGTCGGCGTAGTGTTCCAACACGATGCCGCGATTCACGCGCAACACGGCCTGCTGGCGCCAGTGTTCCTCCCACTCAGACCGGGTCTGACCGATCGAGCCAAGGTAGGTGTCGACCGCGATGCCGCGCGACACCATGGCCTGCGTTTCCCGCTCCATGAGCGCCCCGTGCTCCTGCTCCACGAGCACGGCCGGCACTTCGAAGGTGGAGGCGTCGACGAGCGCGTCGAGCACGTCGTCCTCGAGCTTGCCCTGGGCGGCGAGGCGGCGTTGCTCCAGCAGCCGCTCGCGGATGTCGCCGCGCAGCGCGTCCATGGTGTCGAGCCCCGACATCGTTTGGGCGAAGGCGTCGTCCAGGTCCGGCAGGCGCGCCTCGCTGACGCTCTGCACGGCGCCGCTGAACGTCACGCGCTGCCCGCGCAGGTCCGGGTTGGGATCGTCAATCGGAATCTCGCTTTCGAAGGCGAACTCGTCGCCCGCCGACGTGCCGGTGAGCTCCTGGTCGAACTCGGCCGGAAAGCCGTTCTGGCCCAGCCGCACGGAGTAGACCTGGGGTTCGCTTTCGGGGACTCCGGGGGCGTTGATGGAAATCTCGACGCCGACCACATCCTCGAGCTGCGCCGGTCGCTCGACGGGATCCCAGGTGGTGCGCATCTCCCGCAGCTCGGCCACCTGGGTTTCAACGTCCTCGTCGGACACCTCGGGCGTTTCCGCCTCGACCTCGAGGGCGGCCACGTCGCCCAACTCGACCTCGGGCGCGACCGCGACCTCGGCGGAGAACACGAGCGGCGCGTCCAGGGTGGGCACGTCAGGCAGATCGAGCTCGGGCTGATCGAGCGGCTCGACGCCCGTCTGCTCCACCGCGTCGGTGTAGGCCCGCGGAACCACATGCTCCACCATCTCGCGCATGACCGCCTCGGCCCCGACGTAGCTTTCCACGATCGGGCGCGGCGCCTTGCCGCGGCGGAAGCCGGGAATGCTCACCCGACCCGAGACGCGGCGGATGGCACGCGCGTATTCGCGCTGGAGGTCCTCGGGGCCGACCTCGACGTCGAGCCGGACGCGACTGCCTTCGAGCTTGCTGGCGGTGGCCTGCATGGGTGCTCACACGCTCCAACGCGCCCCGCGACGGGCGGCGGGGTGCTCAGGTGGGGAAGGAGAGACTCGAACTCTCACGGAGAAATCTCCACGTGATCCTAAATCACGCTCGTCTACCAGTTCCGACACTTCCCCGTTCGACCGAAGCCGCACGAGGGCTGGGTCTGGACCGGGGCGTGTGCACGGCACCGCGGCAAGTATACGGACGCCGCGCAAGTTTTCGTGCATCTGTATCGGCAGGCTACGATTGGGCACGATTCGCACCGCATCCGACCCGCTTTGGGTCCACGTGCCCGCCTGGCGAGGAGTCCCCCATGGCTTTTGAACTGCCGCCGCTGCCGTACGCCTTCGACGCGCTGGAGCCGCATATCGACGCGCGGACGATGGAGATCCATCACGACCGGCACCACGCGACCTACATCATGAACGCGAACAACGCGCTGGCCGACCACCCGGACCTGGCCGCGATGAGCGCGGAGGACCTGATTGCCGACCTGAGCGCGGTGCCGGAAGGCATCCGCACCGCCGTGCGCAACAACGCAGGCGGGCACGCCAACCACAGCCTCTTCTGGACGGTGCTGAGCGCGGACGGCGGTGCGCCCAGCGGCGCGCTGGCCGCGGCCATCGACAGCGCCTTTGGGAGCTTGGACGCGTTCAAGGACGAGTTTGCCCAGGCCGCGACCACCCGTTTCGGCTCCGGCTGGGCCTGGCTGATCAAGCAGGCCGACGGCTCGCTGGCCGTCA
>JAPOXD010000044.1 GCA_026707285.1 Chloroflexota bacterium | reverse complement strand
CGCCCACCTCATCACCCGGCCACGTGATGAGGCTGTCGCCAACATACAAATGACAGATTGGGGGCGGCTCGGGGTGACAGGTTGGGGTGGCTCGTGGATCAAGAGTGGGGCGCGGGACGCTGAGCCGTGGCGACGGTGGCCCGCGCCCCGTGCAGCGTGGGACCGGCTCCGGTTCAGCCTCCCAGGCTGCCCCGCATCCTGGCCTTCCCCCTGAAAGGGGGAAGGAGCCGAACTACAGGCGCTTAGGTTGAGCTTCCGGCCACGCGGCCGCGGGCCATGACGAAGTATTGCTCCGTGATGGCGACCTCGACCCGGTCGCAGACCAGGCCGAAGAGAAACCGCAGGTCGAGCGGCGACCAGTAGATCTTCCAGATGTCGTAGACGCTGCCGTCCTTGAGGTTGCGGCGTTGCTGCTGGACCCTCTGCCCCACGACTCGCTGGCCTTGATGCCCGCTGGTGCGGCTTTGGGCTGAGTCGAGCAGCCAGAGCTCACCGCCGGGCCGCACCACGCGCCGCGCCTCGCGCATGAACTCGACGGCCCGGCTCACCGGCACGTGGCTGAGCCAGAAGCCGAAGAAGCAGGCATCGACGGCGCCTTCGGCGACCGGGAGGCGGTAGGCGTCGGCGCGACAGCGCTCGACGTCGTCCGATGGATCGGCAAGGCGTCGCGCGCAAGCGATCATCTCGGGGGCGTAGTCGGTGGCGATGACGCGATTGCGGGGCGCCAGGCGCCGGGTCCACCAGCCGGTGCCCGCGGCCACTTCCAGGATCGTGGAATCCCGGAGCGGCTCGATGAAGCGCTCCATCTCGCCAAGCTCGCGATTCCATGCCGCATCCGCCTCGGGTCCGTGTTGATAGCTGCCGCGGCGTCGATACCAGTCCTCGAACTCATCGGCGCGGGCGCGGTAGTAGTCGCGAGTCTCGGCCTCGACCTGCGCGACGTCGCGGGATGGCATTTCGAGTTAGGTTTGTCGCCCGTCAGGCCAGTTCACAGGCAAAGGGTTACAGGTCCGTTCGCCCTGAGCTAGTCGATGGGCGTGGTTCGACAAGCTCACCACGAACGGGAGCCGGAGCATCGCTCAGGCACTGGCGGCCGCCAGCTCAGCCGCCACGTCGCAGATCACGTCGGCTGCGTAGCGCACGTCGTCCTCGCTCACCTGGTGGTGCGTGACGGCGCGGACGCTTGGGGTGCCCTCGAAGCCGATCAGGCGCACGCCGCGATCCTCGGCGCGCGCGGCGAACTCGACCGCCGTCGCCATGGCCGGGTCCACGTCGAAGAAGACGATGTTGGTTTCGAGGTCGTCCAACTCGACCGTCAGGCCGGGCGCGTCGCTCACGATCTCGGCCAGCAGTCGCGCGTTGGCGTGGTCCTGGGGGAGCTTGGGCGGAGTCTCTTCGAGAGCGACGAGGCCCGCCGCCGCGATCACGCCCGCTTGGCGCATGCCGCCGCCCAGCATCTTGCGCACGCGCCGCGCTTCGTGGATGAAGGCCTCGGAGCCGACCAGGACCGACCCGACGGGCGCGCCAAGCCCCTTGGAGAGGCAGAACTGCACGCTGTCGGCTTCCCGGACGAGGTCGCTGACCGGCGTGCCGAGCGCCGCGGCGGCGTTGAAGATGCGCGCGCCGTCCACGTGGACCAGCAAGCCGTGCGCGCGGGCGGCGCGGCCGATCTCGGCCATGTTTTCCGCAGTGATGCACACGCCGCCCGCGCCGTTGTGGGTGTTCTCCACGCAGACCAGGCGCGTGGTTGCCAGGTGCACGTCCCGCGGCTTGACCGCCGACTCGATGAGCTCGGCGGTGAGCACGCCGCGCGGGGCGTGAACGGTGGTCATGGTGACGCCCGCCAGCGAGGCCCAGCCGCCGACCTCCCACATCACGAGATGGGCCCGTTCTTCGGCGATGACGTCGTCGCGTGGGCGGCAGTGGGTGATGAGGGCGCAGGCGTTGCCCTGGGTACCGCTGGTGACGAAGAGCGCGGCCGGCTTGTCGAACAGCTCGGCGACGTATGCCTCGAGCCGGTTGACCGTGGGGTCCTCGCCGGACACGTCGTCGCCCACCTCGGCCTCGGCCATGGCCCGGCGCATGGAATCGGTGGGCAGCGTCATGGTGTCGCTGCGCAGCTCGATGGGCTTGCGGGTCATCGATCCTCGCGCATACGGCGTCGCGGATAGGCGACGCTGATCGTAGCTCGCGGGGAGCTAGACCGATTCGAGATAGCGCGCCAGCTCGTCGCGGGCGAACGTGGGCAGAGGAGCCGAGGCGTCGTCAGACGTGAATGTCGTTCCGGCGTCGCGGTCCACGATCCACCCGATCCGCGCCGCGTCGATGCCCGCCTTTTGGAGCCTGGCGAGCGCGTGATCGGCGGCGGCGGGATCGACTGCGGCCAGGAGGGCGCCGGACGCGATGAGTCCGAGCGGATCGAGGCCCAGAGCGTCGCAGACGATGCGGCTCTCGGGATGGATGGGAATTGCCGCGCGGTCGATCGCCAGGCCAACCTGCGCGGCCTCGGCGAGTTCGTGCAACGCCATGACCACGCCGCCTTCCGTCGGATCGTGCATGGCGTGCACGGCCGCACGCTCCTGGAGCAGCACTTCGGCCGCCCGGCGCACCGCGATACCCGGTTCGTGCCGCAATTGCGCGGCGGCGGCGATCACGTCCGGCGCCACCCCGCGCGCTTGCAGCGCCGGCGCGTGCTCCTCGGCGAGGATGGCCGTGCCCTCGATGGCAACGCCGCCGGTGAGGATGACCGCGTCGCCGACGCGCGCGCCCGAGGTTCGCACCACGCCGTCGCGTGGCACGGTGCCAAGCAGGCATCCAATGGCCAGGGGCCGGTCCAAGCCCACGGTGATCTCCGTGTGCCCGCCAACCAGCGCCACGTTGTGCGCCCGAGCCGCTTGCGCCAAGTCGTCCAAGAGCCCCCGGGCGCCGTCCGCGTCGATGCCTTCCGGCAGCAGCAGCGTGGTCACCAGCCAGCGCGGGCGCGCGCCGGTGGTGACGAGGTCGTTTTCGTTGACGGCAAGCAGATCGTGGCCGAGTTGGGCGCTGCCGAAGGTGATCGGGTCGGAGGCGGCGACCAGGAGCTCGTCGCCGCCGAGGTCCAGGACGGCCGCGTCTTCTCCGATGGCCGCGCCGAGGATCACGTCGGGCGGCGGGGCCGGTACCCCGCGCAGGAATTGCCGGAGCAGGTCGGGAGGGAGCTTGCCGGCGGGGAGATTCACGGCCGACCGCCGTGGGCGCTAGGATTCGACAGGGGGAGCCCATGCGCGATGCCCAACGGACCGGCGCGGGGGGCGCCATGGCGGAGGAGCCCGCGGCGCCGGCGCACGACACCCGCGAGAGCGCGCGCCTTCGCGAGGCGCTGGTTCAGAAGCTGTCGCATGAGGCCACGTTACGCGATCCCCGCATCATCGCCGCGCTCCGAGCCGTGCCGCGGCACGTGTTCGTGCCCGAGGCCAGCCTGGAACATTCCTACCAGGACACGGTGGTGCCGGTGAAGTATGCGGACGACGAGCTGCTGAGCACCCTCTCCCAGCCTTCCGCGATCGTCGTGATGCTGGAGCAGCTGCAGGTCGGCGAGGGCATGCGCGTGCTGGAGATTGGCACCGGCACGGGTTACAACGCCGCGCTGCTGGCGGAGCTGGTCGGACCGGACGGCCAGGTCACCACCGTGGACATCGATGAGGACCTGACCCGGCGGGCCCGCGAGGCGCTGCGAAGCGTCGGCTGCGGGGCCGTGCACGTCCACACCGGCGACGGATTCGACGGCGCCGCGGAACGGGCCCCGTTCGACCGGATCGAGCTGAGCGCGGCGACGCCGGTGATCTCGCCCTCCTGGACCGAGCAACTGGTCGACGGCGGGTTGCTGGTGGGACCCGTCAACGTCAAGGGGCTGTCGTTCCTCACGCCGGCGTTCCGCAAGCACGGGACGCGCCTGGTCGCTGAATCGATGCGCGCATGCAGCTTCCTGTCGCTGCGTGGGTCCGCCGCGGCCGCGAGCTCGGTTTTTCGATTGCCGGTGCGGCCAAAGCTGCGGTTCGTGTGGGAATCGCCGGACGAGTTTCCCGCCGGTGTGCTGACGCGGGTGTTTCGTCAGAAGCGCCAAGTGCGGGACGAGGTGCCCATTGCCTGGGGAGCGGCGGCCTATGTGCTGCTGACGAACGGCGATGCGTTTGTGACCGAAGCCGGCGACGGCCGCGTGCGCGGGATTTCGCTGCTGGACCGCGAATCCGAGTCGCTGGCGAGCATCATGACGTCCAGCGACGGGTGGGGCACGGCGGGCGTGGTGGTCTATGGCGGCGACGGCGCCTACACGCGGCTGGCCGCGTCGATCGATGAATGGGCCAAACGCGGGCGGCCAGCTGTCGAGGCCCTGCAGCTGACCGCGGTGCCCTCTCCGGGGCCCGAGCGACTGGGACCCGGCGAATACCTGGTCCGCAAGCCTTACTACGACCTGATTGCTAGCTACGACACGCCGCGCTAGGGCGCCCGAAACCTCCACCTGGCGGATTGCGGCCGTCGGCGCCGTCCCTCCGCTGCGGGAATGCGCGTCGAACTTTGCCGACCTGCCCCACCTGGCGGTGCTCGACGGCGGTCCGGGCGCCAACGGGCGTTGGACCTATTTGGCGGCCGACCCGGCGCAATGCCTCGTGTGGGATGCGCACGGCGGCGACGGCTTTGCCGGGCTCGAGGCCCTGCGTGGACCAGACGACCGTCACCCGGATTGGCCGGCGCCGTTCAGCGGCGGCGCCATCGGCTACCTAGCCTACGACGCGGTGTTCGCCCTGGAGACGCTGCGCGTGCCGCCCGCGCCGGCGCCCGCGGGCTATCTCTGGGCCGGCGTCTACGACCGGGTGATCGCGCGGGACGAAGCCACCGGCGAGGGATGGGTGGCGGCCACCAGCCACGGCGGGCGGGATCCGCAGCGGCTCGTGGACGAGGCCCGTGCGCGGCTCGCGACGCCGCCCGCCAGACCGCGGGAGGTGCGCGCCTCAGGCGTAACCACGAATCTGGACCGCGCGGCCTACGGCGGCCGTGTGGAACGAGTCCTGGACTACATCGCGGCGGGCGATTGCTACCAGGTCAACCTGGCGCGGCGTCTGACGTTTCAGTGCCAGGCATCGAGCCTCGACGTCTATCGGCAGCTCGTCGATCGGCACCCGGCGCCGTTCGGCGCGCTCATTCGAGCGGGGCCGGTCGACGTCGTGAGCGCCTCGCCGGAGCTCTTCATCCGCAGCAACGGCCGGCGGGCGGTGGCGCGCCCAATCAAGGGAACCCGACCTCGGAGCCACGATCCGGCGGTGGACCAGCGCCGGGCCCGCGCGTTGCGCGCCAGCGCCAAGGAGCGCGCGGAGAACGTGATGATCGTGGACGTGATGCGCAACGACTTCGGGCGCGTCTGTGCGCCGGGAAGCGTGCGGGCGCCGATCCTGTGGTCGGTGGAGCCGCACCCGACGGTCTGGCAGCTCGTGTCCGTGATCCGAGGTGACCTGGCCGAGGGGGCGACTTCGGTCGACTTGCTCCGCGCGTGCTCGCCGAGCGGCTCCGTGACCGGCGCGCCGAAGCTGAGGGCCATCGAGATCATCGACGAGCTGGAACCGGTGCGTCGCGGGGTCTACTGCGGGAGCTTGTTTCGGCTCGGGTTCGACGGCGCGCTGACCGCCAGCGTGGCGATTCGGACGCTGCAGATTGCGAACGGGATGGCCAGCCTGGACGTGGGCGCGGGGATTGTGGCGGACTCAGACCCGGATCTCGAGTTCGACGAGACGGCCGACAAGGCGCGCGGGATCCTGGCCGCGCTCGGCGCGCGGGAGTAGGCGATCCCGGGCGGCGTCAAGGGTCGAGATAGCGGGCCTGCACCCAGCCGTCGGGCTCCAACTCGACCCAGATGAGTCCATCCGAGGTTCGCTGCCGGCCGGTGAGCCGCACCTCGGTCTGGAAGAGCAGCACCCGAACCACCGCCTCCCGGACGGACGGCTGGACCCGGACGTTGAGTCCGTCCTCGGCGTTGACCCGACGAATGAGACTCGGCGTTGGGGTGGGCGTCACGGCCGGCGTCGGGGTTGGGGTAGGCGTAGGCGTGACCAGCGGCATCACGGTTGGCGCGCCTTCCGGAGGCGCGACGGCCGGTCGCGGCACGACCGGGGCGCTGACCGTGGGCGAAATGGTTACCGCCGACAGATCGATCGGCGCGCCGGCGAAGAGGAACCGCAGCACGATGATGCCCACCACCGGCACCGCCAGCGTGCCGACGACGCCCAGGGCCACTCCGAGATGGCCCCGCAGCCAGCCTGCCCAGCGCTCCACGCCGCTTCGCCACCTCTCGGCCGAACGTGCCGGCCAACCCTAGCGCACGGCCGGCAGCGGGCCTGATTCGGTGGCCCAGTCACCTTCCCCGGGCGCACATTCGCAGGTTCATCGCGCTCTTGCACCCTCACCGCGACGCTCTCCCATCGAGCGGCCTTTGCAGAATCCGGTCGGACGATGGATGGTCGCAGGAATCCCACCAGCCCCCAGGTTCAGTGAAGGGTGGATTCCCGCCTTCGCGGGAATGACGAAGGACTTTGCAGTGGTCTCATCGAGGGAAAGGGGACCGGAGCGCGTCAATTCGGGGCTATTCGGACTCGGCGCCCGGCCAGGGGGGCCAGTTGCCGAAGGCCTTGGCCGTGCGGCCCGAGTAGGCGATGGCCAGAGCGCCCCGGGCCTCGTCGCCGATGCCGATGAGCATGCCGTTGGCGCGTCCGCCCGCGCTGATGGCGATGATGCCCTGCGCGTCGCCCCCGCTGATCGCGACGATGCCGCTGGCCGAACCCGCGCCGATGGCAACGATGCCAACGGCGTTGAAGAGGCTGACGGCGACTAGGCCGACCGCAACCAGCGGACTCATGGCGAAGGATCCAACCCCGACCACGTAGGCGAGCGCCGTGCCCTCGACGACCACGCCTTCCATGTCGACGACGCCGAAGGCGCCAAGCAGCAGCACGACGACGGTGCCTACCAGCACGGCCACCGTGGCCAGACCGGATACACCTCGGGCGACGTTCCCGACGGTTGCCTTGCCTGTTTCTGTCATACGCGCTACCTCCTGCGCCCCAGCGTGCGTCGTGGCCCACCGCTGGTCAAAGGCCGGAAGGGCTGCGAGTGTGGGCGGCTCTGACATTCAACCTCCGCACCGCGACCCACGACCGGCGGGCATCCTCGATTCGTTGGTTGCCTCGGAGGGGTGGATTCTCGCCTTCGCGGGAATGACGGACTCAGGTTGGGCCACTACCTGGGCTGACACGCCGTTGCAGAAGCGGCGCCCCGCCGCCTACAATCCGTGGCCGTCGAAGGACGGTGTCCGCACGGTGCCAAAGCCGGCGCCGCGGACGGGATCGCGCCCATGCAGCGCTGCCGCTGCTGGGCGTTTTTTGTTTGGTCGAGCGCGCGGCGCCCGGCCAGGGAGGACAAGTCGAAATGGCAGACGCCTCACAAGCAGACCTGGTGCAGGCGGCGCTTCGTAAAGCGAGGGACGCCGACTGCCGCATCGTGGACGTTCGCTTCACCGATATCCCGGGCACGTGGCAGCACTTCTCCATTCCGCTGGACAAGCTGGATGAGGACGTGTTCACCGAGGGCCTGGGATTCGACGGATCGAGCGTGCGGGGGTTCCAGCAGATCCATGAAAGCGACATGCTGGTGATGCCCGACCCCACGACGGCGTTCGTGGACCCCACGCTGGAAGTGCCCACGCTGGTGCTCACGGGCAACATCCAGGACCCGGTGACCGGCGAGCCGTACTCGCGCGATCCCCGGCACGTGGCGCAGAAGGCCGAGCAGCACCTCATCGACAGCGGCATCGCGGACGTGAGCTTTTGGGGTCCGGAAGCCGAGTTCTTCATCCTCAACAGCGTCCGGTTCGACCAAAGCGCCAACGCGGCCTTTTTCTTCATCGACTCCGAGGAGGGCATTTGGAACTCGGGCGCGGACGACGTCCACGCGCCGAACCTGGGGCACCGCCCGCTGCACAAGCGGGGCTATTTCCCCGTTCCGCCCAACGACAAGCTGCAGGATCTGCGCTCGCGGATCACGCTGGAGCTGATGAACGTGGGCATCGACGTCGAGTTGCATCACCACGAGGTGGCCACCGCCGGCCAGGCCGAGATCGACATTCGCTACGGCCCGCTGACGAAGACCGCCGACCAGCTGATGCTCTTCAAGTACATCATCAAGAACGTGGCGCGCCAGCACGGCTACACCGTGACGTTCATGCCCAAGCCGATATTTGGCGACAACGGCTCAGGCATGCACGTGCATCAGAGCCTGTGGAAGGGCGGCGACAACCTGTTCTATGACGCGGACGGCTACGCGCTGCTGAGCGAGACGGCCCGTCACTACATCGGCGGGCTGTTGCGGCACGCCCCGGCGCTGCTGGCATTCTGCGCGCCAACCACGAACTCCTACCGGCGGTTGGTGCCGGGATTCGAGGCGCCGGTGAACCTGGTGTACTCCCAGCGCAACCGCAGCGCATGCGTGCGCATCCCGGCCTACTCACCGAGCCCGGCCGCGCGGCGCGTCGAGTTTCGTCCCCCGGACCCGAGCGCGAACCCGTACCTCGCGTTTTCGGCCATGCTGATGGCCGGCCTAGACGGCATTCGCAACCAGATCGAGCCGCCGGACCCGGTGGACCTCGACCTGTACGACCTGGAGCCCGAGGAGGCGGCGAAGGTGCAGTCGGTGCCGGGGTCGCTCTATGAGGTGCTGGACGCGCTGGAAGCCGACAACGCGTTTCTGCGCGAAGGCGGCGTGTTCACCCACGACCTGATCGACACCTGGCTGGACTACAAGCGCACCGTCGAAGCGGACGAGGTGAACCTGCGGCCGCACCCGTACGAGTTCATGCTCTACTACGACGTGTAGGCGATCGCGGCGGGCGGTTTAGCCGCCCGCTGAATTCTCCGCATCGTCGTCCGGGAACGCCTGGCCCAGATCGACCAGGGCCGGCGAGGCGTCGGGATGCCGTCGCCGCGTGGCGAGGAGCCGGTTGACGAACCGCGCCATGCGCCTGGTGCCGACGGGCGGCGGCGCATGCCGCGGCGGCGGGTCGACCGCATCCACGCGCGCGGCAGCGAGGTCGTCGGGTGCATTGGCCGTTTCCGCGGGCCGGAGCACGCGTAGGTCCGATATCGCGGCTCCCGGGGGAGCCGCCGTCCGTCCCACCGCGACGCGCACCGTGCGCTCGCCGTCCTCGGCGGCAATCACCACCCGCTGCCCGGCCTCTGGCCGAAGGTCGCCCGGGTCGAGCCATAGCAGGGGACCGTTGTGGCGCAGGCGGATTCCGATGACATGGCGAACCGGCGGTGGGGGGCCGTCCGTCACCGCGGCGGGCCGTCGGCGGCGGGTCGGAGCGCGAGGTCCTCGAAGACCAGCTTGGGCGTGACGTTGTGCTGGATGTGGACCTGGGCGGCGCGGGCGCGCAGCATGCGCGCGACGACGGAGCGGAGCGCCGCTCGCGTCTCGGCCGGCGCGTCGCGTGCGGCGGCACGCATGGCGGCGCGGAGTTCCGACGCCTGCGCCCGGCTGATATGTCCCAGCCAGCCATAGGCGCGCTCCGCCTGCTCGAGGGGCCGACCGCGGCCCAGCAGTTCATCAACCGCCGTGAACCGCTCGGCGGGCGTCGCGCGCTCGAACGCTTCCGCCTTCGCCTGGCGCTCATCGAATTCCCGCCAGCGGCTGACATCGCGCGCCATGCCGATCGCCCAGCCGGCGCGTCCACGCGCCGCGGCGGCAATGGCCTCGGCGGTCTCGGCATCGAGCCCGGCTTCGCCTACGAGGTGCGCAGAGATCAGGGCCGCCGACACGGGCGCTAGGGCAATGTGATGGCAGCGAGATCTCAAGGTGGGCAGCACACCGCTCGACTGCTGGGCGATCAGGATGATCACCGCATGCGGCGCCGGCTCCTCGAGCGTCTTCAGCAGGGCGTTGGCCGCGGGAATGCTCATCTCCTCGGCAGCGTCAATGATGGCGACGCGCGCCGGGCCGTGCGCCGGTTTGAGGTGAGTCTCGGCGGCAAGCTCGCGCACGCCGCGGATTGGGATGTCGCGAAACCCATCGCGCCGGCGCAGCACGTGCACGTCGAGGTAGGCGGTGTGGACGTAGCCGGCGTCTCGCCGGTCGCGCGGCGGCCGGGGGTCGTCCACTTCGTCGGGATGGTCCCGCCGAACCGCCGCCTGCCAGAACGGCGCGTCGGGCCCCACGGCGCGACACAGGCGGCATGTGAGGCAGGGCCCCTCGGACTGCGCGCAGCGCAGCGCCTGCGCCATGCGCGCGGCGAAGGTCCGTCGGCCGCAGCCGGGCACGCCCGTGATGAGGTAGGCATGTCCCAGGCGGCCCGCACGGTGCGCGCCTTGAAACGCCCGCACGGCTCGCTCGTGGCCCAGGAGGCCCCAGGGGCTCATGCCGGAACGGGCACGGTGGCGATGTCCCGGATGCGAATGCCCAGCTCCACCTGCTGGGCCAGATCGAAGGAGTCGGTATCAAAGATGCTCACGGTGCCGCCGTCGCCGGTGCCGACGACCAGCGTGCGGCGGCCGACGTCCACCGCCAGCGCGTGGGGGTTGCCCGCCACGGGCAACAGGAACGCAATGCCCAGGTCGGTTGGGTCCAGGGCCGTGATGGTGTTGGCCCACATGTTGGCGACGAGCAAGGCCGATTCGTCCGGCAGCAGCACCAGCCGATGCACGCCTTCCTCCAGGTCGCGCGCTGCCGAAATCTCCAAGGTGTCGGCGTCGAGGCGGGTCACGCTGCCGTCGCGCAGGCTGGCGACGTACACATTGCCGGCCCGGTCCACCGTGATGGCCTCCGGCCACGACGGCACGGTGACGGACTCGCGCTCCTCGCCGGTGGCGACGTCCACTAGGGCCACGGTTGAGAAGGCGCGATTGGCAATGTAGACGGACTCTCCGTCGCCTCGTGGCACTACGTCGCCGACACCGGCCCGCACCTGCCAGTCATGCACGATGCGCCGCTCGTCGGGATCGATGACGAAAAGGTGCCCACGGTCGAGGTCGGACCCGGTCACGTAGAGCAGCCCGGAGACGGGATCAACGGCCAGGTCGGCCACCACCAGACTGGTGGCCGGAGCCCGATCGTTGCCCGCCAGCAGCTGCGGCTCGCCGCCGTAGAACATCTGCGCGAAGTCCGAATCGAGGGTGACGGTGGCGTGGGCGGTTTCGTGCGGCTCGATCGTGACGGGATTCGGCGACTGGTGGACCGTGATGGGCCCCGCGGCCTCCGCCGTGCGACCGAGGCTTTCGGCGCTCGCCGTCAGCGCGCTCACCACGTAGGAGCTGCCGGCGATCAGATCGTCGAACACCACGACGCCCGACGCGTCGGTTTCGCGCGCCCGCACCAGGACCTCGCTCCCGCGAACGCTCCACAGCAAGTGGACCACGGCGCTGGCGGGGGGCCGGTCGTCCTCATCGCGCACCTCGACCCGGAGACTGAACGCCAGGGGAATCGGCGCGGCGATGCGACCGGTTCGCACATTGAACACGCGAATCTCGGTGGCCAGCTCGTCGGCGACGTAGAGGCGGCCGCGCGCGGGATCGGCCGCCAGCGCCCACGCCGCGCCGGCGGCGTTGATCTCCGCATCCCGCACGGGCGCCAGCGACGGGAGATCGATGATGGCCAGGTTCCCGGACTCCGCCTCACCGCGTCTGGGGACGCCGCCGACGAACACGGAGCCCGGCGCGGCGGCCGGGAGCACAAACGTCACTTCGCCCGGCGTTTCCACGCCGGCCTCGACCAACGGCGCACGCAGCGATTCGTAGCCGGCGGCGCGCGCCGTGACCTGATAGGCCACATCGGAGGCCAAGCCGTCGAAGCGAGCAAAGCCGTCGGTTCCGGTGTGCCCGGCGGCCACCAGCTGACCCTGCAGGCCGCGAACCTCAACGAGAGTCCGCGGCAGCGGAGCCCGCGAGGCATCGGCGAGCACCTCCACATCGAGCCGGCCCGGGGCGGGCTCAACCAGGAAGGTCGTGCGGCCCTCGCCGGCCGGCTCGCCGCCGCGATAGGCCGCGGCGCCGAGGAATTCGATCTGCGTGCCCGGCAGCAGCGGCACGGTGGTCGGCAGCTGGGTCTCGATGGTGAAGGTCCCGGCGCGAGAGACGACGACCTCGCCCACATAGACGCCCGGCAGCGGCTGCTCGACGGTCTCGATTTCCCCGCCAAAGGTGATCTGCGGCCGCGCGACCTGCACGACCATCTCCAGCCGCAACAGGGTGCCCTCCTCCCAGCGACTGCCGCGGATGGTCAGCTCGCTGCCCGGCGGCCCGCTTTCCGGCTCGACACGCATGGCCGGCCCACTCTCGTCGACGAGCGGGAAGTCGCCGGTGACCGCCGAGCCGTAAAGGCCGAGCGCCAGAATGATGATGACCGGCAGAAGCGCGATGGACGCCAGGACGGCGGCGATGGTGACGGCGCGACCGGTGGGCATGCTCGAACTCCGGGCCCGGCGGCCCGCCTGACCGGGCGTCGCCACCCTCGCGGCCTCCGCCCAGATGCCTGACGCGCAGCGTCCGCGAGGATCCGGCAAGCCAACCGGGGATGCGCGGAATTGTAAGCCGCCCGCCGCCGGCCCACCCGGCGGCTAGCCGCGCGCGGTGAAGCAGCCGCTGCGGCGGGGTATGACGATTCGCCCGTGCGCATCAGCCGCGGCGGTGAGGCAGGCGCGCATGTGGGGCGCGAGGACGTCCGCCAGTCGCTCGCGATCGGCGGGCGATATCCGTGCCGGCGCGCCGCGCGCGAAGAGCCCGGCGCGGTAGACCGCCAGCGCCTGCGCCACGGAGTCAAACACCAGCGGATCGTCCCGCCAGCGCACCGTCACGTCGGCGAAGACCCGGCGCAGCTGGTCGGCGCCGTTCTCGAGCGTGAAGCGGTGGCGCGCGGTGGGGGCGAGGGCGCGAGCGGCCATGGCTTCCTGGCCGGCGCTGCGGCAGGCGTGCGCGTGCAAGTCCAGGAGGCGTCGGCCGGAACGGGCGCTGTTCGTGGCGGCGAGCAGCATGCCGCTCCGTGACATTACGCGGCGGATCTCCCGCAGCCAGGGGGTGAGTTCGCTCGGGTAGTAGAGCACGTGACCTGCCACAACCAGATCGAACGATCCGCCGGGGTGCGGCAGGCGCGAAATGTCGGCGCGCGCGGCATCGACTCCGGTGAACGATCCGGCGGCGCGCACCGCGTCACGGTCGAGATCAACGGCGGTTACCAGCGCGTGGGGCGCCAGCCGCCGACGCAGCGCCGCGGTCCGCGTCCCGTTGCCGCAGCCGGCGTCGAGCGCCGCGTAGACTGCGTGCGGATCGACGGGCGTAAGCATCCAGGCGGAATAGTCGCCGTCGCCAGAGCTCGGACCGCGGGAGGGGAGCACGAGAGCGCCAGGTGCTGTGCTAGGCGGCCCAGCGCCCAATGACCGGGCCGCTTGTGATAAAATGAACAAGCCGCACGACGCGTGCATTCCTCTCCAACGACGGCTATCACGCAGTGTGGCAGTTCACCAGGGCGCGGCCTGGCGCGACGACTTCCGCTCGCAGCCGGCGCAGAAAGGCATGGAGGCCGGTGCTCGTTCTCTCCCGCAAAGCCACCGAGACGATTGTCGTGGACGACGCCATCGAGGTGACCGTGCTGGAAATCCTTGGCGACCGCGTAAAGATCGGCATCAACGCTCCCCGTGACGTGCCGATCGTGCGGCAGGAGTTGCTGCATCAAGCCCGCGGCAATCATCGTGACGCCGTACCGCCGGCGGAGTCGCCGCCGGCGACGACCGAACGCGACGCTTGACGCAGGTCCACGCCCGTTGACTCGCTCCTTTGCTCTCCGGGCCGTGTTCGGCCGCTCTCGGCCTGCGCCGCGCGTCCACCGCGAGCCCTCGGAGCGTTGCGCATGAGCGACGCGCTGGCCCAACTGCGCGAGAGCTTCCAAACGCCGGCCACGGACGACCGGCCCCTGGCGCTTTGGCTCTGGAACGGCGAGCTGCACGAGGCGCGGATCGGACGCCAGATTCGTGAGTTGGCCGACAAGGGAATGGGCGGCGTGGTGATTCGCGCCAGCCGGGGGCTGCGCACGCCGTACCTCGGCGATCGCTGGTGGGACGCCATCGAGTACGCGGTGAGGGCCGCGGCCAAGGCCGGGTTGTCGGTGTGGATCGGCGACGACTACCGGTCGCCGAGCGGGGCGGCGGGCGATCCCGGCGAAGCTGACGGACAGATGCCGTCGCGGGTGCTCGCGTCGGGCCCGGAGCACCAGGGAAAGACGCTGGTCCGGAGCGTGCTGTCAGTCACGGGGCCGTCCGAAGTATCGCTCGAAGGCCGCTACCCCGAGGGCGAGCCGCTGGTGCGCGTGGCGGGCCGCGTGGACGCCACTCACGGCCTGGACCCCGAAGGCCTGACCGAGATTCCGGACGGCCCGACGTGGGAGTGCGCGGCCGGAGAGTGGCAAGTCTTCAGCTTTGCCGTGGCTCCGGTCGAGGATCGAATCGACTACCTGCGCCCCGAAACCGTGGCGCGCTTCATCGAAGCCGCCTACGCGCCCTACGCCGAGCGATTGGGCGACGCCATCGCCGGATTCGCGTTCGATTCGCCGCACCTGGCCAGCCGACCCATTCCATGGACCGACGACCTGCCCGAGCAATTCGCCGCGCGCAAGGGCTACGCCTTGCCGCCGCTGCTGCCGCAGCTGATCGTGCGCGCCGGTCCGGCCACCGCCCGGCTGCGCTGCGACTTCTACGACGTGCTGGCGGCGCGCTACACGGAGTCCTGGTTCGAGCAGCTGGCGGCGTGGTGCCAGGCGCGCGGCTACGCATGGATGGGACACACGGAAGAGCACATCGCGGCGCATCCGGCGCGCCAGGGCGACTACTTTCGCACGATGCGCGCCGTGCCGCTGCCGGGCAGCGACATGCACGGCTTCCGCAACGCCCGCCCGCGCACGGTGCAACCGGCCGAGATCAAGCCCGCGGTATCGGTCGCCGCGCTGGCGGAGCGCCCGCGAGTTGCGGTGCGCGCGTTCGGCGGCGCCGGGTGGAGCGTGACCCTGGACGACGTGCGGCGGGGACTGAGCCGCATGGCGGTGATCGGCGCCGATCTGCCGGTGATCCAGAGCTTCCACTACAGCATGGACCGCGCGGTCGCGGCCGACGATTGGCCCAACACGTTCTTCACCCAGAACCCGTATTGGCGCCAGTTCGGCGAAGTCACGTCGTATGCCGCGCGTCTCAGCGCGTTGGTGCGCCAAAGTCACGCGGCCACGACCGTCGGCGTGCTGGCGCCCTTGACCAGCGTTTGGGCGAACACAGCCGATGGCCGGCCCAATGCGCGCGCGCGGGAAATCGGCGCGGCCTTCGAGTCGCTGGTGGACGGGCTGTATGCGCGCCGCGTCGACGTGAACGTCGTTGACACCGCGTTCGTCCTTGGCGGCGAGCTTGACGGCGGGTCGCTGCGCCAGGGCCGCGTGGCGGTGACGGCGTTGATCATCCCGCCCATGCCGGTGATGGAGCGTGCCGTGGCGGCGCGTCTGGCCGACTTTGTGAGGGCCGGCGGGCGGCTGATCTGGAGCGGCGAAGTCCCGAGCGCCAGCTCGGAGGCCGGCGCGAGCGACGAGGAGCTGCTGCGCCTGGTGAAGCCGCTGACGCCTGCCGGGGCGTCGACCAAGCGGGGCAGCCGCATGGGCAAAGGCCGCATCTTCACGCTCAAGGAGGACGCGGCGGACTGGCTGGATCGCCTGACGGCGCGCCTGACGACCGCGACCAGCCTGGCCTCGGACACGGACGGCGTCGCGCTCGCGGCCCGCCGGCTCGACGGCGGCGAGGTGGTGCTGGTCGTCAACGAAACGCCCGCGGAGCAGAAGGTCGCGGTCAGGAGTCGGGCCCGGGGCGCCGCCGAGCTGTGGGACCCGGAGACCGGTTCGCACCAGTCGCTCACCACCACCGGCGCGCGCACGCGGCGCACGGCGGAGTTCGTCATTCCGCGACACGCGGCGCGCGCCGTGGTCTTTGACGCCGACACCAAGCCCACCCGCGCCTCGTCGAGCCGCCGGGCGCCGCGCGTGAAGCCACGGGATCTGGGCTGCGAGTGGCAGTTTGCGCTGGAGACCGGCGTGCCCACCGGCCAGGGCACGGTGCGCCGCACCGAGCTTCCCGTGATGCGGTTCCAGGACTTTGCGCTCGGCGCGGGTCGTCTCGAACGGCTGCGGGACCCGGCCTATGACGACTCCACCTGGCGCGAGCTGTGGCTCACCACCGCCGACGCCAATGCCGTGGGCAACTGGCGCGCCTCGTGGATCACCGGCGTGCGACAGCCGGAGGGCTGGGTGGTTCGGCCGGATAGCGAGGCCCACGACCGGCTGCGGTTCACCAAGTCGCTGACGATCACCGACCCGCCGATCAAGGCCTGGGCCACGTTCGTGGGCGTCGAAAAAGCCACGGTCTACATGAACGGCACGGCGCTGGGCGAGTCCGACGACTGGTCCAACCCGGTGACCTACAACATCATGCCCTACCTGCGGCTGGGGCAGAACACGATCGTGGCGGACATCGCCAGCACCTCCGGCACCCCGCTCTCGCTGCTGTTCGAGGCGCAGATCGATCTACGCTCCGGGGAGTCGCTGGTCGTGGTGTCCGACGCGTCGTGGGACGTGCAGGCGCCGCGCTCGGAGATGTGGACCGGCACCGCGTTCGCCCGCGACGTGCCGACCGTGACGTGGGAGCGCGGGGGACCGCCGGTGCAGCCGTGGGGCCACATTGTGCTGCTGGGCGAGCCGGTGCAGTTTCCGCGCACGCTGATGTATCGCCAACGGCTGCCGACGGGCTGCGTGGGCATCGGCATTCCCTATATCAAGGGCGTGCACAAGGTCTATGTGGACGTGCGGGAACGGACGCCGGATATCAACGGCGTCTACAACATCACGACCGGCGGCGTGCTGAGCGTGGAGGTCCACGCGACGGACTTTTCCAACGGGGTGCTGGCGCCGCTGGCGCTGTTCATGCGCCCAACCACGATCAGCCTGGCGCCGTGGGGCGAGCTGGGCTATGGGTGGTACTCGGGCTCAGCGGTCTACGAGCAAAGCGTCGAACTCTCCAAGGCCGAGGCTGCGGGCACGGTGGTGCTGGACCTTGGGGACGTGCGCCACCACGCCGAAGTGATCGTGAACAACCGATCGCTCGGGTCGCGCGTGTGGCCGCCCTATCGCTTCGACCTCACCGGCGCGGTGAACGCCGGATCCAACACGGTGCGGGTCCGCGTGAGCAACCTGGCCGCGAACGAGATGCGCTGGCGGCGCGACGAAACGCGCATGGGCGATCCCTGGCACCGCTATTGGCACGAGGGCAACATCGAGCCGGAGCGGCTGGTGTCCGGCCTGTTGGGGCCGGTGCAGCTGGAGCTGTCGCCCTAGCCGCCGCTAGGCGCCGCCGCCTCCCGGACAGAGCTCGGGTGAGGGGCGGCTGCCGGAATACCCACGGACGAAGTTGTAGACCTCGGCCTTGTCGTAGGCGTCCAGCCGCTGCATGACCAACAGGGCCGTGAGCACCACTTCGGAGTCGCCCAAGCCGGCGTCGGGGTGCACGATCACGTCGTAGCCTTCCAGCTCGCGCGCCACGCGGTTCATCTCGGCCTCCAGCGCGGCGCCCCCAGACGGGTTGAAATGGACAATCACGTGGCCCGCGCACAGATTGGCGACCTGGACCTCGTCGGCAATGGTCGAGGCGTGGAACCCAAAGGCGGCGGGCTGAAGCGCCCGCGCGCCGGAGGTCGGCGGATCGGTGGCGTAGGCCTCGCGAGGCCCGCCGCTGTCGACGAGGGGCGATTCCTGGATCTCCTGCACGTCACCCGGGCCTTGGTCCAGATTGCTGAGGCAGAACAGGTTGAGCGGAATGAGCACGGCCATCATGAAGGCAAAGTAGAGCCAGAATCCGCGGCCCAGGCCGGGGCGCGGCTGTGAGCCCGACTGCTGCCCGCGGCGTTGCCGCTTGGGCTTTTCGCCGGCCTTGGCGGGTGCGTCGTCGGCTGCCGGAGCATCGGCCGCCCGACCGCCACGGGCGAGTTCGTCAGCCCGTGAATCCGATGCGCGGCGGCGCCTGCGTCTTGCCATGGGGGAAGTGTGCTGCTGCTTTGTGCCGTCCGCGATACTCGCGCCCGCGGACCTCTTGTAGCATAACCAGGCTTTGAGCCCGACTCGATCGCCCCGCGTGACGCCCACCACCCGCCCAGCAACGCGACGCCTGCCACGACGCCGCCTGCTGGCGGCAGGCACGCTGGCGGCCGCGGGGCTCACGCTGGGCTGGCCGCGTGTCCGCGGCCTCGAACCCACCGGCGACGCGCGCGTCGTTTCCCTGCGGTACGAGCCGGAGCTGGGTCACAACATCGCGACGCTCACGGTGACGGCGGCAAGTGGGCATCAACTGGTCGACTTCCTGGGTCACTACTTCCGCACGGGCGGGCTGCGTCGGGCGGGACTGGCGATCAGCGAACCGATCGTCGAAAACGGCGTGCTGTGTCAGTACTTCCAGCGAGGCGTGATGGAAAGCCGGCTGACCGGCGAGGACGTCGTGATGCAGTGGCGCGACCTGTGGACCGTGCTGGGTGACGGCGAGGGCGCGGCGGCGATTGCCGACATTCCCAGCGAGTCGTCGCTCACGAACCCGCACGCCGGCCGTGCGGTGGGGCCCTATGGGCACGTGGTGTCGAATGAAGCGGTCGACGGGACCCGCACGGGGTTTCTCGAGCTCTACGACGCCGTTGGCGGCGAGCTGAGCCTCGGCGCGCCGCTGACGGCCGCGCGCCTGGAAACCGAGGATGACCCCGCCCCGATCATTCCGGGGTTGGCGGCAGACTTCGTGCGGCAATATTTCGAGGCCGGCGTGATGGAGGTTCACCCGCAGACGCCCGGCGCCGCAAGTCTTGCGTTGGTGGGCGATGTCGCGCGCGACACGGCCTACACGAACTACACCTGGACGCTGGTGCAGAGCTTCGACACCAGGCCCCCGCTCGCACCGGGACGGCGCATGCGCCTGGAACGCACCGAGCGGCCCGCGGGCCTGATTCAGAGTGGACCGCCCATTGCCCCACCGGGCTTCGAGCTTTCAGAATTCGCCAACACGCGGCGCTTGGGTTTCCCGGCGGTGCTTCGCTTCGCGCCGGACGGCCGGCTCTTCGTCGCATTCTCGAATGACCATATCGTGACCATGCGCGATTCAACCGGCAATGGGCGGGCCGACGCGATCCGCACCTTTGCCTCGGGTGACGGCGTCAAGGATCCGCGGGGCCTGGCGTTCGTGGGCGATCACGTGTACGTATCCGTCGAGGAGAAGATCATTCGGCTGCGGGACGCTTCCGGCTCGGGGGCCGCCGACGAGTCTTCGGACGTGGTCACCGGTCTGGAACTGGATACGAAGGTGCCGTTCCATCGCAACAACGGCATCGCTATCGGGCCGGACGGACTCCTGTACATGACGCTCGGGAGCACGACGAATTCGGGCGAGATTCGCGAGCGTCCGCTGTCGGCCTCGATCTTGCGGTCGCGGTTGGATGGGACGGGGCTCGAAAAGTTCGCCACCGGATTGCGCAACCCGTTTGGCTTGGCGTTCAGCCCGGACGGGGAGCTGTTCTGCACCGACAACGGACCCGACACCAGCGTGCGCCGCAATGACGACCCGCCCGACGAGCTGAACCACGTGATCGAAGGCGAGGATTATGGGCACGCGCGGTTCTGGGGCACGCCGCCGCCGGACTCAGGGACCCGCGGACCGGTCGCGAATTTGGCGGCTCACGGCGCGGCCGCGGGTCTGACCTTCTTCACCGGGCCGCAGGCGGGCGAATTTGACGGCAACGTGCTGATCGCCATGTGGGGGCCGGCGGGCGCCCGCAGCTCGTATGCACACAACATCCTGCGCGCGCGGCTCCAGCGACGGGGCGACTCCTATACCGCGCAGGTGCGGCCGTTCGTCAGCGCGCTGACGCGCCCCACCGACGTGGTGGTGGGCCCGCACGGCGACCTCTACATTGCCGATCACGTGGGCCGCACGATCTTCCGGCTGCGGCGCCGCGGCCTGGCGCCGTCGGTGTTGCGCTAGGACGGCGCGCCAAGCGTCATCACGGCCTGCTGGGAGATTCCCCGGGACGCCGATCCACGCCGGCGCCCGACCCAGGACGGCGAAAGCGTCGCGGCGCCGGTCTGCGGGCCGCCCCCTGACATCACTCTCGGGACTCACATCGAGAACTGGAGAGCGTCCGCGCCCCAATCTCGTTGGCGAACCGGCAACCGCGAGGTGTGCCGTCAACCCACCCTAGCCGGGTCTTGTGACCGAGGTTTCCGTCCAGCGACTGCGCCCATGCTCATTTCTCGCGGCGAGCCGAAACTCGATCCGCGTGCCAACCGGCAGACCGCCATACTGACGCGTCACCGAGGTTCCGGTGGGAAAGCCCCCACTGGTCCAGCCCGTTCCGCTATGTCGCCACTCCAATTCGTAGCTGTCGATTTCGGCGCCACCCGAAGGCGCGTCCCAAGACAGGGTGTAGGAGGAATTCGTGGTGCTGGCGCTGAAGTTGCGCGGTTTATCGGGCCTCTCGCCGGACGGCGGCGGCGGCGGCGGGGACTCGTCCACGTTGGTGACGGTGACCGTGAGGTCCTGGGTGGCGGTGAGGGCGCGATCGTCCGCGCCGCCGGTGGCGGTGACCGTGAGCG
>JAPOXD010000048.1 GCA_026707285.1 Chloroflexota bacterium | reverse complement strand
CCGCACCATGGCCTCGATCATCAGCGACTGCTGCTCGAGGGTCATGTCGGCGAAGACCTCGGCGGTCTGGTTGAAGAACACGTGCCCGCCGAACGGTGAGCGCTGCGGGAAGGGCCGCAGGTGCGGCAACGACGCAAGGCGCTGGAAGGCCTCGATGTTGCTCCCGCGGTGGAAGTCCTGCTCGCCAGCCTCCATGGCCGCGTCCAAGGCGGTCCGGTCACCGTAGCGCACGACGTAGTCGTCGACGTACGGCGCGCCGTAGGCGAAATCCTTGTTCCCCGCCATGTCGGCGAACTGCTGAGAAACGTAGCGGTTCCAGATCATCGGGCCGTTGCCCAGAAGGTGCGTGGCGCGCGTCTCGAGCGCCGTCGCCGGCTCGAGACCGGCGTAGTGGTGCTGGGCCATCGGCGGCAGGTGCCAGTCGCGGCTCGCCCACCAGGCCGAATCGGGCCGGTCGATCGCGACCTGCACGGTCATCTCGTCGAGCTTGGACAGGCCCTCAACGTCCTCAATGTTGTCCGTGGGGTTCTCGCCCCAGGCGCCAGCACCGACGATGCGGGCCCAGGCCTTCTTGTGCATGCCCGACCCGTAGTTCTTGTCCAGGCCCAACTTGGCGCCGAACAGCACGTCGTCCGCCGTCACCGGCAGGCCGTCATGCCATTTGACGTCCGGATTGATGTGGAAGTTGTAGACGCGGGCGCGCTCGACCTCGTCCCATCTGTTGGCCACGCCCTTGTCCCACTCACCCGTCATGGCCGGCGTGTCACCCGGGCCCCAGGTGTCGCCATACCACAGCGGCAGGAACACATAGTCCGTGATGTAGGCCTGCGAGCTGCTGACCTGCTTGAGCGGGTTGAAGATGTCCTGGGTGTTCCCGCCGCCGGCGCTGTGCCGGAGCGTGCCACCGCTGATCGGCCCCTCAGGAATCATCATCTCCGCGGTCACGATCTTCTCGACGACGATTTCCTTGGTCACGACCTTCTCGACCTCGACGGCGACTTCCTTGATGACCTCGACCTGCTTGACGACCTCGGTGGTCACCAGCTTCTCAACCGGAACTTCCTTGACGACTTCCTTGGTCACGACCGTCTCGACCGGGACTTCCTTGACGACTTCCTTGGTCACGACCGTCTCGACCGGGACTTCCTTGATGACTTCCTTGGTGACGACCTGCGTTTCACCGCACGCCGCCAGCACGGCTGCCCCGGCTGCGCCAAACAATCCCGCAGTCGCGCCCTTGAGGACGCGCCGACGCGAGACGCCCGCGCGAATGTGATGGCTCATACGTGTGCCCTCCCCATTTGGCCGGCTTGGCGACGGGACAAAAAACCCACCGCAAGGTATCCGGCGCCTGTCGGGGGACTATACCGTCGCGGAATCTTTCTGGTCCAGAGCGCCAGCCCAGGCGTTCCCTTCTCATCTATCCCGCGACCGCCGCTCGATTTAGTGACTGGAACCGGCCGCGGTCGCCGCCGCTCAATCACTCCACGCCAACGCCACTTGGTGTGCGGCGCCCGCGACGGACGCCGGCGCGCTGTCGCGTGAGCTCAACTCAAACGTCCATCGACCCGTGTAGTCGATCTGGCGAAGCGTGGACACCAGTTCGTCCCAGTCGATGTGGCCGGCGCCCGGCACCCAATGCCGGTCGTCAAGGGCATCGGTGTCCTGAAGGTGCGTCGCAATCAGCCGCTCGCCCGCGGCGCGCGCCTCCGACGCCGGATTCAGGCCGTTCACCGCCGCGTGGCCGGTGTCCAGGCAGATCCCCACCGTTTCCGGGTAGGGGTCGACGAACGCGCGCAGCTGCTCCATGCGGCATAGCGGGCGCGGCGTGCCGCGCTCCATGAGGTTTTCGCAGGCGATCCGCAGACCCAGACGATCGGCGGTCCAATGGAGCTCGTCGACTGACCGGCGGGCCGCGTCGATGGCCGCCTCGCTGTTGATCGCGGTCGACCCTTCGTCGCTGAAGGCGGCGCCGGTCGGGTGAATCACCACCACGTCGCCGCCAAGGTCGGCATAGGGGG
The DNA here is from genome assembly GCA_026707285.1 of Chloroflexota bacterium. Taxonomy (GTDB): domain Bacteria; phylum Chloroflexota; class UBA11872; order UBA11872; family UBA11872; genus JAJECS01. The sequence goes on along the minus strand of JAPOXD010000048.1, from coordinate 110,636 downwards.
CGAGCCATGCGGCGACCTCGTGCACCGAGAGGCGCCGCTCGAGCTCATCCACGGCCGCAAGGTTGACCGTCGGGGTAAGCGGTGCGTGCATCGAGGTCGGCCGAACCTTGGCCAGCTCCAATGCCGACCGAGCGTTTTTCCGCATGTCAGCGGAAATCAGGGGACACAGCGGCGGCCAGAGCTCGATCGCCTCAAAATTTGCTGCCGTCACTTCCGCGAGCGCGTCGGTGAGCGTGGTTGTCGGCACTTCGCCCCACATGCTCGTCGCAAGGGAAAACCGGGGTAGTCGTTGACTCTCGTGCATGGGACGCATTCCTCTAGACCTCGTTGGCGTTATAGCAGCACCCGTGGGCATGGCGAGCGGCAGACTAAGAGAATTTTGTCGAAACGACCAAAACGCTCAGGCTGCGCTTACCTCGTTGACACCTACCGTTTCGTGCGGCTCGCTCATCCCGCGAGGCGGCCGCCGTCGGTCGGCGTGGGTGCGGTGATGCCAGCGCCGACTACGCGCCGCGCGTATCATTCCAGCGCGGTGGCGCGTTGCGGGAGGGCCAGCGGATGCTCCGCGAGGCTTTGCAGGCGGAAGGCACGCCAATGGCGTGCCGCGTCGCCGGTCAACGCCAGGGACTGGGCGCCGCCCGGGCGAGGTCCGTCGCCGCATCTTCGGGCACAGCGTGCAGCGCCAGTGACGGACGCTTCGCGCGGCCTTGGGTGTGGTCCGCAGCATTCAGCCAGGCCTCCGCGACGGCTGAGGACGGCGGCCAATGCAGCTTTCGTTGAGAAACATCGGAATCCTCACGGCCGGGGGCGACAGCCCGGGCCTGAACGTGGCCATTCGCGGTGTGGGCAAGACCGCGATTCAGCAGTTCGGCATGCGCGTCGTCGGTTTCCGCGATGGATTTCGCGGGCTTATGGAAAACCGATTCATCGAGCTCAACAACGACAACCTCTCCGGAATCTTGACGCTTGGCGGAACGATGCTCGGGGCAAGCCGCGACAAGCCGCACCGCATGCCCATTGCCGGCCGCAAGGCGGACATGACCGACATCATGGTCGAAAACTTCGAAAAGCATCGGCTGGATGCGCTGGTCTGCCTCGGCGGTGGAGGCACGCAGGCCAGCGCCTACAAGTTGGTGCGCAAAGGGCTGCGGATAGTCACGTTGCCCAAGACCATCGACAACGACGTGGCCGGCACCGACGTGAGCATCGGATTCAATACGGCGCTGACGATCGCCACCGAGGCCATCGACCGCCTCCACAGCACGGCGCATAGCCATCATCGAATCATCGTCGTGGAGACGATGGGGCACAACACCGGCTGGCTTGCCCTCGGCGCGGGCCTCGCCGCCGGCGCCGACGTCATCCTCATACCCGAGATTCCTTATGACATCGAGACGATTGCCGAGGCCATCCGCCGCCGCAGCCTGGGCGGACGCGGCTTCAGCATCGTCGCGATTTCCGAAGGGGCGCGGCCCCTGGAGCACGCCTCGACCGCGGGAGGCGGCAACGCGTCCGGCGGCAAAGGCAATGGGCACGGGGAGTCGCTCGGGGCGCGGTCGCAGCAGGTGGCTCGCCAGTTGGAAGAACTGACCGGTCTGGAGTCACGCCTGACGATCTTGGGACACGTGCAGCGCGGCGGGACGCCATCGCCCTTTGACCGTGTGCTGGCCACTCACCTCGGCACGTCTTGTGCGCGCTATGTGGCTGACGGTGTGACCGGCAGCATGATTGGCGTGCACGGCGGGAAGGTGACGCCGGTCGATCTCGCCGACGTTGCCGGCGAGCGCAAGACCGTGCCGCTGGATCATCACTGGATATCCGCGGCGCGCGACACCGGAGTCGAGCTGGGCGACTAGAAGTCGCGGCCGGGCGGCGTGGACTCAGGCGATGTCGGCGATCACTTCCTCGATGCGCCCGCGGATGGATTCGAACGTCTGCGTAATTGGTCCACGCGCGTCCACCACGTCGAAGCTGTGGATGCCCGCCAGCTCGCGCAACTGCCGGATCATGTCCGTCTGGTAGGCGATGTAGGTCGAATGCGGATCGGTCCCCTTCAGAAAGTCCTGCCCAGACTCCCAGTAGTCGATGTTTCCGGCGTGCAGAGCGCGCGGCAGGAGCTGGTCCACATCGACATCGAGATAAATCACTTTGTCAGGGATCGGGGCGAACGAGTAGAGCCCGTCCATCCACTCTCGCGGCATGCCTCGCACGCACGCCCGCGCGATCAGCGAATAGAAATAGCGGTCGGCGAGCACCACCATTCCGGCGCGGGCCGACGGCAGGATCAACCGCTCCAGGCGGTCGCAGAAGTCGGTGGCGTAAAACAGGTTGAGCGTCACGGCGTCCAACCGGTGCCCCGTCTTGGCCCGGTCGATGCCGCGCCCCGCAAGGTCGGAGCGTGTAAGTCCGGTGTCCACGGCTGGAAGGCCCATGTCCTCCAGCCACTCCTTGATCAGCCGGATATGGGTCGATCGTCCGGCGCCGTCCGGGCCTTCGAAGACGACAATGCGACCCAGGACCTCGCGATCATGCCATCCGGTGGGCGGCTCGCCGTAGAAACGCAGTACGCGGGCCTGTCGGTTCATCATCGTCGGGCCCCGAGCGTGTTTAGGTAGCGCCCCGTGAGTCCCGACGCCGTGAGGGCGTCCGCCAGGCCGCCGTCTTGAATCTTGAGCGCGCCGCCGACGTGGGGCTCCACAAGCTCGCGGACCTTGTGCTGCTGCTCGGTGGGCGGGGCGGTTGCATCGATGGAGATCAGTCCAAACTCATCGAGCATCCGCTCGTACTCGGTTTGGATCATGCCCTGAAACGCTTGGAACGACCGGTCGAAATCGCTGCTCAGGCCAAGGTCCATGCCGGCCTCGTAGTACTTCAGCTGGGCCCGGCCATCCTCGATTCGCCGAATCGCCTCCGGCAGCGGAACGTCGAAGTAAAACGCCATGGTCGGCTTCGGAGCGAAGGCGTACAGGTGGCGCAGCCAAACGGGGTCGACGCCGCGGGCGGCGTCGCGTGCGAACGCCGTATAGATATAGCGGTCGGCAAGCACTGTGGCCCCGGCCTGCAGCGCAGGAAGGATCTGCTCGTGGACCCGGTTCGCCAGGTCCGCGCAGTGGATGAGGCTGAACGTCATGGGCGAAAACAAGCGGCGCCGTTTTCCCCGGCGCGTGGTGCGGCGGACGATCGGCGACGAATTCCACTCGCTTGACACCACCAGCACCCCGCGGCTGGTTAGCCACTTGTGGAGAAGGTCGAGCTGCGTGCTCTTGCCGGAGCCGTCGATCCCTTCCACGACAAACAGGCGCCCCGGAAACGGTCCGGGCTGCATGCCGTCGTCGTCCGACATGACCGGTGCGCGGCGACTCGTTGGCGCGGTTGAGCCACCGTCGGGCGCCCGGACGACGCCTTCAGCGCCGGCTGCCCGCCGCGTGCCTCGGAGACTTCGCGCCGCCCATGCCCGCAAGAGGCCAGCGAGTCCGGCGAGTCTCACGGCGTGGTCCTCGAAGGGCGGCGTGGGGCTTATATGATAGTCGGCCCGCGCCGACAGACCGGGGAGCACAGAGGCTTCGTGCGGATCAGACTTGGGCTGTGCCGGTGACTCGCGAGCGCGTGACTCGCGAGCGCGAGCACAAGCTCGGCATCGACCCGCTCGTCGATCTCAACCTTGACCGAGCGCTGGCTGCGTACGTGACGCGCCCGCACGAACCGCGCCATCTGGTCACGACCTACTACGACACCGCCGACCTTCGACTTCTCCGCTGGGGCTGCACGTTGCGCTATCGGGTCGGCGAGGGATGGCTGGTCAAGCTCCCGGTGCTCGACGACGGCACCGCCCTCGCGCGTGATGAGGTTCGAGTGGACGGCGCGGCCGAAGCCCCGCCGCCCCACGCGATCACCATCGTGCGGCCGTTCACTCGCGCCCGTCCGGTCATCCCGCTGGTTCGCCTGGAAACGACGCGCCGATCCACCGATGTGGCCGACCCGCAGGGGCGAGACCTCGCCGAAATTTCTGAGGACGCCGTGACGGCCTATGCCGGCGGCGCAATGGCCAGGGAGTTTCGCGAAGTTGAAGTTGAGTTGCGTCCGGATGCGTCCGAAGCGGTCGTTCGGGACGTCGTGACCCGGCTGCAGACCGCCGGGGCGACCGTTCCGATTCGGGTGCCCAAGCTGCGGCGCGCGATCGAGGCCGACGCCGCCGCTTCGCCGGAAGTGACCGTTCCCCGGCTCGGCCTCCACGCCACGGCGGCCGATGTGATTCGGGTCGCGTTTGCCGAGGCCACGAGGCGACTGGTGCTCGCCCTGCCCGGGGTCGTGCTCGACGAAGACCCCGAAGCCGTGCACCAGGCACGCGTCGCCACCCGTCGCCTGCGCTCCAACATGCGCACGTTTGGACCGCTCTTGGACGAGGCGTGGCGGCGCGCGCTGGGCGACGACCTGCGTTGGCTGGCCGGGCTCATGCAGCCGATTCGCGACGCCGACGTGATGCTCGAGACGCTCGAGTCGGCGGCTCGCACGCTGGACCCGTCCCGCACGACGCCCGAGCCGGTGCTCGCGCGACTGCTGGTCGAGCGGCAGGAAGCGCGGGAAGAGCTCCTGGCCATGCTCCAAAGCGAGCGCACCGACCAGTTGCTCGATCGCGTGATCGCCGCGTCAGCCTCGCCCGAGGTACGTGTCGATGCGCGCGACATGGCGCCGCGGGAGCTTCGATCCCTCGCGCGACGGGCTGAGGGACGCCTGAGTCGCGTGGCGTCCAAGGTCGACGCCGCCACGAGCCCCGACGAGCTGCATCGCATGCGCATCGTGGCTAAGCGCGCGCGCTATGCCGCCGAGGCGGTGGAGCGCTATGGGGGCAAGCCGGTCAAGCGCCTGGCGCGCCGTCTCGCCGCGCTCCAGGACGTCCTGGGCGACTACAACGACGCCGTCGTCGCCGCGGAGTGGCTGCGAGCCCGGCCCATGGCCGAGCCCCGGGCGGCGTTCGAGGCCGGGGAACTGGCGGGCACGCTCGACGCCATGGCCCGCGCCCACGCCGGTGATGTCCCACGAGCGCTGCGCCGGGCGGGCCTGACCTAGGCGCAGCGACGCGCTGCCGACTCCTAGTGGCGACGGTCTCCTGAAACGCTTGGCCGCCGCCACGCGGCGGTGACCAGCACAACTGGGAAAAAGGTAATGAGCGTCAGCCCCACCACCATACGGGCCAGCGTCGCGGGCCAACGCCAGCCTGAGGTGAAGCTCTCCCAGATCGCGCGCACCTTGCTTCGCGTGGGTTCGGCGGTGCCATAGGCCACGAACTCGAGGTCCTGGTGCGGCGCGGCGGGCTCGCCATTGATCCAGAACCCCCCGTCGGCATACCAGTTCGACTTCGCCACCCCAACCCATAGTTCGGCATCGGAATCGATGTCGGCAATCACCGTTACCCGCAGCCGCCGGCCCTCGGGCTCGGTCAGCGGTGGCAAGAGATCGATGCTGCGCCAGTGCGTTCGCACGCCTGAGGGAATCTCCACCGATCCAACCGACAATGTGCGCTCCGGATGTTCCGGGCTGGCGATGCGCACGGCCGCCGTGCCCGTTCCGCCGTCCGGATCACGCTGGGCGAGACGCAGATCGATTCGCCCAACAGCATCAGCCGGCATTCGCAGCTCCTGCGCGACCGTTTCCTGCGCGAATAGGCGCAAATCCAACGCGTGAAGGTCCGGTGTTGCTCCCACGTCGATGAGCAGGACTCTGTAGGTAAACACGACGGCCAGGGCGCCGAGCCCGACAACGGCGACGAAGGATCCAATCAGTGGCGCTCTCCACCGGACATACCGTGCGTGAGGCCCCGTTCGCAGCGCCGCGTCCGCGCGAAGGGACATGGCGGCGCCCAACCCAATCAGCAACGCCCCGCATATCTCCAGCATCTCTTCGATGATGCTCCCCAACACATGGTCTTGGCCGGTGAGCAGAATGTGCTGCGTGGCGTCATAGGCCACCGACAGCATCCAGGCTCCAGCGCCCAGGACAATCGGCACGCGCGCTGGGGATGCGCCCAAACCCCGGCGGGCGAAAAACCACATCGCCATCGAAAACACTGCGAGCAGCGGACTCATTAGCGCGATTCGCGCCCAATCCGCGGGACGTCCCTCCACGCCGAATACGTTTCGCAGCACGTCGGCTTGCGCGTCGTTGTGCGTATCGCTCATCTCACTGACGGCGATGACAGCGACCAACGCCGCCAGCAGGAACCAACCGCCCACGGCGACTCGGCCGGACCCCCGCCGCCAGCCAACGGCGGTATTCGCCGCAGCCAGCAGCGCCACGATCAGCAGCGTGGCTGCGGACGCGGTGTTGGCAAAGCCCTCGTCGAGCTCGGGGTCCAGTTGGCGCAGCAGACTGTCGGGCGACAGGACCGACGGGAATGCCAGGCTGAAGAGTTGTGGTCCCACGTGACCGCCCCACCAAAACCCCACCACTCCCACGAGCAGGATTCGCCCAATCCATTCCGCCACCCGCACGGCCGCTTGGCGGTTGGAAAGTCGCATTGGGGCGCTACAAGATCTCCGTGCACGCCGATTGGCTCGATGGCGCGCAGTGCCCACGGTATATGAGCGCAATCTGAACGGTCATCGGGAGATCCACGCGACAGCTCACCCGCTCGCGCGTCGGCCGAGCACTCGTGGGAATCGTCCTAGCGGCCCACGTCCGGCCACTCGACGACTGGTCCCTTGCCCGGCACGAACGACCGATGCGGCCGGCCGGGCATCAGCCGCCGCCCATCCGTGAATCCCTCCGGACGGTTGGCCAGCGCGGCGACCATTCGCCGACGCCACGGCTCCAGGTCGTGCTCGCCGGAAAGGTCGTGTAGCTCATTCGGGTCGGCCGCCAAATCAAATAGGAGTTCGTCCCCGGTCTGGCTGTACCAGATGTACTTATGCGTGGCCGTCACCAGCCAGTGCGTTCCGCTGTCGGGTGTGCGCCAGGTGGCGTGCTCGCCGTGAAGGGCGTCGCGCCACTCGGGCCGCTCGCCGCGCATGAACGGCAGCAGGCTCCGCCCGGTCACGCCGGGTGGAATCGGCACGTCCGCCGCGTCCAGCAGCGTGGGCATCACATCCTGCAAGCCGACCGGCGCGTCGCAGGTGATTCCGGCGGGAAACTCTGCATTCACCTTGCCCCGGCCTGGCTGCGGCGGCATCGCCATGAAGGGGATCCTGGCGGACGCCTCGAACGGCTCGGTCTTGGCGAACAGGTGGTGATCGCCAAGCATCTCGCCGTGGTCGGACACGAAGATGACGAATGTGTTGGACAGCAACGAGCCGCGAAGGGCGTTAAACAGCCGACCAAGCTGCGCGTCGATCTCGTTGATCAGACCGTAGTACGCGGCCCGGCAGTAATGCATGGTCAGCGGATCGAGATTCAGACGCTGCGAACCGCCGAGGGGATCGAGCCCCAACGACGCGCCGGGCGGCAGCGGCTCCACCCAGTCCCCGATCGCCGGCTCCGGCAGGTCGAGCGCGGCGTACCGCTCATAGAACACGCGCGACGGCGCGAGTGGAGGATGCGGCGGAAAGAACGACAGATTGAGAAAGAACGGAGTTGATGGATCGCGCTTTTCCAGAAACTCCAGCGCTCGGGTGACCACCCACGCCGAGTAGCTCAGGTGCTCCGGCAGGTGCGACGGCCGGCCCACCCAGCTGTTCGAGCCGACGCCGTGCGCGGCCTGGAGCTGATCTTCGGGAACCCGCTCGCGCAGCCAGTCCGCGTAGTCGTTGTCTTCCCCGCCGATGCCGTCGGCCAGCTCCATCGCGTCGAACCCCCAGCGTCGCCGCCGAGGTTGCAAGTGCAGCTTGCCGATCAGGCGCGTCTCATAACCCGCGCGGCGCAACTCGCCCGGCAGGGTCGCCTCCGGCTGCCACGTCGACTTCTCGTTCCGGTAGTAAAACCCGACCATCCCGCTCACGTCCGCGGACTGCCCCGACATCAGCACGTGGCGGGCCGGGATGCAGGACGGCACCTCGCTGTAGCCGCGGGTGAAGTTCGTGCCGGCGCCGCCGATGTAGTCCATGTTGGGCGTCCGCAGCACCGGATGACCGGCCAGACCCAGGCAGTCGCCGCGCTGCTGGTCGGTGACGATCAGCAGGATGTTAGGGCGGTTCACATCGGATTCCATCTGCTGTGGCGGCGGGCTACGAGTGGTCAATTTCCCAGATCGGAGCGTAGATCGGGAAGAGCGCGTCGAGCAGCGCCGCCCCCGCTCCGTCGAGATTGAGGGGCGGCGTCGACGCATGGCCTCCAAAGACCAACTTCGCCAGCTGCCGGCGGCTCAGCGCCACCGCATCGGGCAGGCGCTCGGACGTGACTTCGACCTCGCCGTCGCGCACGTGCAGCGACACGGCCTCGCCAGAGTCTTCGGACACCACGCACACCTTGCCGCGGATGCCCGCCGACTGGCGCCGCAGATGGTTCCCGAGCTGCCGCATCAGCAAGCCAAAGTCGTTCACTCGCATCATTTGAAACCCGATGCCGCTGGCCTCCTCCACCGGCCGCTGCTGCCCCGGCTTGATGGCTGCGACCACGTCGCCCAGCGCGCACGGCGTCAGCGGCAGCACGACTTGCAGGTCCTGTTCGGCGGGCCACTCGGCGCGGGCGTGGCGCACCAGCGCCTCCAGCGCCCGATGGTCGCCCCCGCCCTCGACCAGACCCGGCTTGTTCGTTCCCTGTCCAACCGTGAGGTAGGCAGCCACGTCGTCGCCCTCGAAGGCCAGGAGGGTGTGCATTTTGGGCAGGCTGAACAGCACGGCGTACTCGTCCGGGGACCGGGCGATGCGCAGCGGCTCGCGGTCGTGGATGGCGCGGATGGCGCCGAGATGTCCCGCATTTCCGGGCTCGTAGACGGCGACCAGGTGGTGGCTGGGCCGCAGCTGGGTTACATCATCCGCGGCCAGCGTGTACTTCCAGCCCTGCGACCCCACGGCCTCCCAGCCCGAGTTGCGGTAGAACGGGAAGGTCGGCTCGATCGTCCATAGCGCCGACACCGGCCAGCCGCGCTCGATCATGATGCGTACCCCGTCCCGCAGGCAGGCGGTGGCGTAGCCGCGATGCCGATGGTCCGGGTGGGTCACCGTCCCGCCGATGATGGCCAGCGTGAAGGTGTCGCCGTCGATCACCACGCCCCGCGGCGCCACCGGCACGTGCGCCACCACGGCGCCGTCGACGCTGACCACCCGCATGTGCGCGCGCCGCGCGGGATCGAAGATCAACGGATAGTCGGTCTGCGTGTTCTGGTCGGAGCCTTCGCGAAACACGCGATTGAGCAGCGCGACCACGCCGTCGAACTCGTCGGCGGCGCACGCCCGCGGTCCATCCACCACTGGACTGCCGGTCATGCGACACGCCTTCGTTCGGGTTGCCGCACGGCGGTGCTACCCCGGCGTGGCGTAGGACATGTCCCAGTCGCCGAGCGTCAGGAGACGCATCGTGGTGGAGGCGAGGGACGGCTCGCCCGCTTCGATCCAGGACGTGATCTCGTCGTGATGGCCCAGCCGGCGCAGCGCGTCCCAATAGTCGTTGAAAACTGCGCGCCCACCGAGCATCACGGCATCCCAGGCAAAGAAGTGCGTCACGCCGGCGTCGTAGAGCTCGCGCGCGCGCCGTCGCAGTTCAGCCGGGGGCACGTAGCGCGGCATCAGGTTCGGCGCCAGCACGCAGTCGGTGCCGCTCACCAGCTCGGTGAAGAACTCGATGGACGCCGGGTCGCCCCAGGCTTCGGCGCCGCTGTCAAGGTTCGGCGCCGAGCTGTAGGGAATCACCGTGTCCACCAGGCCTTCCGCGACCCACGTGCGAAGGTCGATGGCGCGGTAGAGGTTCTCGGCTTCGCTGCTCAGCACGACGGCCGAGATCTGGGTGGGTTTGCTGCGCCCCAGCTCCCGATCCGTCGCGTCCAGTCCGGCGCGCAACTCGCGCATGAACGTGGTCAGGAATCCGGCGCGAAATCGCAGCCAGCGCTCGTCGCGCTCGTCCAGTGTGCGGGGGTCCACGCCGAACTGCGCCTCGAATCCCTCCACCAGCGGCGGCTCGTACTCCAGCAACGGCGGGCGGCGATTGAACAGCAGCGCCACGCCATCGACCGGATAGCTCGCCATCTCGCGCAAGAGCGAGATCACCAGCTCCCGCGTCTCGGGGTAGGCGTACGACAGCCGTGGCGCCGGATGGCCGTCGCGTGTCACGCAGCGGAGCTCGGGGTGGTCCAGGTAGAACCCTCCGGCGTTCCACGAGTCGTAGATCGGCGCCGCAAAGTGAAAGCCGGCGACGCGGTATGAGACGTGCAGCTCAATCCCAACGGACCGCGCGGTCTCGGCGGCGATGCGCAGCGGATCGATGCCCTCATCGCGAAAGTGCCGCCAGGCACGCGCGTGCGTGTGATCCCCGACGCGAATGAAGTCCTCCACGCCGTCGGCCGTCGGCATGTGGCCGATGGCCGACGGATAGAACGTCAGATCGCCGACGGCGCCCTCCCAGTAGATCCGCGCCACGTCCGAGTCGGCGAACGGCGCGACCTCGCTCTGGATCTCTTCGACCGTGAGCGGCCCGCCATTCCAGATATAGCCGTGGGCGTCGTTGTGCGCGAACAGCCGCCGCCGGTCGGTGCGGGCCTCGTCGGCCAGGTGCGCTTCCACCTCGGCCGGTGACAGCGGAACCAGCTTGATATACGCGATGTTCGCCGGCGTGCAGACGAACGAACCCGCCTCGTCACCGGACCCCACGCGGGGGCTGATCTGTCCCAACTCGATCTGCCGATCCGTGAGATCCGCAATCTTCCAGAAGCGCTCCAGCAGGTGCTCGGCCTGAAACGTGCCCTCGTCCGGATGCGTCGCCAGGTACGTGAACGACGGCTCGCCCGTGAGCCGGGCGCGCAGCGCGCGGCTTTCGCCGCGCATTTCGGCAAAGACGCCGATCGAAATCGCGTGCCAGCCCGCGACATCGAGGGGATAGGTGACGTCGGGCGCCGCGGTTTCGGGACCGGCCAGCAGCATCGTCCCGGCGCAGGCCTCCGCCGTGAACGGCAGCGTGCGCCAGCGCCGCAAGGCAGGCGCGGGGTTCATGGCGTCGGCGGGCAGGCAGCGGTCGAGGTCCGCCAGATACACCGGCGAACCGGTGAGCCAGCGGTCGGTGTGGCGATCCATGCTCGCGCTACCCGGCATCGGCGTACGCCGTGCTCCAGCCGCCCACGCTTCGCAGGTCGGACGAGATCCAGCCCAACGCCGGCTCGCCGTCGCGGCTCCAGGCCAGCACCTCGTCCACGTGGCCCAGGCGCCGCACCGCGTTCCACATCGGGCGGTAGTTCGCGCGTCCGTGGCCGCCCGCGCAGTCCCAGAAGAATAAGTGCTCGACGCCCGCGCCGTAGATCGTGGCGGCCCGTCGGCGAAAGTCCTCGGGACTCATCCGGCGCGGCATCACGTTCGGCGCCAGCAGGCACGACGTGCCGTCGACCGCATCCAGGAAATAATCCAGGTCCCGTGCGTCGGACCAAAACGCCACGGAGCCGCGCGATTCCCAGTCGGAGACGTAGGGAATCAGTGTGTCGACGAGACCCTCCCGCGCCCAAGTCTTCAGATCGCAGCCGAAGAAGGCGTTGTCGGCCTCGGTGCCTTCAACGACGGCCGACACCGCAATCGGCGTCGACCGCCCCTGCTCGCGGCTTACGTCGTCCATCGCCTGCCGCAGCTCGCGCATGAACTGGGTGAGGACGCGCGAGCGATAGGCCAGCCAGGTTGGATCGCGCTCGTCCAGCTCGCGCGGATCGGCGCCGAACTCGCGCTTGAATCCTTCCACCAACGGCGGCTCGTACTCCACCAGCGGCAGACGCCGATTGAAGAGCGGACACACGCCGTCGATCGGGTATTTTGTCATTTCGCGAAACAGGGAAACCGCGAACTGGCGCACACCCTCGTAGGTGTAGGCCATGATCGGCGTGCGCCGGCCCCGGCGGTCCTCGCCGCGCCACTCTGGGTGGCGGTCGTAGAACGTATCGCCAAAGTTGTTGTGGTCGATTGGCGGCGGGTAGTGGAACCCCGAAACTCGCCAGGCCGCGTGAAACTCCATGCCGAGCTCGTGGGTGTGCTCCACCGCGACGGCAAACGGGTCGATCCCCGCATCGCGGAATATGCGCCAGCTCTCGGCATGGAGCCGGTCGCCGCGGCGATTGAAGTCCTGCACCTCCTCGATCGTCGGGATGTGCGCGATCTTCGAGAAGTAGCGGACCTCGTCGCCGCCCCCGGCTTCCCAATACATGCGGCTGAAGTCGGTGTCGCGATAGGGCTCGATCTCGCGGCGAATCTCGTCCGCCGTCGTCAGCCGCCAAACCCAATGGGGCCCGTGGGAGTCGTTGTGCGCGAACAGTCGCTTGGTGTCGGCTCGCTGCCGATCCGCCTCGACATCGGCCGCCTCGTCGTCGGTCAGCGGCACGAGCTTGATATACGCCACGTGCACCGCGCCGCAGGCAAACGACGCGTGCTCGTCGCCGGACTTCAGGCGGGCCGCCGGCTGACCCAGCTCGAGCTGTTGCCCGTCCAGCTCCGCGCATTTCCAAAACAGCTCCGCCACTTCCCGGTGCTCCGGCATGGGCTCGTCGGGATAGTGATCCGCCAGTGAGGGGAGAGTCAGCATCGTCGACACCTGATCGTCGGTGAGCCGAACCTCGAGCTCGCTGTACCGGGCGTGGTGGCCTCCGGCATGGCATCGCACGAGTCCAACCGAAATGGCATGCCAGCCCGACGCTTCGAGCGGATAGGTGACGGTCGGCGCCGCGGTCTGCGGGCCGGCCAGCAGCATCGTGCCTTCCAGGTCGTCGGTGGTGTAGGCCAGCTTGCGCCAGTGCCGCAGGGCCGGAACGTCAACCAGAGCCGCTGCCGGCTCGCACCGGTCCAGGTCGGTCAGATAGACGGGTGCGCTGGCGAGCCATCGGTCCGCGTAGCGGTCGTGCTCATCCTCAGCCACGGCGCAACTCCCTCGCTCGCGCGGGCCACCAGTTGACGGCGAAGCCTATCAGACGCTATGCCAACAACGACTCCAACGCATCGGGCCACACATGGGTACTCAGTTTCTCACCGCCGGTGATCTGGTCGTCGAGGTCGTCGACAACGCCGACGCTGCCGACCCTCCAACTCGGGACGACGCTCGCATGGCCGCGATCAAGGACGGCACGTTCGAAGACGGCCCATACCGCTTCGACCGCTACACCGGCTACAACGGCATTCGACAGCTGTTCAGCCGTCACGGCCCGGCGGAGAACATCTTCGGCGTGGCCGGCGGAAGCGGACTGAACTTCGAGTTTGTCTATGACGCCGAGGGATCGTCGTTTCGGCCGCGCTGGATTGACGGACGCCCTGGCAGTCAGCCAACGCCCAGCAGGCTCACGCGCGTGGACGAATCCACCGTCGTCTTGGAGACCCGCGTCCAACCGCCGCAACGCGTCGACGTGCGGACGACCTTCGAGCTCGTGGCGCCGCACTACATCGACCTGGAAACCGAGATCTGCCCCCATCCGGGGGCGTTCACCGGCGATTGGGTGGGCCTCTTTTGGGCCTGCTACATCCGGCGGCCCGAGGTCAAGACCACGTACGTTCGCGCCCGGACGCAGCCGGGGGCGGAGAGTGACTGGGCGGCGACGCTGGCCGAGCCGCCGCACGATGCACGGGCATTCGCCGCGGAGCGGGAAGCGTCGTTGTTGCCCAACGAGCCCGATCCGGCCGGACGCCTGTTGCACAACATCCAACCGATGCGCTTTGCCGAGCCCGTGATGTTCGGTTGCTGGCGGAACATGGCGCTGGCCCTGATGCTCCGCACGGACGACCACTTGCGCTTCGCCATCCAGCCGACCGGCGGCGGTCCGCGCAATCCCGCTTGGGATTTCGGCATCGTGATGAAGAACTGCCAGGTTGGCGCGGCATATCGCTGGAACGGCCGCATCGTCTTCAAGCCGGACAAGGGGGCAGGCGACATTTGGACCGAGTATCAGCGCTGGATGCAAGACCAATAGCTCGCATCTAGGCAAAGCGCAGTCCAGGAAAGTGATTACCGCGGATGCTGTTTGACGTACGGAGAGTCCACTATTCGGCGAGCTATGAGCGACGATTCTTTCTCGTTTGCTCGTGCACGCGTGGTCAATGACAAAGATCAGGTTCATTGCCGCACAATATTTGCTCGTCATTCCCGCGAAGACGGGAATCCAGGCCGGGAACGACTCGAGGTCTAGCTGGACACCTCACGCGATTGAGCTCAGCTTTCGGCTTCGATCGATCAATGACCCAGCGACCAAGTTTGACGGTGACTTCGCCCCGTTGGCATCGCCAATGGCATCCATGCGGGTACACGTTGCCGGTGGATTCTAGGGCTCGCGCGATGCCGGAATTCGTGACCGCCGCGCGCCGATCCTGTGCTACCGTGAACCCGGCAGAGGAGTGTAGCTCAGTTGGCTAGAGCAACGGTCTCCAAAACCGTAGGTCGGGGGTTCGAGTCCCTCCACTCCTGCCACGCGCCGAAGTGGCGGAATTGGTAGACGCGCTGGTCTCAAAAACCAGTGAGGTAACTCCTCGTGTCGGTTCGATCCCGACCTTCGGCACCAAACGTTGACCTAGCCCTAAGCCGCGGGTTCCGGGATATCGAGATCCATGCCGGGATAAATCGCCTGAGGATCCTCGCCGTCAAATCGCCACTTGTTGCGTTCGAAGATAATCTCCCATTGATGCTGGTCGCCATATTCGCGCTCGGCGATCGTCCGCAGCGTCTCCCTTGGCATCACCTTGATGGTGTGGCGGATCGGCCACTCGTTGGGCGCCGGGGATTTTCGGAATAGCCTGCGGAGGTCCACCGGCGCGCACCCGCTGCGATTGGTTTGGTGGCCGATAGGCTACCATTGCCGGCGAGCATGAGTCATCGACCACGGCCGGCGGCCGATCAGTCCGAAGCGCTCAGCGATTCCATTGACCCACCGGATTTCTCGGCAAGGCTGTGGGCCCAGGCTGAGGCCAAGCAGTCGTGGGTCTGCCTCGGCCTGGATGTTTTGCTCCGGCAGCTGCCGCGCAACATCCCTCACACCGTCGAGGGCGCAGAGAGATTCCTGCGAAACATTGTTGACGCATCGGTTGAAGATGTGTCGGCCTTCAAGCCTAATCTTGCGTTTTATCTTGCCATGGGATCCGATGGGATACGGCTGCTTACCGACATCATTGAACATATCGATCATCGCGCCATCGTGATCCTCGATGGAAAGTTCGGCGACGTCTCGGACACCATGGAGCAGTACGCTCGCGCGGCGTTCGATGAATTCGACGCCGACGCGGTGACCGTCGATGTCTACGGCGGCTGGGAAACCGTTGATCCCATGCTCGGCGATCCAACGCGTGGCGTGTTTGTGTGGGCGCGCAGCAGCAATCCCGACGCGGACGCCGTTCAGGGTGGTTCGCGGGACGCGGATCCGCTGTTCGTGCGCCTGGCCGGCGAAATCCAGTCGCGGGCGGAGTCGGGCAACCTGGGGGCAGTCGTCGGCGCCACTCGGGCGGTCGACGTGCGCCGCGTGCGTGCCGCGGCGCCGACCGTCCCGTTGCTGGCGCCGGGCGTCGGCGCCCAAGGCGGTGACTTGGAATCCGTCGTGCGCGCCGGATTTGGTGATGCGCCTGCCGGCGTGCTCATCAATGCCGGGCGCTCCGCGCTCTGGGCGTCAGCCGATGGTGACTACGTGCTCGCGACCCGTGCCGCCGTGCAAGAGCTGCGCGACCGCATCAACGTCGCCCGATCCACGTGACGGAGGCAACGTCGCCTGACGTTCCCCAGTTCACCGTCGGAGAAACGGTGCGCATGCGCAAGGCGCATCCGTGCGGCGCCGACACCTGGACCGTGACCCGGGTGGGCGGCGACGTGGGGCTCCGCTGCGTCGGCTGCGGTCGCCGGATCTTTCTGGCGCGCCGCGAGTTGGCGCGCCGCCTGCATCCGCGGCTCAGCGCCGAGACTGCGAAACCGAGCTAGTCAGGCGCCGCGCTGACCGGCCAGGCGCCGAGCACGCGCGCGAGCACGCTCGTCCGGGCAAGCTCGGCCAGCGCTTGAACCACGTTCGGGTCGTCCGGGTGCCCGGTCAGTTCGAGGAAGAACAGGTAGTCGCCGGGCTTGATACGGGATGGGCGCGACTGAATGAAGTTCAGGTTCACGTCGTGGCTGCGCAGCATGCCCAGCATGTCGTGCAGCGCTCCCACGCGGTCGCGGATGGAAACGAGCAGCGCGGTCCGGTCTTTCCCGGTGCGGCTCGCGGGCCGGCGCGCGATCACGTAAAAGCGGGTCCGGTTGGCCGCAAGGTCCTGGATGTGGCTCCGCACCACCGTCAGTCCATAGGCCTCGGCGGCGGCCACGGTGCCGATGGCAGCCGTTCCGGGCTGGCCGCTCGCGCGCTGGGCCGCCTCCGACGTGCTGGCCACCTCGTGTCGGGTTGCCGCCGGCAATTGTTGCGCCAGCCAGTCGCGGCACTGGTGCAGAGCCTGGGCGTGCGAAAAGACCGTCTCGTAGGTGTCTTCGATGGCTGTGGCGATGAGGTTGTGCGAAATCGGTACCACCACTTCCCCGCAAATCGCCACATCGTGTTCGGAAAACAGATCCAGGGTCTCCCCAATGGTTCCGCTGGTTGAGTTTTCGACCGGGACGAGGCCATACGCCGCGTCGCCACGTTCGACATGAGCAAAGACCTCACGAAACGACTCGGCGGGAAGATAGTCCGCGGAGCGTCCGAAGTTGGCGCGCGCGGCCTCATGGCTGAAGGTGTAGGCGGGCCCGAGAAACACCACGCGCTCGGGCTCTTCGAGGCTGCGGCACGCGGAGATGATTTCGCGAAAGATGTCGCGGATGTTCGCCCCGCTCAGGGGACCGGGGTTGTTGGCCGCGACGCGGTCCAGGATCGCGCGCTCACGGTCTGGCGAATATGACGGGCTCGAGGCCGCGGATTTAAGGATGCCGATGCGGCGGACCACGCCCGCCCGCTCGCTCAGCAGCCGAACCAACTCATCATCCGACGCGTCCACCGCGCGCCGGAGCTCATCGAGCTGATCGGCCACCGCCGGCAAGTCCTCCGTCGCAGGTGAGCGGGATTCTAGCACCGGGTTACTCCGCCTCCCCGGGTGTCGAGTATCGACCTTGAACCGGCGGTTGACGTTCGATGTGCGCTGAGATCCCCGACATTCGTCCCCGCTACGCGCCCCTCAGTTGAGGCCAAGATCGGCGGCTGCCTCGGCAAACGCGCGGATGGCCTCATCCAGGTCGTCGCGGCTGTGGGCGGCGCTCACCATCACGCGCACGCGGGCGGCGTCGCGAGCCACCGTGGGAAACGCGACGCTCTGGACGAATATCCCAAGACTGCGGAGTTTGTCGCTCAAGGCGTGGGCCGCCTCTGCCTCGCCCACGATCACCGGCGTGATCGGCGTCTCGCTGCGTCCTGTGTTCAGTCCGAGGTCCGCCAGGCCGGCCTTGAAATGCCGGGCGTTCTCCCAGAGGCGTTCCACCCGCTGCGGCTCACGCGACAGGATCGCGATGGCGGCCCGTGTGGCGCCGACCACGGCCGGCGGATGCGAAGTCGAAAACAGAAACGGACGCGCATGATGGATCAGGTAGTCGCGCAGGGTTTGCGAACCGGCCAGATAGCCGCCCATCGACCCGATGGCCTTGGACAGCGTGCCCATCTGCACGTGGACGCGCCCCTTCAGGCCGAAGTGATCCACCGTGCCGCGCCCGCCCCGCCCGAGCACGCCGCTGCCGTGGGCGTCGTCCACCATCACCATCGCACCGAACTCCTCCGCAACCTCGACAAAATCGGGCAGCGGCGCGATGTCC
This sequence comes from Chloroflexota bacterium, assembly GCA_026707285.1. Classification (GTDB taxonomy): domain Bacteria; phylum Chloroflexota; class UBA11872; order UBA11872; family UBA11872; genus JAJECS01. The sequence continues at coordinate 92,798 of JAPOXD010000048.1, read as the reverse complement.
CCGTCCATGCTGAACACCCCGTCGGTCACCACCAGCTTGCGCGGATAGCTCCCGCATTGCCGCAGCTCGGTACGCAGCGAATCCGCGTCGCTATGGGCGAAGCGGCGCACCGTGGCGCGGCTGAGCCGGCAGGCGTCGATGATGCTGGCGTGGTTGAGCTCGTCGCTGAGGATCACGTCGTCGCGACCCACCAGCGACGCCACCGCGCCCAGATTGGCGGCGAAGCCCGATTGCAGGACCAGTGTCGCTTCCACGCCCTTCCACTCGGCAATCTCGCGCTCGAGCGCCTCGTGGATATCCATCGTCCCGGCGATGGTGCGCACCGCTCCGGCGCCCGCGCCAAACTCGTCCACCGCTGCCTGGGCGGCGGCGCGCATCTGCGGGTCGTTGGCCAGCCCGAGATAGTCGTTCGACGACATGTTCAGCAGGTCGTCCCCGCCGATGCGAATCCGCGGACCTTGTGGGGACTCCAGGACGCGCAGGGGCCGCCAGAGGCCCTTGCCGCGGAGGTCTGTGAGCTCTTGATCGGCGAACGTCAGCGGATGCATGGAGTGCACTCTCGATGCGTGCGGGGCATGGCCGCTAGCGTACCCCGTGCGCGCCATTGCTCAGGGCGCCGCTCGTGGTGAGCCCCTCGACAAGCTCGGGGCAGGCTGTGTCGAATCACGCGCGTTGCGCCATGGTGCGTGGACGACCCGCCGTCTATGATGCCGCCGCCAGGCCAACGGAAGAGCTATCCGCCCATGCACACAGCACCCTCGCCCGGCATGATGCCGCTCGGTCGGCGCGACGCCCGGGAATCATGACTGCCGACCCTGCGGCCATGCTCGAAGCCGCCTCCCAGGCGGCTCGGGCGGCCGGCGACGAGTTGATGCAGCGGCTGGGCGGCGCGGTTGACGTCCGCTGGAAGACCTATCAAGGCGAGACGACGGTCGTCACCGACGCGGATATGGCTGCGGACCGCGCCATTCGCGAGGTGCTGCTCGCCCGGTTTCCCGACCACGTGATTCTCTCCGAGGAAGTGCCGCACGACGACACTCTCGAGCCCGACGTCTGGGTGATCGACCCGCTCGATGGCACGGACAACTACTCACGCGGCCAGCCGCAGTTTTGCGTCAGCGTGGCGCATGCCTCGCATGGCCGTGTGGATGTCGGCGCGATCTTCGACCCTGTCCGCGATGAAATGTTCACCGCCACCGCCGACGGTCCCGCGGAGTGCAACGGCGCAACGGTGCGCGTCACGGATCGCGACGATCCCGCCGATGCGGCCGTCGCCTGGGCGCAAGCCGGCGCCTCGCCGGAAGACTCGAAGCGTCTTCGGGCGGCGTTGCCGGCGGCGGCCGAAATCTTTCATCGCGTCCGGCTCACGGGCAGCGCCGCCCTGGAGATGGCATGGGTCGCGGCGGGCCGCTTCGACGGCGCGCTCTTGGGCAACGTCAAGTGGTGGGACCAGGCCGCGGCGTCGCTGATCGTCGAACGGGCCGGTGGTCGCGCCACCGACATCTATTGGCGTCCCATGGGCCCCGACAGCCGCCGCTGCGTGTTCAGCAACGGGCGGATCCACCAGGCCATGATCGAGCTTGCGCATGCGCACGGTTTGCACCTGGCATTCCCGCCTCCGGCAGATTGACCCTTGGATTTAGCCGGTGCTAGCGTCGCGCGCTGCCCATCCCCCACTGCTGGCTGATGCTTCCCGAGATCCCGGTTGAACGCATGGTGCTCGCCGTGTTGTCGAACGACGATGCCAACACGGTCCAGGCCGCGCTGGTTGAGGACGAGTTCCGCGTCACGCGCATCAACACGACCGGTGGTTTTCTCAGACGCGGCAACGTGACCTTGCTCGTCGGCGTGGCCGAGCGCGACGTCGAAGCGGTCATTGAGCACATCCGAACCAATGCTTCCGCTGGCAGCGATGGTGCGTCGGCCGACCGAGCCGGGTCCACGATGCTGGTTGTCCTTCCGGTCAGCGTGTCCGCACGCGTCTAGTCCGGAAGGCCCCTGCCGGGATCGTGGGCCACCTCCAGTCCGCCATTCCCGCGAACGGCGACCAATTCGTAAACCCCTCGTCATTCCCGCGATGGAGACCTTCGCGTAACCATTCGTCATTCCCGCGAAGAGCCTGCCCCGTACTCGATACGGGGCGGGAATCCACCCTCGTAGGTCAACCGACCAATCGAGCGTGCTGACCGGTGTTGCGTCACCAAACGGCGCTCAGACGTCAGGAGGCACCGGCTATCGCTGGCAGTAAGCTTGACTGGTGCGCCTGAACGGTTCCCGCGAGTCTTGACAGCGATGAAGCTCTCCAGCGCAGGTGGGCGAGCGCTCGCGCGCGCGGCGCTGCTTGCCCTGGCCGCGCCCCTGCTGACCGTGCTGCTCGCGCAGGCCATCGGCATCGAGGTTCCGCCCGGTCATGAGGGGCACCGCCACGTGCACTTCGCGACCGGCGACGCGCCGCCGGGAGCCGACACGGAGCCGTCCTCGGGCGAGTTCCCCGAAGGCGCCTTTGGTCTGCTCGCCGGCGTACTGCCGGCGCTCCTGGCCACGGCCCTTCTGCTCATCACCTCCCGCCGGATCACGCATGCGACCCAACGGGTGTCGGGGTGGGCGCCGCAGGCCGCGCACCCACCGCCTCGGAGCTAGTCGACTCGTCGACAACCTTCACGGCAGGCGCACTCTTGTTCGCGCCGCCGAGCACAGGCACCCAGGAGAACTCACATGCGATGGAGATCCGCGCGCGCCGTGGTGTGCGCGCTGGTGGCGGCGGCGGCCCTCGCCGCCACCGCGGCCGCAGGCGCGCTGGCGCACGAAGGCCGTGAAGCGGCCGGCGTCGACGTTGTGGTCGGCTTCCTGAACGAACCCGCCTACGAGGGATACCTCAACGCCGTATTCCTCGAGGTCACCAGAAAGGGGAGCGGGCAGGAGGCCCAGGAGCCGCACGACATGTCGGGAAGCCAGATGCCCGACGTCATGGCCCACGGCGGCATCTTCGTGTCCACGCCTCTCGAGGACGGCGACACGTTTGAGGCGGCGATTCCGCACGTCCTCGACGGCATGACGATTCCCTACCACAGCCACCTCGATCCCGATATCGCCGGATCGATCGAGGTCTCGCGCGACGCGCCGGCGGCAAGCCGGATTGAGATCGATCTCCGCGCCGGCGGCGCCGCGCCGCCCATGCTTCGCGTGCAGCCGGGAACCACCGTCGTGTTTCTCAATCGCACCGGCGAACCCCAGCTCATCGCGAGCGGCATGCACTCGGATGAGGCTCATGCCGCTGCCGGTCTGGGTGGGCCGGTGACCGGACTGGAGAACACCCTGCAAGTCGAGGTCACCCACGTCGCCACGGGGCAGTCGACGGTCATGGCCCTCGCGCCGCTGTTCGAGCGCCCCGGCGCTTACACGGCGGAGTTCATTCCGACGCAACCGGGCGGCTATCGGTTCCGGTTCTTCGGCAGCATCGAGGGCCAGGCGTTCGACGAGGCCTTCGAGTCGGGCGCAAACACCTTCGACGCCGTTCAGTCCCGCGCCGCCGCGCAATTCCCCGTCACGCTCCCCAGTGTCCGCGAGCTCGAGGGGGTCGTGCGGACCTCGCGGGCATCGGCCGACGAGGCGCTCGACGCGGCGGCCGGCGCGCGAGTGATCGGCATCGTCGGCATCGCCGTGGGCGCCCTTGGCCTTCTGACCGCCGCCGCCGCAATCGCGCTGGCAATTCGGAGCCGCCGCAGTGCCTAGAGTCCGTCATTCCGGCGCAAACCGGAATCCAGTCCGTTCAAACCCAGGGACGCCATGCTTCCGGTAGGGGCGGGTTTCAAACCCGCCCGCACCGGGCGATGCCGGCGCCTCTCCAACGCATGACTCTGGCACTGGCCCGCCGCTGGGCGTTGGCGGCTGTGCTTGCCGCCGTGCTCACCGGCGTCGGGCTCATGCCGGTCGTCGCCCATGCCAACCTCGTGCGAGCGATCCCGGCTGCCGGTTCGACCGTTGACACTCCGCCGCAGGTCGTCGCCGCCGAGTTCTCCGAGCGGATCGAACCTGAATTCAGTCGCATCGACGTCCTGGATGCCTCCGGGGCGTCGGTGACCGACGGCCCCAGCCAGGTCGACCCATCGAACCGTTCCGCCATGTTGGTCCGCGTGCCGCCGCTTCCCGACGGCACCTATGTCGTCACCTGGCGCACGTTGTCGGTGGTCGACGGTCACGTGATCCGCGGCTCGTACGCCTTCAGCGTCGGCGAGCCCATCGACGCTGACGTGGCGAGCACCCCGGCGTCCGCGTTGGTCCTCAGCCCCGCCGAGCCCGTCCTGAGGGCCGCGCTGCTCATCGGCGCCATGCTGGTCTTGGGCACCGCGGTGCATGTGCCGCTAATCTTCGCGCCCGCCGCCCGAGAGGCCGGCGTCGGCGCCGCGGGATCGCGCTACCTGGAGCTTGGATGGCTTGGCTTCAGTCTGGCCGCCGGCGCGCACGTGGGACTGCTGGTGACCCAGGCCGCTGGACTCGCCGGCGATGCCGAGGCGGACTTGGTTGGCGCCGTCGGCAGCGCGCTCGGCCTGGGCCAGTGGGGCACGCTGTGGATCGTTCGGGCCGCCGTGCTCGCCGGGTTGGCCCTGGCCCTCATGCGAGCCGGCCGCGAGTCTCGGCCGCTGCGAGCCTGGCTGCCGGTCGCGGCCCTGGCCGCGGCTGTGCTCGTCACGGTTTCATTGGGCAGCCATGCGGCGGCGCTGCTCGAATCCTCGGCCCCGGCCACCAGTGCCGACGTGCTGCATCTGCTCACCGCCGCGCTTTGGGCCGGCGGCCTCGCCCCGCTGCTGCTGTCGCTCGTGCATGCCCGACGGACGCTCGACGGTCACCCGCGCCGTCGCCTGCTAGGAGCGCTGCTGGCGCGGTTTTCGACCATTGCCACGATCTCGGTGGGCGCCCTTGTGATCACCGGTGCGTTTGCCACCTGGATTCAAGTCGTCGAGTTTCCGCGCTTGGGGCAAACCGACTACGGCCGGGCGCTGGTGGCCAAGCTCGTGCTCGTGGCGCCGCTCCTCGGCCTGGGCGGCGTCAATCTGCTCTGGACGCGGCGTCGCCTGAACGATTCGCGGCCCACGGCTGCCGGCCGGTGGGCGCCGCGCCTGGTGGCCGCCGAGGTGCTGCTCGGCGTCGCCGTCGTTGCGGTGGTCGGCCTGCTGACCAGCCTCGAACCCGCGCGCCAGGTCGCGTTGGGGGATGCGCGGGGCGTCAACCTGGAGACTCGCGTCGACGACCTTGACGTGGCCCTGAGCATTCAGCCCGGTGCCCCGGGCCACAACGCCGCCACGCTGACGCTGCAGGACCGGGGACAGCCCGTGGTCGACGCCGACGTCCAGCTGCAAGTTAAGTTCCTCGACTCGGACATCGGGCAGCGCGATCTGCGTCCGACTCCGGACGCTGACGGACGCTACGTCGTGTCGGGCGACTTCATTGGTCTCGTCGGGCGCTGGCAGGCGCTCGTCATCGTCCGGCGCCTCGGCGAGTTCGACGCGCGCGCGCCCTTCCGGTTCGACGTCACGCCGGGCGGCTCAGCCGCGAGCGGCGCGCCGCCTCCGGCCGCCGACGACGTGCGCCGCGTGTGGGCCATCGCGCTCGCCGGCCTGGGACTCCTTCTGGCCTTCGCCATGCTGCAGCCCATGGCCTGGGCGGACTGGGCGCGCCGGGGCGTGACCGTCGCCGGCTTCGGCGCAGGTGCGGTTGGGCTTGCGCTGCTGGTCACCACCCCCGAGTTCGCTCCGAGCTCCTTGAGTGCCGTGAACCCCGTGCCGCCCGACCAGACGTCCATCGATGCCGGGCGCGTGCACTTCGAGGCCCACTGCGTCAGTTGCCACGGTCCGGGCGGACAGGGCGACGGTCCGTTGGCGGCTGGGCTCGATCCGCCGCCGCTGGACCTGACCATTCACGTGCCGCTGCACCCAGACGGCGAGCTCTACGCGTTCATCGAGGCAGGTATTGCCGACACGGCCATGCCGGCGTTTGGGGAGACCCTGACCGTCTTCGACATCTGGAACCTGGTCAACTTCCTCCAGACGCTGCCGCCGTAGCTGAATACTTCAAGAAATTTCCGTCATTGCCGCGGAGGCGGGGATCCACCCTTGATCCAACCTCAAGTCGCGCGCGGTTCTCCCGAGTCGCCCTTCGCCATGCCGAGTCGTGTACGGGGCCCCGTAGCGGGCGCGACGAATCTCGCCTATTCGTCGTAGTTCCCCGCCCACGCGCCCTGGGCCATGTAGCCGCCGTCGACGCACAGAAATTCGCCGGTGATCAGGCTGGCCTGATCGCTGGCGAGAAACATGGCCGCGTTGGCGATGTCCGCCGGCTGGCCAATGCGACCGATGGGATGCGTGCGCCCCCAGGTTTCCACCATGGCGTCCTCGTCGCCGGCCTCCCGTGCCTGCGCGCGCAGCATGGGCGTATCGATCGAGCCCGGATTGATAGCCACCACCCGGATGTTCTCTCGCGCATAGTCCAGCGCCATGTTGCGCGTCAGGGACAGCACCCCGCCTTTCGATGCCGCGTAGGCCGGCACCAGCGGTTGCGATTGCAGCCCCTGCACGCTGGCGATGTTGATAACGACGCCGCCACCGCGCTCGCGCATCGAGGGAATGGCGTATTTCGACATCAGGAAGCAGGCCTTGAGGTTGACTCCGATGATCCGGTCCCAGCCTTCCTCGGTTTCGGCATCGAGCTTGACATAAGATCCCAGAGGCTGAATGCCCGCGTTGTTCACCAGCACGTCGACGCCGCCGTACGCCGACACGGCCTGCTCGATGGCCCGCCTGGCGTCCGCGTGGCTGCTCACGTCGGCAATCGCGTACTGCGCCGTGCACCCTTCGTTCCCCAGGCTGGCGGTAAGCGCCGCGGCCGCCGCCTCATCGATGTCCACCACGGTGACCGACGCGCCGGCCCGCGCGAAGCCCGTGCTGACGCCGCCGCCGATGCCCTGAGCGCCGCCCGTCACCACGACTGATTTCCCGTCGAATGTGCCCACCTGTGCCCGCTCCTTGTCCCGCCGCCTGCGCGGCTACCACCATATCCCCTGCTCCAGACGGCCGAGATTTCCTGCGTTGTCAGCCTGTTTCCGTTCGTGGTGAGCCTGTCGAACCATGAACGGTCCTGAGACCGGCTCGGAGCCTGCCCTTCACTCCCGCCTAGAATGCCCGCACGCCCTCGCGGGGAGACAGGCCCACGTCCATCATTCCGTCGCTGACCGCCCCTCAGCGCATCACGGCGACGCTATTTGCCGCCCAAGCCGCGTTTTCGGCCGCCGGCATCGCCAGCTTCTCGGTCCTGTCCATCAGCGCGGCGATCCTGGCCGGAGACCCCGCATATGCGGGAATCCCCGGCGCCGCCATGCTGTTCGGCCGGGCGCTGGCGGCCTATCCCATCGGTTGGCTCATGGACGCTGCCGGGCGTCGACCCGCGCTCGCGCTCGGATATTTCACGGGCGTGGCCGGTGCGGTGGTGGGAGCCTTGTCCATCATGGGCGAGTCTTACCCGGGGCTGGTTGCCGGAGCCGCGATCTTTGGCATGTCGCGGACCGCGAGCGATCAGTCGCGCTACGTCGCCGCCGAGGTGCATTCGCCGCAGCGCCGCGGGCGCATCATCGGCCGCATCGTCTTCGCCGGCACCGTCGGGTCCATCACCGGGCCGCTGATTGTCAAGGCGTCCACGAGCCTGGCCGAGGGCGCCGGGATCAATGAATTCGCCGGGCCGTGGCTGGCCGCCGCCGTACTGGTCGGCGCGGCCGTGGCCCTGGTCCTCACGTTCGTACGACCCGATCCACGCGACATGACCATCGCGTCGCCGCTGGCCTCCGTCACGGCGGGCGGCGGCCTGGACCCGGATGCGCGTCCGTTGCGCGAGATATTTCGCGCCGTCAACGTTCGGGTCGCCGTGCTCGCCATGCTGGTCGGCCAGCTCGTGATGGTGATGGTGATGACCATCGCGCCCGTACACCTCCACGATCACGGCCACGTGCCCACCACCATCTCCATTGCCATCGCGGTCCACACCGTGGGCATGTTCGGGCTGGCGGCGCTCACCGGTCGCTTAGTGGACCGCTACGGTCAGTTGCCGGTGATCGCGCTTGGCGCGGCGCAGCTGATCGCCGCCAGCGTGCTGACGCCATTCTCCGCCGACCTTGGCGTGATGCTGCTAGCGATGTTCCTGGTCGGCTACGGCTGGAACATGTGCTTCGTCGCCGGCTCGGCCCTGCTGATCGTCGGACTCTCGCCCCGCGAGCGTGGCCGCACCCAGGGCGCCGGCGACGCGCTGGCCGCCGTTGCCGCGGCCACCGGCAGCCTGGCGACCGGCCCGGTATTCAGCGCGGGCGGCATGAATTGGGTCGGCGTCGCCGCGCTGGCGGGCTCGTTGGTGCTGGTCACCGTCCTTGCCCGGCGCGGCCTCACGCGGCAGCGAGCGGTCGGAGCCTAGGTCCGCCTCCGCTCAACGCACGAGCCTTCCACGGAGCTCACGCTTCGCGTCTAGCGCAGCGTCCGGGCGCCGCGCGGCCACCGATAGCGACGCCACTTCCTGCGCGAGTCGTCTTCCTCCACGCGGAAGCGGCGCTGGCGTCGCGGGCGATCGGACTGCCGGTAGGCCGCGACGAGATAGATGACGGCCAGGCTGCCGCCGGCGATTGCCGTCCACGCGGCGGGAACGAAATTCGGTTCAGCGACCAAGTACGCAATACCCGCAGCGCCAAACGGCAGGCTGACGACGGCTGAGGCCTGCCGCCGGCTCATTGGCTGCAGCCACCACGAGGGTTCCATGGCTGGGACAGGGAGCGCTGTACTGCTGCTGGCGGAGTGTTCGCCTGCGTCGGCCAAGTCGCTGGGCGGGCGGCCCCAGGTTTTCTGCCGCACGAAGAGCAGACCGCGGGCCAACATCGACAGGCCGGCTCCAGCCACGATGAACCACATGCCGACCACCAGCGACTGCGTGACAAGCACAGCCGTGCCGAGCGCTACCAGGAAGCACGCGGAGGCGGCGCCCAGCCAGCGAGAACGCGGCGGGCCGCGCCGCCTTCTGGGCTCTTCGAACTTCGGATCACTCAGGGACGGCCCGCCCGGGCCAAGGCTGTCGTGCCACCCGTACGCCATGACGTCAGAATAGCCGGGGCGCCGTGCCGTTTTGCCGGCGCCCGCCTATCCAGCCGCGAGTCTTCGGCGGCCTGTGCGAGACCTAGCCTCCGGCGTTAGCGGTGGTTTCGGAGTCAGACTCCGAATCCGGCGGCCGGTCGGATCGCCAGATGACGCCGAGGTCGTCGTCCAACGTCGCGATGAAGGGCTCTTGTGTGCTGCGGACGAAACCGGCGAACACGCGCGGCGACTGGGACGAGTCGTTCAGCGAGAGCGCGGGGCTGCCTTGCGAAATGCCCAGACTGGCGCGCACCGTGCCCTGGGCATCATAGACCTCAAACGCGGAGCCCTCCGGCGTCTGCCCCACGCTGGTGCGCAGGGTGCCGGATTCGTCGAACAGCCCCAGCACCACGCCCTCGCCGGTGATGCCGAGTGCCGTCCTTGGAATCCCCTGCTCGTCCTGAAGCACGAGCCTGGTGGCGTCGGCCGTATCGCTCAAGTGCGCGCGCACGGTGCCCTCGGCGTCGGCGAATTCAAGCGTTGGCCCAGGACCTACGAAGCCCAAGGCGGCGCGGATGGTACCCGTCTCATCGGAGAATCCCATGACCGATCCATCGTCCGAGACTCCGAGCGACACGCTGAAGCTGTCCTGCGCGTCGAAGAGGAAGAGTGACGAGCCTTCATCATCGCTTTCGAGGACGGAACGAACCTGGCCGCGAGGTCCGAAGAACGAAAGAGACGTCTCGTAGGGATTGACCATGAACGCGGCGCGCTGCTCCTCGTCATCGCCCCTCAGGATGACTCCGACCTGGTCGAGATTGGTGAGACCAAAGTCTCCCCGCGCGTTGCCGGCGGCATCGTGGAGCCTGAGGATCGGTCCGGTCGGACCGGCGCTCAGCTTCGCGCGCGGGATGTCTTCCCCGTCGGCCAGCACGACTTCGGATGCGTCATCCCGGACGCCAACAAGCAGGCGCCGGTCGCCGTCCTGATCCCAGAAGCGGAGGAAGCCGTCGCCGTTTCCGGAGGCGGAGCTGAGCGCCAGCGCCGTCCGCGGACGCCCCTCCAGGTCGACCATTTCCAGGTGGGGAAGGCCATTCGCGTTGAGCTTCAGCGTGGCGCGGGCGGAACTCGCGGCCAGGCCCGGGCCGTTGACGGCGAGCTCCGGCCCGGTGTCCGTTACACCGATGAACACCTGAGTCTCGCCGCCCCCCAAAACTCGCAATGACGGCCCGGCTTCTTCCATCTGCAGGACGGCGCGTTCTTGGCCGCTGGCGTCCACGAGGCGAAAGCGTTGGGCGCTGAGCACGGGTTGAACCGCATCGAGCGGCGTAGGCGCGTCTTCCAGGGCAAGCACGCGCGGCTCCAGGGCTGCCGCTGCGGCTTCGAGCCGGTCGACCCGCGCGGTGGCGTCGGCCAGCTCCTGCTGCAACCCCGCGACTAGCAAAAGGGCGACCGCACCGAAGGCGATGGCGCCAAGCGGCACGGCCACTAGTCCAAAAAGCTGAAGGCGGCGTTTCATTGCTTCGCTCCCCCGTCGGCAACGTGAGTTTGCTGAGCGGAGCCCGCGCGGGCTCCGAGGCGTCTAGTGTCGCGCGGACCCTAACCCATGCCGCCAGCCGCGGCTGCGGCGGGGAGGTTTGGCCGTCATCGTTTTCGCGCCGGCGTGCGCGGAGGGGCAAGCGATCGGCGCGCGGAGCGCGCGTAGTCGCCGGGTCTGTCGCGCCTGCGAGGACGAAGGAGACTGACGGCGAGCGCGGCCCCTACATCCGCAGGCGGTCGATCAGCTCTTCATCCAATTCGAAGCGTTCGTCCGCGGCCTTGAAGAGATTGGACGAGTACATCGGGCGTCCGTCGCTGCCCTGTCGCGGCCCGTGGATCAGCCAGGCGATGGCGCCCTCGCTCTTGAGGACCTGGACGGCGGGATAGAGATCCCCGTCGCCGGCCACGAGCGCCACGTGCTGCACCTGCCGCCGGCTGGCGAGCAGCGCCATGTCGAGGCCTAGCAGCAGATCGACCTGCTTTTGCTCGAACACCGGGTTCCCCCACTCGTCGATGCCGCTCTTGCGGAGATAGCCCAGCCGGACCTCGAAACGGGGGAGATAGCGCAGCGCGTCCTCGAAGCGCCGGGAGTTCGAGTAACGGTCCATTTCCTCCGGCGTTGGAGGGTCGCTCTGATAGGGGCGGCAGTTGTAGTAGTACGTCCGCAGGACTTCGATGGGCTCGGGGCTGTTGTCCTCGATGTGGTTCTGAATCTCGTCGACGAGCTTTGTCAGGTCGATGCGCACGCCGCCATATTCGTACTTGAGGATCGACTCCAGGTACGCGCCATCAATGAAAATCGCCAAGCGGGCCATGGGACATGCTCCGTCCATGAAAGGGCTGGACCTCAGGCCCTAGCCGTTCGACAACCACGCGACGTGCGGCGGGATTCTCACCCTGCTGGACGCGGGTTCGCGCCTCGTCGCGCGTTCCAGTCGTCGCCTCAAGGCCGCCGGATAGTTCGGATGACCTGTCCCGGCGCCCATCCCAGCACTGCTCGCGGCGGGTGGAGTGAACTTCAGCCGTACACGCCCAGCTTCAGAGTCGCCGCACCTCAGCCGGTACGACTGTAAGCATAGCCACTGTCCCGCGGAAAACCGTGGACGACGCGCCTCGGCGTGCAGGCCGTCGGCCGCCACGGCTCGCCACCCGTGCCGTCCCGCGATCCGGGGTGACGCCTTGCGAAGCGCCTGGCGGAGCTCCCGATACGCGCGGCATCGCTGCCTGTGTGAGGCTTGGTGGGTGTCGGAACAGCCGGGACTGAGGCGCTGATGCGGATCGGCATGGTCACCCTCTGCTCGCTGCGAGGGCAGCGGGACGCAAACCTGGAGAAGATCGAGGCCTTCGCGGAGCAGGCGGCCGCCGCCGGCTGCGACCTGGTGCTCTTCCCCGAATTCTCCGTGCATGGTCCCTGGGTGACCTATGACGCGGACGCCGACCTCGACGACCTGGAGACGCGATCCGAGCCGATTCCCGGCCCCTCGACCGAGCGGCTGGCGCGACTCGCGGCGCGACTTGGCCTGGCGATCGGCGCCGGCATTGCCGAACGCGGGCTCGCGCCCAAGCCGTTCAACGCCTACGTCATCGTTGATGGCGACGGCGTGCGGCACGTCCAGCGCAAGCTGCAGCCGACCACCAGCGAGATGGACTTCTACCGCGGCGGCGGCGACGACATGGCGCCATTCCAGCTTGGACCACACACAATTGGCGTGACCATCTGCGCCGACAACGAGTCGCCCGCCATCCACGACACGCTGGTGGGCCTCGGCGCTCGCGTCATCGTCGAGCCGCACTTCGACTGCATCAAGGATTTCCAGGATGCCGGGGACTCATGGGACGAAATCTTGGACTTCAACCAGCGCGACACGCTCAAGCGCCGCGCCGAAAACCTGGCCGAACGGCTGGGGGTGTTTGCGCTCTACCTCGACGCCAAGGACCCGCGTGGCGACTTTAACGAGCGCCCGAATTGGCCGCACCGAGTCACCGGCCGGGCCGCCGTCTTCGCCCCGGGCGGCGAGCTGCTGGCGGCGAACGCCGGAAACGAGGAGTCGCTGCTGGTCGTCGACATCGAGCCCGGCGACTAGATCGCCAGGCCCCGGCTAGCCAATCACGTTCTTGTTCGAGAACGTGATCTCCTCGCTGGTGATGAACTCCAGCAGCGCCGTGCGGCCGTCCTCGGTGGCGCGCCTGGCTCGCTCGAGGGCCGGGCCGACCTCGTCCGGCTCGTCCACGCGTTCGGCCCACGCCCCCATGGCCGCCGCCATGTCGGCGTAGTCGCCGCCGATGTCTCGTGTGCCGTATTTCGCGTGCGAGAGCGGCAGATGGCGGGCCTCGATGGCCATCGACGAGTTGTTGAGCACGATGGTCAGAATCGGAATCTCGCAGCGCACGGCCGTCTCGATGTCGAGCCCGGTCATCCCAAACGCCGCATCGCCCATGTAGTTGACGACGAACTTGTCGGGGGCCGCCAGCTTCGCGCCCAGGCTCAGGCCCAGGCCCGTGCCCAGCCCGTGCGACTTGCCCCAGCCGAGGTACGTCCGCGGTCCGCCGGCCTGGTAGAACGGCATGATCTGATCGCGCGGGCTCCCCGAGTCGTGCGTCACGATGGCCTCGTCCGGGTCGACCCGCTGCATGAACTCCCAGATGACCCGGTAGGGATTGATCGGCTTCGTGTCCGAGGCCAGCTTCGGCATCCAATCGCTCAGCCAGCCGCGCCGCAGTTGCTCGATCTGGTCGACCGGCGCTCCATTGCGGGCATTCGAGCTCCCACCCATGAGATCGCGACACGCGTCCACCAGGCCGCGCAGCGTCAGTCTCGCGTCGCCGACCGCTGCCACGTCCACGTCGTAGTCCTTCGCGATGTCGCGCGGGTTGTTGGTCAGCTGAATGACGGTCGTCCCGGCCGGAATGGGCATCGACATGATGTGCCTGGTGAAGCTGGTGCCGATTCCGCACACGAGGTCCGCCTGCTGCACGAAGTGCCGCGCGGCCTCGTTCATCACCCCGGAAACGCTGCCCAGGGCCAGCGGGTGCTTTTCCGGAAACGCGCTCTTGCCGGCCATGGTCGTCGCCACCGGCACGCCAAGCAGCTCCGCGAGCTCGATCAGCTCGCCGCTCGCGCCCGCATAGAGCGCGCCTTGTCCGGCGAGCAGCACCGGGTGACGGGCGTCGAGCAAGGCCTGCGCCGCCCGTCGGATGTCGTCCGGGTTCGGGGCCGCCACCACGGGTCGCACCGGTCGATAGCCGGCGGGAATGGCATCGTCGACCTCGGCCTCGGCCACGTCGGCGGGAATCTCGAGCATGACTGGTCCGCCGGGACCCAGGCGCAGCGCGGCGAACGCCCGCCGCATCCGATCCGTGACGTCCTCGGGTGCATTCAAGCGCTGGATGGATGTCGTGATCGGGGCATAGGCCCGCACCGAGCTGAACAAGGGAGCCACCCCATCCCGGTCCCCCGGCTGTCCCAGCGGCAGCACCAGCAGCGGCGAGGCGTCGGTGAACGCCGTGGCGATGCCGGAGAAGGCGTTCTCCGCGCCCGGTCCGTACTGCATCGCGAACACGCCGGGCGGATTGCCGTTGGTGACCCGCGAATACCCGTCGGCGATGTCCACGCCCACGCGCTCCTGCCGGCAGATGACCGGGCGGATGCCGACTTCGGCCACCGCCTCGATCACGGGCGTAGTTGGGTAGGCGCTGAGGAACTCGATGCCCTCGGCCTGCAGGATTTGGGCAATCGCGACCGTGGTTTTCATGCGAGGACCTTACGTCGGCACAAAGCAGCCGACGCGTACGCTACCACCGATTTCACAGCGGCCACGTGCGCACCGGGATGCTGGAAAGCCGTTCGGGCGCGCCGTCGGTCACCAGCACCGCGTCTTCGATCTTCGCTCCGCCGGTCCCCGGCCGTCCCAGGATGGTCTCGAACACCACCACCATGCCGGGCTCGATCACGTCGGTCGAATCGAGCTGGATGTCCGGCAGCTCGTGCACCCAGCAGCCGATGCCGTGGCCCAGCATGCCCGGCGGATGGTCCGGCGTCGGGCGATAGAGGCAGTCGCCGAGCCCATTGGCTTCCGCCACTCGAATCCCCGCGCGGGCCACGTCGGCCGCGGCCATTCCCGGGCGCAGCGCGTCCACCATGGCTTCGTACATCAGGGCCGTGGCCTCCATGATGCGCCTGACCTCCGGCGCCGCACGGCCAACGGTGGTGACCCGCGAGAGATCGCCGCGGTAGCCGCGATACATGGCGCCGCAGTCCACCTGCACCTGGTCGCCTGCCTGGAGGACGCGGTCCGTGCGCATGCCCATGCCGTGCGCCACGCTTGCTCCGCTGTAGATCTGCGGGTTGTAGTAGAGGCCGTCGGCGCCCGCCTGCAACAGGGCTTGGTCGACGGCAACTTGCAGCAACCGCTCGTTCGCGCCCTCGTGGACGTTCGCAAGGAATGCCCGCCCCCCGCAATCGTTGATCGACATGCAGGTGCGAATCACCTCGATCTCGGCCGGACTCTTGATCTGCGCGACTTCCTTGACCAGGCGCGTGGCGTCCACGAACTCGCACTGCGGGTGAGCCGCCTTCAGGCCCAGATAGACCGGAGCGGGCAGGTAGTCGAATCCCGCGACGCCGATCCGCGATGCCGTGCTCGGCAGCAGCTCCGGCAGGCTCGACTCGAACCTGTAGGAGATCACCACGTCGTCGACCCACGTGCGCTCGGCCGGATTGTCCCAGAATCCATTGGTCACCAGGACCGCGTCCGGTCGACCGCCGGGAATCAACAGGAAGTACGACACGTCGTGCAGTCCCAGGTCGGGCTCGTAGCCGCCGAGGTAGGCCACGGGGCCTTGGCTGTTGCGAACCGAGTACGCGATCAGCGCGTCCAAGCCCGCATCGCGCATGCGTGCGTTAACCGCGGCGGCGCGGCGCTCGAACTCGCTCCGGGCAAAGGCACGCGGATAGCTCACGGTGGACTCCTTGTCTCACGCCTCAGCGCATCCTACGCGCCGGTGCCGGTCGCCGGCGGTCGCGAGCGTCGCTCCGGTGGCGCTACTCGCCGTCCCGCACCCGCTCCAACACCAGATGCGCGGTTTGCTCCACGCCGCCGAGCACGAACGGCGGCGTGCGCAGCCGCAGGCGATCACCCTCGAGTTGGTAGAAGCGCTCTTGGTCCACGCCGCACCAATTCGGAAAGTGGCTGAGCTCGATGTGGTGGACGACGCGGTCGGGGAGCACGGTGTAGCGCCCGCAATACGACACATAGGACTTCATGGCCCGGGCGTACTCATCGGGCGTGCCTGCGAGGCGGTCCTCGGAGTCGAGGTTCGCCCGATTGGCGCCCATGATCGTCACGGACATGTAGCCCTGTGGCGTATAGATCAGGTATCCGCTGACCTGCTCGCCATACGGCAGTCGAGTCGCTCCGGACTCCGGTCGCGACTCGTACGACACGAGCCGCCACACCCCGACGATCGAGTGCTGCGTCATGTGTTGATGTCCACTGGCCTTGTGCCGCCGGCCGACGTCAAGTGCTTCAGTATCACCAGGTAGGAAACCTCTGCTTAACCCCTGCGTCATTCCCGCGAAGACGGGAATCCACCCTTCATTGAATCTGGGGCTGGTGGGATGCCTACGACCATCCTTCGTCCGACCGAATTCTGCCAGGGTCTTCGAAGACGGAAATCTAGCGGCTGCTCAACCTGTCAGCCCGTACGTAGGGGCGACGCATGCGTCGCCCCTAGCTCCTAATTCGTAGGTCTCCAGGCTGCGGGCCCGACTACTTATGTCCGCGGGCCGCCCTCCACGCGGGGAAGCCCTGCATGTTGTCGTCAGTGGGCGGATAGACGTCGACCGTGGAGGCGCCGTCTTCGATCAATTCGAGGACGTATTCCTCCTTGAGGTCCATTTCCGCGCCCTCTGCGGCGACTTCGGCGGCAACCTCCGGCGGTACCACGGCCGCGCCGTTCGCGTCGCACACGATCCAGTCGCCCGGCACCACGGTGCACCCGGCGCATCGAACCGGCACGTCGTGACCGATCGGCACCAGGTCGCGCATGTGCGCCGCGCCGTGAATGCCCCGCACGAACACCGGCATCTCCAGTTGCCCGATAGCTTCGGGGTCTCTCACCGCCCCATCCACGACGAACGCCGCGCCGCCGCGCTTGGCCACCCGTGTGAGCAGGATGTCGCCCAGCACCCCGGCGCCCAGCTCGCCTCCGGCCTCCGCTACCAGCACCTCGCCGGGCTCGACCGACTCGATCGCCAGGCGCTGCGGATTCTGCGACAGGTCCTCCGGATAGAGATCGGGCCGGTGCGGCGTGTAGCGCAGCGTGCGCGCTCGGCCGATCGCCCGCACGGCCGGTCCGACCGGGTTGAGCCCGCTGAAATAGACATTGCGATAGCCGCGCTGCTGCAAAAGGTGGGTGAGCGTGGCCGTGGACGTGGCGGCCAGCAGCCTCTTGACTTCCGAGTCGGGCAAGTTCGTCATGGCGGGTGCTCCCTCAGCGAATCTCAACGTGGCTGGCGCCGGCGTCGATCGAGATGTCGACGCGGTTGGCGGCGCGATCGAAGTCCGGCGAAATGTAAACGTCGTCGGAGGCTTTCGGAAATCGGCTCTCGTTGATTTGCACGCTGGAGAGCCCGGCATCGACCTCGATCCGCGCCGCCACCCCCTGCGGCACGGTGATCCGCACGCTGGCTGCGCCCACCTCGATGCTGGCTTCGGTGGTTCCGGCGGCGGCAGGCATCACAACCTCGATGTCGGCGGCGCCGCCCTCGATCTCGAGGCGCTGAAGGATGAGGTCGCGAAGATTCAGGTCGATATCCGCGGCGCCGGCCTCCACGCGCACCTCGGTGGGAATGTCCGGCGTGAGATGCAGGAACCAGTCCTCGGACGGGTCATGGCCGGGCCAAAACGTGATTTCGCGACCGGGCGCACTTCCGAGCGTTACGACGCTCCGACCGCCGGGCTGATGCGATTCGGTGATTGCGTAAGTGCTGTCCATCGCGCGCGATTCCAGCTTGCCGGCGACCAGCAGACCGGGTGGCGCCTGCGCGCCCAGGCTGAGCGAGCCTGCCCCCACGTTCACTTCGAGACGCGCTGCGGTGGCTTGGCCCCGTTCCACGCCGATCGTTTGGCGGTGTAGGACCGGTCCTTGCCCGGCGGCCGCCAGGCCCCACGCCGTGCCGAATCCGGCGATCAGCACGACCAGAAAGGCTGTCGAGCCGAGCCAGACTCGCACGCGTGAGAGCGCCAGGCCGGCGCCCACCGCCACCAGCGCAACCGGCCACAGTGACCAGGCAACGGGCCAGAAGCGGTCGGGAAGGACGTCGAAGTTCCAGAGCAGCGCGACGATCCCGACAAGGATCAGCGCACCACCGAAGCCCAACGCGCGTTGGTCCACGCTCACCTAGCGCCGCTGGTTGAAAATCAACACACCGCCAATCGCAATCAAGATCAGCGGCCAGAGTCGCCAGGCGTCAAACCACCCGAACTGGCTCATGAGCGCAGCGGCGCCGATGATGATCAACACCGAGCCCACCACAAGCGCGGCGCCGTTGGTGGCGGCGACGTATCGGGCTGGCGTGCTCGGTTGCCTGCCCTCGGCCTGCTGCCCCGAGGCGTCAGTCGGAGCTTCGGCAGCGTCGTCGAGCTGTGGCGCGGTCGGCATGACGATTGCTAGGGCCACGTACACCAGCAGCCCCACGCCGCTGGAGAGGAACACGGCCACGACCCAGAGCATGCGGACGATCACCGGGTCCACGCGCAGATACTCCGCCATCCCGCCGGCGACGCCGGTGAGCATGCAATCGACGCGGCTCCGATAGAGGCGTTGGGTCATGGCGCGTCCTTTTGTGAATGGCGGCCCAGTGCGCAGGGAACAGTTTAGAACTGTGATCGCACGACCGCGCGACGGAGGGGCGAAGGCGCTGCGACAATGCGGACGACGCGGAGGCGGGTAAAGGAGCGTGGGAAGTGTTGCGACTCGCACTGGTGGCATTGCTGCTGGTGGTTGTGGCCGTGGGGTGCGGCGAAGCCGAATCCGAGGGCCCCAAGACCTACGCCGCCTATCCGGAAATGGATATTCCCGCCGGTCAGCCGTGGGTGATCATCACCACCAGCCTGGGGCGCATGACCTTCACCCTCTTCTCCGAAGAGGCGCCGCTGGCCGTCAACAACTTCCTCTTCCTGGCTAACGAAGGCTATTTCGACGGCGTGACCTTCCACCGCCTGATCCCGGGATTCATGGTGCAGGGCGGCGATCCTAGCGGCACCGGAACGGGAGGACCCGGCTACTCGTTCGAGATCGAGCCGCCGCAGCGTCCCTACGTCCGCGGCGGACTGGCGATGGCCAACAAGGGCGTGGCCAACTCCAACGGCTCGCAGTTCTTCATCATCCTGGACGACCTCACCGAGCAGGGCCGGCTGTCGCCGGACTTCACGCTGTTCGGCGAGATCAGGGAAGGGCACCAGGCGTCCTTCGACACGCTGGCCAAGATCGAGGCGGTGCCGGTCGGCACGGCCGCGGACGGCGAGTCGTCGGCGCCGCAGCAGGAGATCACGATTTCGGCGATGAAGACCGGCGTGACCCTCAACTGCTCCGGCGAGGGAGCGATCGGGTTCACTTGCAAGCCGTGAGGGGCTCGCTGCTGAGGCGGCGTGCTCGGCCGCCGGTGCCGGAGTCCCGCACCGACGTGAACTGACCCTCGCCTAGGGTCAGGGGCGGTTTGCGATCCGCTCCTGGCATTGACCGTCCACCACATGACCCGGGTGCGACAGAACCGTGTACGCGCTGCGACAATGCCGACGGTGCGGAGGCGGGCGAAGGAGCGTGGGAGATGTTGCGACTCGCACTGGTGTCGTTGTTGCTGGTTGTTGTGGTGGTGGGATGCGGTGAAGCCGAGCCCGAGGGCCCCAAGACCTACGCCGCCTATCCGGCCATGGACATTCCCGCCGGTGAGCCCTGGGTAATCATCACCACCAGCCTGGGGCGCATGACCTTCACGCTGTTCGCTGAAGAGGCGCCGCTGGCCGTCAACAACTTCCTCTTCCTGGCCAACGAGGGTTACTTCGACGGGGTGAACTTCCACCGGCTGATCCCGGGCTTCATGGTGCAGGGCGGCGATCCTAGCGGCACCGGAACGGGAGGACCGGGCTACTCGTTCGAGATCGAGCCGCCGCAGCGGCCCTACGTCCGCGGCGGATTGGCGATGGCCAACAAGGGCGTGGCCAATTCCAACGGCTCGCAGTTCTTCATCATCCTGGACGACCTCACCGAGCAGGGCCGGCTGTCGCCGGACTTCACGCTGTTCGGCCAGATCAAGGAAGGCCACCAGCCATCCTTCGACACCCTGGCCAAGATCGAGGCGGTGCCGGTCGGCGCCGCGGGCGACGGCAAATCGTCGGCGCCGCAGCAGGAGATCACGATCTCGGCGATGAAGACCGGCGTTACCCTCAACTGCTCGGGCGACGGGTCAACGGCGGCCGGATTCACCTGCCGGCCCTGAGCGACACAAGTAGGGGCGGGTTTCGAACCCACCCCTAGGCGCTCACCGCGCGAACCAGCGGATCGCGTGGCGCGACTCGCTGTCGCGAAAGCGCACCGTGTAGGGATCGCACAGGCGGCGGATCACGCGGCCGTCGGTGCGCACGATCAACCAGCCGAAGTCCCAGGCCCGGGTCGCATACCGCAGCGGGATCGACGCCCGAACTCTCGGCAGCGGGTGCGTCCCGCCGATGAAGAGCCTTTGCTCCGTGTAGTAGTAGCTCGATCCAACCTGCACGAACACCTCGTGGTCGGTCGTGGCCGCTCCTGGTTCCGCCAGATCGGCGCAAAGTCCCCGAATCGCGGCCTTGACCTCGCCGCCGGCACCGCAAACGTCGCCCAGGGCATCCGCCGATCCGTGGACCACCGCGCCCTCGGCATCGTGCGCCAGGACCTCGGTCCAGTTGTCCCGCACCAGGAAGTCGAAGTGCTCGAAGTCGTAGATGAAGGTGCTGCTCGGGGCGTTGGTGTCGGCATCCCAGCTCTCCAGCACGTGGTACTTGGGCATGTCCGGGTGGCTGTCGATCGGCGCCGCACCGGTCGCGCCGGCGCTGGCCACCCCGTCGAGATGCGGTCGCGCGATGGCCTGCGTGCCGTCCTGGTTGTAGAGGAAGAACGACATCGATGGCCGCGGACCGAATTCGTCCGGCAGGCTCACCGGCTGCCGCAGGGTCATGACGCCTGCCGACCAACGATCCTCGATCAGAAAGGTCGTCCGGAACTCCGCCAGCTCGCGCACGATCTCCGGGTTGTCGGACGACGTATCCACGTGCTCGTTATGCCGGAACTCCGTGCCGATGTGCAGGTCGGCGCCCCGCCGGATCGCGTCGGCCAGCGCCTCGACGCCGCCCCCGCGCACCCGCCGCTCGGCGTCGAGCGACAGCGCCCGGACTAGCCGGCCTTCGGTACCCATGGCCGGTGGATGCGAGGTCACGCCGTCCACTCGATGCGCCGCCCAATCGCGCGACCGAACAGACGTGGGACCCAGCGTGAAAACGCCAGCAACGGCCGCGCCAACAACGGAACCGCCGGTGTCCCGTGCTCCGCTCGTCGCCGCTGCTCGTCGGTCCAGAGATCTGTATAGAGCCCGTAGGTAGCCGCGATGAGGAAAGGCCGCACGATCTTGATCACCACCCACACGAGCGAGGGCAGCATCGCCTTGAACACCGCCCGCGACCCGTCGGCTTCGTCCAGCGTGAACGCCAGCGTCGTCAACACAATCGCCAGCGGCACCGCGGTAGGCGCCGAAGCCACGATGAACGTGCCAAAGACGATGGGGAACCGGCGGCCGCTCATGCGCCACGACTCGATGGTCGCCAGCGTGGCGGGCAGGTTGCCATGCACCGCGAAGAATGGCGCTAGGAGCGTCCGGGAGTGAATGTAGAGTGCTGCGACACCGATCAGCACCACCCAGGCTGCGGTCAGGGCCAGGCCCGCGCCGCCGTCGACCGGCGCCTCACGCCGCTGCCACTCGAACAGATTCAACAAGACAAGGATCGGTGCCCAGAAGATGACCGTCGTGTGCACGTTCGTCCAGAGATAGCGCAGCAACCACCAGAGCCCGTGCCGCATGGAGTTTACGAAGCCCAGGTTGACGCCGTGGAACCCAGCCGCCACCGCCGTCATCACCACCACGGGCGCGGCCGACGCGGAGACCGCATTTAGCACGTAGAGCAGCGCCGATCGGCCAAACCCCTCCGGAATGTCCGATGCCGTCACGTAGGCGGCGATCGCCGCCGGCGCGGCAAAGGCGCTCAGGATCTGGACGTACAACCAAGGAGTCGCCCCAAGGACGCGCAGCCCCCGGCGCGTGTAGCCCAGGGAACCGGTCCATGCCGCGCTGAGGGTGGACATGGGTCAGCCGATCACTCTGGGCTCAGGACCCGGATCCCCGCCGATTGTCATCACGGGCTACGCCGTTGGGCCTCATGCAACTGGAGATTTTGTCATAGCCGCGCGCGAGACTCGCCACCAGGGGGTCCCTCACATTTGCCCCTGCATTGCAGACCATTGCAAGAGCTCTCGTCATTGCCGCGAAGCCAGTCCCCGCGCAGGGAGACCGTTGGGTAATCCTTCGTCATTCCCGCGAAGGCGGGAATCCACCCGCCACCCCACCTGGATCCCTCCAGGTCTCCTCTGCAAGTCCTTCGCGCGCCCGAGTCCCGCAGGAGTCTCAATCGGCCGAATCAGGGCATTCCGCACCATCGCCGGCTTGCCGCTTGCGAGTGACCAAGGCGGCTATGCTTCGCCAAGCGTTCGGCCTCGAATCGCCTGCCCGCCCAACGTCACATGCCAGATTCACCCATCCAAGCCGTGTTTTTCGACCTCGACGGCACGCTGCTGGACCACGACGCGACAACTCGCGCCGGAGCGCTCGGCATGTTCAGCAGGTACCGAGATCGGCTGACCGGTTCCGACGAGCATCTCCTCCAGCGCTGGGAAGACCTGACGGAATCCCACTTCGATCGCTACCTGCGCGGCGAAACCACCTTGATTGGCCAGCGCCGTGGGCGGGTCCGTGGCTTATTCGGTCTCACACCCGGCGAATTGCCCGACGCCGAAGCCGATCAGGCGTACGCCGTCTACAGCGACCACTACGACCGCAACCTGACGTTGTTTTCAGACGTTGTCGACACCCTTGAAGCCCTGCGTGGTCTCCGGCTCGGCGTCATCACCAACGGAGGGTCGGTGCACCAGCGGCAAAAGCTGGAGGGAGTTGGCGTCTCGGACCGCTTCGTGGCGGTCGTGGTCTCCGAGGACGTCGGAGTGGCGAAGCCCGATCCCCAAATCTTCAGGGCCGCCTGCCAAGCCATGGGAGCGCCGCCATCGGCGTGCGTGCATGTCGGTGATCGATTGGACGTCGATGCGATCGGGGCCCGCGACGCCGGGCTCAAGGGCGTCTGGCTCGACCGTCACGACAAAGGCAGCGAGCCAGCAGGCGTCACCCGAATTACCTGCCTCACCGAGCTTCCGGCGTTGGCCTTGGAGTCCTGACGCCCGCCACCTCATGTTGCCGCGCACCATTCGAACCAAACGACTGACCCTGCGGCCACACCGGTCGGATGACTTCGAGGCGATGTGCCGCTACATGGCGACCTTCGTGAGTTCCGAGGACTCTTCCGCGTCGCGCGAAGGCGACGCCGAAGCGGCCGCGCGGGAGTGGCTCGAGCGCGCTCAGCGGTATGACTGGCGTACCGAGCCTCACTGGGGCATGTGGCTCAGCGCGGAGCTCGTGGGCGGCGTAAGCCTGCGGATCGATGAATCGAACCGCCGCGCTGAGATCGCCTACGAGGTCACTAGCGCGCACCGGAACCGCGGCATCGCCACTGAGGCCGTCAGAGCGGTCATCGAGTCCGCATTCGCTGCCGAACCAGACTTGAACCGCATCACGGCCAGGGCCGACGCGCGCAACCAGCCGTCAATCCGTGTCCTGCAGAAGCTGCGCCTGCGCTATGAGGGCACCTTGCGCGAGCACTCGGCGGAGTCCGGCACGCTCGCGGACGAGGTGCGATACGGGCTGCTGCGCCGCGAATTCGAACGCTCCACACCGGTGAGCTCGGCACCTGCCCGTGGCTGGCCGCGAATGGTGATCGATCCCATTCGGATGTTCGATCTGCGGCTCTCGGACTTGCGCCACCTGGACGCGTACTTCGTCAATACGTTTCTGGATGACGAACGCGGCAACCCGGGACTCTTGCGCGAGTTTGGGCCCCGCCTCTACGCGGCGCTGATGCCGCTGCCTGAAGTGGTGGAGCACTTCTCCCAGGCCTCGCCCGCGTTTCGTGCCGGAGTTCGGGAGGCGCAGGCACACCCGCTTGAGCTGTCGCCCCAGGAGTTGCGATCCACGCAGGATGCGATCCTGCAACGCTGCGCGTGGAACGTCGGCATGGCCAAATCTCCGGCGACGTGGGACGCCCTGCCGTGGAGCGATTGGGACCCTCGCGAGATTCACGACCGCGTGGACGTACGCGATCGCGTGGTCCTGGATATTGGCGCGGGCACCGGCCAGGCCACCTTGCGCTGCGCGCCGTATGCCGAGCGGGTGTTCGCGCTAGAGCCTGTCGGCGTGCTGCGTGAATACATCGTGCGGAAGCTGTCCGCGCACGGATTCCGCAACGTCACCACGCTGAACGGAATCCTGGAGCGGGTACCGCTGGC
The DNA here is from genome assembly GCA_026707285.1 of Chloroflexota bacterium. Lineage (GTDB taxonomy): Bacteria > Chloroflexota > UBA11872 > UBA11872 > UBA11872 > JAJECS01. Next base: position 68,466 of record JAPOXD010000048.1, on the reverse strand, counting down.
GGACGACGCCGTGGACGCGGCGATCTTGACCAATGGGTCCTTCGGATGGAAACCCGACGAGGAGTTGCGCGAGATCGATCGGGTCGTGAGGCCCGGCGGGACCGCCCTCATGCTGGCGCCGTGCCGACCGAGCGATTCGGACATCTTGGACGGAATTCGCCGCGCGGGCTACGAAGCGTTTGACCTCGAGATGCCGACGATGGGGACGTTCCCGGGCTTCATCAAGCGGTTCGGCTAGTGTTTAGCGACCGTTGAACTGTCTCGACTGCGCGTCCGCATTGCACTTGGCCACACCGGTTGATCGCAATGCCAAGCATGCGTGGTGCTGACGCCTCCGAATCCTGTAACGCCGTGCCAGCCATCCCTGATTCGTCACCGTACGAGCGGCACGACTCGCTGACGGTCGTGACCTACGACCACCTCGAGATCGTTCGGAACCGCGCCGATGTCGGGTCTTACGTTGACCTCGCATTTCGGTCGGGTGGGCCGGTGTTGGAACTCGGATGCGGCACCGGTGAGGTCCTGCTGCCGATTGCCCGCGCTGGCGTCGATGTGGTCGGGATCGACATCGCGTCGCCGATGCTCGACCGCTGCCACGTGAAGTTGATCCGTGAATCCCCGAGCGTTCGGCGGCATGTCGAGCTCGTCCGAGGCGACATGCGGCGGTTTGACCTCGATCGGTCGTTCGCCCTAGCCATCGCCCCGTTCGGTGGATTCATGCATCTCCTCACGCACGACGATCAAGTGAAATGTCTCCGCACCGTCGTCGGTCACCTCGCGGCTGGTGCACGGGTCGCATTCGACGTGCCCAATCGTCGCCCGCGCTGCTTTGATGCGCCTGGCCCAACGGACTGGAGAGCGGACGACGGGCAGATCTCTCTTGCAGACGGTCGGCGAATCGCCCGCTTCACCCGATCCGTTGCCCGGGACGAAGGGCCGCAAGTATTCGACTTTGAAGTCGCGTTCGAGGTGGTGGAGCCGGACGGTCGGGCAAATCGCGTGATCGAACGCGTGCCGCTGCGCTATACGCCCCCCGCGGAGATCGAGCAGATTCTCGGAGAGGCAGGGCTCGAAATCGAAAACCTCTATGGCGGATTCGATCACCAGCCATTCGACGCTTGCCGCTCTGACGATGTCGTAGTAGTGGCGCGCGCCTTGCCGAGTGGTGAAGGCCCGTAGCCGCCAACCTGAGTGAAACCCGGTGCCACCTTGACGACAACGGGGATACGGCGCATCGCCAATTCCTCCAAACGTGCCCGTGCGTCGGGCAGCCTGCAGGCGATTCTTCGATCAGCCCGACGCTTACCGGCTGTCTGGAAACGCCATCCGGCCAAGCGCCGATTTCAAAAGCGATCGGGCGAGGCTAGGGCGCAACCAGAACCTTGATGCTGCCCGATCCTCGATCGGCGGCCGTGGCAAAGGCCTCGCGCGCGTCGTCCAGCGCAAAGTCGTGGGTGATCAGTGTGTCGGCAACCTCAGGATTTTGGGCCATCAGCGCCATGGCTTCCTCGAAGTCCGAAACGCCGTCCGGCGTGGCGTAGACCGCGGACCCGGTCAGCCTGACCTCTTTCGCCACCAGCCGAAAGAGCTCGACCTCGTTGTGCTCCCACTGCACGCCCACGACCGACACCGATCCGCCTTTTCGCACGAATTCCAGGGCTAGGTTCACCGATCGCGCCGCTCCCCCAATGGCTTCGATGACCACGTCTGGGAGTGGCGCCCCATCGAGCTTGTCGGCGATCTCGTCTTCGGTCGCGGTGTCGTCCACGTGCAGCACGCGGGTGGCGCCAAGCGTCCGCGCGGCCTGTTCCTGCGTCGGGTGGCGCGCCATGATGGTGATCTCGGCCGCCCCCGCCGCCTTGGCGGCGGCGACCGCGCACAAGCCAATCGTGCCGGCGCCGACGATGCCGACCGAGGGGCGATAGCCCGGCTGGGTCATCCGCAGGGCATGCAGGGCCACGGCGACGGGTTCGACCAGCGCGCCCTCGCGGCTTTGCAGATCCTGGCGCAGCGGTACGAGGCACACCGTCGGAATCTCAAAATAGTCAGCCAGGCCGCCGGCCTTGTCGGTATAGACGCCCAGCACGAAGTCGCCTTTTTCGCAGATGTTGTAGAAGCCCGCCCGGCAGTTCCGGCAGACACCGCAGCGAGCGAGCGGCTCGATGGCGACCCGGTCGCCCACTCGAACTCGCGCCGGGCCGTCGCCAAGCTCCACGACTTCCCCGCACACCTCGTGGCCCATGAAAATCTCGTTGGTGTCGAGACCCCGCCGCAGCCGGCTGACGGTATGGACATCGCTGCCGCAGATGCCGGCGCTGAGGGTTTTCACAACGGCCGTGCCTGGCCGGGCCCGAGGCTCCGCTATCTGTTCCACCAAGACGGCGTCCGTCTTGCTCGCTCTGACCGCTCGCATGGATACCCTCCCCCGGCTGCGAGGACCGCGGCTTGTCGCAGCGCCGCGGTCCGTCTTCGCCCTGCGCGACCGCCCGTCGCGCTTCGCCGCGTGACGCGCTACCCGAACCAGCAGCCCCGCCACCAATTGCGCCGCGGCAGTGTGGCGCGCGTGGCGGCGGGTCCCGCTGAAACCGGTCTGACTCGAAGGCGCACGGCATTCTCGCGCAACTATGATTCGACCGCGAATAACTCAACGCCTGAGCAAATGTCCGGCTACAGTAATCGTGAACATCGACATTCGGCGCCCGGTGATCGAGGGAGGTGAGGCGTGGCCACCATGATCGGCGTGCGGGTGCTCGGCGACCACACCGTCAGCGTGGACGAGTTCCCCGTTCCAGACCCTCCGCTGGGCGACGTTCGAATCAAGATCATGGGTGCGGGCGTCTGCGGCAGCGATCTCTTCCACTTTCGGAGCACTCCCGAGCAAATCGGCGAGCGGAACAAGCTGGTCACCGGACACGAGCCCGCTGGCGTTGTGGATGCGGTTGGCGACGGCGTGGAGGGGCTCCAAGTCGGCGACCGCGTCGCCGTCTATCACGTGGCCGCGTGCGGCCACTGCCCGGAATGCCAGGACTTTCGGCCGAAGTACTGCGGCAATAGCCGGATCATGGGCCTCACGGTGAATGGATCCGACGCCGAGTACATGCTGGCGCCGGCGCACCATTGCCACCGGCTGCCTGACAACATTTCATTCGAGGATGCCGCGCTCGCGGCCTGTATTGGCGGCACGGCCTGGTCGGCGTTGCGCCAGCAAAACGTCTCCGCCACCGATACCGTGGGCATCTATGGGCTGGGGCCGGTGGGCCTCGCGGCGGCGCTGCTGGCCAAGTCGCTCGGCGCGCGCGTCATCGGCACCGAACCCTCGCGGCCTCGGCGGGAGCTTGCCAGGCGGCTCGGCGTGGACGTCACGATCGACCCGACGGCAGGCGACGAGGTCGAAGCGGTGCTCGAGGCCTCGGATGGCGGGCTGCTGAAGGCCATCGAGGTTTCCGGCAACCCAACGTCGCGGGCGAACGCCGTTCTCCAGGCCGCGCCACTGGGATCGGTCGCCTATGTCGGCGTGGGCGCGCCGGCGTTCGAAGTCGATGCCTGGGTCCTCATCGATCGACAGCTGAAGCTCATTGGATCGTGGATCTTCGAGCCTCCCGAGTTGGACGAGCTCCTCTCGTACATGAGCCAGCGCAATCTCAGCTTCGATCGGTTCATCACGCATCGGTTTCCATTGACCGAGGCGCAGCGTGCGTATGAATTGGCCAACACGCGCGAGGTTGGCCGTGTCATGTTCACATTCGACTAGCGACCGGGCCGAGCGGCACCGGGATGCCCGCAACATTCACGCGAATTCGGTAGAGGCTGGTGCAGGCTGTGATGAAGAGGGTCTTCCAGTCGGCATCGCCCCAGGCTAGGTTCGCGGGCGGCTCCGGCGGAATGATCCGTCCGAGCAGGTGACCGCGGCGGGAGAACACCCACACGCCGCCGGGACCCGTGCCGTAGACGTTCCCCCGGCAGTCGACCTTCATGCCGTCCGTCCAGCCCGCTTCATGCGAATCCAGTTCGGCGAAGACCCGCCCGCCGGCCAGGCGGCCATCTGAGCGCACGTCGAACACCCGGATGTGCCGACGGTCGGTATCGCCCACGTAGAGCTGCCGCTGGTCTGCCGATAGCGCAATGCCGTTTGGCATTGCAAAGTCGTCGGCGAGCAGGTCGATCGCCCCGTCGGGCATGACCCGGTAGAGCCCCTGAAACGGCAATTCTTTGCCCTCGGTGCCATTCGGGAGCCCATAGGTTGGGTCGGTGAAGTAGATCGCGCCGTCGGGTCGGACGATGAGATCGTTCGGGCTGTTGAGGCGTTTTCCCTCAAATCGGTCGGCCAAGAGCCTGGTGCGGCCGTCCGTCTCAATGCGTGTGACGGCGCGCGAGCCGGATTCGCAGATGACGAGCCGGTTTTGGGCGTCCAGCGTCAGTGCGTTGGCGCCATGGCTTGGCGCGCGAAAGGTCCGGACCTCGGGGCCTTCCAGCAACTGCCGCCAGTGAATGATCCTCTTGCCGACCACGTCGACGAAGAGCAGATGGTCTCCGCGCCAGACAGGGCCCTCGGTGAACCTGAATCCGGCCGCCACGCGCTCGATGGTTGCGTCCGACGACACGAGGTCGGCAAGTCGCGCGTCCCGAACTTCAACGGCGGCGGTCATCGGCGCTAGCCCCTGAGGCCTCCGGTCAGGAGCCCGCGCACGAAGTACCGCTGGAGGGCGAAAAAGACGGCCAGCGGAAGAACCATCGAGACGAATGCCGCCGCCGTCAACAGCTCCCAGTCCGCGCCGCGCGACGACACGAGACTGGCGATCGTGAGCGTGAGTGGACCTCGGTCCGCGGACACCGGCGGCAGGATCCCGGGCACCAGCTCGGGGCTTCCCCCCAGAAAGATCAGCGCCACGAGCAAGTCGTTCCAAATCCAAAGAAACATGAAGATCGCGAGCGAAGCCAGAGCCGGCGTGGACAACGGGAGGACGATTTTGAAGAAGACCACCCGACTCGAGGCGCCGTCCACCTGCGAGGCTTCCAGCATTTCACGGGGAAGCGCGGCAAAGAAGTTTCGAAGGAGAAAGACCGCAAACGGCAATCCAAACCCCATATGCACCAACCAGATTCCGAGGTAGGTGGCATTGAGCTTGAAGAAGCCGAGAAGATTGAGCAACGGGATTAGCGTCATCTGGAGAGGGACCACCAGCAGGGCTATCACGAAGAAGAACAGAAAATCACGCAACCGGAAACTCATCCACGCGAACGCGAAGGCGGCGAAAGCGGCAACGAGGATCGTGAGGAATGTGGCCGGCACCGTGATCAAGATGCTGCTCACGAAGCTGTCACCAACACCCCGTCGAAAGAGTACGAACGCATAGTTCTCGAGCGTGAACTCGAACGGGAGCTGAAATGCGGTCCACCATCCGGACGTCGCGACGTTGAGCTTCGGTCGAAACGAGCTGACAAGGAGCCCGACGCTGGGAAACGTCCAGAGCAACGCAATGGCGATGAGCGCCAGATGCAGCGGTCCCCGAGATGCAGCCCGAATCACCCGCTGAATCCGGGTATCCGGCTGGAGGCGCATTGCCCTGAGGCCTTGCGTGGCGGTAGCTGGTCTCACAATTAGCGCTCGCGCTCTTGCCGGCGAAACCGCCGGATATTGATCGCGATCACCGGTAGCGAGAGGAACAGCAGGATGACCGAAAGCGCGGTGGCGATCCCGAACTCTCGGTATTCGAACATCTCCTTGTACATCCGATTAGCCACGACGTCGGTTTCGAACAATCCACCTGTCATCACGAAGACCAAGTCGAAGACTTTCAGCGCGGATATCACCAGCACGGTTGCGACGACGTAGATCGTTGGCATGATTGATGGGCGAATGATGTGCCAGAAGACTTGCCATTCCTTGGCGCCATCGACTCGCGCGGCTTCCAGCAACTCTTGCGGCAAGCTGCGGATGGCCGCGGAGAACACCATCATGGCGAAACCCGTGGTCATCCAGACCGCGGCCACGATGACGGCGACATTGTTGATGCCGTAGAACGGAATGACCTCCTTGCTGATCAGAAACGGATGTGAGTCGAAGCCAAGCGTCGTCAATGCCGCGTTGGCCGCTCCCCACTGCGGGAACCCCGTCGGCTGAAACCCGTAGACGAATCTCCAGATCACCGCCGCCGCCGTGAATGAGATGGCCATCGGCAGGAACACGAGCGTCTTCACGATCACGTCGTACCAGACGCGCTCAATCATCACGGCGATCAGCAAGCCGAGTAGGGTCGTGACGCCGGTGAACACGATCATCCACAGGAGACTGTTCAGCAACGCCAGCTGCGTTTCTTCCTTGGCGAAGACGCGGGCGTAACTCTCCAGGCCGACGAACTCCGTCGAATTGGAGTTCATCAAGCTGCGGCGGAACGTGTCGATGGACGGGTAGACCAGAAACACCGCCAGCGTGAGGAGTCCCGGAAAAGCCCAGATCCAAGGCGCGATCCGACTTGTCCTAATCAACCGCCGCCCCGACAGTCACCGATTCAGCCGCCGGCGGGCCGCTGGAGTTCCAATCGAAGAATCGTTACAGGCTCTCGACGATGCTGTCGAAGTCGGCCAGGATCTCGTCGAGACTGTCCGGATTCCTGAGGTACTTGATGGCGGACTCGAAGAACTTCGGCTGAAGCGGAGCCCCCCACGTGTTGTCGTTGCCGTGGCGGTAGATCTTGGCCTCTTGGAACACCCGCGCGATTTCCCGGTTGACCGGATTCGCGTATGCCTCGAGCGGAATCAGCCGGTTGCTCGAAAGGAACCCCCCGGTGCTTGCCCACAGCTGCTGCGTGCCCGTGGAGGTGATGTAGCGAATGAACGACCCCGTCTCGGGACGGTCCGTCAGCGAGACCATCACGCCGGAGCCGCCGCTGCTCGCGCCCTCGAATTCCGGGTTGATCGTCGGGTAGCGGAACACCGAGAAGTCCTCGCCCGGCCGCAACTCCGGGAACCGGTCGGCGATAGTGCCGAACACAAAGGAGCCCATCTGGTGCATGTAGGCGCGCGGCGGATCCATGAACGGCAGCACCGCCGCGTCCGACCAGCGGGTCGACAGAATCGTGTCCACGCCGCCGAATACGTAGTCGGTATTGAGCGCAATCTCGCCCCACCGCTCCCACTCGCGCTTGATGCGAGGGTCGCTCCACGGAATCTCGTGGGCCCCCCAGGCGTCGTAGACCTGTGGCCCGTGGTCGGCAAGCACGTATTCCTGGATGAAATCGGAGCCCTGCCAGCCGCTGTGAACATCGTGCTCGGTGCCCATGGCCCACGGCTTCTCGCCCTGAGCCACGATCCGGTCGGAGAGATCGATCATTTCGTCCCACGTCGTCGGGACCTCAAACCCCTGGGCCTTGAACCGACTCGGGCTGTACCAGACGAGACCTCGCATGTAGAGATACATGTGCACGCCGTAGACCGTGCCGTCAACGGAGCTCATGTCAATGAACGCGGGCGAGTATTGCTCGGCGAACTCGTCCATGTTCAGGAAGGTCTCGAGTGGGACCAGGTGCCCGTCCCGCGCGAGTTGGCTGGCGTGGCCGATGCCAAAGAGCACGGCAACGTCCGGTGGGTGCCCACCCTCGGTGCGCGCGGTCATCGTGGCAAACATGTCGGGCGACTGCTCGTGCGCGACCCTTCCGCCAGTGGCTTCCTCCCACGGCTTGACGATGGCTTCGAACGCTTCCAGCTCGGCGCCGCCCCACGGCGTGATGACTTCCACCGTGCCGAACTCGGCCGGAACCTCGACTTGCTGCACGACTTCCTTCACGACCTCGGTCTTCACCAGCCGCTCAACCGGGACTTCCCTGACCACTTCCTTGGTCACGACTGTCTCGATCGCGACTTCCTTGACCACTTCCCTGGTCACGACCGTCTCGACCGGGACTTCCTTGATGATCTCCTTGGTGACGACTTGGGTCTCGCCGCACGCCGCCAGCACCGCCGCGCCGGCACCCGCCATAACGCTGAGCAATCCGGCCCGGATGACCTGCCGGCGACTCATTCCATTTCGACTGTTCATTCGTGCCGCCTCCCCGCCCGTATGCCCCGGGCGCCTAACCCTCACAACGCCGGATCGCCACCCATCCCCACACCTGACAGCCGTAGGCTCGAATGAGATGGTCAGGAAGGATACCCGACTGATTCGGGCTTTGACAATAGCACCCATGATAGATCGTATACACAAAAATTCCGGGGGATACGACCACCGCGGCAAATGTACGAATTGTCGCCGCTTTCCGGCCGAAGGGTGTATCGACTGAGTCGAGGCCCACGACTACAAGTAAATCTCGATTGTTGACGCGTTTGAAGTTGAAATGCGGACGATAGGAGCGAATTGTTGGTTTATCGAGGGTTGGTTTATCTATCGCTCAAAGTTGATCCATCGCGGCTTCGACGGTCGCCGATTGCTATTGAATTGGCTGTCGTCTAAGCGCCGGCATCAATACCGGTCCGGCCAGAAGCAGTAGCCGTCATTGCGTGGGAAGAGCTCCGCAAGCACCTGGTCGGAAACGCCTTGAGCGTGGGTGTTGCCCGATTCCCGAAGCTCGCTAAACGTCCGATAGCCGAACAGAAGCTGGACGAGCCCGAGCCGATCAATTGACAGCTCGGCGGGCGGCGACTGTCCGCCGACTGCGATGCAGCCATTGCCGATATCGGTCTTCACATGCAGCGTCTTGGGCAACGGCAGCTCGCAGCCGGCTGCGCGGTCTACGAGCGCCGGCGTGCACTTCTGCAACACGGCGTCCAGGTCGACGATGCACGCCATGTAGCCGGCGTCGTCCGGTCGTGTCACCTCGACCGCGCCACCAAGTCGAGTCAGCAGCGCACCCAACCCCGTGCCCGGATGCAGACTGGCCGCCAGGCCCGTCGCTCCGCGCGATCTGGCCATCCCGGCCAATCCGCCGGCCAGGGCTAATCCGGCGGCGTCATGGCCGGCCACCGCTTCCGACACCGCCAGGCAACCGTCCGTCAGCTCGGTGTCGACCACCGCGTAAGCCGCCGGACGCCCGCGCGCGTCGCGACTCACGAACGCCTGCGGCCTTTTGAACCAATCCGAGCCCTGCCTGGGACCTCGCCACGCGCCTTCGCGCCGGACGACCGAGCCGTCGAGCGATCCGTACGCCGCGTTGCACATTCCAGCAATCGGAACCCAGTCCGAATGCTGGAGACCCTGGAGCGAAGCGGCTGGCCCATCCATATCGAGGGCGTCGAGTTCGATCCGGATTTCGTACTCCGGGCAGACCGTGGCGTAGCCGAAGCGGTGATAGAAGTCCGGAATCCCAAATAGCGTGCTGATCGCGTAGCCCCGGTCGGCCGCGAACCGCTCGCAAGCCTCCATCAGCCGCCGCGCGTAGCCCTTCAGACGATGCGGCTCGGGCGTCCCCACGCCGGCCACGCCGGCGCTGCGCAGCTCGGCGCCCCACACTCGCACCGCGACGTCGACGACCCAGAGTTGGCTGACCAGCTCCCCGTCCGCTTCGATCCACAGGCGGTCGACCGATTCCTTGGACACCCAGCCGGCGGTGTCGCCGGCATCGTTGAGCGTCACCGGCACGTGCTCGACGAACTCCTTGAGCGCCGGGCCAGCGCCATCCGCGTCAATGCGGCTTGAGCTGGCGCGTGGCGTCACAGCGCCTCCCCGGTCCGTCGCTTCGCCTTCGCCCATGCTTCGGAGCATATCCGTCCGCATGTGCCACGATGCCGTCGCGCCGACGCCGTGGGACGTCCCGATGTTGAAAGGTATCGACCCGCTCCTCGGGCCGGACCTGCTGCGCGTGCTTGCGGCCATGGGGCATGGCGACGAAGTCGTGATTGTCGATGCGAACTTCCCGGCCGAAGCCAACGCCCGGCGGCTGGTGCGCCTCGACGGCGTCGACGCCACCCGCGCCGCAGAAGCAATTCTGTCGGTGCTGCCGCTCGATGAGTATGTCGAGGCGCCGGCGGCGGTGATGGCGGTGGCCGGCGACCCGGACGCCGAGCCGCCCGTCGTCACCGGCTTTCGCCGCATTGCCGCGACAGCCCACGGGGCGCCCGTGAGCTTCGAGCGAGTGGAGCGCTTTGCGTTCTACGAGCGGGCGCGGCAGGCCTTCGCAATCGTCGCCACCGGCGAACGGCGGCTCTACGGCAACGTGATCCTGACCAAGGGCGTGTTGTAGCGGGACCGGGTCAGATCACCCATGCGAAGTGGCTTGCAGGCCCTGCCATGACGATTGGCCGGACCGGAAAGCAGGCAGTAGCATCCTCGAATCGGGGCCGGTGATTCCCGATTGCACGATGACGGAATCTCCAAGAGTCACTCAGCAAGCAGCCTGAGGGCAGCGAGAAGGGAGACCTGCCGCATGTGGGCGATGTCCAGACGGTCGGTCATGGCAATTGCGCTGATTGCCGTCATATTTGGAACCGCCTGCTCCGAGACCGAAGTAGTTGCGGAGAAAGAGCCCATCGTCTTCAGCGATCTGAACTGGACCAGTGCGCAGTTTCAGAATCGCGTCGCCCAATACATCGTTGAAAAGGGCTACGGTTACCCCACCGATCTGGTGTTCGGCGCCACCCTTCCCTTGTTGCAGGGACTGCGCCGAGGCGACACCCAGGTCACCATGGAGATCTGGTTGCCGAACCAGGAGGATGCCTGGGTGGATGCGCTGGCAGCGGGCGACGTCGAATTGGTCGGCGAAAGCCTCGGCCGCGACTGGCAGTCCGCATTCGTAATCCCCGCATATCTTCAGGAGCAGTATCCAGAGCTGGATAGTGTCGAGGATCTGAAAGAGGAGAAATTCAAGGCGCTGTTCGCCACGGTTGAAACGCGCGGTAAAGCGCGGCTGGTGTCTTGCGTCATCGGGTGGGTGTGCGAGGAGATAAACGCCCAGCAGATCGAGGCCTATGGACTCTCAGACCATGTGCACATCATCAATCCAGGAGACGGCGCAGCGGCAAATGCCGACCTCTACGGTGCATACGAGCGACGGGAACCGTGGCTCGGCTACCAATGGGGAACCAACGATCCCGCGGCCGAGCTTGACCTGGTCCGATTGAAGGAGCCCGAGTACAGCGATGAGTGCTGGAATACGACGAGGGCTTGCGCCTACCGAGACGCGACGATCTCCATTGCCGTGCACCGAGACATCCCTGATCGGGCGCCGGAAATCGTCGAGATGCTGCGGGCCTGGAATCTGAATCTCGAGCTCTACAAAGATGTCGGCAAGTGGCGGCTCGAAAACAGGGATGCCAGCATCAACGAAACCGCGCTCTGGTGGCTCAAGAGCAACGTGAGCGTATGGTCAAGCTGGGTGACGCCCGAGGCCGCCGAAGCCATCAAGGCCGCACTCGAAGCCAACGAGATTCCCGACGGCTGGCCAAGCGTCTAGCGAACTCGACGTCGACTACTGGATGTCTAGACTAGCAGCGGCGCCAGAAACCGTTGGGCCAGCACTAATCCCTTGAGCGCGTCGTTCTCGGGGTCGGTCCTGGCGCTCCAGAACGGATCCTCGTGCTCCACGACCAGCGGCCCGTCGTAGCCGACGTCGAGCAGCGCGGTGATAAAGGCCGGCCAGTCGATCACGCCGAATCCCGGAATCCGAAAGCGATAGCTTCCCTGGCCAATCCGCCCGCGCTCGGCGCCAATGACGCCGAAGCGGTAGCGCGCCTCGGGTAGGAACTCGGTGTCCTTGGCGTGTGCCTGGTAGATGCGCGGGCCGAACTCGCGCGCCGCGCGGAGATAGTCGATGCCCAGCCAAACAAGGTGCGATGGATCGAAGCACAGCCCCAGCGCCTCGTGCGGGACGGCGTCGAAAATCGCCTCCCAGTGCGCCGGGGCATAGGCCAGGTTGCGTCCCCCGTCGGCCCAGTTCTCCATCACCAGGCGCACGCCGACGCGCTGCGCGTGGTCCAGTACCGGCGCCGCGCCCTCCGCGAACAGGCGCACGTTGGCGTCGAACCCAAGGTCCGGCGCCATCTGGTGCCCGAGCCACGCCAGCGGGATGTGCTCGGCGGCGGCGTAGTCCAACGCCCGCCGCGCGTGGGCGGCTTGATCCGCCCGCGCCTCAGCATCGGTGGCAATCGGCTGGCAGATCATGCCCGTGGTGGATGTCGGCTCCAGGCCGTGACGCTCGCAGATGGCGCGCGCGTCGGGCTGGAACAGCGGCACGTCGATGGCCTGATAGCCATTGGCCGCGCCCCAGCGCACGAAGTCCTTGAACTCGATCGGCGGAAAGTGCCCGTTGTGAAAGTAGCCGAGCTTCATGGCGCCCTCACGACGTGGGCAGAAGCTAGGGGGGTCGCCCTGCCAATCGCGAAAGGTCGAAAGAGAATGATTGGCGCGCGGCGGGCTGCGTTCATTTGGCGCACTTCATTATAAGCCCCGTTCTGACGAAGTCTCAGCGGGAATCGGCACTGACGACGCCGGGAATTGCCGTCAGACTATTGGAGTCTCGACGCCGTGGATTCCTGCACCCGCAATCGCGACCAACCGAGAAACTCCCAAAGCCTCCAAGTCGGCCGCCAGCGTGCAGCGAGAGCTGCGTCGGCGCTGGCGGTCCATTGCGCTCACGTCCGGGCTGATGCTCGGCGGGGCGGCCGTCGGCATTGTTCCGGCCCTGCTTGTCGCCGCCCTGATCGATCACGCCCTGCCCGTTGGCGACCTCCGATTGGCGGCGGCGCTCGCCGGCGGGATGGCCGGAGCGGCCTTCGTGCAGCTCCTTTTGGCGTCCGTTGAGACCTACATGCGAGCCGCGATTGGCGAGGGAGTGTCAATGCATCTTCGCGAACGCGCCTTCAACACCGTCGCCACTGCCCGGTTCGAGGAGCTCGAGGAGATCCCGACCGAGCAACTGGTCTTTCGACTCACCAGATCATGTGGGCGGATCGGCGACGTGTACGTCAAGGAATCGCTGCTTCCCGCCATCTCGCAGTCCTTTGTGCTGGCGGCCGCCGGAATAGCCATGCTTGTGGTCGACTGGCAACTGGGGCTGCTGGCTGTGATCGCCATTCCCGCGACGACGCTTGGCGCCGCCCGCCTGGGACCGCTGTCGACCCGCCTCAATCAGGAGTTGTTGCGTCGTCTCCAGCGAGGGCAGGTATTCCTGCAGGAAGTGTTGGCGGGCATTCGGGTTGTGCGCGTTTTCGACGCCACGGCGCGCGAGCAGCGTCGATGGCTGGCTTGGATCGACAGCGTGTGGCAGGTGAGGTCCAAGACCGTCGTCCTCCACGACTTGGTGATCGCGCACGTGGCCCCGGCTGCTCAGGTGCTGGTGACTGCGGCGGTCTTCGGACTCGGCGCCGTGCTTATCGCCGGTGGTCACCTCTCAGTCGGTGGGCTCATCGCCACGGTGACGCTGGTCCCCCGAGCCTATGCGGCCCTGCAGCGCCTTCTGACCCTGCAGGCAGAGCGAGCGCGGGTTCAAGCCGAATATGAACTGATGGACGCCGTGTTCGGCCTGGCTCCGGAACGGGCCGGCGGCCGGACGCCGAGACTTCAGGTGGGTGATATGGGTGCGCGCGTCGAATTCCACGAAGCCACCTTTCGCTATTCGAGGGAAGACGCGGGAGTCTTCGACGTCTCGTTCTCAGGGCTGCCGGGCGAATTCCTCGGCATCGTGGGAGAAACGGGGAGCGGCAAGTCGACGCTGCTGGACCTGCTGGTCGGGCTCTACGCGCCGCATGCGGGATCGGTACATGTCGACGGGATCGACACGCGCGAGATCGATCTCTCGTGGCTGCGCCGGCAGGTCGGCTTCGTGCCCCAGGAGCCCAAGCTGTGGGACGCGACCATTGCCGACAACATCCGCTATCCAACTGGGGAGGCTGGTGCCGACGAGTTGGCGCGGGCGCTGCGGGACGCCCAGCTCGAAGACTTCCTTGCCCGATTGCCGCAAGGGCTCGAGACCACCGTCGGTGAGCAGGGGCACAGCATCTCCGCCGGCGAGCGGCAGCGCATCGCCATCGCCCGCGCGCTGCTGCGCGACCCGCGCCTGCTGATTCTTGACGAAGCCACCGCCTCCCTGGACGTGGCGACCGAGCGAGTCCTGCGTCTCGCGCTGGCGTCCTCGCGGCGCGGCCGCACCCTGGTCGTCGTCACCCACCGGATCGAAACGGTGATGGACGCGGACCGGATCGTCGTGATGGACCGCGGCCGGGTGCTCGAACAGGGGACGCCCGCCGAGCTTCTCCAAGCCGGCGGTCGATTCACTGCCTTGCGTAGCGCCCAGACAACGGACGAGGCTGCGGATCGGCGGGACTAGATTGGACAGGGCGCAGCTCTAAGCGCTCACGTTCTCGCGCCGCTCGAACCACGGACCCCGCCTGTCTCGCACGTCGGCGGCTCGTGAGCCAATCTCCCTACGCGGGCGCTTGTTGAATAGTGTCCTGAGGCTTGCTGGCGACGAGGAGAAACGAGCCCGGCAGTTTCTGAAGATGCTCCAAATCGTCACCGAACCGCCACGCGGCCGTGCTCGGAAACTCCGCCAAACGCTCGATGCGGAGACCGGCCTGCGCCAAGCTCGTCATGATGTCGCCCAGCGTCCACGTGAACCCCCAATAGGTCTCGGTGGCGTTCTCGCCGCCGGGAAAATGAAGCCAACCGGTGGCCGGCTGGGGCTGACGCTCGAAGTAGTCCTCCGCGAGCGCAATCGAGCCCTCACGCACCTCGACGCAGGCGATGACCGGATGCTCCTCCCGGCAGATGAATCGTCCGCCGGGCTTGAGCAGCCGGTGCACCGACGCCGCCCAGCGGTCAAGGTCGGGAATCCAGACCAGCGCGCCGCCGCCGGTGTAGACGATGTCAAACCACTCCCGGCGCAGCAGGGCCTCGGAGAGCGCATCGACGTCTGCCACGACGAATTCGGCGGAGATGCCGGCTGCCTTGGCCTTGGCGGTTGCCAGCTCGATCTGCTTCGGGCTGATGTCGACGCCCGTCACCTCGGCGCCGGCATTCGCCCAGGAGAGCGCCTCTTCGCCACTCCCGCACTGCAGATGGCACAGCCGCAGTCCCCGCACGTCGCCGGCGGCCTCGCGATCGCGCCTGTCGAGCACCGACCCGCCCTCGGCGAAGAAGCCCGCCGGCGGCCAAATCTTCTGCCGCTTGTCCGCAATCGCGTCCCAGGCGGCGCGATTCGCCGCCGTGAAGGAGTTGCCGGGATCGCCGGACTCGCTGGACCCGGCGCTCACACGAGATGCACCCGGCAACCGGTGATCAGACCGGCAGGTCGCCCTGAATCGTGGTGCGGTGCATGTGGCGCGTGTATTTCGGGTCGAACGCCGTGGCCTGGTGCAGCGTGCAGCGGTTGTCCCAGAACACGATGTCGTGGAGCTGCCACACGTGCCGGTAGACGAACTCGGGTTGCGTGGCGTGGTCATTGAGCTCTTGCAGCAGCGCCTGGCCCTCGGCGTCGTCCAGGCCGTCGATTCCGGCGACGAGCGACGGGCTGACGTACAGCGCCTTGCGACCGGTTTCCGGATGCGTGCGCACCAGCGGATGGACGGCCGTGGGCACCTTGGCCGCCTGCTCCGCGGTCAGGGTGGGCCGCTCCATGGCGGATTCCTGAAACCGGCGATTGATGAAGTCGGCGTAGGAGTGCCGTAGGCGAAGCCCTTCGACGCGTTCCTTCATCTCGGGCGACAGCGTCTCGTAGGCCGAGTAGAGATTGGCGTACAGCGTGTCGCCGCCGGTCGGCGGGATTTCCAACGCGTACAGCAACGAGCCAAGCGAGGGGAGCCGCATGTAGGAGAGGTCGCTATGCCACTCGCGGCCCGCGTCTTGCAGCCCCACGGGCACTCCGTTCACGTGCTTGTTGGACAGCACCAGGACCTCGGGCTGCTCGGGCAGCAGAAATTGGTTCAACACGTGGAGCTCGAGCTTGCCGAACCGGCCGCTAAACGCCGCGTGGTCCGCCGGCGAGATCTGCTGGTCGCGAATGACCACCACGTTGTGATCCAGCAACGCCTGGTGGATCGTCTCGAATTGCTCGTCGTCGTCCGGCTGCGTCAAGTCGGCGCCAATGACCTCCGCGCCGAGGGCGCGCGAAATCGGCCTGACCTCTATCGCCATGGAGCCGTCTCGATTTCGGGGAGCCCCGCGCGTCCTGCGGGAGTTGGGGCGCCAATCGTAGCAGCGCCCCGCCGAAATCCGGGCTACTCCGAGGGCGCCGTCAACGGGGCCAGCAGCTCGTCGGTGATGTAGCGTCCCAGGCCGAAGATCTTGCGGTCGGCGTACCACAGGATGCGCTCGCCGCGGTGCTCCGTGACGCTGGCGTACATTGACAGCCACTTCATATAGAAGGGAAACACCCCGATGTTCTGCGTGTCGAAGAGCAACTGGGGCTGGCTGAACCAGATCGGCTGGTGGGCGTCGGTCCGGAACTCGCCCACGGCGATGAACTGCGGACGCCGCGCATGAAAGTCGCGGGGCCCGCGACCGCCGAATCCATGCCCGTCGTGGTTTTGCAGCATCAGCAGGAACCGACCGTCGTCCAGCGCGAAGATGGGACACGGCGAGACCGGGTTGAGCATGGGCGCGCCATCGTCGCGGTTCAGCAGCGGTTCCGTTGGGCGCCAGGTGACGCCGTCGTCGGTCGAAACCGTGTACCAGATCTGCCCCGTCGCCGTGCGCGCCACGGTAAAGAGGCGGCCGTCGGGCAGCAGCACCGCGCTCGGCTCCTCGCAGTACGAGTAGTTGCGCGAGGCCTCCGGCTCGTAGGGCACCGGCACGCGAATGGCTGTGTCGTCGTCCTGCAGCCAGGTGATCTGCACGTCGCGCGGATGCGGTGACTCATCGATGTTCTCGAACCGCATGAACTCCGCCTGGCTATCGCGGCGGGACATGGTGAAGTCGTCCTCGCGGCGCGCCGTCTTGACGTAGGAGTTCGTCCAGCGGGTGAATCCGATGATGGGGCGGTCGTGCACGTCGCGGATGGGCCTTTGCCACACCACGCAGTTGGCGCCGATGGAGCGGTCCGGGTGGTCGTTCGCGCTGGAGCGGTATGGAATCACCACTTCCCCGTCGATCCACGTGCGGCCGTCGTCGTCGGAGTACTTGCAGCGCAGAAAGCTGGTCTGATAGCTGTCGCCGATCGCTCGGCCGTGGTTGTAGTAGCAGTAGATGCGCCCGCGCCGGCTGATGACCGGGAACCCAAAGGCGCTCACCTGTCCGGGCTTGGCCCCCGGGCCGTCAATGACGCCCACCGGCGACCACGTCCGGCCGCCGTCGGCGCTGCGTGAGTACGCGACCCGGTAGTCGGCCCCGTGCGGCTGGCTGGCCAGCGCGAAGATCGCCAGCAGGTCGCCGCCCGGCGTGACGTCCACCAGGACGTGATCCACCGCCTCGATCCAGTACGAGGGCTCCTCGGGCAGATAGAGCACGAGGTCGGGATCGGTGCGCCGCCAGTCCTCGCTGAAGCACTCGTGGTCGCCTGGGATCGTTTTTGTCATTGCTCCACCTATGCCGGCTAGTCGCTGCGGCCGTGGTCACAGCCTAGCGGCAACTCCTTATTGCCGTTGGAGGCCTTTGCAGAGCGGCGTAGGGGCAAGTCTTGGACCTGCCCGCATGTCAAGCATCCGGCGTGCCCCAGATCCGATCGGACTGGATTCCGGCGTCCGCCGGAATGACGAAGAGGTCACGCAAGGGGCTCCTGTTGGGAGAGCCCCCGCGGGCTAGCTGCGCGACGGCTCGCTCATCTCCTGGCGGGCCTGGCGCACAAGCTCGGGAAGGTGGTCGTCGTTGGCCAGCCGTTGCTCCAGATGCCGCATGCGGTCCGGACCGGCGGTTCGGATCATCGCGTCGCCGTACGCCCGCTCGGCCCAGAACCTGACCATCGTCGCAACGTCCTCTCGCAGCGCCTCCAAATCGTCGTCGTGGAAGCGCTCAGACATATTGATCGTGAACATGCGCCGGCGGGTTCCGCCCCCGAACGACGCGTGCTTCAGGTCGTGAATGAACAGCACCATGTCGCCCGGTTGCGATTCCAGCGCCACCGCCGGCACGTCGCGGCCCTCGACGCCCAGGTGCTCCTCGAGCGACGTTGACCGACTGCTTGGCATGATCTCCTGGAGGGACTCGGCATAGCCGTCACCGCGAATGTGGCTGCCGGGAATCACTCGCAGGCACCCCGAGTCGCGCGTGACGGGATCCAGGTACAACGCGATCTTGATGGAGCGGTATTTCATGCGGGCGAACCCGTCGGAGTGCCAACGCGTGTCGCCCACGTAGAAGTTGCCGTCGCTCCCGGTGTAGTTGTAGTCGTCGCCAAGCAACGCGCTGACGACGCCGTCGACCCGTGGGTCGTCCAGCAGCGCGCTCAGATATTCGCTCTGGTCGATGAACGGCACCAGCGCCGACCGACGCTCATGATCGTGCGCCTGCTGGTTGTGGCCGCCGCCGTGCTCCGCCCACACCGTTTCGAACTCGTCAGTAATCCTCTCGGCTTCGTCGGCGAAGGCTCCGGGAAAGGTCAGGTAGCCGAAGGTTTCGAAGAACGAAAGTTGTTGGTCGGAGAGCGACATGGCGCCGGCCCTTCATCCAGGCGACCTCGTGGTGTCAATTCTAGCGGCGAGCGGGTCAGATCGACCTCGGAATCACGCGTCTCGCCCGTCCTCACGCGCTCGCCGCGCCTGCGCCAGCACGTACATCACGAACGCCTCTTTTCCCGCGGTGTATTTGCCCCGCCGGTCGGGGAACCGTCGCGCGAGGTCGAGCTTCAGCTGCTGGTACTCCGCTGCCGCATCCGGATGGCTGCGGACGTAGTCGCGGAAGAGCAGCATCGCCTCCCATTGGGGATGCGTGACTTCGAGCATGTGCAGCTGGTGCGTGCGGCGGCCCTGCGCATTGAGCCGACGAAAGAGGTGCCGCCGCGGCATACCGCGCTCGCCGCGGAACTCCCATCCAATTGCGGCCAACGGCCCGAAAGTGACTCTGGCTTCGTCCCAATCGTGGACGCCCACCAGGATGTCGACCGTCGGCTTCCCGGCCATGCCCGGTATGGCGGTGCCGCCCGCGTGCTCGATGCAAAGGATGTGCTGGCCGATGCAGGCGTCGATCTCGGCGCGTTCTCGGTCGTACATGGCCGGCCACTCCGGGTTGTAGGGGACGACGACCAGACGGGTCTCCGCCGGCACGCGAACGATTGGGCGTTTCGCCTCAGCCATCCGTTGTGGGGCAAGTGCCGCGCGCCCGCTCGAGGATTCCCTGGATGAACGGCGCCTTCGCCGCCTGGTAGCCCGGCCCGTCGAGGTTTCTGCGCGCGAGGTCGTATTTCAGGCGTTCGTAATCGGCCGAGGCTTTCGGATGGCCGCGGAGGTAGTCTCGAAACGACAGCATGGCCTCCCACTCCGGGTGCGTCACTTCGAGCATGTGCAGGTGGTGTGTGCGGCGACCGCTCACGGCGCCCCGGCGAAAATAGTGCCGGCGCGGGATACCGTACTCGCCAACGTATCCCCATCCGATGTCGGTTAGCGGCGCAATGGTGATCCTGGCATCGTCCCAATCGCGCACGCCCACAAGAATGTCAATCGTTGGCTTGGCAGCCAGTCCAGGTATGGACGTGCTGCCGACGTGTTCGATTCGCAGGATGTGCTGGCTGATACACGCGACAAGCTCCGCGCGCGCCTTCTCATACATGGCCGGCCATTGCGGGTCGTAGGGCTTGAGGACTACACCCTCTTTGATGTGGACCCGCTTCCCCCGACCGTTCCTAGACGCGGAGCGTGCCGGCTCAGTCATCCGTCCTCGGCACGCGTCGGAGGAGTTCCTGCTCAGCCGGCGGCAGAGTCCGATAGAACGACTCCAGCAGCATTGGCGTGTTCTCGTTGGCCTCCAGCCGCAACTCGCCTTCCAGGTGGTACCAGTCGCGGTTGTAGACGATCACCGCGAAGGGACGCGGCGCATCGGTTCGATTGGCCGTGCCGCGGTGCAGCGTGCGGGCATCGCTGATCAGCACGTCGCCGGCGCGGAGGAGCAGCGGCGCGAGCTCGATCTCGCCCGCGGCGAGCTTTGCCTGGGCGTCGTCTCGCGTGAGGTGCTGCGTGCGTTCGGATGTGCTGTAGGGTCCGTTGTCGAGGGTCATGTCCACGCTCGTGAACCGCACCGAGAGCGTCGGTGGCGGATAGCGCAGGTCCGGCTGCTCCGGAAACAGCGGGCGGATGTCCGAGTGCACCTGCTGGTCTTCGGATCCCGCGACCGGCGTGTCGGTGCCGTAGTAGGCAATGAACATGCTTTCGCCCAGGATGCGCCCCACGATTTCATTGACCGTGTCGTCGCCGAAGAATGCGGACTGATAAAACGGCGGGGCGAAGGGAAGGCCGATGGCCCAGCGGTTGGCGCGGCGATTGCCCTCGGGGATGCGGGCCGCCACCCGTCCCAGCAGCGGCAGGAACCCCTCGTGGAATGCGTCAATCGCCGGCTTGGGGAAGTGATTGGGCAAGACGCAATGGCCGATGTCCAGGACGTCGGCGACGCATTGGTCAATGTCGACGCTCACGGATTCCCCCCTGCCTGCCGGCGTACCGGGCACGGCCCCAAACCGTAGCGCACGCGGGTCGTTGGTCAGCTCAGCGGGCCCTGCATGGCGATTGGGCGGCCGACGCGGCAGAATAGCGGGCTAAACGGCGGATGGATGCGGAGCAAACGGCAATGTGGCGAGCAATCGTGATTGCGTTGGTCGTGGCGATCGCGGCAGTTGCGGTCGCCGCGTGCGGAGAGCCGGAGCCGGAGGGTCCGCCGACGTTCGCCGCCGAGCCGGAGATGACGGTAGAGGAGCTCCGGCCCTACAGCGTCGTCCTCACCACGAGCCTTGGACGGATGACCTTCAACCTGGTGCCGCAAGAGGCGCCGCGGGCGGTCAATAGCTTCCTGTTCCTGGCCCAGGAGGGCTACTACGACGGCATCACCGTGCATCGCGTGCTGCCGGGCGTGCTCATTGAAACCGGCGACGCCACCGGCACGGGAACGGGCGACCCCGGCTATACGTTCGAGATCGAGCCGCCGCAGCAGCCCTACCGGCGTGGTGATCTGGTCATGGCCAACACCGGCGCGCCAAACTCGAATGGGTCGCGCTTCTACATCATTCTCAGCGACCTCACGGACGCCGAGTTGCCGCCGAACTACACCATCTTCGGACGCGTCAAGGAGAACCACGCGCCCTCGTTGGCGACGCTGGACAAGATCGGCGGTGTGGCGCTGGGTCCGGGATCGGACGGTGAGGTGTCGGCGCCGGTGGAGGAAGTCACGATTCAGACCACCAAGATCAACTTCGGCTGCCTGCCCAGCATGACCATCTACAGCGGCTGCTAGAGCCGCTGCCGGTCAGGATCGTCTCGACGGACACCCGCTCGTGTCATGCCCGCGAAGGGTGATCGTTGCGTCTTCCGTGCGTGGAGACGGAAGATCGGGTCCGGTCCCCTCTCACTTGATGGGACAGGGCTAGGGTGAGGGTGATTCGAGGCCTGGGCGTGGGATATTGACCACTGTTGCCAAGGTCTCCGACGGCGGGAGGCAGGCCTTAGCTGAGTCCATGTGGCGCCGCCCTTCCCCACACGCCCCGGGCGGAACGGGAAACGCAGCATTCCAGGTGGCGAGAGCCAGAATCGAACTGGCGACACATGGATTTTCAGTCCACTGCTCTACCGACTGAGCTATCTCGCCATGCGCACTGCCCCGACGGGTCGTCGCGCGATGCCGGTGGGCGAGCCTGCACTGTACTACGGGCCTTCTGGTGAGAGGCTTCGTTGCAGGCCGTGACTCAGAATGCCCTTGCTCGACTCTCGGGCCAATGGAAGCCGACGTGCAGTTCGGTAGTGCACCAATCGGGGAGCGTTCGGCGAGTGATCGTAGCTAGCTGTACTGACTACAGAGGCTGTTAACAGCGAACAGCTCGCACGAGACGCTCGACGCCGCCGCGATCACCGCTGCCGATGGGCAGTGGGCGGCCGGACGGCAACTCACCGTGGCGAGAGGCATGGCGATCGGCATGGTCAATCACCCTGCGAGAGATGCCGTCGGTGCGAAGGACGGCTAAGTGCACCGATTCCGCGAGGCGTCCTTTCTCTCGCGAACCTTGCTGCTCGACGGCGCGGGACTGTTGATATTCGGAGCGGCGGTTTTCGCCGCGGTGTTCATCCACGACCGCCCGGCGCACACGACGATGTCGGTGCGATGGGCAGCCTGGCTGGCGTTTGGCGCCGCGCTGCCGTTTGTCGCCGTGCGTGAAAGGCGAAACGCTCGCATTCACCGGGCAGGATCGCCGCCGAAGTCAGCTCGACAGGCTGCTGCGGCCGAGTTGTTCTTCCTACTGAGGTTGTTGACACCGAGTTGCTGAGCCGGAGTGCGTGCGTCGAATTCGGTGTGGGGACGGGAGTGATTGCAGGCGTAGAGCCACGGGGAAAAGCCGCCAAGCGTGCGAAGTGTGGGCCGACCTGTTATCGGGCGTCACCGCCTGCACGGGATGTCTTCGGTGCGGAATGAGGCCAGGATCCGATCCAGGAAGGCGAGGGTGTCTACCGTGCGGGGGCCTCACGTGCGATCACGCCCTGGCGGCCAATGAGGCGGCGTTAAGCGAAGAAGATCCTTGGCAGTGCCGTGATGGCCAGGGCGATGACGAGCAGCCCGACCGTGACAAACGCACTTCGTCGGGCCGCGCTCCACACAAAGCCGCGCCAGAACCGGGGTTTGGGCCAGGATAGACCGCGCCACGCGGCCACCACGGCAAACACCCACAGGAACAGCATCGCCACGACCTCGCCGATCACAAACAACCGCCGCGGGTCACGCGTGAGCAGGTCGAGGATCACTCGACCACCCGTGGCGCGCGAATAGATGGCCATGGCGAGCCGACGCTCGTGCTCTATCCCGTTGACGCTGACCCCACCAAGGGGACTGGCGCTGCTGCCTATCAGGCCGAGGTGGATGTAGGGAAACGGCTCGCTGACGATTACCAGGTCGTAGCGTTTCCCTTTGCTATCGGGGACCGGGTCGAAGTTAATGACGGTGACCATTGGGTTGGAGCGGTGACCGTGCACCTCGGCCTGTCCCCACCTCACCGGTCCGCCCTCGTGAGGGATGAGGCGCACCAGAATCTCCGCAGTCGCGCTCGCGCCTCCCCGTCCGGCGGCATGGCCCCACACGTCAATCCGCGACAGCCAGTTGAGGTTTGCCTGAAATGGCTGCTTGAGTTGGTAGATGGGCCCGGCGTAGAAGAGTGGCCGCGTCCAGCCGGAGTCTTCCCACTCATACTCCGCGAGCAGCGCGGGCACCGTCACCCCCAGCAGGGCCGCTAGGAGCCCGAGGGCCGCCCAACGAGCGTGCCGCCGGCCACCATGGTCCCCGTCGGCGGCGCCCGGCGTGTGTCTGGCCGCGAGCGCCTCGACGAGCACTACGGCCAAAATGGCGCCGGCCATGTGCTCGGCGCCGTCGTCGAGCAACAGCACCCAGGGGCTCGTCGACCCATAGTGGTCAGTGAAGCCGTCGTGTAAGACCGCGCTCACGCCGAGCGCCAGCGCCAGCACAGTGAGCAGCGCCAATGCCGGGCGGTGCCGCAGCGAGGCGTATAGGGCCCAACCCGCCGCCGCCGCCAGCGGAGCGGCAAGCGGCGCGATCACGACGGCCCAGCGGACTTGGAGTGGCAGGTCCGACAGGTTCAACGTCGCGAGCAATTCGGCGAGCCACTCCGATCTCGCGAAGGTGTTCTTGAGGCTGGCGATTTCCTCGAACGCAACCAGCGCGGCGAACAGCGCGGCGCCGAGCCAGCCGAGTGGCCACAGCCATTGCGGTCCTCGCATGGCGATGACCGGTCGGAGCAGCTGCGCCGCCGCCAGCGCGGCGACTATCCCCCAAAGGATCCCTGAATAAAGATTCGCCGCCGATCCCTCGGCGTTGAGATCCAGGCGATGGAACCAGGCGGCGGGCAAGGGCCAATTCCAGCCGGCCGCGAGGAAGGCCAACGGCACGGTGAGCACCAGGTTCGCCACCAAGAACCCCGCGAGCAGCCGTTCCCGTGACCGTGGTGATATCCGCCCACGCCGTCCGCCGGTCGGCGGGACCGCTCCGGCCAAATCTGGGGGCGATAAGGTCAATTGGGCAATCGCTGGGATGCGTTAGCCGCACGCCAAACTAGCACCGTCGATTCCGTGGTCGGCAAGTCGCCGCTAGTTGATCAACAGTGACGCATGTCCCCAAGTCCCGCAGCCATGCGCATCGTGCGCAACTATGCGTGACTCATGACGGCCTTTCCCCAACCCGCTCAGGGACTTGCTGCGGCTCGTGGCGAAACCGCGGTTCCGCAAGTTCCCGCCCGGCGGCCGATACTCCACGTCCTATCTAGTGATCGGCGAGCCCCGATCGTTGGGTTCGTACCATCCCGAATCCCGCGTCCTGCCGGACAGGGACGACACCACCTTCGGCGCGGAGGGATGCGCTTCGGCGGTGGCGTCTCGTACACGTTAGTGACCGTGAGGTCCTGGGTGGTTGTGAGGGCGCGGTCGCCGGTACCGTTGGTGACGGTGAGGGTGTAGGTATTGGAGTCGTCGTTCGCACCGCTCTGCAGGGCCTCGAAGCTCGGGGCCCGAGTTGACCGTCGGCGCTTGGTTCGAGGTGCCCACGCCAGTCCGAATGCCGCTGTGCGTGACGCCGGAGGCGGGGAAGCCGGCGGCGGTGACCCGGACCGTGACCTTGACCAGGGTGGGCGCCGTCTGCGCCACCGTCGCCGTAAAGGTGAAGGAGCTGCCCGGACTATTGGCCAGGTAAAACCCGCACAGGTTTGTGAGGACGTCGAACAGGTCCGCTGGCCGCGTTGCAAGCGAGTTGTGGTTCAACCACAGCGCGTCCAGGCCGGTGAGCCCGCGGAAGTCCCGGGCATTCAATGCGGTGCGGCGCATCCGGAAGAGATTGAGGGCGCCGGTGATGCCGCGCAGGTCGGCGGCCGCCACTTGGGCGCAGGTGTTCCTCCCGGGCAGCTTGCATAGAATCGTGGTGCGCACCGCCGCCGTGTGGGCGCACACGCCCGTCGTGGGCTGGGTCAGGGCCGAGATTCGCGGCGCCTTCCGGGCGGACAGCGCATGGTGGGAGGGTTGGTGCTGCGGCAAGCGCTGGCATGCCCGCAGCCCATAGACGTGCAATGGGTGCGGTTGCCGAAGAGGCGCGGTCTAAGCCGTCCAATCAAATCGGGACGGATTCAGCAGTGGGCGGAAATGGGCGTCGTAGCCGACTGCTTGCGGCACCGGCCGCATCCGGTGGTCGTCCTCCAAGTCGCTTGCCACCGTTCGGTTGTCATCCTTCAATTCTTCCGCCCACGAGATGCATTCGGAGTTAGGAACGGTGGCGCCTATTCGGTATCGGGGACGATGCGCCACAGGCGGGCCCCGGGAGCTGTCGGTTCACCCTCCGGCGGATGGTCGTTGTAGAAGTCGAGGAAATACAGGCCGTCCGCGAGGTAGGCGACCCCGGTAATGTTGGCGAAGCCGTCGCCCACGTAGGTGAGGAAAACTGACGGCGGACGCGCCACGTCGCCGTCCGCATCGAGCTCGAACTCCCAAATCCGCTTGCCGTTATCGACCGTGCCTTCGACGAAGTTAAACCCATGCGTCCCCACGTAGAAATTGCCCTGGCGCTCCGCCGGAAATGCACCGCCGATGGCGAAGGCAATCCCCACCGGCGTAACCGCCGGAGGCCCAAAGAACCACAGGCCCTGCCGCACGATGCTCGCGTCGGTCGCGGCGTACCCATAGTTGCGCCCGGCTTCCAGTCGCAACAGGCGGTCAATGGCTGGGCCATTCTCAGCGGTGTAGATCGCCTCGTCGCCGGGACGCTGGGCGAGGGCGAAGTCGTTGCGCAACCCTTTGGCCCATTGGTACGAAATCGGTGCATCGGGCTGGGTTGGGTCAAAGTGAGGATTGTCGGCCGGTGCGCTGCCGTCACGATTCAGGCGCAGCAGCTTGCCGCCGAAGAACTTGTCGTCGAGACCGCGCCACTTGTGCATGCCATTTCCCACGGCGGCGTAAAGGTGGCCGTCGTGTCCGAACAGCAGGCCGTGAATCTGGTGCGACGGACCGGTGTCTTCCCCGTCCATGCGCAGCACGTCAACCGCGCGCACGGCCGTTCGACCGTCGTCATCGCTCTCCAATCGCACGATCTTGTTGTGCAAATCGCCGCCCTCGCCACGGTAGGTCGTGGATACGAAGACATCGCCCGTCAGCGGATCAACCGCCACGCCGGACGTCCCCGTCTGACCGCTCAGGCGTGCCGGTGGCTCGGACGGCCGCTCGTCGAGCACGTCCGCTGCGTAGAGCCAGTGGACCCCGTCCGCGCCGAGTGCCCGCACCGAGCCGTAGAGCTCGGTGATGTAGGCGACGGGCGCCGCGGGATCGTCGATTGAACGAGGGTTGGGCGCAATCTGAACCGGCAGCACCAGCCCGTCGGCCACCAGCTCCACGCGAAAGCCGTCCGCGACGCGCCAGGGCACCTCAGGTGAGCGGACGCGGGTGATAAGGAGTGGCTCGATCCTTGCATTTCCCAGCTCGGTCACGTCCGGCTCGAAGTAGAACCCGCCTTCGGCTGTGGACGCCGCGATCAAGAATCGCTCCGGATCTAGCTTCATGAATGGCATCCAGACCGTCCGTCGCACGCCCGCGCTGTCGCGGAATGAGATCCGCGACGCCGGCACTTCCAGCCCGTCCGGGCCGGCAACGAACTTGAAGTAGGTGCTCTCGAAATGGGCGGCGCGGCTGAAATCGCGCACGGTGTGACGCCCGCCATCCCCGGCGATTTCAAGGTGTGGGCTCGCCGACCCCGTGATCAGCAGGGTGCTGCCGTCCTGGAGGATCACCGGCGTTCCGTCGTCTGCCTCCCACTGCAACGTGTCGTGCTGGATGTCGCGCAGCCGCATTGGGTTGGGAGTCGGCAGGCCCTGCTGGGCGGTGAGAAGGACGCGCGGCGCCGACCAAGCCGACCACTCGCTCCCGGGATCAGCGCTGGAATCTCGATGCCGGGCGCGGATGGCGTAGACCGTCTTGTGATTGAGACTCATCCGTCCAGCCAGCGGTCCTTCAAAGACCCCGCGCTCCAGCACCGTTTCATCCAGCGGCCATGATTTGACCTGTGAAGACCACACGCGGATGCCGCTGTGGAACTCGCGGATCTCAAATTCCGTGGCCGTGTGCCAGTCTTCGGAGTCCGTATCGGCAAACGGGGCCGTTTGTAGCGTCATGACAAACGGTGGCTGTTCACGCGCGAGGAGGACGGGCGCAGGCTCGGTGAGTGTTGGGGCAAATGGCGGCGAGTTGCCGCTGGACGCGGGCGCTGGGAGTTGCGGAGCCGCACGAGCGGCTGGTGCGTCAGGTGTCTCCGCTGGCGGTGACGCGGCGGCAACTGGCGCCAGCGAGACCTCGGCCGCGGTTGCCGGAGCTATGGCGTCGGCATAGGTCACGTCGCGCGCGTCCAACATGAAGGCGACGACCGCGAGGTATTCGGCGTCGGACAAACTGCCCGGGCCGTCGTCGCCCGGCGGCATTGAGGTTTTCACGTATTGATACAGGTCCAGCGCCGTGGCGAAACGGTTGTGCAGCCCGGGGTCGGTCAGTTTCGGCCCAGCGCCGCCGTCGAGGCTGGCGCCGTGACAGACCGCGCAGGTCGTCGCATAGACCGTCGCGCCGCGCTCAATCTGCGAGACGTCCCTCGTCGCGACCGGCGAGGCGACCGGCGTGACGTCGGGCGAAGCGTCTGTGCTCGACACAGGCGGGGCGGCCGTTCGCAAGACCAACCAGACCGCCAGACCCAGCAGGACGAGTATTCCGGCCACGACGACCGCAGCCCAATGCCACCGGCTTCCGCCAATACGTGCCGTCAAACGGGCCGCCTACCGGCTCGGGGAGACGCCGCACACGCGTCACGACGGGTCATCGCTGCCCCCGAGGCGCTCCCACCGCCCGCCCCTGGCTCCGCGTTCCCGGCATCGGGGCTCGCGAGCATATCCGAGATTCTTGAGAGCCCTCGTCGGACCCTTCCACACAGCTCCACCAGCCCCCGTTTTCGTGCTTCGTGCTGACCGCCTCGCCGCCTATTGTCCCACCCAGGTGCACGGCAGTGACCACGGCTTCGTCAGCTTGCTGGCGAGTTGGCCGGCGGTTCGCTCCACGCCGACCAACAGGGTGGCCTTCGGATCGCTCGTCAGCAGAAATGGCTGGATGCGCCAAGTTTCCAAGCCCACCGCGCCCGTGTGTCGTCCGCTCGCGATCCTCGACCTCTGTGCTGAAGCAACGCCCTGCCGTCGCCGCCGGACCGGTGGGCCGACTCGAGTCGATGCCCATTCCGCCCTCGTGGGGGCAGTGACCGTCGCGCCACTCGGGAGCCGGCGAGGTTTCGCCTCCCGTCGGCCCCAACCGCATCTCGGTGGGCGATGCAGGACTCGAACCTGCGACTTCTACGGTGTAAACGTAGCGCTCTCCCAGCTGAGCTAATCGCCCATCGCCGCCGGGTCGAGCCCGGCGGCATCCTACCCTAGGCCTCGGACGCTTCAGTCAGCCGTTAGCTCGATCCGAGCTCCGGGGTGCCCAGGATCACCGGCAACCCGGTTTCGGGATTCGTGGGCACGTACACCACGCTGCCCGAGCCCATCTCGCGCAGCGCCTGGATGTACTTGTCCTGCAGCACCCTGGGAGTGAGCGATTCGTTGATGCGATTGTTGGCTTCGGCGATACCGTTCGCCTCCTCGATCCGGCGCTGGGCCTCTTCCTTGGCCTCGTCGACCCGGAAGCGGCGTTCCTGAATCGCTTGCTCGGCGGCCAGCTTGTTCTCGATGGCCTGGGTGATCACCGCCGGCAGGGTCACGTCGCGCAACAGCACGTTTTGGATGGCAACGCCGCGCGGATTGAGCAACTCGTCCAACTGGTCTTGGATGCGGCTGCTGATTTCCTCACGAGCCGTCGTGTAGAGCGCCTCGGCCGTGTATTGCGCCACCACGTCGCGAATCGCGTCGCGAATGGCCGGCCGAACGATGATTTCCTGGTAGACGCCTTCCGGCCCGACGTTATTGCGCACCTCCGGCGCATTGGCGAAGTTGAGCACGAAGAGCGTCGTAATGTCGAGACCGACCGACAACCCTTCGGAGGTCAGCGTGCGGACGGTCTGATCCGAGGCTCCGACTTCCTCGGCGCGCGAGCTCATCGTGATTGACTGCGTCCGCACGCTGTAGGTGTCCAGCGTCGCCCACGGCAGCTTCAGCAGCAGGCCCTGCGGCTTTGGTACCGGGTCCACGACGCCGAACGTGTGAATCACCCCGACTTCGCCAACACCCACGAAGCGGATGCTGAACAACCCGATGATGATCACCGCGATCACCAGGATCACGCCGATGCCGAGGGCTGAATTGCCATATCTGCGCTGGGCCATGCGGACCTTCCTCTAACGACGGTTGGTTGGGCGGCGCCGGATTGGCGGTCGCCGGCGCGCCATCCCTGCCTTGATACCATCCACGCGGTTTGTACTCAAGGATACGTCGCACAGTGCCGATTTCCATGTCGCGCCAGTGGTCGCGGCGACGCTTGCTGACCGTCCTCGCGGCCGGAGCGGCAACTCTGGCCTGTGGCGAAACCGGCGACGGTGAGACCGACCCCGTTACCATCACCGCGCCTTCCGAGCCGACGCCGACGCCGACGCAGGCGGCTTCCGCGGTCACCGCAGGCGTGCTCACGCCTCGAGTCCTCACGCCAAGCTCCGACACACCGAGCCCAGCCACGCCGAGCCCCGCCACCCCGGCCCCGGTCGCGCCGAGTCCGGCGGTGCCGACTCCCGATCCGAATGACCCCGACGCGGCGCTCCGCCGTCTCGACGGCTACGGCTTTCAGGCCCATATCTATAACCAGGACCGCGACCTCATTGTCAGCCGGACGCTCGACGCCGGATTCAACTGGCTCAAGCAGCAGGTGGAATGGAGCCAGACCGAGCCGATCGAGAAGGGCGGCTACGACTGGCGAGAGCTGGACAAGGTCGTGGCCGCCACTTCGGCCGCCGGATTGAGCTTGCTGCTCAGCGTCGTGCGCGCGCCCGGCTGGGCGCTCGGCGAGGGCGCGCACGGCCCTCCGGCCGATCCCGAGGACTTCGAGGACTTCATGGCCGCCATCTCGTCCCGGTATCGGGGCGCCGTGCAGGCCTATGAGCTGTGGAACGAGGCCAATCTCTCACGCGAATGGGGCTATGGCCGCATCAACGCCGGAGAGTTCGTGGAGCTGCTCCTGGCCGGCCATCGCGGGGTGCGCGCCGGCGATCCCGACGCCGTGACCATTGGCGGCGCCCTCACGCCCGCCGGCGACGTTGACATTCCCGACCAGCAGGTGCAGGCCGTGGACGATGTGTCGTTCCTCCGCCGCATGTATGAGTACAACGATGGAATCGTTCGCGACGGGTTCGACGCGTGGGGCATCCACCCGGGGGGATTCAACAATGCCCCGCGCCAGGAGATCGGATCTCCGCGCGGCGACGGCTGGAACGGTCATGCGAGCTTCTACTTCCAGCGCTTCACGCAGCACCGGGCGGTCATGGAGGAATTTGGCGACGGGGCAAAGCCCATCTGGATCACCGAGTTTGGCTGGTCAACCGCCAATCAGGACCCGGCCTACGGCTACGGCGTCGACAATTCCGAGGCCGATCAAGCGGAGTTTCTCGTCGATGCCATCCGGCTCGTGCGCGAGCAATACGACTACATCACCCACGCGTTCGTGTGGAATCTCAATTTCCAGTCCGTCGTGGGACCGGAAGACGAGAAGTTCCCCTTCGGCGTCCTGCGCCCCGACGGCACGCCCCGACCCTCGTATGAGGCGCTGGCCGCCATGCACAAAGGCGCCGTGTAGCCGCCGAGTGTCCGGCTACGCGAAATAGTCCGCGTTGATTGCGGTGTAGTGCTCCCACTCCTCGGGCACGTCGAAGTCCGGGAAGATGGCCGTCACGGGGCATACAGGCTCGCAGGCGCCGCAGTCGATGCACTCCACGGGGTCGATGTAGAGCATTTCGGTCGTCTCATGCTCGGGTGCGTCTGGACCCGGATGAATGCAGTCGACAGGGCAAACGTCCACGCACGAGGCGTCCTTCGTACCGATGCATGGCTCGGCAATTACGTACGTCATCGACGGGGGATTCCTCCTGTGTCGGCGCAAGCGCTGTCCGACCGGTCTGCCGGCCGGAACGGTACCTCAGGGTAAACGCTTGAACGGTCACTCACAAAAGGCGCGGCCACTGGGCAACGCCTGTTGATCAGGTCGCGCCGGCCGCCTCGCTCCAGCGAATCAGCCCGGTATCGTACGGCCCGGCCAGCAGGGAATGGCGTGGAATCACCCGGACGGCAATGCCCAGGCGTCCGCTTTGGGACAGAACCGCGCGTCCCGTGAACCAATGGGCGCCATCCGCGTCCGCGCTTGCATGCTCTGTCACCTCGGCGAGACCGCCGATCAGTGCTCCGTCGAAGTCCACGTGCCCCACGAACACCTCGACGGTCACGTCGTCGGGACTCAGCCCCGGCAGGGCCACGCGGGTTCGCACGGGCACGACCACTCCCGCGTCAACCTGGCTCGGACCGTCGGCCTGGACCTCCATGATGTGCACGTGGGGCCACTGCGCCACCACGTGGTCGAGCCAATGGGCGAGGTCGCTGGCCGCACCGCCCTGGTGCTCGCGCAGGCTCCGGCCGAGCAGGTGTGCGGGGCCATAGAAGGACTTGACATAATCCTGGACCATTCGATTCGCGCTGTAGCTTGTCAGCGCCAGGGCCATCGAGCGTCGCGCCATTCGGATCCAGTCAGTCGGTGTTTCCCCCGCGCCGACGTCGTAGAACAGCGGGGCCACCGTGTGCTCGAGCAGGTCGTAGATGGCTGCGGCGTCGCTGGCATCCCGTTGCCGTTCGTCGTCAACATCCGCCCGGCCAATCGCCCATCCCGCGTCCGGCGTGTAGGCCTCGTCCCACCAACCGTCCAGGACGCTGGCATTGAGCACGCCGTTGGCCGCCGCTTTCATCCCGCTCGTGCCGCTGGCCTCCTGCGGTGGAATCGGCAAGTTCAGCCACACGTCGCAACCCTGCACCAGGTCGCGCGCCAGTCCCATGTCGTAGTCCTCCACGAAGACCAGCCGACCTTCGAATGCCGGATCGCGGCTGATGGCCGTGATTTCGCGCAGCAGGTCCTTGGCCAGGTCGTCGTTGGGATGGGCCTTGCCCGCGAAGATGATCTGCACCGGGCGGTGGGAGTTCGCGACGATGGCCTTGAGCCGTTCCACGTCGTGCAGGAGCAGGGTTGGGCGCTTGTAGAGCGCGAAGCGGCGCGCAAACCCAACCGTGAGCACGTCGCTGTGCAGGGCGGCGGATGCCTGCGCCAGCTCGTGCGCCGCCGCTCCTCGATGC
This sequence comes from Chloroflexota bacterium, assembly GCA_026707285.1. Lineage (GTDB taxonomy): Bacteria > Chloroflexota > UBA11872 > UBA11872 > UBA11872 > JAJECS01. The sequence goes on along the minus strand of JAPOXD010000048.1, from coordinate 36,094 downwards.
TCCGCCTGCGCTCGCAGCCGTCGCCGGACGTTGGCCACCAGACGCTCGCGACGTTGCGTATGGACCCGCCACAGCTCGTCGTCGGGAATGGCCGCCAGGCCTTCCTCGATGCCTTGCGGATCGGTGCGCTCGGCCCAATGGCGCCCCATGTAGCGCTGGAGCAGGCCGTTCAGCTCGCGAGACACCCAGGTACGCAAATGCACCCCGTTGGTCACGTGTCCGATCGGAACCTCGCTCGCTGGCACGCCCGGCCACAGCCGTCCCCACATTCGACGGCTCACGGCGCCGTGAAGCGCGCTCACGCCATTGCGCCAGGCGGAACCGCGCATGGCCAGGGTGGTGATGCCGAACGGCTCGCCGTCGTCGGCGCCGTCAACCCGGCCCAGGGCCAGCGCGTGCTCGACGTCGATGTTCGATGCCTGCAGGTAGGCCCCGGCATGACGCTGCACCTGGTCCGCCGAAAACTCGTCGTGGCCGGCCGCAACCGGGGTGTGCGTGGTGAAGACATTGGTCGCGCGCACGATCTGCATCGCCGCGGCCTCGCTGAGGCCGGTCTGGGCGCGGAGCGCCTGGAAGCGCTCGAGAATGAGAAACGCGCTATGCCCCTCGTTCAAATGGGCTACGGTCGGCGTGAGGTCGAGCGCGTCCAACGCGCGCATGCCGGCGACGCCCAGCAGCAACTCCTGCCGAATGCGAATGTCGCTGTCACCGATGTACAGCCGGGACGTCAGCTCGCGGTCCGCCGGGCTGTTCTCCGGCGTGTTGGCATCGAGCAGGATCAGCGGCACGCGGCCCACGTCCATTCGCCACAGCCGTACGGCGATCTCGTGCCCGTCGATCGGCACCCGGACCGTCAGCGGTTGGCCGTCGCCTGACCGCACCGCGACAACCGGCAGGACCTCCACGTCGTTTTCCGGAAACTGCTCGCGCTGCGCGCCGGAGGGATCGATCGACTGCCGGAAGTAGCCCTGGCGATAGAGCATGCCGACGCCGACCAGCGGCACCCCGAGATCGCTGGCGGCCTTGAGTTGGTCGCCCGCCAGCACGCCCAGGCCGCCTGAATACAAGGGCACCGACTCCGCCACGCCAAACTCCATGGAGACATAGGCCACGCGCAGTCCCTCCAGATGCCCGTGCATCTGCTCGAACCACGTGGGGCGGCTCAAATACTGGTCATAGGCTTCGGATACGCGGTCAAGGTCGGCGACGAAGATCGGGTCCTCGGCCAGCACTTGGAGCTGGCCCGGAGCGGCTCGGGTGAGCACGGCTACCGGATTCCCCTGCGAGGCATGCCAGGCTTCGGCGTCGATGCGCCGAAACAGGTCCTGCGCCGCGGGCGTCCACGCCCACCACACGTTGAACGCCAGATCGCGCAACCGTTCGAGACGCCGTGGAAGCGCCGGCCGAACGGTGAAGATGCGACTCGGACGAACCTCGGCTGTCATGCGCCGGGTGGTTCGTGCGGGGGAAGACGGCGGCGCATTGGCGCAGCGTGCGGCGAACGACGAGTGATCATGGCGCGGGGCGTATGCGATTGGCGGCTACGCCGCCATCACCCAAAGATTGGCGGCGACCGTGTCGTCAACCACGGCCGGCTGGTCGTCCACCTGCACCACGATGTGCCCGGCCGGCGTCTGCTCCACGACGTCGATCACCCGTCCGGGGACGAGCTGCTTCTCCTCGAAATAGCGCAGGAGCTCGCTGTCATCCTCCGCGGGCTCGGAGAGCCGCACCACCCGCACCTTGGACCCGACCTCGGCCGCTGACAGCTTGAAGAGGTTGCCCACGTCGGTTTCCGGGTAGTTGCCCGGGATCGGCAACCCGTGCGGACACGTGGGCGGATGGCCCAGCGCCTCCGAAATCCGGTCCGTCAGCTCAGGCGAGATGGCGTGCTCCAAGCGGTCGGCCTCGTGATGCACCTCGGCCCAGCCGAGACCCAGCGTCCGGATCAGCCAGTGCTCGATCAGCCGGTGGCGGCGGGCCAGCTTCTCGGCCGTGCGCTCGCCGCCAAGCGTCAGGAACACCTCGCGTTGCGGAGCGATCCATACGTGCCCATCGCGCACCAGCCGGTCGAGTGACGCCGACACAGTTGGGGCCGAAACCCCCAGGCGCTCCGCCAGACGGGCGGCGATGACGGGTCCGCCCTCGGCGCGCAACCCATAGATCGCCAGCAGATAGTCTTCAGCCGTGCTGGTCAGCGCCATAGTCATCCATTCTGCCATGAGGGGTAGGTAAGGCCGCGATCAGGGCGAAAGGGCTAGGCCGGGCGTCCGCGGGCGGCGGGCGGCGCGAAGGCCGCGCCGGGTTGCCGTCGCGGCGCCACGCCCGCGCGCAAGAAGGCCAGCACGTCGCCGTCGAGCTGCACTCGCGCGCGCGTTCCCGGCGGAGGAAGGAACGTCGGACCGGCCCGGCACTCCACCGTCAGCCCGGAGTCAAAGCGCACCCGCACCAGCTGGTCGTGCCCAAAGAAGCGGCGCGATTCGATCACACCCTGGCCGCTGGGATCTTCGGAGATCTGCAGCGCTTCGGGTCGAACGTAGAGGTCGACCGTTCCAATCATGGGCTCGGGAATCGTCACCGTGCCCAGATCGCACACCACCGCGCGACCGATGCCCGCAGCCTCGATCACGTTGAACTGGCCGATGAAATCGGCGACGGCGCGACCGACGGGCTGGCGATAGATTTCGTGCGGCGGCGCGACCTGCAGCACGCGGCCGTCAATCATCACCGCCACCCGGTCGGCCAGGCTCAGGGCCTCCTCTTGATCGTGGGTCACGAACACGGCAGTCGTGCCGGACTCGCGCAGCACGCGGCGCACGTCGTTCCGCAGGTCGTTGCGCAGCGCCGCGTCGAGGTTCGAGAACGGCTCGTCCAGCAGCACCACGCGCGGGTTGGGCGCCAGCGCGCGGGCCAAGGCCACGCGCTGCTGCTGCCCGCCCGACAGCTCGTGCGGCATGCGTGACGCCAGCGCCGAGAGGCCCACCAGCTCCAGCGTCTCGGCAACCCTGGCGGCACGCCCGTTCCGCCGCGACAAGCCGAACCCCACGTTGGCCCGCACGTCCAGGTGGGGAAACAGCGCATAGTCCTGAAACACCAGGCCAACCCGACGTCGCTCCGGCGGCACGCTCACGTCGGGTCCCTGGACGACCGAGCCGCCCAGCACGATCATCCCGGCGTCAGGCTGATCCAGGCCCGCGATGAGGCGCAGCGTCGTCGTCTTGCCGCACCCGCTCGGTCCCAGCAGCGCCAGGATGGATCCGGCCCGGACGTGGAACGACGCGTCATCCACGGCGGTGGCCGCGCCAAAGCTCTTGCTCAGGCCCTCGCAGTGCAGCGCGATCGGCGGCGCTTCGGGCGTCATCGGCGCATCCTAACGCGCAAGCCTTGGCTAATGCCGAATATTAGCCAAGGCAAACCGCAGGCTTTCTAGACGTGCGGCACCAAGGCGCTGCGCGTGATCCGCCCGGAGTCCTGCTGCGCGAAAGCTTCGTTGATGTCGGCGAGCGGGAAGTGATGCGACAGCACCCGGTCGAACGGCAAGCGCGACACGTTGTCCTTCAGGAAATCCAGGGCATGCCGCAGGTCCTGCGAGGTGTAGTGCGCCACGCCGATGATCGAGATGCTGCGGAAGACGATCCACGACGGATCGAACTCGGTATGCCAGCCGACGTTGATGTTGCCGATCTCTAGGTATCGCCCGCCCGGCGCGGTCATCTGCAGGCCCTCGGTCACGACTCCCGGATGCCCCACCAGCTCCAGCGTCACGTCGGCGCCCAGCCCGTCGGTCAACTCCCGCACGCGGTCCACGCGCTGCTCCGGGGTCTCGAACTCGCGTATGTCCACGATCTCGTCCGCGCCGAACGAGCGGATCAGGTCGATGCGCTCATCCACGCCGTCGATTGCGATGACCTTGGAGGCCCCGTGCGCCTTGGCCACGGCGGCGGCGTAGACGCCGAGTCCGCCCGCGCCCTGGATGGCCACCGTCTCGTTGAACGTCAGGCGGGCGCGCCGCAGACCGGAGATCACCTGCACCAACGCGCAGTTCAGGCCCGCCACCATGTCGTCGGTGAGATGGTCGGGCACCTTGTACAGCGTGTGGTTGGGGTGCAGGTAGTAGTACTGTGCAAACGTGCCCCGGAAGTGCGGCCACTCTTCCAGCCCACCCATGCGATCGTGCTGACGCGTGGGACAGGCATAGGTATGACCTTTGAGGCAGGTGGGGCATTGCAGGTCGGGATAGAGATATGAGAAGAGAACCCGGTCCCCTTCCTGGAGCGGCTCGCCCATCGTGTCGGTCGTCACGCCGTTTCCCAGGCGATAGATCTCGCCGGTGCCTTCGTGCCCCAGACACGCCGGCATCGGCCGGCCCATCTTGACCATGTCCATCTCGCCGCGCCAGTAGTGCATGTCCGATCCGCAGATGTTTGCGAGGCTGATTTTGACGACCGCGGCGCCCGGCTGTGGGTCTGGGATTGGAAACTCGCGCAACTCGAAGGGCTTGCGAAAACCCAAGAACGCGGCGGCCACGCCTTTCTCGGCCATTGCCTTCACTCCTCCCGGTCACGGCGGCGGTTCCCGATGCGCGGGCTTCAGCCTATCCCATTGCCTGACCGCCGCATGACGACAGAGGCGCCATGACCACCGACGCCTGGATCCTCATCGGCGTGCTGGGCGGCGCCTTGGCGCTCTTCGCCAGCGAACGCGTGCGCCCCGATTTGGTCGGTGTGCTGGCGTTGCTGGCGGTGGCCTTCGCCGGCCTCGTCACGCCGGACCGGGTGTTCAGCGGCTTCGGCAGTCCCGCCGTGATCACGGTGGCGGGAATGTTCGTCTTGAGCGCGGGTCTCGTCGAGGCCCGGGTGCCGGCCGCGATCGCTGCCATGATCGCGCGCCTCGGCGGCGGTCTGCGCCTGCGCATGGCGCTGCTGGTTCTGATCGTGGGCGTGATGTCGGCCGTGATGAACAACATCGCCGCCACTGTGATCCTGATCCCCGCGGCAACCACCCTCGCGCTCGGCGCGAAGACCATGCCCTCCAAGCTGCTCATCCCGGTCTCATTCGGCTCCCTGCTCGGCGGGCTTGTCACCCTCATCGGCACGCCGCCCAACTTGCTCGTCAGCGACGCGCTGGCGCGGGCCGGCGAGACGCCGTTCGGAATGTTCGACTACGCGCCGACCGGCCTGGCCGTCATGGCGGTCGGGCTGCTCTACCTGCTGCTTGCCGGGCCGCGGCTCATTCCCGCGCGCGAGAGCGCCGACGTTGAACGAGAAATCCAACAGCGGCGCGACTTCATGGTCGAGCTCGAGGTGCCGGGCGATTCGGAGCTCGCCGGACGCACGCTGGCACAACTGCGCTGGCGGCCTCGCTTCAGTATCGCCGTGGTCGAGATCACCCATCTCGGCGTCCGGAACCGGTTCCCGGGACCGTCGGACGCGATCTATGCCGGCGACCGGGTGATCGTGGAGGGTGAGCTCGAAGCCGTCACCCGCTTTGCCGAATCCGAGCGCCTGCGCTTTGCCGGTGAACATGCCGGAGCCTCTCCGGACAGCGCGAGCGACGGAATGGCCGTGGTCGAGCTCGTCGCCGGACCGGCCTTCAGGTTTGCGCACCAAACGGTCGTGCAGATGAACTTTAGACGTCGCTACGGCGGGGTGGTGCTCGGCATCTGGCGCCAGGGCCAGCGATTGGGACGCCCGATCCGCGATGTGCAAATCAGGCCGGGCGACGTGCTGGTCGTCCGGGTGCCCATCGATCGCGTCGACACCTTCGCCCGCTCGCGCGAGTTCATCCTCATCGGTCGTCGACCGGCACGGCCGGCCGTTCGACCGCACATGGCCGTGGCCGTGCTCATTCTCGGGGGCGTCGTTGGGCTGGCCGCCGCGGGCATCGCGCCCATTGGCGTGACGGCCGCCGCCGGCATCATCCTCATGCTGCTCTTCCGCGTGCTGCCCTACCAGCGTCTCTACACGGCTGTCGATTGGCGCACGATCGTGCTCATCGGCACGCTCATCCCGCTGGGTGACGCCATCACGTCCACCGGGCTCGCCGACCTCGCGGCGCAGTTCGCCGAGGAATATGTGAGCCCCATTGGCCCGCTGGCCGTGCTCGCCGGGTTGTTTGTCGCCACCGCGCTGCTGACGCAACTGATGTCCAACGCCGCCGCCGTCGTGCTCATCGCGCCGGTTGCGCTCCAGATCGCCGCCGGCGCGGGCATCGCCCCGCAACCGGCCCTCATGATGGTCGCCATCTCGGCCTCGACGGCCTTTCTCACGCCCATCGGCCACCAGGCCAACCTGCTCGTGTACAACGCCGGCGGTTACCGCTTCGTGGACTTCCTGAAGGTGGGCGCGCCGCTGACGCTGCTGATCCTCGTCACGTCGCTGATCGTCGTGCCGATCGTGTGGCCGGTCTAGGGCCTAGTCCGGCGCGGAATTCTCGAATCGGCCCAGGCGGAACATCTCGATGTCGTGCCGGGATTGACCGTCCAGCGCCAGCTCGGCCGCAATCTCGCCGACGACCGACGCAAACTTGAAGCCGTGCCCGGAACACGCCGACACCACCGTGACGTTGGGGTGTCGTGGGTGGGCATCCATGATGAAGTGGCCGTCCGGCGTGCTGGTGAACATGCAGGTCATCAGCTCCAGGGCGCGGCCGTTGGCGCCCGGAAAGTAGGGAGCCAGGCACGTCCGTAACAGCGCCTCGTCCGACTCATCCGTGGTCCGCGTGAGTTCAGCCGGCGTGACCGCCGGCTGCAGGTGGAACATGCGCCCGAGCTTGAGTCCGGGTGGACCGTATCGCGGCAGTCCGTAGAAATACTCCTCGTCGCCCGGCGGCTGCAGCAGCCACACCGGCAGGCGGTCCGGTTCGCAAAGCGCCGGTTCATCCGGCTCGAACCACCCGACCACCTGTCGCGTCACCTCCAGCGACAGATTCAGGTCCGCCAGCAACTCCGCCATCCATGCGCCGGCCGTGAACACGAGCCGCTCGGCTCGGTAAACGCGATGTTCGGTCTGGACCTCCACGCCGTCCGGTGTGGACTCCCAGCCGGTGATGGCTTCCCGCGTCCGCACTTCCGCTCCGTGCGAGCGAGCCGCCGCGGCGTGCGCCAGAATCGCCCGCTCCGGGAGCAAGAACCCAGCCGACGGATCGTGCACGCCGATCATGTCCTCGGAGAGCCGAATAGCTGGATGCCGCTGCTGAACCTCTGAGGAATCGAGCACCTCGTGCTCCAGCCCGAAACGCTCGGCGGCCAGCAGCGCGCCGCGCACCACGAGCGCATCCGGGCGCCCCATCGACAGTCCGCCCGTGGGGATGAACAGCGTCTCGCCGCTGATCGCTTCAAGCTCGCGCCACAGCGTCTGGGCCCGCTGCACCAGCGGCACGTACCCGGGGGCGTTGTAGTACGCATGCCGCATGATGCGGGTATACCCGTGGGAGCTGCCCTGGTCGTGCGCCAGGTTGAACTGCTCCAGCGCCAGCACGCGCACGCCGCGGCGCGCCAGGTGGAAGGCCGTGGCGCTGCCCATGGCGCCCACGCCGACTACGATGACATCCCAATCAGACACGCGGGCAGTGCCTCCGGCGCTCACAATCCGCCCGCATTGTGCGAAAGGCCCCACGGATGAGCCAGCCGCTGCGAGTGGTGCTGCTGGGTACCGGCACGCCCGACCCGCGACCGCATCGCGGCGGGTCGTCCACGTACGTCGGCGTGGGAGATGCCGGCGTGGTCTTCGATCTGGGACCCGGGGCGACGCGGAACCTAGCGGCCGCGGGCATCGACCTGGCCACGATCGGCCATGTGTTCTTCACCCACTTGCACTTCGACCACTCCACCGACTACGCGCACTTCGCGCTGTCGCGCTGGGACCAGGGCGCCGGACGCGGCGACGACCTCTCGGTCTCTGGCCCGCGACCGCTGGAACGCATGACGGAGCGCCTGTTCGGCCACGACGGCGCCTTCGGTCCCGATCTCGTCGCGCGCACCAACCATCCCATGAGCTTGCAGGCGTTCCGCAATCGCGGCGGCGTGATGCCCCGCCCGCGCCCGCGGATTCACGTTCGAGAGCTCGCCGTCGGGGACACGGTCGCAGCCGACGGGTGGACGGTTCGCGTGGGGCATGCCCAGCACGCGCAGCCCTACCTCACCTCATTGGCCTACCGGCTCGACGCCGAGGGCGGCTCGATTGTGATCTCCGGGGACACGCGCCCCTTGCCGGAGATCGTCGAGCTGGCGCGCAGGGCCCACACCCTCGTCCACATGGCCATGGAGGTCGATGCCGCGCGCCAGCAGTGGCCGGACATCTACTCTGCCTGCACCACGGCCCGCGGTGCCGGCGAGATTGCCGCCGCCGCGGGCGTCCAGCGATTGGTGCTGGTGCATGTCATGACCGAAGCCGACGACCCGGCATATATGAACGCGATGGTGAAGGAGGCGAAGGAGGTCTTCGACGGCTGCGTCGTCGGCGGCGCCGACGGTCTCTGCCTGACATTTCCCGAGCCTGCCTAACGTGCCTGAGAGACCGCCTCGATAAGCCGTTCGGGCAGCGTGTCCCTCGGGCGCGGCTCCACGACCGCCAGGTTGTGCCGCGAAGCCTCCGCGGCAAGCCACTGGCCGAACAGCCACTTGCCGTTGGCCTCGGCCTGAATCTCGGCATCCGTCCGGCCCGCAACCCAGCCGCCGCCGCGAGCCACCAGGGCGGCCCGAAGCGCTGATTCTTCCGGCTCCACGACGAACGCCGCGCGGATCCAGGCCGCGCGATCGAGCATTGATGGGCGAGCAAGCAGCGACGGCAGAAGGCCGTCCCCCTCGATCACGATGGGGATTTGCTGGTCGACGTGGTTTTCGACGATTGCCTCCAGCGGGGCGGACATGACATGACCGACGTCGATCAGAGCATCGCAATGCTCCCTGGGCGTACGTCGCCAGAAGCGGGGCTGTTGGTCGAGGTAAAGCGCCTCGGTCCCGGTGGGCAGCGTGACCTCGGCCCGTTGGAACCCGAGCCGCACGTCGTCGACCATCAGCCACGGCACGCCCAGGGACAGCCCGATGCGCGCCGCCGCAGTGGTCTTTCCGGCCGCCGAATGCCCTCCGATCAGGAGGGCGAGCCAGTCAAAGTCCCACCGCGCGTTACCGGCATCGCGCAACTGTTCACTCCTCGGGGACGGTCAGTGCTCGCGACATCGACAGGGGATCGACGGGGTCGGTGGCTGGAGCATTTGGTCCCGAATGAAACGCGCCGCCCGCTACGCCGCCCAGGCCTGAGCTACCAGACCTCGTCCTTGGCGTAGAGCGACTTTGCGGGCCCGATCAGCTTCGGATCGGGCTTGGGGATCCGCCGGTCGACGTCGGGGTCGTACTCCAAGCTCCGCAGCACGAAGCGCATGCAGTTCAGCCGGGCGCGCCGCTTGTCGTCGGACTTGACGACCGTCCAGGGCGACGCCTTGGTGTCGGTGCCCGCGAACATCACCTTCTTGGCCTCGGTGAAGTCGTCCCAGAGCGGCAGCGACCGCATGTCGACGGGGCTCAGTTTCCACTGCTTGAGGCTGTCTTGGGCGCGGGACAAGACGCGTCGCAGTTGCTCCTCCTGGCTCACCGAGAACCAGAACTTGAACAACCGCAGGCCGTCGCTGATCAGCATTTGCTCGAACAACACCGTGTCGCGCAGGAAGCGCACGGTCTCGGCCGGCGTGCAGAAGCCCATCACCGGCTCCACCACCGCCCGGTTGTACCAGGAGCGGTCGAAGAACACGATCTCCCCCTCCGACGGAAGGTGCTGCACATAGCGCTGGAAGTACCACTGGCCGCGCTCCCGCTCGGACGGGGCCGGCAGCGCCACCACCGTCGCGCCGCGAGGATTGAGGTGCTCCATGAAACGCTTGATCGTGCCGCCCTTGCCGGCGGCATCGCGCCCCTCGAACAGCAGCACGACGCGCTGTCCGGTCTCCTTGACCCACTTCTGCATCTTCAGCAGTTCGACCTGCAGCGCGGCCTTCCGACGTTCGTACCCGCGCCGGCCCATTTTGGTGGGGTAGGGGTAAGAGTCGCTGATGATCTCGCGGCGGCCGGCGCGCTCCACCTTCCGCAGGATCTCCTTGGGAATCCCGTCCGTGGGGAGCAGGAGACGTGTGTCGTCTCGCACCGCAGTCGCCGCCGCCATGCGAATACCCTATTTGCGCGCTCCGCCCGCGTCAATCGCCACTTCCGGCTTTGATTGTCAAGGACCGGTGCGAGTCTGCGGCCCGCACCGGCCCGAACCGATGACAGAGGTCGCCTGTCGGCCGGTATTGGGCAGTCCGCCTCGCCCGGTCGGTGCTTACAGCGCCGCCAACACCTCGCGCTGTCGTGCGAGCCGCTCCGATCGGGCCTCGGCGAACCGCTTGATGCCGGCGTGGATCGAGTCGGCGTCGAGATTCGCCTCCGCAATCACGTCAGGCTCGGTTCCGCCGGTCAGCCACTGGTTGTCCCAATCGGACCACAAGGAGTACTCGTCGGTCAGCGGCCCCAGGTCGCGCACCGGCGGCACGCGCCGCGTGGCGGTGGATACCACCATCGCGTCATAGCGCGCTCCGGCCGGTATGAGGCGATCGCGATAGTCCTGCGGCTGGCGTTGGAAGAGCTCCTCGCTCACCACCGCGATCACCCGCACGTTCACGCCCTCGGCTTCGAGCTGCGGCAGCACGCGCATCAAGTTGACCGTCGAGTTCGAACCTTGCACGAACACCGTGCCCTGCGGCTCGCTGCCCGCGTCCCAGTCGCGGATCAGGTACATCCCCTTGGCCGCCGCCAGCGGATCGGAGTCGGCGAATGCGGCGCGGTCGGCCACCGGGAAGTCCGGCCGCGCCACCTCGATGGTGATGAGCCCAACCTTCGGGTCGCGCGCCGCCAGTGACGCCGCCGCGAAGTAGCCCGGCGCCACGTCGTTGTAGTCCCAGAAGCTCAGGTTGATGGCCTGGTCGCGCGGGAATAGCTTCCACACCTGCGGCGCGAAGATGCCGAAGTGCGTGCGCGCGTCCGCGGCGGTTTCCGGTCCGGAGTGTCCCGCCAGGATGTGCAGCACGCCCATCCGGAACGGGCTGTCCTGGTTCTGCTGGCTCCAGACGCGAGCCGGCAGATACATCAGCGGCGTGAACGCGCCGTAGGTGCCGCTCAGGGCCCATACGCCAGCGTGGCGGTCGGGGTCGAGCGACGCCGACTGGCTCACCAACCCGATCGCCGACGAGGCGTTTCCGGCCTCCTCGATCGGCGCCTTCATGCGAGTGCCCAACGGGTTGTCCACCGGGTCGTAGTGCCCCCACAGCGCGCCCTTCTCGACGTTGATCGAGCTGGACAGGTCCGCCGCCAGGGTGATGAAGCGGTTGTCCGTGACGTAGTTGACCCACTTGATCAGCTCGGAGATGGCGCGCCGGGTGCCGGCAACGTCGCCCGGCTTCTTGGCCAGCTCGATGTCCACCGTCGCCGTCTCGCCGGTGAGCTCGTTGGTGACCTCGACCGACTGCGGCTCGAGCGGAATGTTCTCCGGACGCAGCCGCTCGTCCATGAACGGATTGGTCGTCGGGTCGATGCGGAGCGGCAGCTCGTCGTTCAGCGAGTCGCCGATCTCGACCAGCCGGTCCGCCAGCCAGTCGCCCAAACCGTTCTGGTTGAGCACCGACATCGCCACGTCGATGTTGGTCTTGAACTGGATCAGCCGCTCGCGCTCGTCGGCCACGGGGCCGTCGCGGATGCCGTCGAACTCCACGCCGTAGCGTCGCTCGAAGGTCTCGGCCAGCGCCACGAAATAGGGCTCGTTCATCTTCAGCTCGTAGGGGTGGCTGTGATAGCCGACGAGCTGGTCGCCGAACCCAGGCACATGTCCGTTGTCCGCGGCCGGCCACCAACCCTTGGTCGTCGTCCCGACGACGATGACTGGGCGGCGGTCGTTCGGGTCCCACTCTTCCATCGCCCGCAGCGCGGCCATCACCTGGTCGTAGTCGTTGCCATCCTCGAGCGAAATCACATTCCAGCCGTAGGACGTCCACTGGTCCTCGATCACGTAGCCCTGGGTGAGGGACGGGTCGATGACGCCGCCGACGAGCGAATCGTCGATGCCGGCGTTGTTATAGGACAGCAGCACGCGCAGCCGCTTGCCCACTTGCTGCGCGAGCGCCTGGGTCTTCAGCTCCTGCGCGTGGCCCTCGGTCATGGCGAACTCGCCCTCGAGCGCGATCACCTTGAGCGAATCGTCGGCGCCGACGAAGTCCCAGAAGGCCGCCTTGCCGGCTGCCGTGGCGACGCCGATTCCCGACGGCCCGCCGTTCACGTCGTTGGTCAGGTCGGTGGTCTCCGAGTGACCGGCCAGCGAACGGATGCCCCGGATCTTGGCCTGCGCGAAGAGCGGGTGGTCCTCCAGCCCGTGGTCCTGCAGCAGCGTGTCCAGGGCGCCGCGTCCGCGGCGGAACCCCAGCGCGTCGATCGGCAGCATGCCCACGTTGGGGTCCACGGCGTAGCGGTCGTCGCCAGTCGCCGCGTGCTTCTGGGCCATGGCCTCGCCCATGATCATCCAGAGGGCGTAGGCCGTGGGGATGTTGTGCCCCCCGGCCAGCATGAAACGGTCGCAGAACGGGTGCTTGGGCCGGCGGTAGTCGTAGCGCAGGGCGCCGTTCTCGGGTCCGCCCAGGTGCAGCGCCACGTTGTAGGGCGTATAGGCCAGCGGCCCGCCAAAGTGCCCGGTCTGGGCGTAGTTGCCCAGCAGCACCAGCGTCATCGCGGTCATGAACCCGACGTCTTCGATCCGCTCGCGGTCGTAGGCGGGGACTTCAACCGTGTCGTCGATCGCCACCGTCTGCACCGCGCTCGCGCGGGCGGTGACGCTTTGGCTGCCGTTGCTGTGCGCCATCAATCGCTGCTCCTTGAAAGTGGAGGCCGGGGGAGGGAAATCGTCAGTCTTCCCCGGGTGCGCCCGTCACGCGGCGAACGAGGCACGCCGCCTAGGCCGCGGCACGCGAAAGGCGCCTCAAAGGGTACCCGATGGTCCGCTGCCCGATGACGGGATTTCGCGAAATCGAAAGCCGTTGGCGGACGATTGCAGAGGCGCGTGGATCGGTGGGCTTTGCGGACCGCCGCCAGTTCGTTCGGCGGCGTTAATCCGTCGTCAGCATTTCCCGCAAACCCGAGGGATAAAGCGGGCCGTCGAGCGGCTCGGAGAGGTCAAGCCAGACGGCCTCGATGCGCTTGCCGCTTGACTCCGTCCCGTTGATCAGCTCGGCGCGGTAGAGCGACCGGTCCGCCAATTGCGCCTCGAAGAGAAACTCGATCTGGTGCGCGCGCTCACCGTCCCGCTCGAAGATGTTTTCGACGGTGGTCAGATGCCGCACCTGCTCGATTTCCGCCTCGATCTCCTCCAGGATCTCTCGCTTGACGGCCTGCGCCGCCCGTTCGCCGAACTCGATCGCGCCGCCCAACGGTCGGTAGTAGTGTTCGCCGTCGGGCGCGGTGTACCGCCGCACCAGCAGACGCGAGCCGTCGCGAATCACCGCCAGCGCCACCGGGCGTATGCGGGACCGGGACTTTCGCTTGTCAGACATCAGGGCGCCATCTGAAGCAGTCGGTCGGCCCCGTGGCCGAGATACGGCGGCAGTCCCACCGCTGGGCCCGGGCATGCCGCTGCGGCCGGTCGAAGGGCACCTTGCCCGCGAGGCGCGGACCTGGATTCCGGCTTTCGCCGGAATGACGGACAGACAGGCGCCACTAGCCTACGGAGCGCCCTCCGGCGGGGGCGGGGGGCCGTCGCGCAGGTAGTCCAGGCTAAGCGCCGTGCGGACTTGCTCCACCAACGCCTCGCCGCGGCGCTTCGTTGCCGCCGTGCCGGCTGCCAGCACGTCGCGCACGTCGTCGGGCCGCGCCGCCCAGTGCTCCCGCCGGTCGCGAATCGGCGCCAGCAAGGCATTCATGGCGTCGAACAGCCGGTCCTTGACCTCGACGTCCCCAACCCGGCCGGTCCGATAGCGGGCTTTCAGGTCGTCCACCTCGTCCGTATTCGGATTGAAGGCGTCGTGATACATGAACACGGGGTTCCCCTCCACGGTGCCCGGATCGGTGGCGCGCAGCCGCTTGGGGTCGGTGAACATGCTGCGCACCTTGGCCCGCAGCGTGTCCTCCGAGTCCTTGAGGAAAATCGCGTTGCCGGCCGAGGTGCCCATCTTGCCCTTGCCGTCAATGCCGACCAGACGCGGCACCGCGCCGATCCGCGCCTCGGGTACCACGAAGGTGTCCCCAAAGCGCCGGTTGAAGCGGATGGCGACGTCTCGCGTCATCTCGATGTGCGGCAGCTGGTCGTCGCCAACCGGCACCAGGTGCGCCAACGGCAGCAGGATGTTGGCGATCTGCATGACGGGATAGTTGAAGAAGGCCACGGGCACCGACTTGGTCGTCGCCTCGAGATCCGCCAGCTCGGCTTTCAGCGTCGGATTTCGCTGCAGGTGGCCCAGCCCCAGAAACCAGCTCAGGTGCAGCGTGAGCTCGGCAAACTCCGGCACGCCGCTCTCGATGACGAAGTGCGAGATGTCCGGATCCAACCCTACGCCCAGCCAGTCGAGCGTCACTTCCCAAAGTCCCCAGCGAATCCAGGGCAGGTTGTCGGCATAGTCCGAGACCTGGTAGTCCGCCAGCAGGAAGAACGACTCGTACTCGTCCTGCAGCTCCAGCCACTGCGAAAACGCGCCGGCGTAGTGACCCACGTGGGACGGCCCGGACGGGCGCAGTCCGGTCAGGATGCGGCGGCGTTCAGCGGCGGAGGTGTTGGCAGGCTCCGACATGCGGGGTGACCTCAACGGCGAGCGGGGGCAGTCCATAGTGCCACTGCAAGCCGCCGGAACGCGGCGCGTGGCCTACCGGATCAGCTTGTTGACCCCGTTGAGGCCGGCAACCTTGTAGGCCTCGGCAAACGTCGGGTAATTGAAGATCGTCTCCACGAAGTAGTCGATGGTGCCGCCAAGCTGCATGACGGCCTGGCCGATGTGCAGCAGCTCGCTGGCTTGGTTGCCGAAGATATGGACCCCCAGAACCTTGCGCGTGTCCGGGTCGAAAAGGAGCTTCAGAATGCCGAAGTCGTCGCCGATGATCGCGCCGCGAGCAATCTCTTTGTACCGGGCCACGCCGCTCTCGTAGGCCGCCCCTTCCATCGTGAGTTCCTCTTCGGTCTTTCCGACCAGGGCGATCTCGGGAATCGTGTAGATGCCGATGGGCAGCTCGTCGTCGATGCTGGGACAGTCCAAACCCAGGGCGTGGCGCGCGGCCAGGCGGCCCTGCTCCGCCGACGTGGACGCCAGCGCGGGCTGTCCGATCACGTCGCCGACGGCATAGACGTGCTCCAGCTCTGTCTGGAAGAACTTGTTGACCTTCACCCGTCCGCGGTCGTCGGCGGCCAGCCCGGCGGCGTCGAGATTCAGCAGTCCCGTGGCACCGCGGCGTCCGATGGAGTACATCACCACGTCACTGACCGTGCGGGCGCCGGTTTCGAGCACCGTGACCGGACGGCCCCTGGGATCGAACTCCACGTTTTCCACCCGATGCCCGAGGCGCATCGTGATGCCGTCCTCGCGCATGCGGAACTTCAGCGCTTCGCCGATCTCCTCGTCGACGATGTCGAGCAACTCCTTGCGCCCGTCGATCAGCGTCACCGCGACGCCGAGCGTGGCGAAAATGCTGGCGTACTCCGTGCCAATGATTCCGCCGCCCACCACGGTCAGCGACTTGGGAATCCTGGGAAGATCCAGGATTCCGTCGCTGTCGACGACCCGCTCCTGGTCGAAGGGGATGTGCGCCGGCCGCGACGGGCTCGACCCGGTCGCCAGAATGACCTTGTCGGCGCGAACCTCGATGATGGAGTTCTCGGTATGAATCGCGAGCATGTGAGGGTCGACGAAATGCGCGACGCCGTTGAGCAGCTCCACGTCGTTGCGCAAGAACCCGTCGCGAACCACGTCCACCTCGGCCTGCACGACCTGGGCCGTGCGCAACAGCAGATCGTGCATGGTCACGTCGGCCATCACGCGGTAGGACTCGCCGTAGAACGAGCGCTGGCCGATGCCGGTCACATGGATAACGGCCTCGCGCAGGGTCTTGGATGGAATGGTGCCCCGATGGACCGCCTGTCCGCCGACGTAGCGCTGCCGATCGACCGCGGCCACGCGCTTCCCGCCCTTGGCGGCCTGAATCGCCGCGCGCCGTCCCGCCGGTCCCGTGCCGATGACCACAATGTCGTAGTGCGGCTTGTCGTTCGACGGGCCGGCGAGGCCAGGGCCTTGAGCGTTCTGCATGCGCACAAACCGTTTGCCGCAACAGTTCCGCAGGCATCGTAGCGTGACCAACACCGCGGGAGTTGGCGCGGCGACCGTCCTACGGCCGGTGAGCGAGCTAGTGACGACATATAGGCGCCGCGTGGCGGTCGTTCGGCGAGCATGGCGCGCGGTGGCCGTGTCCGGCCTTGCGCTGGTTCTGGTGAGCGGTGGCTGCGGCCCGGTTCACGACGACGAAATCACCGTCTATGCCGCGGTCTCCCTGCGCGACGCGTTCACCGAAATCGCTCGCGAGTTTGAGGAAACTCGGTCGAACACGCGCGTGGTGCTCAACTTCGCGGGCTCGCAGGTGCTGCGGGCCCAGATCGAGCGCGGGGCTCCCGCTGATGTCGTCGCCACGGCGGACGACGTCCAGGCACGGCAGTTGGAAGCGGCCGGTCTGTTGGCGGCCTCGCCACGCACCTTCGTCGAAAACGCGCTGGTGCTCGCCGTCCCCGCCGACAATCCCGCAGGGATCGCGCATCTGACAGACCTGGCCGCGCCGGACGTGCGCGTCGTCATGGGCATTGCGGACGTACCGGTCGGACGCTATGCCCGCGCGGCGTTGGAGCGCTATGCCGCAGTGAATGGACGCGACGGTTTCGTGGGAGCCGTCCTCGACAATGTGGTCTCATTCGAGACGAATGCCCGCCTGGTGGCGGCGAAGCTGGAGTTGGGCGTGGTGGATGCCGGATTCGTCTATCGGACCGATGTCCTCGCGTCTGACGGTGCGCTGGTCGAGATTGCGCTGCCTCCGCAGGCGGCAATTGCGGCGCCCTATCCAATTGCGGTGACGAAGCGCGGAGCCGGCCGGGAGGCTGCGTCGGCTTTCGTCGACTTCGTGCATTCGCCCGTCGGCCAGCGCATGCTTGCATCGCACGGCTTTCGGCCCGCCGGCTGAAGCTCGCCGAGGAATCTCCGAAATGCGGCGCGCCCAGTCCCTCACGTGGAACAGGCTTGCCCTTGCCGCGTCCGCCGCGATCCTCGTCGCCTTCATCGGCATTCCCGTGGGCGCATTGATCGCCCGCGGGTTCATCGAAGGCGACGTGCTCGCGGCGTTTCGCAGCCCAGTCGCCACCACCGCGCTGTGGCTCTCGCTGGCCACCTCGGCCATCGCCGTCGCCGTGGCCGTGGTGCTGGGAACGCCGGCGGCCTACCTCCTCGCGCGCCATGCCTTCCCCGGCCGAAGCATCGTCGACACCCTGATCGATCTGCCGGTGGTGCTGCCGCCGGTCGTCGGCGGGCTGGCGCTGCTCGTGGCGTTCGGGCGTCACGGCGTGATCGGCGGTCCGTTGGACGCCGCCGGCGTGGATGTCGCGTTCACCACCGGCGCAGTGGTCCTGGCGCAGCTCTTCGTCGCCGTGCCGTTCTACATTCGCGCCGCGCGCGCGGGCTTCGAGGGCGTCGACCGCCGGCTCGAAGCTGTTTCCGCAACGCTTGGCGCAAGCGGATGGCGCACCTTCCGGCGAGTGACTGTGCCCTTGGCGCTGCCGTCGCTCATCGGCGGCGCGGTGATGTGCTGGGCCCGCGCCCTGGGCGAGTTCGGCGCCACGATCATGTTTGCCGGCAACGTCTTCGGCCGCACCCAGACGATGCCGCTGGCGATCCTCGAAGCCATCGAGACCGATGTGGACGCCGCCCTCGCCATTGCCATCGTCCTCATCGTCCTGGCCTTCGCCGGGCTGCTGGTCTTCAAGGCTCTGGCGCGGCTCGGAGGCCGGGTCCTGTGATTCGGGCGGACATTCGCACAACTGTCGGCAGCTTCGACCTCGCGGTCGACCTCGCCGTGGATCGCGAGATCACTGTGCTGTACGGCCACTCCGGCGCCGGCAAGACGCTGACGCTGGAGGCAATCGCGGGACTCCTCACGCCGCGGCAGGGGCGCATCACGCTGCACGACCGGGTCGTGTTCGACAGTTCGGCCGGCGTCAACGTGCCGCCGCAACGGCGCGATCTTGGCTATCTGGTGCAGAGTTACGCGCTCTTCCCGCACCTGACCGTCGCGCAGAACATCGCCTATGGCCTCGGCCATGTCCGCCGTTCCGAGCGCCGCGAGCGGGTAGAGAGCTTCGCGCGCATGTTCGGCGTGGACGACTTGCTGCGTCGCCGTCCCGCGCGCATCTCGGGCGGCCAGGCTCAGCGCGTGGCCCTGGCGCGAGCGCTCGTGCGCGAGCCTCGGGTGCTGCTGTTGGACGAGCCGTTCGCCGCCGTTGACTCGAGCAACCGACGCACCATGCGGCGGAAACTCCGGCAGCTCGCCCAACGCCTCGACCTGAGCGTGGTCATGGTCACCCACGACCTCACCGAGGCCTACAACGTGGGCGACCGGCTGGCGGTCATCGATCGCGGACGCGTGCTGCAAGCGGGCCCGCGCGACGAGGTCTTCCGCCGTCCCGCCACGGCGCGCGCCGCGGAACTGCTCGGGGTGCAGAACATCCTGCCGGGTCGGGTGGTGGGCTCCGACGGCGACCGTGTCCGCGTCGCGACTGGGCTTGGCATGGTCGCCGCCCGAGCCGAGTCCCGCCCCGCAACGGATCACGTCCGACTCGCCGTTCGCGCCGAGCAGATCATCCTGGAGCGGCCCGATCGGCCCTCGACCCACCGCGAGAACCGCTTTCAAGTCACCATCATCGACGAGGCCGCGTTCGGCTTCTCGCACACGCTCGTCGTGCGAGTCGACGACGCCGCGTCCGGCGCGCCCACGCTAGAAATCGACGTCCCGGCGCATCCCTACCAGGTACTCAACGTCCCCGCCCGCCGCGACTGGCGCATCCACATCCCGCCCGAAGCGGTGCACGTCATCGGCGAATAGGCGGACGACCTAACCACGGCTGCGGGCACAGTCCCGCGCTAGCTCGCCCCGTTCAACCGCGGCATCACCTCGTCCACCAGCAGCGTCATGGACTGCACCCACTGGTCGCGCGGCTGCCACTCGTGCGCCATGGCCAGCAGCACGCCGAATCCGCCCACGTCGTCATACAGCTTCTGCAGCTTGGCGGTGACGTCGTCCGGGCTGCCCACGATGAAGACGTTGTCCACCAGGTACTCGACCGTCACGTCGGAGTCCGGCATGTCCGTGTCGATCTTCATCGCGTCCAGCATGCGCACCTTGGGCATGATGTGCAGGAAGTAGTTGCGGAAGTCGCGGGCCAGCGTGCCTTCCAGGGCTTCCTTGCGCGCCTTCTCGGTGGTTTCGGCGATATAGACCTCGCGCGCGATGCGCCACTGCGAGCGGTCCGGCGTTCGGCCGGCCTCCAGCGCGCCCTCCTCCACCGATTCCCAGTGCGTCTTGATCACGCGCGTCGGCACCAGGTTGATGCTCATCGGAATCCACCCGCGCGCGCCCGCCAGCGTCAGCGTGCCCGAGTTCTCCGACACTCCCGCCACCCCGATCGGGGGATGCGGCTTCTGGTAGGGCTCCATGTGCACCCGCAGGCCGATCAGGTCGTCCGGCTCGGGAATGTTGAAGTCCCAGAACGCCGTTCGGTAGCGCCCCGGCTTCGGGTCGTTCCAGAGCATGAGGACGGTTTCGATCGCTTCGCGCGTCATGGCCCGGTGCTCGCCCGTCTTCGGGTCGAAGCCAAACACCTCGAAGTCGCCCGGAAAGCCGCCGGACCCCACGCCCCACATGAAGCGGCCCTTGGCCATGTGGTCGAGCTGGGCAATCCGGTGGGCGATCATGAACGGGTTGTGGTTGGGCATGCAGGTCACGCCCGTCCCGAACTTCATGCGCTCGGTCTTCGCCAGCGCGTGCGCGATGAAGATGTCGGGCGCGGGGATGTTCTCCCACTGCGTCGTGAAGTGCTCCCCGATCCACGCCTCGCTATAGCCCAGCTTCTCGAGCGTGATGAGCATGTCGAGGTCGTTTTCCAGCGTCTCGGTGACGTTGGACCCCGGAGGGTGCAGGGGCATGGCGAACAGTCCGACGTCCATCGCAACCTCCGTCCCGTTTCCGGGGAGTGCGGGCGCGTTGAGCCGCGATTGTCTGCCAGTGGCCGACATAGCGTCAACGCGGCGGCCGGTGACCGCGAGCGCCGCTGACCGCTGACGCCCGCGTTGCTACCGTGGACGGCGGGACCGCGCACGGTGCGATGTCGATGGCCGAGTGGGTAGCCGAGCAGGGACAGCTGCTGCTGGCCTTGCTCGAAGATCACCAATACCTCGCGCTCGCCCTCGCCGTCGGTCTCGAGGGCGCCGGCGTGCCGCTGCCGATCTCCGCCGAGGTGGTCGTGGTCACGATGGGGTTTCAGGTCTACCGCGGCGAGGCAAACCCGTGGGCGGTGATGGGCACCGTGGTGGCCTCCGCCACGGCGGGCGTGAGCGTGCAGTATTGGATCGCGCGCGGCATCGGCCGACCGTTGCTCGATCGATACGGACGGATCCTGCGGATACGCCCCACGCACCTGGAGCGCCTCGAACGCTGGTTCGCGCGGCGCGCCTTCCCGGTGGTCGTGATCGGCCGCGTCGTGCCGGCCGTTCGCCTCATCATTCCCGTCGTGGCCGGGGTCGCGCGCGGCGATTTTCGCCGCTTCGTGCCCGCCGCGGCCGCGGGCATCTCGCTGTGGGCCCTGCTCTACATGGGCATCGGCTGGGCCTTCGGCGATACGGTCGAGCACGTGGTCACGACCGTGCTGGAGGACCCGACGCTGGCGGCGATCGTGGCCGGCGCCGTCGGTGGCATTCTCGCGGTTCTCGTCGTGCTCCGCTTCCGCCGCCGCCTGGCCCCGCTTGTCAGGGGCCCGGCGGCGCGCCTGAGCGAATGGATCGGACGGCGCGGCAAATCCCGTCAGCTAGAGAACCCTTGAACAAGCGAGCTCCACAGCCCATATCGCTCCGAATCCGTTCGCCCTGAGCTTGTCGAAGGGCGTGGTTCGACGGAGCCTGCCGAAGGGCTCACCACGAGCGGAACCTAGTCCCCTGCGCGAACTATCCGTTCGACAGAACTTTCGGGCGCCGCGGCTAGCCCCTCGTCCGCTAGTCGAGCACCGCCGTCGCCTCGATTTCCACCAGGGCGCCCGGAAGCGCCAGCTCCACCCCCACGGTCGACCGCGCGGGCTTCGTGTCGCCGAAGTACTCGATGTAGACCTCGTTCATGCCGGCGAAGTTGGCGATCTCGGTGATGAATACCGTCACCTTCACCACGTCGTCGAGCGACGCCCCGGCGGCCTCGAGCGCGGTCGTGATGTTGTCCAGCGTCTGCCGCGTCTGCGAGGTGATGTCGTCGCCCACCAGCTTGCCGTCGGCGTCGAGGCCCAACATGCCGGCGGTCGTCACCACGTTGTTCTTGCGAACCACGAGCGTGTAAGGAGCAATCGGCGCGGACATGCTGTCCGGGTTGATGCGCTGGATTCCCATGAGCGTTTATTCCTCAAGTCGACACGGTTCCCGAGGGTACACGCCGCGCCCGCGAAGCGGCCGCCGCGCGACGGCTACCATGGCGTCTCTCGTCAGCAGAGGGCCTCGCCGTGTACGACCTCCTGATATCCGGCGGCACCGTCGTCGACCCGGCGCAGGGCCTCAATCACCGGCGCGACGTGGCGATCACGGGCGGCCGCGTGCGCGCGGTCGCCGAGCGCATCGACCCGGTCCAGGCCAAGCGCCTCCTCGATGCCTCGGGTCTGCTGGTCACGCCCGGCCTCGTCGATGTCCACGTGCACGTCTACGACGGCGTAAGCCACTACGGCGTCGACGCCGACACCTACGTCCTGCCCAGCGGCGTCACCACCGCCATCGACGCCGGATCGGCCGGCGCCGACACCTTCGAGGGCCTCCGGCGCTACGTGATCGAGGTCTCCGAAACCCGCCTCAAGGCCTGTCTCAACATCTCGACCACGGGCATGGTCTCGCCGGTCGTGGGCGAGCTCGAAGACATCCGGCTCATCGACCCCAAGAAAGCCATCGAAGTCTGCGAGCGTCACCGCGACGTGATCGTGGGCGTCAAGGCCCGGCTCAGTGAGAACCTCGCCGGGAACAACGCGCTGCCCGCCCTCCACCGCGCCCGCGAGGCGGCGGATGCCGTGGGGCTGCCGATCATGATTCACCCCAACGCGCCCGTCTGCACGCTGGACGACATCCTCCGCGAGATGAAGGACGGCGACCTGCTGACCCACTGCTATCACGGGTTGGACGAGGGCATCCTGGGCGACGACGGACGCGTGCGCGGCTCGGTCCGCGCCGCCGTGAATCGCGGCGTCCACCTCGACGTGGGCCACGGCCAGGGCAGCTTTTCCTGGAGCGTGGCCGAGTCGGCGATGGCGCAGGACCTGGTTCCAAGCACCATCAGCAGCGATCTGCACGCCTACAACTTCGACGGTCCCGTCTTCGACCTGGCCACCACTCTCAGCAAGTTCCTGCACTTGGGCCTGGACCTGCCCGACGCCCTGCGCCGCTGCACCGTCACCCCGGCGGAGATCCTGGGCATGCAGTGCCAGATCGGCACCCTCGCCGTCGGCGCCCACGCGGACGCCGCGCTGTTCCGCGAGGAGATTGGCGCCCACAGCTTCGAGGACGCCCACGGCCAGACCCGCATCGGCGAGCGCCGCCTGGTGCCCGTCAAGGTCGTCAAGGGCGGCAAGGTCATCGACGCCGTCGCCCGTGGTTGGCACGGCCACCATCACCACCATCACTAGGCGAGTCGAGCGAGCAGCTCATGACCAATCACGCGAGGGCGGCGCGCCCAGGCCGTCGCTCGTGGCGGGGTGGCAGGTGTGGGCCATCACCTGCACCGCCCCGTGCTCGTCCTGCATCTCGCCGTAGACCAGCATCACCGGCGAATCCAGGATCGCGCGCTGGTAGCGGGTGAAGACCGACGGGCGAATGATGATGTTGACCAGCCCGGTCTCGTCCTCCAGCGACAGGAAGGTGTAGCCCCGCGCGGTGGGCGGGTGCTGGCGGTTGATCACGATGCCGGCCACGGTGACCATGACTCCGGTGCGGGCCTGCTCGCGCAGGGCGTCGGGAACGCCGCTGTCGCCCAGGCCCTGGAACTGCCGCCCGCTGCTCTGCCCGTCGTAGTGATTTCCGGTGCGGCGGGCGCGCTCGCCATAGCGCCCCGCCGTGGGTTGGCCGAACGAGCGGCCTCGACCTCGACGCGGGCGCGGGATCGGTGGGCGCACACCGGCTGGAATTGAGACCCGGGGAATGCGCGCGCGCCGCGCCTCGACCGTCCCTGCGCAATCCGGGCGCGCCCGCCGCTTGGCGGCCAGGTCCAGCAGGTCGGCGGCGTGCAGCACGCCGGCTTCCGCCAAGGCCGGCCGCAGGAACTCCAGGCCGCGCCAGCGGGTCGAGAGGCCGGTGGCGGCGAAGTCCATCCGCACCTGCACCAGCGCGTCGGCCGGCGGCAGCGCCACCGGCTCCTCCAGCTCCGCCACCAGGTGCGGCAGCTCCCCGCCGTGGGCCGCCGGCGCATGGGCCTGCACCTGCCAGAGGGCCGCGCGCCGGTTCAGCCCCAGGCTGCGAAAAGCTCCCGCCGTGGCTAGCGCTTCCAGGACGTTGATCGGCAACCGCGTCCGGCGGCAGAAGTCTTCGAGCGAGCGATACGGCCCGTGGGCCGACGCCTCATCCAGGCGCTCACGGTGAGCCTCGCCCAGGCCCTCCACGTACAGATAGCCCATGCGCACCGCGCCGTCCGGCTCCACCGTGCACTCGAAGCGGCTGTGCCGGATGTCCACCGGACGCACCGTCACCCCGTGCCGCTGCGCGTCGCCCACCAGCGTGTGGGGGCTGTAGAAGCCCATCGGCTGGCTGTTGAGAATCGCGCAGGTGAACTCCGCGTGGTGATGCACCTTCAGCCACGCCGAGACGTACACCAGCAACGCGAAGGCGCAGGAATGCGCCTCGGGAAATCCATAGCCCGCGTAGCCCTCGATCTGCGCGTAGATCTGCTCCGCCGTCGCCGCGGGGATGCCGCTGCGGGTCATGCCCTGCATCAGGTCCTCTTGCAGCGCCTGGATATGCGCCAGGGAGCGCTTGCGGCTCATCGCGCGCCGCAGCGCGTCGGCCTTGGTTGCCGAGAACCCGGCCGCGACCATGGCGATCTGCAGGCACTGCTCCTGGAAGATCGGCAGTCCCAGCGTGCGTTGCAGCACCGTCGCCAGGCCCGGCCACACGGGATCGTCCACCTCCTGCCCGATACGGCGCAGGATCCAGCGCCGGTGCATCTTGGTGGTCATGGGCCCGGGCCGGATGATCGCCACCTGCACCACCAGGTCATAGAAGCACCGCGGCCGGGTCTGCGGCAGCACGTGCATCTGGGCGCGGCTTTCCACCTGGAACATGCCGATGGTGTCGGCAGCGCAAATCGCGTCGTAGACCGTGGGGTCGTCGAAGCTGAAATCCGCCAGCGCCAGCCGCCGCCCGTGCCGCCGTTCGATGAGCCGGAACGCCCGCTGGATCAGCGTCAGCATGCCCAGCCCCAGCAGGTCGATCTTCAGCAGCCCGGCGTCGGCGCAGTCGTCCTTGTCCCACTGCGCCACGGTGCGCCCCTCCATCGTCGCCGGCTCGATCGGCACCGACGCGTCCAGCGGGTGCGAGGCGATGATCATGCCCCCGGTGTGGATGCCCAGGTGCCGGGGAAAGTCCACGATCTGGCGGCTCAGCTCCAGCAGATCGCGGCCCACGCGGTTGGAGACCTCGCGCGGCACGTCGCCGCCCGCCTGGTCGGGATGCGGCATCTCCACGCTGGGGTGCCACTGCAAGCGCTGCGCCAGCCGGTCCACCTGGGCCTGCGGCAGTCCCAACGCCTTGCCCACGTCGCGGATGGCCGAGCGCCCGCGAAAGCAGATGACGTTCGCCACCATGGCCGCCCGGCGACGGCCATGGCGCTCGTAGACGTACTGGATCACCCGCTCGCGCTCCTGGTGCTCGATGTCCAGGTCGATGTCGGGCGGCTCGTCCCGGTCCGGCGACATGAACCGCTCGAACATCAGCCCGGCGGCGATGGGATCGACCATCGAGATGCCGAGGGCGTAGCAGAGGATCGATCCCGGCGCCGAGCCGCGGGTGTTGACCAGGATGTCGTGACGGTGGCAGAAGTCCACCAGGTCGCGCACGGTGAGGAAATAGCCCGCCAGCTGCAGGTCCTTGACGTACCGCAGCTCCCGCTGCACGCGCTCGCGCACCGCCTCATCGAGGTCGGGATACCGCCGCCGCGCGCCTTCCCAGACCAGGCGCTCCATGTAGCCGTATTCCGACTTCCCATCGGGCGTGGGAAACGTCGGCAGGCCGTATTCGAGCTTGCGGCTCAGGTCGAAGTCGCACATCTCGGCAATGCGCAGCGTGTTGCCGACCGCCTCGGGGACGCCGGCGAACAGCCGCGCCATTTCCGCGGCGGACTTGAGCGCGAACTCGTGATTGGGCCGCAGCCGCCGCCCCGCCGTTTCGAGCGTGGCGGTGTGCTTGATGCAAACCAGCACGTCCTGCAGCCGTGCACGCGCACGGTCGTGGTAGTGGACGTTGTTGGTGGCGACCAACGGCAGGCCGGTGCGCCGCGCGACCTCGAGTAGTCCGGCGTTGGCCAGGTGCTCCGCTTCGAGTCGATGGTCCTGGAGCTCGAGGAAAAAGCCGCCGGGCTCGAACAGCTCGGTGTAGGTTCCCGCCAGCTCGACGGCCTGGCGGTCGTCGCCGCGCAGCGCCGCTGCCGGAATCGCGCCCCGCAGGCAGCCCGACAGTCCAACCAGGCCGCGCGTGTTCCGCGCCAGGGTGTCGAGGTCCAGCTCCGCCGTCCCCTTGGGCCGGTCGCGATGCGCCGCCGTGGCCAGCCGGCAGATGTTGGCGTAGCCCTCCCGGTTGCGCGCCAGCAGGGTGAGGTGGCAGCCGCCGGACATGCTCGCTTCCATGCCCACGATGGGGTGCAGGCCGTGCTCGCGCGCCGCGTGGGAGAACCGCACCGCGCCGTAGACCCCGTCGTGATCCGTGATCGCCAGCGCCCTCAGCCCAAGCTCGGCGGCGCGCGCCGCCATTTCCTCGGGATGCGACGCGCCGTCCAGAAACGAGAAGTTGCTGTGCGCGTGCAGCTCGGCGTAGGCGGCGCGGGTCAATCGAGCGCTCCCTGGGCAAACCAACGCCCCTGGGCGCGGTCGCGGTAGAGCACGAGGCCGCGGCCGTCGTCCAACTGCACATGCAGGTAGTCGCGGTCGACCGGTTCCGCCCACCACTCCGTTTGCACCCGCTGCGGCCCATAGCTGGCGACGACTTTCCTGGTCGCACCTTCGAGCGTCACCCAGCGGGCGTCCTTGTCTTGGCCGAGGCGAACGGGACGGGGTGGGGTGAAGAGACGCGTGAGCCCGCGTCCGCCCACCAGGCCGGCCAGCCACGCCGCCGAGGGCGGGGACGCCTCGCGCGTGGGGCCTGGCTCGACGTAGGCGTCGAGCCGGCGGCTGGCCGTGTCGAGCGTGAAGGCGTCGGGACGGAGCGCCATGCGGAACAGCGCGGCGTCGCCCAGTTGCGCCCGCAGCCGGCTGATCGCGTGGTTGGCGCGCGCCACGCGCTCCGACCGGTTGCCGAGCAGCGACCGCTGCGTACCGACGCCAGGCGCCAGATGCCGCACGTCCAGGCTCATGCGCACCACGCCGGGCTGGTGGGATGAAATCTCCGGCATCACCGCCCCGGCCTGCGCGGTGTCGGCCCACGCCTCGAACCGCCAGCGGGCTGCGTCGCGAAAGGTGGCGGCCGCGGCGGACGGCTCGGGCAGCGGCAGGGCGAACTGCTGGACCGTGCCGTCCGCGCGCTCGATCCGGCCGCCGACCTGCTGCGCCATCAGGCCCCGCTGGGCCAGCCGCGCGGCCAGGCGCTGCGCCAGGGCCTGCAGGGCGAAGGCCAGGCGGTCCACGTTGTGCTCCTCCCACTCGAAGTCGACCGCCTCGTGCAGCACGAGCGGCCGCGTCCGCCCGCGCAGGGGCCGCGGGTCCTCGCCGCGCGCCAGCCGCCGGGCCTGCGCGCCTTCGGCCCCGTAGCGAGTCCGCACGGCGTTGGCCGGCAAGTCGGCGAATGCGCCGATGGTGGCGATGCCCAGCGTTTCCAGGGTGGCCAGCGTCCGCTCGTCCAGCGGCAGCCGCTCCACGGGCTGCTTGGCCAGGTAGGCCCGGTCGGAGGTGGCGACGACGGCGACGCCTTCGGCGCCCGCCGTGCGCGCCGCGACCTCCGCCGCCAGGCGTCCCGTCGCCAGCCCGATGTGAGCCGTGTGTCCGGTCGCCGCCGCGACGTCGCGGCGCACCCGCGCGCCCAGCGCCGCGTCGGGGCCGTAGAGCGGCTCCAGGCCCGCCGCGTCGGCAAACGCCAGCCCCACGCCGGCGTCCTCCACCAGCGGGGAGAAGCGATCCAGCACGTCCAGCACCGCCGCGAACGCGTGGGTGTAGCGCGGCGGGTCGTCGGGCACGAAGACGCCCCGCGGACAGCGCTGCGCCGCTTCCTTGGCCGCCATTCCCAGCCGCAGCCCCGCGCCGTGGGCGGCGTCGGAAATCTCGATCAGCCGTCGCTGGTTAGCTTGCGGCGCGTAGATCGCCAGCGGCTGCGCCGACCACTCCGGGTGCGTCTGCGCTTCCACCGTGGTGCGGAAGCGCGGCATCCAGAGGCAAAGCGTCTTGCGGTCCACCGGACCTCCTGAGAAACGGACAGTCGATGACGAGGCGCCGCACGCCCGTGCCGCTGCGCGACTTCAGCACCCGGACCTCCAGCGTCAGCCCGATCGGCGCCTGGGTCAGACGGCTGCGCTGCCAGCGCCAGCCGCGGCAGGCCACGCCGAGCCGCAGGGAGGCCAGGTAGGGCAACCCGGTGACGCGCCGGACGCCGGACGCCGTCACCACCACGAGGCCCGCCGCCCCGCGCCCCGCCAGGTCGGCCAGGTGCGACCAGCGGTTGACGGGCGGCCGGGTGGCCTCCAGGTCCAGCAGCAGCGCCTCGAAGGCGTTGCTGCGCAGCAGCGTGGCCGTCGCCTGCAGCGCCGCGTCGGCGTCCGGCGGGCGCACCACCACCAGGCGCGACAGATCGAGGCTCAGGGCCGCGCCCGCGGTGGGGGCGAACGTGCCGGGCAGATCGACGTAGGCCGCCAACCCGCCCTGATCGAGCGCGGCGGCCAGCGTCCGCAACCCCAGCGTCAGCGCGCCGCCGCCGCGTGGGCCGGTGAGCTCGCTCACCCGGCCACGGGGAATCCCCGCGAACCCGGTGGCCTGATCCAGCGCGGGGATGCCGGTGGCAAAGCCGGCTTCGGGAGGACTGACGCCGAACAGGCGGCCGGCCGCGTGCAGCCCCAGGCGCTGCTCGATGTCGCGGACCGCGCGCCGCAGCGCGGCGGGACGCTCGCTATCGGGTAGAGGCAGTCGAGAGCCCTAGGTAGGACGGGACGCCACTATACCAAACAAAAACCGAACAGAGATAGGACGACCCAAGCGGTCGTGGGCCAATTTGCGTCCGTCATTCCGGCGGAAGCCGGAATCCAGTCCGGTCGGACCCTAGGAAAGCTCTGAAATAGGCCGTGGGCTAGACCCCAATCCGTTCGCCCTGAGCTTGTCGAAGGGGTAATCGAACGGATTGGGGTCCGTGCATGCCATGGTCTTTGCTTTATTCAGAGGTTCCCGAGCAAGCCGAGCGCGGCCTACTCGTACCGCAGCGCCTCGATGGGCCGCAGCCTTGCCGCGCGGTTGGCGGGGTAGATGCCGAACACCAGGCCGATGGCCACCGATACCGCCAGCGCCAAAATCACCGGCTCGGGCGTGAGGGCGCCTTCGAGCGAGCGGCCGCCGAAGCTCACACCGCCCATGTACGTCGCCAGCAGGCCGCCGATGACCGCGCCCGCGATCCCGCCGCCCAAGCTCACCAGCACGGCCTCGATCAGGAACTGCACCAGGATGTCCCGGCGGCGCGCGCCGATGGCCTTGCGGATGCCGATCTCGCGCGTTCGCTCGGTCACGGAGACCAGCATGATGTTCATGATCCCGATGCCGCCGACCAGCAGCGAGATGCCGGCGATCGCGCCCAGGAACAGCGTCAGCGTGCCGGTGACCTCGCCCAGCGCTTCGATGATGTCCTGTTGCGTGCGGATGGTGAAGTCGTCTTCGGTCACGTCGTGCCGCAGCCGCAGCAGCGCGCTGACCTCGTTGGTGACCGCCTCGATCGTCGCCTCGTCCTCGTCGGCCAGCGTGACGCTGATCTCCGAGACGATGTCGTCGCCCGCCAGCGTGCGCGATGGGCTGATGCGCGTCTGAAGCGTGGTCAACGGCACCAGCGCCTGGTTGTCGCGGCTCTGGAACGTCGCTTGACCCGACTCTTCCATCACGGCGATTACGGTGAACGTCTGGTTGTTGAGGCGCAGCGTGGCGCCGATGGGGTTCTGGCCCGGGAATAGCTCGGTGGCAATCGTTTGCCCCAAGGCGATCACGCGGGCGCGTCGACGTAGGTCGTCGTCGGTGATGAAGCGACCGGCCTGCGGCTGGAAGGTGCGCACCTCGGCATAGCTTGGCGTCACGCCGATGATCTGGGTCGAGAACGCGTTGCCGCCCGCCACCAGCGATGCGTTCGTGTTGCGCGTGGGGGCGATGTCCACGATGCCCGGAATGGCCGCGTCGCGAATGGCCTCGGCGTCCGCGAGGGTCAGCGTCGGCGACGTGGCGCTCACGTCCACGAACCGGCCGCCGGTCGCCGACTGCACGCCGGGGCTGATGAAGAGCAGGTTGGAGCCGGTGCCGCGGATGTTCGCCTCGATCGACGCCTGCGCGCCGGCGCCCAGCGACATCAGCGCGATCACCGCCGCCACGCCGATCACCATGCCCAGCACCGTCAGGCTGGTGCGCAGCTTGTTGGCGGCCAGCGCCCGCAGCGCCAGTCGCACGCCGTCCGCGAGACTCATACGCCGCTCTCCGCGCGAGCGGTGAGGTCGTCGGCGGCGACCGCCCCGTCCACCATGCGAATCACGCGCTGCGTGCGCGCCGCCACGTCGGCCTCGTGCGTCACGATCAGCGTGGTGATGCGGCGTTCCTCGTTCAGGAGGACGAGCAGCTCCATGATCTCGTTGGCCGTGGCCGTGTCGAGGTTTCCGGTCGGCTCATCGGCCAGCACCATGCTGGGATTGCCCACCAGGGCGCGCGCAATCGCCACGCGCTGCTGCTGCCCGCCGGACAGCTCCGACGGCTTGTGGTGCATGCGGTCCTCCAACCCGACCACGGCCAAGGCCTCTTCCGCGCGTTGCCGCCGCTGGCGGTCGCGGGCGTAGAGCAACGGCATCTCAACCTGCTCCAGCGCCGACATCCGCGCCAACAGGTTGAACGATTGGAAGACGAACCCGATCTTGCGATTGCGAATGGCGGCCAGCGCGTCGTCGGAGAGGTCGCCGACCAGCTCGCCGTCGAGGAAGTAGCTGCCGGCCGTGGGCGCATCCAGGCACCCCAGCAGATTGAGCAACGTCGACTTGCCCGAGCCCGAGTGCCCCATGATGGCGACTATCTCGCCTTTGCCGATGTCGAACGAGACGCCGCGCAGGGCGTGCACGTCGATCAAGCCCATGTGATAGGTCTTGACGAGGTCTTGCACGCGCACGACCGGCGTCGCATTGCCGTTCTCCTGGGAGCCGCTTTCCACTAGCCGCCGCCTCCGCCCGGACCGCCGCCGCCAGGACCGCGGAAGCCGCCGCCGCCACCGAATTGCCCGGGTCTGAACTGACCCGGCGTGAAGCCGGCGGGCAGTTGCGGCAGCTGGAATCCGGCAATGGCCGCGCCGGTGAGGACCACGGCCTCGCCTTCGACCAGGCCCTCGGTCACCTCGACGAACAGCTCATCTTGCAGCCCGACCGTGACCGGCTGTTGCTGGATCACGCCGTCCGCGCCGAGCACGCTCACGAACGACCGGGGACCAACCGTCTGCACGGCCTGCCGCGGGATGGCCAGGGCGCCTGGTGACTCGGCCAGCACGATCGAGACGTCGGCCGTCAGTCCGCTCAGCAGGCGAGGGTCGGGCGACGTGAAGCCGATTTCGACCGGGTACGTCACCAGCCCCTGCGACGCTTCGCCCTGCTGACCGCGACGAATCACGGTGCCGGCGAAAACCGTGCCGCCAAGCGCCTCGAACTCGAGCGTTACCAATTGGCCCAGCTTGACGAGCCCGATGTCGGATTCGTCGACGTTCACCAGCACGTGGATCGACGCCGCCTCGGCCAGGGTGACCACGGTTGCCGGCGCCTGAAGTCCCACTTGCCCGTTCACGTCCAGCACGACTCCGGCAAACGGCGCCACGATGAGCGCGTCGGCCAGGTCCTCGCGGGCGGCTGCCAGTCGCCGCTCGGCATCGGTCACGGCAAGTTCGCTTTGCTCAACGTCCAGCGCGTCCGGCGGGGCCTGCACGTCGGCCAGGGCCAGCGCGGCTCGGCGCACGGCGTTTTCCGCCCGGAGAACCTCCAGGGCGGACGGTCCCTCCTGTAGTTGGTCCAACCGCGCGGTGGCGTCGGTGAGGGACAACTCGGACGCGCGAATCGCCTGTTCGGCCAGGCGGACATCCGTTGGGTCGGGTCCCTCACGCAACTCGTCCAGGCGCAGCCTGGCCGCCTCGAGCGACAGTTGCGCCGATGTAAGGCCCGCCTGCTCGCGCAGCAGCTCGGCGGCGTCGGGGTCGGCGAGCAGGTCCTGCAAGCGGGCCTCGGCCGCCGTGACGCTATGCGAGGCGACCACGATGGCGCGCTCCTGCGCGTCTACGTCGTCGTCCGACGCTCCGGCAAGCAGGTCGTCCAACTCCGTCTCGGCGTCCGCGATTGCCTGTCGAGCCTCAG
Organism: Chloroflexota bacterium; assembly: GCA_026707285.1. Classification (GTDB taxonomy): domain Bacteria; phylum Chloroflexota; class UBA11872; order UBA11872; family UBA11872; genus JAJECS01. The sequence goes on along the minus strand of JAPOXD010000048.1, from coordinate 4,035 downwards.
CCACCGCAGCCTCCTGCACCGCGATCTCGACCTCGCTCGGACCCTCGGTCAACTCGGCGAGTCGCTCGCGAGCCGATGCCAGCGCCGCTCGCGCGGTTCTCACGGCTGCCGCCTGAGTGGCGACCTCGGTGGCCGATGGCCCCTCGATCAGGTCGCGCTGGTCTTCGTCGGCACCGCGCAGCGCTCCCTCGGCCAGGGCAACGCTTGCTTGGGCCTCCGCAAGGTCCGCTTCGGTCGGTGCTTCCTGGAGCTCCGCCAGCCGACGCTGGGCGGCGGCGAGGCCACGCTCACCGGCCGCGATGGCTTCGTTGAGGGCCGCGTAGTCGGGTCCGGCCCGCGCATCGGCGAGTTGCTGTCTGGCCGATGTAAGCCCGGCCTCGGCCGCGCGAAAGCGAGCTTCAGTCTCGGCAATCTCCGTGCCCGAGGAACCGTCCCACGCGGAAGCTGTAGCCGCGTATCGCGCCGCGATGAACGCGGCCAGAGCCGACTCGTAGCTCGATTCGGCGCTGGCGATAATCTGAATCTGCTTGGCGGGCGCCTCGGCGGCGTCTCGGCGGGCACCGTCGAGGGTGGCCTGCGCCGTGGCGATCTGGTCGCGAGCGTCCTGCAGTTGCGATTCCGTCGGCCCGCTCACCAGCGTGTCCAGCGCCGCTTGCGCTTGCAGCAGCCCGGCCTGCGCGCTCTGGACGGCGTTCTCGGCGTCCGTGAGCTCCTCGGGCGTCGGGTCGGCCGTCAGCGTCGCGAAGTCGTCCTCGGATTCGGCGAGCGCGGTGCGGGCGGCCTCCACGCTCGCGACGGCCTCGTCGATGTCGGCCTGGGTGGCGCCCGCGCGCAGCGTGGCCAGCTGGTCCTCGGCCTCGGCGAATGCCGCGCGCGCCGTTCGCAGCTTCAGTTCGGCATTGGCCACGTCGCTCGTGCTCGGGTCTTCCACCAGCGTGTCCAGCGCGTCCTTCGCGCCGGCGAGGCTCGAACGAGCGGACTCGATGGCGCCTTGGGCGTCGGCCATCGCGGCGACGGACGGCTCGTCCAGCAGCGCCTGCAACCCCAGCTCGGCGCTTGCCAGGCTGGCTTGCGCCGAGGCGATGGCCCCTTCGGCTTCGACCAGATCGAGAGCCGAAGGTCCGGCCTGGACGTCCTCCAGGTCCTTGACCGCACGGTCATAGTTCATCTGCGCCGAGACCACCGCCGCTTCGGCGGCCGCGACGTCCCATGCGCTGATTGGGGCTCGCAGGTCGTCGAGCGACGCCTGCGCCTCCTGCACGTCCAGCTCGGCGCGCTCGATATCGGCGTCGTCGGCGGGCCGGAGCAGCTTGGCCAGCTGCAGTTCGGCTTGCTGCAGGGAAGATGCGGCGTCGTCCACGGCTCGCTCGAGATCGACTACGTCAAGCTGGGCCAGCACGGTGCCCGCGGGTACGAGTTGCCCGGTCTCGACGTGCAACGCCTGGACGGTGCCCGGATGCCCGAATCCCAGCCCGACCGTGTTGCCGAAGTCCACGTTGCCGATCACGGCGAGCGTGCTGACCAGGTCCCGGCGCTCCACGCTGGCGGTAATCGGCGGCGCCTCCTCTTCGGCCTGAAAGACCTCGAGCCGAATGATCAGGAAGGCGGCCACGCCTCCCGCGGCGGCCACGACGAGCAGCGCCACGACGGCCCTGCGAAGCAGACTTGACATGATGGGCCTCAGGCTGGCGGCCGCACGTGCACCGCGACCACGGTGAATCTAGGCTTGCGCCTGTCGTCATCCGGTTGACCGGCTGTGCAGATTTCGTGGATTTTGGCCCGCAGGGCAGGCGCCGGGATCGCGATAACCCGGTAGGAGGGGCAAGCGTGGAAACCCGACGACTCGGCCGCACGGAGCACATGAGCTCGGTGGTCACCTTTGGCGCCTTCGCCGTTGGACGCGGGGTGGATCAGGCGGAGGCCGACGCCGCCGTCGATCTCGTCGTCAGCCGCGGCGTCAACCACATCGACGTGGCCCCCAGCTACGGCCAGGCCATGGAACGGCTGGCGCCTTCGATGCCGACCATTCGCGACCAGGTGTTCCTCGGCGCCAAGACCGGCGAGCGCGGCTACAAGGACGCCTGGGAGAGCATTCGCTCCTGCCAGCGGCGTCTGGGAGTCGAAGTGTTCGACCTCTTCCAGCTCCACAGCGTCAGCACGTTCGAGGACCTGGACGCGGCGACGGCCGATGACGGCGCGCTGCGGGCGCTCGTCGAGATGCGCGAGCAGGGTCTCACGCGCTTTCTCGGCATCACCGGGCACGGTCCCGACGCGCCGCGCGTCCACCTGGAAGCGCTGCGGCGGTTCGACTTCGACACGATCATGTTTCCGGTCTCGCCCGCCATCTATCGCAATGCGGCCTACCGCCGAGACGCCGAGGCACTGCTGGCGGAAGCTGCCGCGCGGGACGTGGGCGTGCAGACCATCAAGATGCTGGCCCGCGGCGGCTGGGGCGGCCGCGAGCGCGAGATCAACGTCTGGTACGACCCGCACCGCGAGCAGCCGGACATCGACCGCTCGCTCTGGTTCGTGCTCTCCCAGCCGGTGCACACCGCCCCAAGCACCGGCGACCTGCGTCTCTTGCCCCAGATCCTGGACGCCGCCGAGCGCTTCCGCCCGCTCTCAGCCACCCAGCAAGCCGAAGCCATCGCCGCCCAGTGCCCGCCCATGCCCGAGCCGAGGCTCGCCATCGACGCCGCGACTTAGGAGAGGTTCAAACAAGGCAATGGGCGTTGCCCTAGCCCGTTCGCCCTGAGCTAGTCGAAGGGCTCATCGAACGAATTGGGATCATTCCCGCCACGCGGCGTTGCTTGCTTCGAGGATCCTTAGCTTCCCTGCGCCGCGGGCGGTGTGAGCTCGGCTTCGCTGGCGTCGGTGGCGTACATGATCGCTTCGATGGCCTCGCGCACATCCTCGCCGGACGGTAGCTCGGGCGCGCCCTCGGGACGTTCAGCGGCCGCGGCGTTGGACTCGATGGTCTCCACGATTGCGTCGATCGCGGTGTCCACGTCCTGCCCCGCGACGAACAGGAGCGAGGCGAACGATTGGCCGCCGGCGCGCGCGTCACGCACCTCGGCGAGGTCACGTCCGGTGCGCTCGGCGACAACGTTGATGATCACCTGACCCATGCCGACGAAGGGCCTGGCGCCACTCGGCGCCACCGGTGGCTCCCCGTCGATCATCGTGTTGACGGCAGTGCGCAGCGCGGCGCGCGGATCGAACCCGCCGCCAGCCCCGCCACCGAATCCGCCACCACCAGCACCCGCGTTTCCAGCTCTGCCACCAGCAAATCCACCACCCCCGAACCCGCCGCCTCCGGCATCGGCACCGCCGGCCTGACCACCCCGCCCACCGGCGAATCCGGACAGGATTTGGTCCACGGCTTGATCGACGACCGCCTCGCGGTCGATGCCCTCGGCCTCGATGATCTCGGCCACGGTCATACCGGATTCTTGGAGCGCCTGGATCTCTACCACGGACTTCCCAGCCGTCTCGGCCACGGCGGCGACCACGGCATCCGCGAGCCCCGCGCCGCCGAAACGGCCGCCCGGAAGTCCCGGGCCGCCCGGACGCGCACCCAGTCTGCCCGAGGCCGGAGCCTCTGGCGTGGTGGCTAGCCGAGCTTCGGTTGTCGCGGATGGTGAGGGGGCGCGCGCCGTCGTCTGCGGTGCCGCCGTTTGCTCGACGCCGGCCGCTGCCGCTCGTGTGGCTCGCGCCGTGGCCCGGGTCGCTTCACCGGCATCACCGCACGCGGTCACCATGAGGCCGGCGAAAGCAGCCGCAGCTGCTATCGCGGTACACCTGCCGATCCATCCCGGACGCATCGCAAGGCCTATTCCAAGCGTTTCGCCCGAGTTTCGGCATACCGGGTTGAGGTGCGGTCCAGGCCGTTTGCAGATTCGATGCAGACCCGGAGTTGCCACGTCGCCGACTCCGAGTGGTACGTCGACTTGATTCCGTCATTCCTGCGGAGGCGGGAGGGTGGATTCACATTTCAAGTGCAACGGTTGATCCCAGAAGACCTCGGCTGGGGTT
>JAPOXD010000005.1 GCA_026707285.1 Chloroflexota bacterium | reverse complement strand
TAAATGTGTAAACGATGTCTCCGAACACCCGTAAACCATCTATCCGGTCTAAACACAGGGGGAGGGCTGGGGAGGGGGTCCTCGCATGGCGCGAGCGCTACCGTGGCGCCCCGCCCGCAGCGCCCCGCGAACCTAGTCCAGTCCGCGCCTTTTCCGTGCGGCTTCGTAGACGTCAAGGCCGATTTCCCCGCGGGCGAACCGCGCCTCGATGGACTGAAACGCGTCCACCGGCGCGGCCATGGACGGCGCGAGGTCGGGGCTGGGCTCGGCCGCGCGGGCCTCGGCCAGCTGCTGCCGCGCGGCCGCTTGCGATGGAGCGTCCGCAGGGCCCGCCACGTACTCGTCGCCCTGCGAGGCGTCGGGGTCCGGCGGCGAGTCGGCGGGTGGCGCGGCGAGCTTGTCCTTGAGCCAGCGGCCAACCTCGGCCGGGTCGGCGTCGGCCACCCAGGCCGTGATCTCCTCGTCGGAGGCCGCGGCGGCCGTCTGCGAGCGCAGCCGCTCACGATGGACCTCCCGGTCCTTCTTCGACTGCCAGCGGCGCTCGATCGCATCGACGCGGGCGGCGACCTCCCGGTCGACCGCGGCTTCGAAGTCCTGCGGCGTCTCCTCGACAGGTTCCTGGGCGACGGCGGCGACGGGTTCGGTGGCCTGATCGGTCATGGATTCTCCTTTAGGCAACGACTTTGGCGCGGACGGCGTAGCCCGCGGCCGAGAGGGCGGATTCAAGCTGACGCTCCGGGTCGAGCTCGTCGGCAAGGGTGATGGCGTGTCCCAGGCGCGCGGCAAACATCAACGCGTCGGTGGTGCGCGCGGCGTAGGCCTCGTGGAGGCGCGCGACCCAGCGGGACATCTCCCCGGCCAGCGCCGGCGGCGCGCCTCGCACCAGGGTCTGCCACTCCGCGTCCAAGCCCTTGACGTCGGCGCCCGACGCCAGCCGCCCGGCGCGCTGATAGCCCTCGCTGACCATCAGCGTGAGCAGGTCGTCCAGCGTGGCGACCCGGCAGTGGTCCCACTGCGCATCGCCGGTCGGCGCGGGATGCGGGCAGGTGGCGGCGAGACACCCGGCGGACCATTGGCTGCCCGGCGATCCGCAACGCGGGCAATGCCAGTGGACTTGCAGCAACAGCCCGCGCGCCAGCGCCTCGTCGTCGAACGCCTGGCTGATGTAGCGGCGGATGCCTGGGGCCGTCCGCGCATCGGTCACGGCGCCCATGACCTGGCTCACCCAGGCATGCTCGAAGCGCTCGAACTCCTCCAGGCCGAGCGCCTCGCGCGTTTGGGCCATGGCCGCACGCAGCGCCCGCGTCGGCACCGCGTACCGGGCCTTGTCGGCGTGTCCTTCCGATTGGGCATTGATGACGGCAGCGGCGCCGTCGATCTGCACGTCGAGCACGCGATCTCCTTCGCGAGTGAAGCCGGCCCGTCGCCCGTTCCTGTGGACTTGACCACGCCCGGCGCTGTACACGCATAGAGTACGCCTGCGCTCCTGCATTGTCAACCATTCGCGTACAATGCCCCCATGGCAGGCGCAGAGGCTGGGCTGCGGTTTCCCGAGGCATTGCGCCGCGCCCGCTTGGCGCGCGGGCTGTCGTACCGGGACTTGGCGGCGCGCTGCGGGTTATCTCACTCCTTCCTGAGCCACATTGAGAAGGGCGAGCGCCGCCCGCCGCGCATGACGCACGTGATGGCCATCGCCACCGCCCTCGACACGGTCACTCCCGCATTCCTGCTCGCCGCGCTGGCGGACCGCCTGGGAGCCGAGGTGGCGCAACTCGTCATGCATCTGGCTCAGGCTGGGACCGATGACAACCCGCTGCCCGGCGCGCTCACCGAGATCGGCGGCGCGGACGCGATCGAGGCGCTGGCCACGGCAGCCTCCCAGCCGGACGGCGAAGCCCGGTTGCGGCGGCTCCTGGCCTTTGCCGATCTACAGTTCGACGCCGACGTGCTGCGCGTGGGCTTCGGCGACGCCGCCAATCCCGTGGTCCTGAGCGTGGTCGGCCCGGCGGATCCAGCCTCGGAATCCGAGTGCATCGACTAGCCCGGCCTCAACGCTTGCTCCGCTCGCACCGCGGCCTCCCTCCCGCATGACCGCCGACCAGCTTCCCTCGTCGTCCCCGTGCTGCGTCCCGGAGCCTTCGAATTCTGCGGCGAGCCCGGCCCCCTCTCCCCTCGTGGGAGAGGGTTGGGGAGAGGGGAAATCCGGCGCCGCTCTCCCGGACGACTCCGTCCGCCTGCCCGGCGGATCGTTCCTGATGGGTTCCAACGACCCCGCCGGCTTTCCGGAGGACGGCGAAGGCCCCGTCCGCCGGGTGTCGGTGGGTGCCTTCCGCGTGGGCGCTTTCGCGGTGACCACGGCGCAGTTCGCCGCCTTTGTCGACGCGACGCAGTACGTCACCGACGCCGAGCGCTTCGGCTGGTCCTTCGTCTTCCACCTGCTCGTGTCCGAGGATGTCCAGCGGCGTCACCCCCAGCGCCCCGACGCCACGCCCTGGTGGGTGCCGGTCAGCGGCGCCACCTGGCGGTGCCCCGAAGGGCCGGAGAGCTCGCTCGACGGCCGGCTGACCCACCCGGTGGTGCATGTGTCCTGGCACGACGCGGCAGCCTTCGCCGCCTGGGCGGGCGCCCGCCTGCCGACGGAGGCCGAGTGGGAATACGCCGCGCGAGGCGGCCTGGAGCAGCGGCGCTATCCGTGGGGCGACACGCTCACCCCCCGCCGCCGGCACCGCTGCAATATCTGGCAGGGCGAGTTTCCGCGGCGCAACACGCGCGGCGACGGATACCTCGGCACCGCGCCGGTGGACGCGTTCCCGCCGAACCGCTACGGCCTGTTCAACACCGCCGGCAACGTGTGGGAGTGGTGCGGCGACTGGTTCCACCCCACGTTTCACGTCCAGGGCCCGCGCGAGAATCCCGCGGGTCCGGCCACCGGCAGCGCGCGGGTGTTGCGCGGCGGCTCGTACCTGTGCCACCGCTCCTATTGCAACCGCTATCGCGTCGCCGCGCGCAGCGCCAACACGCCGGACAGCTCGGCGGGAAACGTCGGCTTCCGCTGCGTCTGGCCGTCATGACGTCAGCCGAGCCGCCGGCCATGGGCCAGATCGTCATCCTCAACGGCGCCCCGCGCTCCGGAAAGACCAGCATCGCCGCCGTGATCCAGGACACCTTCGACGGACCGTGGATGAACCTGGGCGTGGATGCCTGGATGTCCGGCGTCATGCCGCGGCGCTATTCGCCGGGGATCGGGCTGCGCCCTGGGGGCGAGCGTCCGGACCTCGAGCCGCTCGTCGCGCGGTTCTACGCCGCGCTCTACGAGTCCATCGCCGCCTACAGCCGTCTGGGATTGAACGTCGTATCGGACTTCGGCCACCACGACGGATTCGCCGTGCCTCGGGGAATCCTGCCCGACTGCGCCCGGCGACTGCGCGGCCTGCCCGTTCTGCTTGTCGGCGTGCGCTGCCCGATCGAGGTCATCCTCGAGCGCCGTCGAGCCACGGGCTGGGGCGATAGCCGGTCGGAGGGATTCTCCGAGTCAGGCGCGGAACGCTGGCAGCGGGAAGTACACCATCACGGCATCTACGACCTCGAAGTCGACACCTCCGTGATGTGCCCCCAGGAGTGCGCCCAGGCCATCCGCCAGCGCCTTGACACCGGTCCGCCGCCCACGGCCGTGCAGCGACTTGCCGCCATGTCCTCGGAGCCGCCGTGAGACCTGGTCGGCGATGCGATGCTGGCGGAGAGTTTGGGAATCACGGCAGACCAGGGGGAACGCGGCTATGACGGCTGAGAACAACGGCGTGCTGGCGGGCCAGACGGCGATCGTTACCGGAGGGAATCGCGGCATCGGCAAGGGCATTGCGCGCGCATTCGCCATGGCCGGTGCCGATGTGCTGGTGACTGCGCGCGACGCGGAGCTGCTCGCGGCGACCGTCGCTGAGCTCGAGGCCTACGGCGGCGTGGTGGTGGGCGTCCCGTCGGATGTGCAGGTCGAAGCGGACGTCGACCGGGTCTTCACCGAGGCCGCCGCTCGCTTCGAGCGGCTGGACGTCCTGGTCAACAACGCGGGGCTTTCGCTGCCGGCGCCGCTGCACGAGCACGCGCTCGACACCTGGCAAACGGTTCTTGGGACCAACCTCACGGGAGCGTTCCTCTGCACGCGGGCGGCCATGCGCCTGATGCGCCCGCAGGGCCGCGGACGCATCATCAACATCGCCAGCATCTCGGCGCAGCGGGTGCGGCCCGAGTCCGCCGCCTACAGCGCCAGCAAGTTCGGGTTGTGGGGGCTCACCCAGGTCACCTCGCTCGAAGGCCGCGACCACGGCATCTCCGCCTGCTGCATCAACCCGGGCAATACGCGCGTGGAGCGGCGGGAAGAGATCGACACCGAAGAGAACCGCGAGCCGATGATGGGCGTGGAGTCCGTGGCCCAGGTCGCGGTGACCATGGCGTCGCTGCCGCGGCACGTTCAGCTGCTGGAGGCCACGGTGCTGCCGCTCCAGCAACCGTTCATCGGCCGCGGGTAGCCGCAGGATTGCAATCTGCCCGTCCGGTCAATCGGTCTCGAGCGACGTCTCTCTAGATCACCACCGACGTCACGACCAACCCCACGATCAGCACCGCCAGGATGGTGAGGCTCCACGCCAGGTCGCGGCGGAGGAACGGCAGTCCCGGCAACTCCGTCGTCTCGCCGCGAGGCGGTCGTGCGACGACCTCCACCGGCGCGTCGTCGCCTGTCGCGGGGATCACGGTCGCCGGTATTCGACGCACGGGTTCCCGCCGCCGCCGGCGTGTCGAGCGTCGTCGCGCGCCCACGCGCCTTACCCGCGCCCTGCCGCTGGAGAAGGCGTCCGATTCATGCTCAGACACCCCGCGCAATGTTTCACGTGAAACATCCTAGGCCACCGTCAGCCGGTCGATGAGCTCCGCCAACTCTTCCTCGCTGTAGTACTCCAGGACGATTCGGCCCCGTCGCTCACCGCCCCGCAGCCGCACCCGCGTGCCCAGGTTGCGCTGGATCCGTTCCAGCACGCTGCCGACTTCCCGGTTCCACGCAATCTCCGCTTCCGTCGGGCTCCTGCTCCCCTGCGCCTCCTGCGACCGATCCTCTCCTTCTCCGGCCGCCGCCCGTTGCTCCGCTTCCCGGACCGAGAGCCCTTCTTTCCGGATCGTCGCGAGCAGCCGCCGGCGCGCCGCCACATCGGCCACGCTCAGCAGCGCCCGCGCATGACCTTCGCTGATCTCGCCCGCACGCAACGCATCCAGCGACGCGTCATCGAGGTTGAGGAGCCGCAGGGCATTCGCCACCGACGGCCGGCTCACGCCCAATGCCTCCGCCACCCCTTCCTGGGTCAACTCGAACTCCTCCACCATGACGCGGTAGGCCTGCGAGCGGTCCAGCGGATTCAGGTCCGTTCGCTGCAAGTTCTCCACCAGCGCCAGCTCCAACTGCCGGCGGTCGTCCACCGTCACAATCGTCGCCGGCACCTCACGCAGGCCCGCCAACCTCGCCGCCCGCCACCGGCGCTCGCCCGCCACCAGGTAGTAGCGGCCCGGGTGATCGTCGCGCGCGCTCACCACGACCGGCTGCAGTACCCCGTGGCGCCGAATCGACGCCGCCAATCCCTCCAGCTCGCCGTCGCCGATTCCCCGTCGCGGCTGGCGTGGGTTCGGCTCGATGCTGCTCAGCGGCACCGTGCGCCGCGCGCCCAGCGTGTCGGCGAACACGTTTTCGAGCCCCCGACCAAGAGCCCGCCTAGACGCCACGTCGCTCCACCTCGACCGCGAACGCCTGATAGGCCGCCGCCGCGGGGCCTTTCGGATCGTGCTCGAAGATCGTTCGGCGGAACCCGGGGGACTCCGCGAGCCGCACGCTCCGGGGTATCACCGCCTCCGCCACCTGATCGCCAAAATGCCCCTGCACCTCGCGCGCCACCTCCCACGCCAGATTATTGCGGCGGTCGAACATTGTCAGGAGATACCGCATCCGCGGACCCTCGTCGCGCATTCGCCGCACGCCTTCCATGGCTTCCATCAGGCTCACCAGCCCCTCCAGCGCGAGGTATTCACACTGCACCGGCACGATCACCTCGTCGCATGTCAGCAGCGCGAGCAGCGTGGCGCCCTCCAACGACGGTGGGCAGTCGATGATGACGTACGCGTAGGCCTCCATGACGCCGGCCAAGCGGCTCCGCAGGACATTCTGGTCGCCCAGCGCGTACTCCCCCATCGACCGGTCCCCCGGCATGAGCATCAAGCCGCGGCGACCGGTCGTCACCGTCGCGCTCTCGATCACGGCTCCTTCCAACAGCACGTCGGCAATCGTTGCCGACGCCGGCTCTTCCCGGAGCAGTCGGCTGGTGCTTCCCTGGGCGTCAAAGTCGATCAGCAACACGCGATGCTCCCGCCCGGCAAGCGCCGCCGCGAGGTTCACCGCGGTCGTGGTCTTGCCCACCCCACCCTTCTGGTTGGCAATCGCGTAGATGCTGGCTGTCAATCCACTCACGCCTTCCGCTAGGAGATTCCTGATCTATACCAATTCCCGGAGTCGTAGGCGTAGGTGAGGGAAAGCCGTGGACTACGCCGGAGGGTGCGGCGGTGACTCGAAGCGATCAAGACGCTGAGGCGAAGTTCATGGGAGTGGACGATTTGTGGACGGGCGTGGGCGACCGTGCCGATGCGGACTGAGGGAGGCGATGTATCAACAATGACCAAGGGTTATCCACAGGGAGAGCCCAGTTGTCCACACACGGCGGGTGGTGAAAAGAAGGCCAGGTAGCCCCACGCTTGTGAATGGCGGTAGATGAAGATGCGCGGCGAACCCAGGTAAGTGGGGGATCTTTCTTGGAAGCTACCCACCACAATTGTCGGGGGAATATCGGCTAGGCGATGTCCGCGAGTTGGGCGCGAATGGTCTCGATATCGTTCTTGAGACGGTCGTCCAGTTGGATGAGCCGCTCGATCTTGCGGCAGCCGTGAAGCGCGGTGGTGTGGTCGCGGCCGCCGAGGGTTCGGCCAATCTCCGGCAGCGACTGGGAGGAGTCGTTGCGCAGGAGATACATCGCCACCTGGCGGGCGTGGGCGGTGGGAGCGTCCCGGCGGGACCCGGAGAGATCCTCGAGCGGCACGGCAAAGTGCGCCGCGGTGCGGTCGAGCACGTGGCGCGCGGCGATCGGGCGCGGGTGCGACGCGGCGCCCAGGCCGTCGAGGGCGCGAGCCGCCGTGTCCGGCGTCAGCGGCAATCCGCTCAGCTCGGCATAGATCAGGGTGCGACGCAGGGCGCCTTCGAGCTCACGCATGTTCCGGCGCACGCGGTGCGCCAGGAAGTCCGCCACCTCGGATGGGAGCCGGGCGCCCTCGCTCGCGGCGATGGTCTCCAGGATCGCCCGGCGGAGATCGAGGTCCGGCGCCTGCAGATCCGCGACCAGGCCGGACTCGAAGCGGCTGCGCAAGCGCGCAAAGAGACGGGGAATCTCCGACGGCGGCTGGTCGCTGCTAAGCACAATCTGGCGGCCCCGGGAATACAGCGCATTGAACGTATGAAAGACCTCTTCCTGGGAGGTTTCCGTCCGCGACAGGAACTCGACGTCGTCGATGAGCAGCACGTCGACCGAGCGATAACGCTCGCGGAAGCGGCGCGCGCGGGCGCCGCGATCCTCGGTACGGATCGAGTGCAGCAAGTCGTTGGTGAACGTCTCGCACGGGACGTAGAGGACCCGGGCGTCGGGGTCGCGGGCCGCGATCGCGTGGCCGATCGCATGCAGCAGGTGGGTCTTGCCCAGGCCCACGCCGCTGTAGATGAACAGCGGGTTGTAGGCATGGCCGGGCGCCTCGCAGACGCGCAAGGCGGCGGCGTGGGCGAGCCGGTTGGCGGTGCCGACGACAAAGCGCTCGAAGGTCAGCCGCGGGTGCAGGCCGACCGACGGCCTTGGCGCGGACGCTTTGGGCGCGGGATCGGCAAGTGCGGGGGGCGTGACGGGAGTCGCGGCCGGGCTGACAACAATAGTAACGGAAACGTCACGACCGGAAGCTTTCGACGCCGCCCGTGTCACAACATCGCGGTAGCGGCGGTCGACGATCTCCTTGGCGAAGATCGTGGGGACGCCCACCACGAACTCGCCGTCGCTCGCCTCTACCAGGCGGGCACCCTGAAACCACGCGAGATACTCGGCCTTGGGTACCTCGAGCTGGAGCACGCCGAGCGCGGCTTCCCACGTGCGATTGGGGAGGACTTCGGCCAAGGGCGCGACGGCTCCTAGGGCATGACGGGAGGCTATAGGGTAGCCGCGGCCGCAGGCGTCCGCAACAGCCTGCCAAACCTGTTAGCGCTGAAAATTCCCGAAGTTACGACGACAATTCTTTAGGCACGCCGCAGCGGTGACGGCGGTCGATACAACGGCAGTCCCCGGCCTGCGCCGGTGGCGACGCCGGGGACTGCCGGCGAGCCGGGCGAGCGACCGAGGGAGCGCGGAGTCGCGCCGGAGAAACGGGGCTCGCCAACGGGTGTGGCGAGTTCGCGCGCGCCGTCGGCGCCGGACGATGGCAGAGCGCGCTGAGGCTTGACAGTGGCGCTACGCGAGACATGGGGGCGTTACGAAAGTGTGGAACAAAGATGCACAGGTACGAGGGAACAGGGTGAATTGGCCCCGAAAGCGTAGCGTTTCCCACCGGTGGTGGGGCCTTGCAGTCCTGCAGGCGTCGAGACGCGGCCCGGGTTTCCGGCGCATGCGGGTGCGACGGCGGCGACAGGTCCACGCCCCTAGAAGCCGCGACCATGGGCAACCGCATGCCCGGCTCAGCGGCGGCGCGGAATGAAGCCGGAGCGCGGCGATATACTTTGGGGCGTACGCGATCCGCGGCGAGGAAAGGTGGTCGACGATGCGGGTGATCACGGGCTTGCTGGCGGGCATTGGGTTTCTGGTGGTGCTGCTGTTCCTGGCGGCCATCGGCCTCTTCGCGTATGACGAGCTGAGACGCCGCGTGGCCGGCGACGAGGACGACTCGTCGGATGCCGCCGCGGAGGCGCCCGGAGCCTGAGGGAGCGCCTATCCGCCGAGGACGCCCAGGAGCTCGACGCCCAGGGCCCCGGCGAAGGCGAAACCGATGTTCTTGATCGCGCGCCCCGGCCATGAGGCGGCGATGAACTTGACCACGCCGAACCGGCTGGCGCCCGCAATCATTCCCGCCACGTCGAACACGGGGTTGGGGATCATCGCCAGGACGAAAAGCGTCGCCACCCCGTGCCGGTCCATCCAGCGCTTGATCGCCGCATAGCCCCGCACGTTCTGCACGAGCCCGCGCCCGCTCCAGCCGATGTAGTAGCCGGACAGCTCGCCGATGGTCTGACCGGTCGCGGCGACCAGCCCCACCAGCCACGGATTCAGGACGGCGCCGAAGGCGGCCACGCTCACCGCGCCGGGAGCCGGCAGGATGACCGTGGCCGCGGCGACGATGGTGATGACGAAGACCGCTAGGTACCCCAGCCCGGCGAAGCGCTCCTGCACCTGCTCGCTGTAAACGACAGCCAGCACCGCAATGGCGAAAACCGCCGCCAATCCCAGAACCTGGGCCGCCCGCCGCAGCCACCGGCGGGCGCCAGGCGGGCTAGCGGACACGGAGTGTCGAGTGGAGAGGGCTGGCGAGAGAGCGACCTGCGGGCCGGGGGTGCATGGCCGGGGGATCGGTAGGGGCGGGTTTCAAACCCGCCCGTGCCCCACCGCCGCGTCGCGGATCCGTGGGGACACCGGCGTCGCCCGCCGCCATTCCCGCGAAGGCGGGAATCCACGCCCCACCAACTTCTGATACTCCGAATGCGCCCCCGGTCGTCATGGCGAGACCGGGTCGAGGTGATACTCGATCAGCGTGGGTTCCGATCGCCCAAGGGCGCGGGCGACCGCCTGGGCCAGCGCGTCGGGACGGTCCACCGCCTCGGCGTGTGCCCCATAGGCCCGACCCAGGGCCACGAAATCCGGATTCTGCAGCCGCACGTCCACGCTGCGGCCGCCGAAGATGTTTCGAAAGTGCCCGTCGATGGCGCCGTAGGACTCGTCGTTGAACACCACCGCCACCACCGGCACGGATTCGCGCATGGCGGTGTTCAACTCCTCGGAGGTGAACAGGAAGCCGCCGTCGCCGCTCAGCGAAACCACGGGACGATCGGGGCAGGCGATTTGCGCGCCGATCGCGGCAGGCAGGCTGAACCCGAGCGTGCCGAAGTAGATGGGAAACATATAGGACCGGGGGACCTCGACCGGAAAAAGCGTGGCCGCGTGATAGCTGGTGAGCGTCATGTCGTTGACGAGCACCGCGTCGGCGGGCAGCACCTCGCGCAGCGCGCCCAGGATGCCCGCGGACCGCGGATCGTCCAGCGCGTCCTGCGGCAGGCGGCGCAGCTCCTCCGCCCGAGCGTAGGGACCATCGTCACCCGGCGCCGGCTGGTCGGGCAGCGCTTCCAGCAGCTCGCTAAGCGCCGTGGCGGCGTCGGCGTGCAGCGCGACGTTGACGGGGTGCCAGCGACCCAGCGCGTCGGCGTCGCGGTCGATTTGGATCACCGTGTGCGCCAGGGGCATGCGCCCGTCCTCGGTCATGCGCGCGCCGAGGCGGCAACCGACGACGAGGATGAGGTCCCGCGTGCGCAGGAACTCGTAGAGACTCTCGTCGCGGCGGTTCTTGCAGCCGAGGGCCAGCGGATGCGACTCCGGGATCGCGCCCTTGCCGGTTTGCGCCGTCAGGACCGGGGCGTGCAGGCGTTCGGCCAAAGCGGCGGCCTCCGGGCCCGCGTCCATGGCGCCGCTGCCCAGGAACAGCAGGGGCGCGTCGGCGCCGGCCAGCAACGCCGCGGCGCGGTCAACCGCCTCGGGTGAGGGCGCGCGCGGCGGCGTGCGCAGCCGTTCGGGCAGCGCCACCTCATCGGTGGCCGTGAGCAGATCCAGCGGAATCTCGATGCTCACCGGCCCGGGCCGGTTGTCCGCCATGGCCCGCAGGCCTCGGTGGATGGCGTGCGGGAGATCGGCCACGGTTTCCACGAGTTCGTGATGAGCCACCAGCGCCCGCAGCAGGCCCGACTGGTCGCGCAGCTCGTGCAGCTCGCCGGTCTCCGCCGGCTCCGACCGCACGCCCAGGGCGGTGGCGATATGCAAGACGGGTGACGACTCGCCGTAGGCCTCGGCCAGCCCGGTCGAGGCGTTGGTGATGCCCGGTCCGGTGATCGTGACCACGCAGGCGGTGCGTCCGGAGGCCCGCGCGTAGCCGTCGGCCATGAAGGCGGCGCCCTGCTCGTGACGCGTAATCACCAGCCGCAGGTCGGGGGCGTCCAGCAGCGCGTCGTACAGCCCGCCGTTGTGCACGCCGGGTATGCCGAAGAGTGTGTCGATCCCGGCCCGTCGCAGCCCGGCGACGACGGCTTGACCGCCGGTGAGTTGCGGCATGGGGAGCGCTCCGGGTCTGTGCGGATCGTGCCGCGACGGTCGCCGGAGCTAGCGTAGCGCCTGAAGGACTGGTGTGATTTGCCCGGCCATTGGCGCGTTCGCACAATGACCTCGACCCCGCCCAGCGGGAACCCTGAGGCTGCGAAAGGAAGACCCATGGCTGACATCACGCGACGCGCGGACGCGGTGTGGACCGGCAATCTCATCGAAGGCAACGGGGAGTTCTCGGTCGGCAGCGGCGCCATTGCGACCCAGGGCGTCACCTGGGCGGCCCGCACCGAAGAGCCCGAGGGCAAGACCAGCCCCGAGGAGCTGATCGCTGCGGCGCACGCCAGCTGCTACGCCATGGCGCTGTCGCACACGCTCACCGAGGCCGGGCACCCGCCCACGCGGCTTGAGGTCTCGGCCGTGGTCACATTTGCGCCCAAGCCCGGCGGCGGGATGATGGTCGCCTCGAGCGCCCTGACCGTGCGGGGCACGGTGGACGGCCTCGACGCGGACGGCTTCGCCGGCCTGGCCGCCCAGGGCGAGCAGGGCTGCCCGATCTCCAACGCGCTGCGCGGCAACATCGAGATCACCCTCGACGCCGCGCTCGCCGGCTAGGAGCGCCGTGCGCAGACCCTCGGCGACCCCACGCCCTCCGTCATTCCGGCGAAAGCCGGAATCCAGTTCGGGCCGGGGCTCTGCGTGAGCACCAATAGCTGGCCCGGCGCGGCGGACCTGGAGGCCGCGCTCGAGCGCCTGCTCGACGCAATCAACCAGGGCCGCGGCCCCGAAGTCGCCGCCGCCCTGGCCGAGGTCGACCGGCTCACCGCCAACCTGGACCGCACCGCGCCTGCCCGCCTGCGCCACTTCATGGCCCAACGCGCCTACCAGAAAGCCCAGGCGACGCTGCGCGGGGAGCCGACCGAGGGGCACCAGCCGGGGTAGACAGTCGCCGCCGCCGCCCGACACGACGGCGTTGACAGCGGTCCGTTTATGGCGCAAAGTTTCAGTAAGACCCGGTAAGAAAGACTCGCCATGCCGCGCACAACAACTACCATCACGTTCTCCCTGCCGTCCGAAATGGCAGATCGAGTGGATGAGGCGATGCAACAGCAGGGACGCTCGCGCAGCGAGTTTGTTCGCGAAGCGCTGGTCCGCTACATGGAAGAGTGTGAGTGGCGCCGGCTCCTCCAATACGGCGAGCGGCGAGCGCGAGAGCAGGGCATCGGCCCTGAGGACGTTATGTCCCTGGTCGAGGAGTATCGGGCCGAGGTCAGCTCGCAGCGCACGTGAGGGTCGTCCTCGACACCAACGTCATCGTCTCGGGCCTAAACTTTCCCGGCAACGAGCGTCTTCTGCTCGACCTGGCGCTTCGAGGTCGAATCGAGCTATACCTATCGCCGTTCATCCTGGACGAAGTTTTCGGGGTGCTCGCGCGGAAATTCGGTTGGGCGGATGACGACGTGCAGCAGGCACTGAGGCGGCTTCGCCAAGCCGCAACCGTCATTCACCCTCCAAGGTTCACCGACGTCATCGAGGGAGACCATGCAGACAATCGGGTATTGGAGTGTGCGGTAGCGGTCTCCGCCGACTATCTGGTCACCGGCGACCGTCGCCACCTGCTGCCGATCGGTGAGCATCGAGGCGTCCGGATCCTCAGGTCTCCACAGTTCATTTCCGCTCTAGGCGACGGATAGGAGGGCCGGTCGTCGTGAGGTGTGGCGTACAACCATTTGCGTATGGCTGCGCGGTCCATGCCGTGCCTGCGTAGGATGACCCCATGACCAAGCTCGGCCTCCGCTACGCCTCGACCTCCCGCGAACACCTGCAGCTCGTGCGGCAGTTGGGGGTCGAGGGCGGCACGCTGCGCTGGATCCGCTTTCCCGGGGCGGAGGCCACCGGCGGCCGCGTGGATCGGGAGGGCTTTCGCGCGCTGTTGGACCGATTCGCCGAGTTCGACCTGGCGCTCGGCGGCATGGAGCTCAGCCGTCCGTTGATCCAAGGCGTCCTGCAGGGCGATGCGGAGCGCGCCGCCGGAGAGCTCGAGGCCCTTTGCGAGACCGTCCGCCTATTGGGGGACCACGGCATCGACCTGCTCACCTGCGGTTTCGCCATCGCCCATGCCGACGAGGCGCAGCACGACTGGCGCGGCTACCGCGACGAGCCGCTGGGCCGCGCCGGCGCCGTGCTGCGCACCTTCGACGCCGCCCGCCTGGACGCCGGCGACCTCGTCACCTGGGGCGGTCCCGGCGCCGACGGTCCTCGCGTGCCGGAGGATGAAGTCTGGCGCCGCCTCGACCGCTTCATGGACGCCGTCCTTCCCGTGGCCCGCGCCGCCGGCGTGCGGCTGGGATTCCACCCCAACGATCCCCCGCTGCCGGTCTACCGCGGCGTGGCCCAGCCGTTTGCGACACCCGAGGGGCTCGGGGTCCTGCTCGACCGCTACGCGGATCCCGGCGTTGGCCTGCTCTTCTGCCTGGGCACCCTGCAGGAGTCCGGCGGCGACATGACCGGCGCGCTGCGTCGCTTTGGCGCCCAGGGCAAGCTCTTCGCCATCCACTTCCGCAACGTCCGCGGCACCGTGCCGCGATTTCACGAAGTCTTTCCCGACGAGGGCGACTTCGACGCCGCCGACCACATGCGCCTGCTGCACGAGGCCGGCTTCGACGGCTACGTGATGCCCGACCACTACCCCGGCGTCCTCGGCGACTCGCCCGACAACGACCTTTCCCGCGCCTGGTGCCTCGGCTACCTCCGCGCGCTGATCCAGTCCACCGCCTAATCGACCGTGTTTTTGGGCAGAGTCACCGTCGCGACTCCGACCGGACCCCTCTCCCCACCGCGGGAGAGGGATGGGGTGAGGGGGACGGGTTCGCAGCGACACCGCCATCGGGCAACACCAGTCCGACAGGCCAGGGCTGTTCGGAGACATGGTGAACACATTCCGGACGGCGTATTCGGGGCAGGCAGCGGGCGCCCACCAGGGGCGCCCCTACACCGACCGGCGCCTCCCGCCGGTTGCCGCCCCGCCCGCGTCGGGGCATGCTCGCGGGCGGGGCGCGGCGCATGGGGGCGAGGCTGATGGCGGCGGAATTTCAGGGGCCGGTGGAGTTGTGGGTGGACCGACTGCTGTCGGCCGAAGGACCGGCCATGGATGCCGAGGGGCGGCTCTACGTGGCCGACAGCCGCGAGCACACGCTGTGGCGGGTGTCGCGCCACGGCGGCTGCGAGCCGTTTGTGCGGCTGGCGGCGCCCAACGGGACGGCCGTGCATTGGAACGGCGATTGCTATGTCACCGACCTCTTCGGCTGCCGCATCGCGCGCGTCACGCCGTCGCGGCAGGTGTTCACCGTGGTCGACGAGTACGAGGGCGGTCCGCTCGGGTCGCCCAACGATCTGACCTTTCATCCCTCCGGCGCGCTCTATTTCACCGCGCCCAAGGGCCACTACGCGCAGGACCCGCCGCCAGGCCGCGTCTATCGGCTGGGACCGGGCGGCGACGTGCAACTGGCGGCGGACGTGGCCTGGCCCAACGGCGTCAACGTGAACGCGGACGGCTCGGTGCTCTATATCGCCGATTCCCACACGGGCGAGGCGCTGACGTATGACATTCGCGCGGACGGCACGCTGGCCAATTGCGGCGTGCTGGCCGACCTGCGCGAGGGCCAGGACAACTGGTGGGCGCCGGACGGCATGTGCCTGGACATCGAGGGCAATCTCTACGTGGCGGTCTACGGCGCCTACCGCGTACGACGCGTGACGCCCGAGGGCGAGATCGATCTGGACATTCCCGTGGGCCACGAGAAGCCGGCGAACTGCTGCTTCGGCGGAGCCGACAACGACGAGCTCTTCATCACCTGCCGGGAAGGCGCGCTTTACCGGGTCAAGATCGGGATTCCCGGCTTGCCGCTGTTCGGGCCGTGAGGATGATGGGCGGCGGATAGCGCGCCATCCGCCAGAGTCCATCCGAGCCGCAGGCGAGGAATCTCAGATGTTCGACCCCGGCCGCGAGGTCGTGGACTCCAGATTTCTCACTTCGTTCGAAGTGACATAGGCGCCGCATCCCAACCCCCAAGTCGACCGGAGAACGCGATCTCCGACGGATCCGATGGCAGCGGGCTGCCCACACAGGGGGTGCCCTTACACCCATTGAAGAAAGAAAAGCAAATTCGCCCTTGACTCAACCGTCCGGTCACCGTACGATCCACCATCATGACGGTCCGTGAAATAGACGAACGAGCCGTGGCAACGTCTGGAAGCGACGACGCGACCGCTGATGCCCTCGTCCAGGCCGCGCGGCAGCTCTTGGTGCTCGGCCGGCGGATGGGGCGGATTGCGATGCGGTTTGCCGCCGCCCATGCGGATGAGCTGGAGCTCACCATGCCGCAGCACCAGGCGCTGCGCGCCTTGCGCAACCGCAGTTGCCGCATGAGCGATCTTGGCGGCCGGCTGATGGTGAGCAAGCAATGGGCCTCGCAGAGCGTCGACTCGCTGGTTCGCGCGGGCCTGGCGACGCGGGCGGAGGACCCGGATGACCGACGCCACGCCGTGGTGAGCGCTACGCCGCAGGGCCTCGAGGCGCTCGAGGCCCACGAGCAGGCCCTCGCCACGTTCCTGGCGGGGGCGCTGGACGGGATGCCCGCCGAGGCGCTCGAGCGACTCGATGGGGCGTTGACCGAGCTGAACGCGCACATGGCCCGGCGCCGCGACGAAGGCTATTTCCGCTCGCTGCGAGAGGCGGGCAAACGTGAACCCGGAGACAAGACATGACCGATGAATCCCGCTCGCCGCATCCCTCTCCCACCGAGGGGAGAGGAGGCAGGCGCGGCTCGCGTCGCCCCGCATCCCAGACGGAACCCGCTGAGGGCAGAAGGGGCAGTCGCCGGCGCGGGCCTGGCGGCAGGGGACGACGCGGACGCGGCGACGAAGACGGCCCGCCAGGATTCTCGCCTGGCGACGGTCGCGGACGCGGAGGCCAGCACGGCAGCGGCCAGCCGCCCATGGGTGGACCGGGTGGAATGCGCTCGGAGCCGCGCATCGCGCTGGGGTCGAGCCAGCAGGTCTTGCGCCGTCTGGCAGCCTACGCGCTGCCGCATTGGCGGCTAGCGGCGGGGACGCTTGTGGTCACCCTGCTGGCCACCGCGGCCGAATTGGCGATTCCAAAGGTGCTGGAACGAGTGGTGGACAACGGGCTGAAGGAGGGCTTGATCGCGGTCTTGATCGTGCTGGCGGCGATGGTGGTGGCGCTGACGGCCGTGAAGGGCACGGCGCAGTTCGGGCGGCAGTTCGCCTCCGAGTGGCTGGGCCAGCGCGTCGTCTTCACGATGCGCAACCAGCTCTATCGACACGTGCAGAGCCTGTCGTTTGGCTATCACGACCGTGCCCGCACCGGCGAGTTGATGTCCCGGACGACGAGTGACGTCGAGCGGGTGCGCCGTTTCGTGTCAATGGGCGCGTTCCAGCTCGTGCAAATTGCGCTGCTGCTCGTGGGCGCCGCCGTGATGCTGCTGGTCACCGATTGGCAACTGGCGCTGCTGTCGCTGCTCACCGTGCCGGTGATGGCGGTGTTGGCGGTGACGTTCGCGCACCGCATCCGCCCGCTGTTTCAGGCAGTGCAGGAGGCCTGGGCGGACTTGAACGCCACGGTGCAGGAGAACCTGGCCGGCGCACGCGTGGTGCGGGCCTTCGCGCAAGAGGAGATGCAACGGGCGCGCTTCGAGCCGGTCAACAAGGAGGTCACCGACCGCAACGTGGAGGTCATGCGGCTGTTCGCCATGCGCATGCCGCTCTTCACGGCCGTGCTCGGGCTGGGCCAGGTGGCGGTGCTGTGGTACGGCGGCTGGAAGGTGATCGAGGGCGAGGCGACCATCGGCGCGCTGTTGGCGTTCAACGGCTATCTGCTCCTGCTGATGATGCCGGTGCGCATGCTGGGCATGACCATCAACAGCTTTGCCCGCGCGGTGGCCTCGGGCAATCGCATCTTCGAGGTCTTGGACGAGCACTCCGAGGTGCAAGAGGCCGCGGACGCCGTAGCGCTGGACGAGGTGCGCGGCGAGCTGCGATTCGACGGCGTGTCGTTCGAATACGAGGGCCAGCAGGTGCTGGACGACCTGTCGTTCCGGGTGCGGCCCGGGGAGGCGCTGGGCATCGTCGGCGGCACGGGCTCGGGCAAGAGCACCATCATCAATCTGTTGCCGCGGTTCTACGACCCGTCGTCCGGCCGCGTGCTGGTGGACGACGTGGACGTGCGGCAGGCGCGCCTCGCGTCGCTGCGGGGGCAGATCGGCATCGTGCACCAGGAGCCCTTCGTCTTCGCGACCAGCCTTCGAGAGAACATCGCCTACGGACGACCCGGGGCAACCGACGCGCAGGTCGAGGCGGCGGCCCGCGCGGCGCAGATCCACGACTTCGTCGCGGGCCTGCCCCAGGGCTACGCAACGTCCGTGGGCGAGCGCGGCGTCACGCTCTCGGGCGGACAAAAGCAACGAATCGCCATAGCCCGGGCGCTGTTGCTCGACCCGCGCATCCTGGTGCTCGACGAGTCGACCTCGAGCGTCGACACCTGGACGGAGCGGGCGATCCAGGAAGCCCTGGCGGACGCGCAGCGCGGGCGCACCACGCTCATCATCAGTCAACGCATTCGCAGCGTGCGCGACGCCGCCGAAATCATCGTGCTGGAGCAAGGGCGCATCGTGCAGCGCGGGCGACATGAGCAGTTGATCGAGCAGGAAGGCCTTTACCGCGACATGTGGCTCACCCAGGAGGCCGAGGCCGAGGAGCTGCGCGACGCCCAGGCGGCGCCCGCCGCCCCGTCGCAGGGAGGAGCGGGCTAATGGGCATGGCGGGACGCATGATGCTCGGAGGCATGGGCGACGACGCCAAGGCCTATGACCACCGGATCGCGCGACGACTGCTGGCCTACCTGCTGCCGCACCGGCGACGGCTGGTCGTGGTGTTCGTGCTGGTGGTGCTGGCGGCGGGAGCGGCCAACGCGGGTCCGCTGCTGCTGAAGATCGGCATTGACGACGGCATTTGCGGCGGCGCGCTTGACTGCAGCGACCTGACCCAAGTCCAGGGCAACGGCGGCCTGCTGGCAATCGTAGGAATGGTGTACATCGGGACGCTGGGCCTGATGTGGGCGCTCAACTACTTCCAGGTGCTGATCACGGCGGCCATCGGCCAGGCGAGCCTGCGCCAGTTGCGCAACGACATGTTCGCCAAGCTGCAGCGGCTGTCGCTGTCCTATTTCAGCCGGCATCCGCTGGGCGCGGTGATGTCCCGCATCACCAACGACGTGGACGTGATCAGCGAGTTCGTGACGCTAGGCGTGACGTCGCTGGTCGGCGACGTGGTGATGCTGGTCATCATCGTCGGAATGATGTTCGGGCTGGATTGGCGGCTGGCGCTGGTATCCCTGGCGGTGATGCCGCTGATGTGGCTGGCGAGCCGGGTGTTCAGCAACTGGGCGCGGAACGCGTTTCGACAGGTGCGCTCGACCGTGGGCGACGTCTACGGCAACTTGCAGGAGAGCATCGACGGTGTGCGCACGGCGCAGTCGTTCGTGCGCGAGGACCGCAACGCCGCGGCGTTCGAGCGGACCAACCGGCAGAACGTGGACGCCAGCGTGCGCGCGGGAGCGATCGTCTCGGCCTTCATTCCCGTGGTGGACACGATTTCGGCGCTGGCGACGGCGCTGGTGATCGTCGTGGGCGGCATGTTCGTGATCAACGGCGAGATGGGCATCGGCACGCTGGTGGCCTTCATCGCGCTGATCGCGCGCTTCTTCACGCCCATCCAGCAGCTCACGCGGTTCTACAACCAGCTCCAGTCCACCATGGCTGCGGGCGAGAAGATCTTCGAGCTGATCGACGAGCCGCTGGATGTCGAGGACCGATCGGACGCGCAGGCGCTGCCGCAGATCCAGGGGCGGGTCGAGTTCGACAACGTGACCTTCGGCTACAACGGCACCAACGTGCTGCACGACATCTCGTTCGATGTCGAGCCCGGGCAGCGCGTGGCCCTGGTGGGGCCGACCGGCGCCGGCAAGACCACCACGGTGAACCTACTCGCCCGCTTCTATGAGGCGGGCCGCGGCGAAATCCGTATCGACGGCGTGCCATTGGACTCCGTGACCCAAGACTCCCTGCGCGGGCAAATGGGCATCGTGCCGCAGGACAGCTATCTGTTCTCGGGCACGATCCGCGAGAACATCGCCTTCGCGCGGCCCTACGCCACCGACGAGCAGGTCGTCGAGGCGGCGGAGGCCGTGGGAGCGCATGATTTCATCCAACGAATGCCGGAGGGCTACGACACGGACGTGCGCGAGCGTGGCGCGCGGCTCTCGGTGGGGCAGCGGCAGCTCATCTGCTTTGCGAGAGCGCTGCTGGCCGACCCGCGCCTGCTGATTCTGGACGAGGCCACCTCGAGCGTTGACGCCCACACCGAGCAGATCATCCAGCGTGGGCTGGACCGGCTGATGGCGGGGCGCACGTCGTTCGTCATCGCGCACCGGCTGGCCACGGTGCGGGGCGCGGATCTGATCCTGGTATTCCAGGACGGCCAGATCGTGGAGCGCGGCGGCCACGACGAGCTGCTGGAAGCCGGCGGGCTCTACTACCAGCTCTACACCACCGGCTTCCCCGGCGACGAGACCCCGGAGCAAACGACGGCCACGGAGACCATGGTCCTCAATCGCCGGATGTGGATGTAGCCAGCGAGGTGCAACTGCGCGCGGCCACGGCGGCGGACGCCGCGGCAATGGCCGAAGCCCACGTGCGCGCGTGGCAGACCGCGTTTCGCGGGATCGTCCCTGGCGAACGGCTCGACGCGTTGCGGGTCGAGCGGAGCGCCGACCGCTTTCGCAGGTATCTGGCCCCGCCGGAGTCCGCCGACAAACGCTTCATCCTCGCGGAGTCGGGCGACCTGGCGCTCGGATTCGTGGGCTTCGGCGCCACGCGCCACGAGGACGTGGACCCCGCCCGCGTGGCCGAAGTGCACGGGCTCTACGTGCACCCCGCGAACTGGCGGCGGGGCGTGGGCCGACGGTTGCGGCACGCCGCCGTCGAGAGGCTGGCCGCCGACGGCTACGACACGGCGACGCTCTGGACGCTGGCCGAATGCGAGGCGTCGCGGGCCTTCTACGAAGCGCAGGGATGGTGTACCGACGGGTTCGTCACTCCCTGGGAAGACTGGGACGGCGCGCCGCTCGTGCGCTATCGCAGAAGCTTGCCGACCAGTGAGCCGGAGTCAGACTCAGGCCAATAGCGGACGCGGATCACGATACTTGGCGCGGGACGGGTGCCGCCAAGCCGCTGCGCGCTAGGCTGCCGCCTCTTTGTCCCCGGCGGCGCGTCGGCCGTTCATGCCCGCGAACAGCCCTTCGATGACGCCTTCGACCCGCGCCACGCGCTCGCTCAGCGTGTCGATCCGAGTTTCCAGCGACTCGAATCGGGCATCCATCCGGGCTTCGAGGGCCACAAAACGATCTTCGAGCCGGTCGATGCGAGCATTGAAACGCGCCGTGACGGACAGAATGAGGCCGCCAAGCCCGACGAAGAGCGCCGCGCCCACGCTGAGAATCCCGATCAACTCTGGGGTCATGCGCGGGCCATTCAGCAGGCCGGTGGCGGTGGCCTGTGGCGAACAACTATAGCGCCACCGGCAGGGTCCACTCGATTCCGTTCCGGCGACACGCTGGACCTACTCCACTGTCACCGGCGCGCGGAGGTCGAGCTCGACCGTGATGCCGTCGGGATCGCGCAGATAG
>JAPOXD010000016.1 GCA_026707285.1 Chloroflexota bacterium | reverse complement strand
AACCCCAGCCGAGGTCTTCTGGGATCAACCGTTGCACTTGAAATGTGAATCCACCTTCCCGCCTTCGCGGGAATGACTAAGGACTACGCCAAGGTGTCCTTCCGCGGGAATGACGAATGTTGACGCAATGGTCTCCCCAAGGGAGAAGGAGTCGGAGCCGGACTGACGGAGGGAGCCGCTTAGGTTCAATTGCTACGCTCGCCGCATGGAGCTGAACGGCGACGGCGCGGCGGCGCCGAGCACTTCCGACCGGGTCTCCGTGGTCGAGCTTGGGGCGGAGACGCGGGTGGCGGTCTTTGCCCGCCTTGAGGGCGCGTACCGGCTGCTCACGGTGGCCGGGGCGCCCAGCACGCTCGACGCGCCGCACTTCGATCTGACGCCGAGCTTCGAGCGGGCCGTGGCGGAAGCCGAGTCGCTGGCCGGGGCCTATTTCGCGATTCCAGAGTCGTCGGCGCGTCCGCACGGAGAGCCGCGCACGCCGCCCATCGCCGCGGCCGTGGGTCGAGGGTTGGCTCCGGGTCCGTCGTGTTTCGTGGTGAGCAACCTGGTCACGCGCGATCTCGACGCGCTCGAAGCGGCGCTGACCGAGCGCGAGTTCGTCGTCATCGGTCGCGCCACCACCGCGGCGCGCGAGTTTCGAGATCGAATTGACGGTCCGGCGTCCGTTGACGTCATCACCTCGCAGCGTCCCAGCGTCGTCGTCGTGGCGCTGACGGAGGATCGCGACGGACAGGGCCTGGCCTACATGGCCGACCTGCTGATCGGAGGGCTGGCGGGCCGCGAGTCGAGCTATGTGCCCGTGATCGCCATCCTCTATGGGGGCGAACTCGATGACCGGGCGCTCGCCAGCCTCGGGCAGGCGTTTCCGGTCCACGCCGTGTCGGTGCAGGGCGGTGGCGTGGACGATCCGCTCGACATGACCGAACCGAACGCGCTGCTCGATGACGTGCAGCAGACGGTGAAGGCGCGCCGCTTCGCCGGACGCACGGTGCCGGAAGAGGTTGCCGACGCCCCAGCGCATGCGACCGCCGCCGCATTGGGCGAAGCCGTGCGGGAGCTGGCGACGCAGCAGTCCCTGGAGGTGGCCGCGGTGTCGCTGGACGACGACCAGGTGTCCATCGTCGGCTTCCAGGCCGGGTCTGGGGTGAGCGTGGGGCTGGGACAAGGGCACGACCTGGCGCGTCCCTATCACATTGCGCTGCAGACGCCGATCGAGCGCGTGGCGCAGTGGGCGCCCGAGGAGCCGATTCCGCAGGCGCTGCGATTCACCGCCTTGAACCGGTCGGCGCACCCGGCGGCGGTGGCGGCGACCCCGGCCGAGTTGCAGCTGTCGCACGCCGTGTTCACCGCCGCGGCGCGCCAGGCGTTGCGCGCCTCCGAGGACGGCCGGAGTCCGCTCGACCACGAGGCGCTCGATTTGATCATCCTCACCGGTCGCGCGGCTCGAGGCGCCGGTCGGTCGGTGCAGGCCGCGCTGCTGCTGGTGAACATCCTGGAGCCCGTGGGCGTGTCGCAACTGGCGATCGATCCGACGTCGAGCCTGGCCATGCAGGGCGCGCTGGCCCGGACCGGGGCTCGCGTGGCATTCGACTCGACCCTGGTTCCACTCGGCGTCTGCGTGGCGCCTCGGGGTCGCGCGAAAGCCGGCGAGCCGGCCGTGCTGGTCGACGTGCGACCGAGCTCGGGAGCCCGCATCGAACGCGAGGTCAGCGCGGGCGCGCTTGACGTGATTCAGTGGGACGCGCGTGTGCCGGCGGAAGTTCGCGTTTGGCCGCAGGCGCGCTTCGACGTGGGCTTGGGCAACGGACGCCCGGCGCGGCTGAAGGCCAACGTTGGCGCGGGCCTTGTGGGACTCATCGTCGATGCGCGCGGGCGGCCCTTGGTATGGCCTGACGAGCCGGACGAGCGCCAGGCGCGCCTACAGCAGTGGCTGCGCTCGATGGACGCCTTCCCCCCCGCGGCGACGGCGGTTGCTCCGGCGAGGCCGCATGGAGGCTGAGCGCGTCCGGCGCGCCATTCGCCGGACCGTGCGGAGCGGAGCGCTCCGGCGCCGGCACGTCCTTCCGAGCTCGGGTCGAATTCTCGTCCATGAGGGTGACGATGTGGTGATGGGTCAGGTCTGGGGCCGTGGCCGCATGCGCGCCGGGGTGACGGTGGCCGATCTGCCGCGACTGCTGAACGCTCAACTGGACGAGGTGCCCGGCTTGCTCAAGGTGAGCCGCGCCGAAATCGTGGAAGAGGACACGTTGCTGGCCGAGTCGATGGGGCGGATGGGCATCGGGCGGGAATGGCGGGCGCCGGCTCGCGGCATGATCGCCAGCGTGAGTCCGCGCACCGGGGTGGCGGTGTTCGTGCGCGAGGTGCGCGAGGTTGCGCTGCATTGCCGGCTGGCCGGGACCGTCGTCAGCGTCACGCCGGGCGAGTCGATCGTGATCGAAGGGCGGGGCGTGGCCATTGCCGGGGCCCTGGGCGCGGGCGGTCGCGCCGTGGGACCGCTGCGCGTCATCGAGTCGGGCGATCGGCCCGAGGAGCTGGCCGAAATCGGCGAGATTCTCGTCACGCCCGACCCGCTCCGCACCGAGTGGATGCAGCGCGCCATCGAGGCCCGCGTGTCCGCGGTCATCGCCCCGTCGGCCGACGATGCGACGCTCTCCGAGTTGGCGCTGGCCCCAACTATTGTTGGGCTTCCGTCGCCGTCTTCAGCGCCCCTCACGCCGCCCGTGCCGACGCTGCTGACGGAGGGCTTTGGCCACACCCGCATGCCGCGCGCGCTGCAGCGCCTGTTCCGCGCCAGCGCCGACGAGGTGGTGTCGGTGGTTGGCAGCCGGCAGCCCGGCGAGTCCGAGGTGCTGCTGCCCCCGGGGCCGTCCGAGGCCCTGGCCGAGGAGCTGAGGGCCGATGGATTGCCGGTGCGCATCGTTGCCGGAGCGGATGCCGGCGAAGAAGGAGTGATGGTGGGTCCGGCGCCGGACGAGGCGCGCGCGCTCTCAGGGTCGCCGGCCATCTGCGTGCGGGTGCAGCGAGCGCAGGGAGGCACGGTGACGGTGCCCGCGGCCAACTGCGAGGCAATCGCATAGGCCGCAAGACCTGCGCCGGCTCGTTGACTCCGAAAGGGTCTGAACGGGCGGTTCGCGAACCGCCCCTACATTCGCTCCGGCGCGTCGATGCCCAGTAGTTCCAAGCCGTTCGCCACGACTTGCCGCACGGCGGCGACCAGGCGCAGCCGGGCGGCCGTCAGCACGGCGTCGTCGCTCACCACGCGGTGATCGTTGTAGTAGGAGTGAAACGCGCGGGCGAGCTCCAGCAGGTAGTGCGCGATGCGGTGCGGCTCGCGCGAGTCCGACGCGTCCACCGTCACCTCGGGATAGGCCAGCAGGTGGCGGACCAGGGCCGCTTCCGGCGCGCCCAAGCGTGAGAGGTCGGGCGTCGCGCCGGACGGACTCTCGGCCGCCGACCGCTGGATTCCCGCGCAGCGCGCGTGCGCCATCTGGATGTAGTAGATCGGATTCTCGGGGTCCTCGCGCTTGGCCAGCTCCAGGTCGAATTCCATCTGGCTGTCGATCGCCTTGGAGAGGAAGAAGTACCGCGTGGCGGCGGGGCCGACCTCGTCGAGCACCTCGCGCAGCGTGACAAAGCGCCCGCTGCGCTTGCCGGCGCGCGCCAGGCCGTCGCCGCTGCGCACCCCGACCATCTGCGCCACCAGGATTTCGAGGCGCGCGGGATCGATGCCCAGCGCCTCCATGGCGGCCTTCATGCGCGGGACGTGTCCCTGGTGGTCGGCGCCCCAGATGTTGATCACGAGATCGAACTTCCGGGCGCGGAACTTGTCGTGGTGATAGGCGATGTCGGTGGCGAAGTAGGTGGGGTCGCCGCGCGACCGGACGAGCACGTTTTCGCGGTCCTCCGTGCCCTCGCCGCCGACGAACCAGGTGGCGCCCTCGCGCTGCGTCACGTGCCCGGCGTCGGTCAGCGTCGTCAGCGCGGCCTCGACCTCGCCCCGGGCGCGCATCTCATGCTCGGAATACCACTCGTCGAAGTCGATCTCGAGGTCGGCGAGGTCATGCTGGATCGAGGTGAGCGCGATGGCGACGGATCGCTGCTCGAACGCTTCGGCGTCCTCGCGCCGTTGAAGGTCGAGCCAGCGGTCGCCGTCCTCGGCGGCGATGGTTTGGCCCCACTCCGCGACGTAGGCGCCCCGGTAGCCGTCCTCGGGGAAGGGTCGGGTCACGCCGAGCGCCGCGGCGTAGTGATGGTGGACGGTCTGGCCAAGGAGTTCGATCTGACGCCCGGCGTCATTGACATAATACTCACGCGTCACATCATGCCCCCGCGCGGCCAGCATGCGGGCAATGGCGTCGCCCACCACGCCGATGCGCCCGGCGCCGACTGTCAGCGGGCCGGTGGGATTGGCGCTCAAATACTCCACCTGCACGCGCTGGGGCTCGGCGACCGGCGCCGGTCCGAAGGCCGATCCGGCGTTCACGATCGCCTCGATCTGGTCCAGCACCCACGCATCGTCGAGGCGGATGTTCACGAATCCGGGCCCCGCGACCGTCACCGCGACGATGGCGGCATCGGCTTCGACGTGCGCGGCAATGGCCTCGGCGATGGCGCGCGGCGGCATCTTGGCGCCGCGCGCGAGGCGCAACGCGTCCGCGCTGGCGTAGTCGGCCAGCTCGTCTCCCCGACGGTCCAGCCCAATCTTGGCGGTCGGCATCGGCGGCAGCGCGCCGTCCGTCAGCGCGGCGTCGAGGGCGCGTTGCAGGAGCGCCGCCAAGCGCTCACGCAGGTCGAATTCAGACACAGGAGAATCGCGCGATGTGGGGCAGTCGCCCGGCGCGGTGCTCCGAGAGTATACGTAGGAGAAGGGCGCGAGCGGTTCCCGTACGCTCGCTTCCGCTAACGTCCCCAGTCGCGCGGATAGCGGAAATCTCGATCGATTGTCCGGTCGGAGAGCTTTGCGATCACGGGCGGGCGGCGCTTGTATTGGGTTTGCCGCACCCGTCGACGGATTTCCGCCACCAACGCGGCGTCGTAGCCGCCCGCGACGATCTCATCCGCGGTATGCCACTCGTCGATGAGCAGGTAGAGCACTTCATCGGCCAACCCGTAGGTGAACCCCAGCTCGTCCTCGTCGGACTGGCCCTGCCAGAGGTCCGCGGACGGCGGCTTCTCCAGGATCGACGCCGGAAGGTTCAGCGCCGCCGCGAGTTGTCGCACCTGGGTCTTATAGAGGTCGCCGATGGGATTGACGGCGCTGGCCATGTCGCCGTGCAGCGTGCCGTAGCCCAGCAGCAGCTCCGTTTTGTTGCTGGTGCCCACCACCAGCGCGTCGAACGCCAGGGACTGATCGTAGGCGGCGATCATGCGCGTCCGAGCCATCACGTTTCCCCGGCGCAGTGGCGTCGTGTCGTCGTCGAGCTCGTCCAGGTACCCGTCGACCGCCGCGCTGACGTCCACGACCTGGGACTTGACGCCCAGGGCCTGAATCAGAGTCTCGGCATCGCCCCGACTGGACGGATTGCTGGTGCGGTAGGGCAGCATGAGCGCCAGCACGTTTTGCGGCCCCAGCGCGCGGGCGGCAAGGGCGCAGGTCAGGGCCGAGTCGATGCCGCCCGAGGTGTTCACCACGGCTCGCGCGAAGCCAAACTTCGAGATCGCGTCGGCGATGAACCGCACCAGGATTTGCTCGGCCAGCGCCGCGTCCAACCGCAGTCCATGGCGGGCGCGACTCTGGAGGGAGGCTTCAGTCGTGGAGGCCATCGCGCCGCTCCGCGGCGATGCGCGCAAACTCGCGGCTCACCAACTCGGGGTTTTCGTCCCGCCGCAGCGGCAGGCGAGTGCGCTGACGCCGCAGGCGGCTATCGGGCAAGTCGGCGACGACGAGGGCCTCTTCAAAGTCGGGCGCACGCGCCAGGCATGTGCCGTCCGGCGCCACGACCTCCGACCCGCCCCAGAAGTTCACCCCGTCCTCGAATCCCACCCGGTTCACGTGCACCATGTAGCAGACGAGCATTTGCGCGTAGAGCCGATTGAGCGCGTGCCAGGTCTCGGCGCTTCCCAGCTCGCTCGCGCCGCCGCCCACGCCGCGGCCCGGACTGCTGGACAGGCCGAAGATCACGTCCGCGCCGTCGGCCGCCGCCAGCGCGGCGCTGGTGGGATGCCACAGGTCCTCGCAGATCAGCATGGCGTGCCGCCCATGCGCGGTGTCAAAGGCCCGTACGTGCCTGCCGGGCGCCAGATCGCGCGCCTCGTCGAACAGGCCATAGGTCACCAAATAGACCTTCTGGTGGACGTGCAACAAGCGGCCGCCGGACGCGCACGCCGCCGCCGGGACGAATCGGTGGTCGGCGGTGCGCTCGACGAAGCCGAAGACGATGTCGATGTCGCGACTGGCGTCCAGAATCGGCGCGAGACTGGCGTCGTCACGGGGGACGGCGACGTCGGCGACCAGATCGCTGAGGAAGTATCCCGTCAGGGACTGCTCCGGGAACACGACGATGTTGCAGCCGGCGTTTGCGGCGCGGTCGGCGTAGTCGAGATGGGTGGCCAGATTGTGCGCCACGTCGCCCAGGCGGGGGCGGATTTGCGCCAGCGCAACCCGCAGATCTCGCACAGGCGCCCCTTCCGGTAACCGGCGTGGCGCCAGTCTAGCCACTGCGCCGCCCCATCCGCGCCGCGGGCCGGGCGTGTGCGAGCCACTTCAAGAGTTGACGGGTAGTGCCGTCGGGCTTAGATTCGACCGTCACGGTCTGGCGGCGAACCACGTTCGGGCTCTGGGAGGCAGAAACCCAGCGGGCGCCGTCGCAGCGTCTGCCTCCGAGGAGATCCGCGCATGCGTAAGTGGTTCGTCATAGCCATCGTCAGCCTGTTGGTCGCCGGAGCGGTCACGTCCGTCCAGGCCATCGGCTGCGATTCCCACCAAGGCACCCCGATCGAGGGCGGCTGCCTCTATACCATCACTGGCGGCGACACGCCGGACCCGAGCGACGGCTTCCCGATCGTGAACACGGGCGGGATCGACTGGTACTCCTGCGTGCGCACGCTTGACCTCCAGGACGTCGGCTACCCGATCGGCCAGCAATTCGAGTTCAGCGGCTTTCAAATCTTGCCGCTGCAAAAGGTGATGCTGCAGTACCGACCGGACTATCAAGACCGGGGCGGCTGCAGCAAGTTTGCGTATTTGAACTCCATGGACTTGCTGGCCAACCGGTTCGGGGTGAATTTGCCCGGCGTGCCGGCACATCGCGTGCTGCCGGAGGACGAGGGGGCGAGCTTCTCGCAGATCATCGAGAACCACTTGCGACTCTTGGACGCCAACCCGGTCCTCAAGGCCAAGTTCCTCGAAAAGTCGAATTGGATCGATCTCTACGGCTTGCCGATCGCCTATGAGGAGCAGGAGATCAACGGCAACCCGCAGGGCGCGCAAGTCCTGCGGGCGCAGCGAGCGGTGTGGCGAATCTTCAACGTGCCGGCGCCGGGGACCAGGGTCGGTGTTCCGCACCTGCTCAACGTGCCGGACCAGATCAAGAAGCTCAACGGCATCATCATTCCCCAGGACGCCAAGCGCCCGGTGTCCTTCCTCCTAGCCTCGGGCCACGTCCCCGAGCCCATGGCGCTGCCCCAGGGCCTGCGGGGTTACGGCATGCAGGGCGAGTTTCGCCGATCGGACGACCAGCGGCTGGCCAATCTGGTTACCGGCGCCGGCTTCGGCTGGGTGAAGCAGCAGGTGCCGTGGGAGGAAATCGACGTCTACCTGCCGGACTGTCGGGAGCGCCCACCGAGTCAATGGTTCTGGGACGACTTGGACCGCTTCGTCAACACGATGCGGAGCAGCGGCCTCAACATCCTGCTCAGCGTGGTGAAGGCGCCCGCGTGCCTCAAGGCCGAGGGCTCGCCGCCTGGTCACGGACCGCCCGTCGACCCCGCGACGTTTGGCCGCTTTATGCGTGAGCTGGCTTCCCGCTACAAGGGACGGGTGCAGGCCTACGAGCTGTGGAACGAGGCCAACTTGCAGCGTGAATGGCCCTCGCTGCGACCCGCCGACCCCAACAACACCGCCCATCTCGAATTCCTCGAGCTGGTGAAGCACGGCTACATCGGCGCCAAGCGCGGCGATCCGAATGCCCTCGTGGGTCTAGGCGCGATGACGCCGGCGGGCAACACGCCGACCGCTATCGACGACCGCGACTACCTGCGGCGCCTCTGGGCGGCCAACGGCGGCGAGATTGCAAACTACTTCGAGTTCCTGGGCGTGCATCCCAACGGCGGGCCGAACGCGCCGGACGACACGATCAGCAACCCGGCGGCGAGCCGCGCCAAGTGCAACGGCGGCTGGTCGACCCACGACAGCTTCTTCTTCAGCCGCTACCAGCAGCTGTACGCCGACATGATCGCCGCGGGTCCGGCGTTCCGGCACAAGACGCTGTGGCTCACCGAGTTCGGCTGGGCCACGACGCCGAACCCGGCGCCGGGCTACGAGTACGCGAACTGCAACACCGAGCAGGATCAGGCGAACTACCTTGTCCGCGCCTACGCCAAGGTGCGGGCGGAAGCGCCCTATGTGACGCACATGTTCGTCTGGAACTTGAATTTCCAGCAGGTCGTGGACTCGAGCGACGAGAAGTGGGCCTTTGGAATCGTGGACAGCAATCTGAATCCGCGCCCGGCCTACACGGCGCTGCGGAACATGCCGAAACCCTCCCCGTCGCCAAGCACGCCAGCGCCGGCGGGCTAGGCGAGGCGCGATTTAAGGCCGCGTTCGACGGCCGGACCGGCGGGGCGGCACGCCCCGCCGGTCTGCCGCGGGCGCCCGCTGACCCATAGGCTCGGCTTGCGCCCCCAGCGCCTGTCTCGCGGACGCTCCAGCCTGCCGCGTGGATGCCGTCGTCACGCCCTCCAGGGGTTTGACGGTCCTGGCCGTCGCGCCTAAATTCGACCGCTACGGTTTGCTGGCAAACCACGCGCGGGCTCTGGGAGGCAGAAACCCAGCGGGCGCCGTCGTGGCGCCCGCCTCCGAGGAGTTTCGCGCATGCGTAAGTGGTTTGTCGTCGCCATTGTCAGCCTGTTGGTCGCCGGAGCGGTTAGCTCCGTGCAGGCCGTTGGCTGCGATCCCCACCAGGGCACCCCCATCGAGGGCGGTTGCCTGTACACCATCACCGGCGGCGACACCGCGGATCCGAACGACGGCTTTCCAGTCGTCGACGCCGGCGGGATCAACTGGTACTCGTGCGTGCGCACGCTTGCCCTCCAAGATGTCGGCTACCCGATCGGGCAGCAGTTCGAATTCAACGGATTTCAGGTCTTGCCGTTGCAAAAGGTGATGCTGCAGTTCCGGCCGGACCGCCAAGACCGAGGCGGGTGCAGCCAGTTCGCGTATTTGAACTCCATGGACCTGCTGGCGAACCAGTTTGGGGTGAACCTGCCCGGCGTGCCGGCACATCGCGTGCTGCCCGAGGATGCGGGGGCGAGCTTCTCGCAGATCAAAAGCAACCACCTGCGGCTCTTGGACGCCAACCCGGTCCTCAAGGCCAAATTCCTCGAAAAGTCAAATTGGATCGATCTTTACGGCCTGCCGATTGCCTACGAGGAGCAGGAAATCAACGGCAACCCGCAGGGCGCGCAAGTCCTGCGGGCGCAGCGGGCGGTGTGGCGAATCTTCAACGTGCCGGCGCCTGGGACCCGGGTCGGCGTTCCGCACCTGCTCAACGTGCCCGACCGGATCAAGAAGCTCAACGGCATCATCATTCCCCAGTACGCCAAGCGCCCGGTAACTGCCGCCGAGGCGCTGGCGGGGCCGCCAACCCCCCCGGCGACTCCAACGCCTGCCCCGACTCCGATTCCGACGCCCGCGCCGACGCCCAGGCCGACCCCGGCGCCCACGCCCACGCCGCCGCCGACGCCTGTGACGGGTTCAGTCCCGGCGCCCATGGTGCTGCCGCAGGGTCTGCAGGGCTACGGCATGCAGGGTGAGTTCCGCCGACCGGACGACCAGCGACTGGCCGATCTGGTTACCGGCGCCGGCTTCGGCTGGGTGAAGCAGCAGGTGCCGTGGGAAGAGGTGGAAGTCTTCGGACCGGGCTGTCAGGCGCTGCCGTCCAGCCAATGGTCCTGGGCGACCGTGGACCGCCTGGTCAACACCATGCGAGCCAACGGCCTGCAGATTCTGCTCAGCGTGGTCAAGGCGCCGCCATGCCTCAAGGCCGCGGGCTCGCCGCCTGGTCACGGCCCACCCGTCGACCCGGCAACCTTCGGCCGCTTCATGCAAGAGCTGGCCTCCCGCTACCGGGGTCGAGTCCAGGCCTACGAGCTGTGGAACGAGTCCAATCTGCAGCGCGAGTGGCCGTCACTGCGTCCGGGCGATCCGAATAACACCGCCCATATCGAGTTTCTCGAGCTGGTCAAGCATGGCTACATCGGCACCAAGCGCGGCGATCCCAACGCCATGGTGGGTCTGGGCGCCATGACGCCGGCGGGCAACACGTCCACCGCTATCGACGACCGCGACTACCTGCGGCGCCTCTGGGCGGCCAACGGCGGGGAGATTGCCAACTACTTCGAGTTCCTGGGTATCCATCCCAACGGCGGGCCGAACGCGCCTGACGACACCATCAATAACCCGTCGGCGAGCCGCGCCAAGTGCAACAGCGGCTGGTCGACCCACGACAGCTTCTTCTTCAGCCGCTACGAGCAGCTGTACGCCGACATGATCGCGGCGGGCCCGGCCTTCCGGCACAAGACGCTGTGGATCACCGAGTTCGGCTGGGCCTCGACGCCAAACCCGGCGCGGGGCTACGAGTACGCGCGGTGCAACAGCGAGCAGGATCAGGCGAATTACCTCGTCCGGTCATTCGCGAAGGTGCGGGCGGAGGCGCCCTATGTGACGCACATGATCGTCTGGAATTTCAACTTCCAGCAGGTCGTGGGGTCGCATGACGAAAAGTGGGCGTTCGGGATCGTGCGCGGGGACCTGAGTCCGCGGCCCGCCTACACGGCGCTGCGGAACATGCCGAAACCGCCCCCGCCGCCGGCGGGATAGGCAAGGCGCGACCCAAGGGCGCCGGCGACGGTCGGGCCGGCGGGGCCTCGAGCTCCGCCGGTGCCGTTGCGGCCGCGTCTGAGGTCTGAGCGCCTACACTTGCCGCTATGGGCGTGCTCTACGTGGTGGCCACGCCGATTGGCAATCTCGAGGATCTGACGGCGCGCGCTGCCCGCGTGCTCGCCTCGGTGCCGGTGGTTGCGGCGGAAGACACCCGGCGCACCCGCAAGCTGCTCAACCACATTGGGGCGAGCCCACGGCTGATCCCCTACCACGCCGAAAGCCCCGAGCGCCGGGAGGACGCCATCGTCGCCTGCCTGCGCGAGGGCGATGTCGCGTTGGTGTCCGACGCCGGAACCCCCGGCCTGGCCGACCCCGGGCCGGACCTCGTGGCCCGGGTTCGCCGCGAAGGGATGTCCGTGGTGCCGATCCCGGGCGCGTCGGCCCTGGCCACCGCCCTGTCGGTGGTGTCGTTCGCGCAGCAGCCCGTCACGTTCATTGGGTTCCTGCCCGAGCGACGACCGCGGCGCGAACGCCTGGTCCGGCGCGCCGCCGAGGTCGCGCGCACGCTGGTCATTTACCTGCCGCCGCATCGGGCGGCGACGCGCGTGGCCGAGCTGATGGAATGGCTCGGCGACCGTCCGACGGCGATGTGCCGGGAGCTGACCAAACTCCACGAGGACATCCGAGAAGTTTTGCTGTCCGAGCTGTGCGAGGTGCTGGCGCACAAGGCGCCGCGCGGAGAGATCACGCTGGTAATTGACGTGGCGGAGCGCGAGCCCGAAGTCGCGCCCGAGGCGTCGAAGGTCGCCGCCGCGGTCACGGCCGCCATGGCCGCGGGCGCTTCGCCGAGCCAGGCGGCGGCGTCGGTCGCACGGGAATTGCGGATGCCGCGTCGCGAAGTCTACGCCCTGGCCCAGGAGATCCGCCGCGCCGAACCCGCCAAGGAGTCCTAGGGCGCCTGGGATAGAATCGCGAACTCGCGTCGCGCGAAATCCTCTGTGTCGAAGTACTACCTCACCACCGCCATTCCCTATCCCAGCGGCGAGCCGCATGTGGGCCACAGCTTCGAAATGATCGCCGCGGATGCCGTGGTGCGCTTCAAGCGCCTGCGCGGGATTGACGCCTATTTCCTCGGCGGCCTCGATGAGAACAGCCAGCGCGTCAGCCGCCAGGCCGCGGAGGCGGGCGTCGACACGATGGCGTATGTCGATGAGGCCGCCGAACGCTTCCAAGACGTCTGGCGCAGCGTTGACGTCGAATTCGACGACTTCGTTCGCACCACGGAGCCGAGGCATCACGTGACGGTGAATGAATTCTTTGCTCGCGTGCTGGCCCAAGGCGACATCTACGAGGGCGACTACGAAGGGTGGTATTGCGTCCCCTGCGAGGCGTTCTACACGGACGACGACTTGACCGATGGGCTATGTCCGTTCCACGACGCCAAACCCGAGTGGGTCACCGAGCGGAACTACTTCTTCCGCATGTCCAAGTACCAGGACGCCATCGCCGCCCATTACGAGGCTCACCCGGACTTCGTGTACCCGGACACGCGGCGCAACGAGATGCTCGGGATTATTCGCCAGGGCCTGCGAGATTTCAGCATCTCGCGCGCCTCGCTGACCTGGGGCATCCCGCTGCCCAACGATCCCGCGCAGCGGATCTATGTCTGGTTCGACGCGCTGATCAACTACATCACCGGCATTGGCTTCGGGCAAAACGGCGGCGAGGCGGCATTCGAGCAGTGGTGGCCGGCCGAGGCGCACGTCATCGGCAAGGACATCGTGCGCTTCCACGCGCTCTATTGGCCCACGATGCTCATGTCGGCGGGTTTGCCGCTGCCCCGGCAAGTCGTGGTGCACGGATGGGTGGACTACGAAGGCGCGCCGATGAGCCAAACGAGCGGTCACATCGTGCGACCGGCCGATGTGATCGAGCGGCACGGTTCGGATGCCCTGCGCTACTACCTGCTGCGCGAGGTGCCCTTCGATCGCGACGGCGACTTCAAGTGGAGAAACATGGGCCGCCGTTACCAGGACGACCTGGGCAACGACCTCGGCAACCTGGTGCTGCGCACCACGTCCATGCTCGGTCGCTATTTCGACGGCGTGGTCCCGCCGGCGGAAGAGCCGTCGGAGGTGGAGAGCGAGCTGCGCGCGGCGGCCGAAACGGCTTGGACGCTGGCCGAAGCGCACTACGAGTCCTGGCGGCTGCACCTGGCCCTGGGCGCTACGTTCGACTTCGTGAGCGCGGTGAATCGGTATATCGACCGCACCGAGCCGTGGCGCCTGGCCAGGGACCCCGCGCAGCGCGAGCGGCTGTCAACCGTGTTGGGCGCCGCCCTGGAGGCGGTGCGCCACATTGCGATCCAACTCCAGCCGGCCATGCCGCGGACGTCCACCGCCATCCTCGGCCGCTTGGGCCTGCCGCCCGCCGGACCCGGCGACTGGGGCGCGGGCGGCTGGACCGGCTTGCCGGCCGGGCACCGGGTTCCGGGCGGCGCGGCGCTGTTTCCGCGCATCGAGGCCGCATAGCCACGCTCTTCGACACCCACGCGCATCTGGGCGACCACGTCTTCGCCGACGAATTGCCGGCGCTCCACGCCCGCGCGGTTGCCGCCGGCGTCGCTGAATTGCTGGTGGTGGCCAACGACCTCGAGTCGAGCCGCCGGGCCATCGAGCTTGCCGAGCGCTATGACGGGTGGTTGGCGTCCGTCGGCGTGCATCCGCACGAATGCGGGAGCTGGGACCGCCGCGCGGCGCGCGAGTTGCGTACGCTGGCCGCCCACCCGAAGGTCCGCGCCATCGGCGAGACCGGGCTCGACCACTACCGCGAGTTCCAACCGCGCGACGTCCAAGCGCGCGCATTTGCGGAGCAGTGCGCGTTGGCGGTCGAGCTTGACCTGCCGGTCGTGATCCACTCGCGCGAGTCGCTTGACGCCGTAGCCGCCGTGCTTGAGGCCGTGCCGGGAATCACGGGCGTGATGCACAGCTTTGCGGGGGACGCCAATCAGGCCCGTGAGTTCACCAATCTCGGGCTGCACATCTCGCTTTCGGGCATCGTCACGTTTCGTCGCGAGCACGAGCTGCGCGCCGCGGCAGCCGAAATCCCGCCTGAGCGGTTGCTGCTCGAAACGGACGCGCCCTATCTGTCCCCGGAGCCGCTTCGAGGCCGGCGCAACGAACCGGCGCACCTGCCGCATACGGCGGCGGTAGTGGCGGCGGCGGTGGGAATGTCGGTACCCTCACTGGCCGAGAAGACCACCCGGAATGCGCGCGCCGTCTTCGGTGCTTCCGCCGCCTGTGCCTGACCATCAATCGGCGGCCGACGCTGACCACCACGCGACCAGCATGGTCGCGCCGCGGCTTGCCGAGGTCGAAGACGTTCTCCGCGCCTGTTCACGCGTTCCCGAGATTCCCCTGCTCGAGGAAGTCCTCGGCGCGGTGCTGCTAGCGCCGGGCAAGCGTCTGCGACCGGCCCTAGCGCTCCACGTCGCCGCGATCGTCGGTGGGCGCCCGGAAGCCGTAGCCAAGCTGGCGGCTGCCACGGAGGTGCTGCACTCGGCCACGCTGGTGCACGACGACATCGTCGACAGCTCGCCCGAGCGTCGCGGGCAGCCCGCCGTGCACGTCATGTGGTCGCAAAAGATCGCCGTGCTGGCCGGCGACTATCTGTTTGCGACCGCCGCCGACCTGGTCGCGCAGCTTGATCGACCGGTCATCGTGCGCTTGTTCGCGGCCACCATCCACGACATGTCCACAAGCGAGTTTGTGACGCCGACCTACGACGACGACGGCAAGCTGGCGCGCGAGCAATACCTGAGGAAGATTGGACACAAGACGGCTTCGCTGTTCGCGCTGGCCTGTGAAGCCGCCGCCGTGCTGGGCGACTGCCCAGCGGCTGAGCAGAAGGCATTCCGAGACCTCGGCTGGAGCCTCGGCATGGCTTTTCAGATCACCGACGACATCCTGGATATCAGCGGCCTGGTGGCCGAAACCGGCAAGCCCGTCGGAACCGATCTGCGCGCCGGGCTGGTCACGCTTCCGGTGATCTTGTACCTCGGCGACCGGGCCGGCGACGACGATCCCGTGCGCGCGGTGCTCACCGGTAAGGCGACCGATGACGCCGATGTCATGCAGGCCCTCGATGCGATCAAGTCGTCGGGTGCGGTTGAAGATGCGGCGGCGGTCGCTGGGCGCTACGCGGTGCAGGCCGGGGCCGCCCTGGACCGCGTGCGTCCGTCCCCGTCGCGCGAGTCTTTGGCGGCCTTTATCCACCAGGCAACCGAGCGCACCCGCTAGCCGCCCGCGCGGCCGATAATGCGGCATGGCCAAATCGCCGTGGGTGCGTCCCATGTTCGACGCGATTGCACCCCGCTACGACATGCTCAACCGGCTGATGAGTTTCGGGATGGACCGCGGCTGGAGACGTCATGCCGTGGATCGGGCGCTCATCGGCCGCCCCGCGACCATTCTTGACGCCGGCGCCGGGACGTTCGACCTGTCGCTGGAAGCCTGGCGCCGCTCGGCCAACGCCCCCCGAGTCATTGCGCTCGATTTCGCCGGCGAGATGCTGGCTCACGGGATGGCGCGTGCGCGGCGTGACGGGGCCGATGTCAGCGCCCTGCAGGGCGACGCGCTGCGTCTGCCGCTGGCATCCGGCTCCGTCGATGCGGTCGTTAGCGCGTTTCTGCCGCGCAACCTGGACAGCCTGCCGCGAGCCTGGAGCGGCTTCGCAAGGGTGTTGCGTCCCGGCGGCGTGCTGGTCATCCTCGAGATGACGCCGATCCGCACGCCGGTGTTCCGGCACCTCTTCCGCCTGTATTTCCATCGGTGGATTCCCTGGGTGGGGCGCCGGATCAGCGGCCACGGAGCGGCCTACACCTGGCTGCCCGAGTCGGTGGACGACTTTCCCACGGCGCAGGAGCTGGCCCAGCAGATCGAGGCCGCCGGCTTCGTTGACGTGCGGTTCCGCAAGCACGCCCTGGGCGCCGTGGCGATCCACGTGGCGCGCCGCCCATGACCGCCGCCGTCGTCCCGGTCGAGTCGCAAGCGGCGTGGGAGGCCTTTGTGGCCGGACATACCGATGGTGGCTTTCTGCAGTCGTGGCGGTGGGGGGAGCTGAAGTCGCGATACGGATGGCGCGCGATCCGGCTGGGTCTGCCGCGCGGCGACGGCAGTCTCGCGGGCGGGGCGCAAGTGCTCATCCGCACCCGGCGAGCGTGGCCGGGCGGGCCGCGTGTCGGACTGGCCTATGTGCCGCGCGGACCGCTGGCCGAAACCCCGGACGCCGCCGCGGCGGTGGCGCATTCGGCCATCGAGGTCGGCCGGGACCACGGCGCATCCTTCGTCCGCATCGAGCCGCCGAGCAGTTTGGCCGCTGATGCGGTTTCGTCCTGTGGATTCCGGTCGTCAAACCAGTTCGTGCAGATCCCGCGTACCGCCGTGGTCGACCTCGAGCGCCCGGAATCCGACATCCTCGGCGGCTTCAAGTCCAAGATGCGGTACAACGTCCGGCTCGCAGGGCGCCGCGGCGTGGAGGTGGCGCTTGTCGAATGCGACGCCGACTTCGAGGCGTTCGTCGAGTTGATGCAGGTAACGGCTTCGCGTGAGCGGTTTACCATTCACCATGCGTCGTACTACCGCGATGTGTGGCAGACGTTTCAACCCGATCAGGGAGCGCTCTTCATCGCGCGGTATCAGGGAATGCCGCTGGCGGCGCTCATGGTGGTGGGCGCGGGCCGCGCCGCCGCTTACGTCTTCGGGGGATCGTCGAACCAGCATCGCAACCTCATGGCGCCGCACGCCATGCAGTGGGCGGCCATGCAGTGGGCTAAAGGGCACGGCTTCGGGCGCTACGACCTCTGGGGCATGGCGGACCCCGACGACGCAAACGACGCCATGGCCGGCGTGCACCGGTTCAAGCTCGGATTCAAACCGGACCTGGTGACCTATCCCGGCGCGTTCGATCTAACGCTACAGCCTGCGCGGGCATGGCTGCTCACCCGCGCCGTGCGCCTGCGCGAAGCAATTCACAGCGCGCGCGCCGGCCAGGCGGGTCCGGTATGAGCGGCAGCGCGCCGGTCCCGCGATCTTTCACCGATCTGCTCGCGGCTTGTCCGGACGCGCAACTGCGCCAATCGGCCCGCGGACTGATCGAGTCGGTGCACTTCGATTCGCGACAGGTTGGCCCCGGCGCCTGCTTCGTCGCCCGGCGAGGGCTGCGCGACGACGGACACGTCTACATCCCGGCGGCGCTTGACGCCGGCGCGGTGGCGGTGGTGGCCGAACGTCCGGTCGACGTGCCTGGCCATGTCGGGCTGGCGATCGTGCCGGACGGCCGGTGGGCGCTGGCCGCGCTGGCCCGGCGACTCTGGGGCGAGCCCGATCTGGCCCTCGGAACGGTCGGCGTGACGGGTACGGACGGAAAGACCACCACCAGTCACCTGATCGCGGCAATGCTCCAAGCGCAAGGACTCGCCGCCGGCGCGATGACCACCGTGGGTACGTGGCTTGCCGGCGAGTGGCTGCCGGCCGCCGGGCGGCTGACGACTCCCGAGCCGCCGGTGATCGCCCGGCAGCTGCGCGAGCTGGTGGCCGCCGGAGTCGACTGGGCGGTGCTCGAAGTGGCCTCGCACGCGCTGGAGCTCCAGCGCGTGGACGGCTTTAGCTTCGACCGCGCGGTGATTACCAACGTGACCCATGAGCATCTCGACCTTCACCGCAGCATCGAGGGCTACCGCCGGGCCAAGCGCCGGCTGCTCGATCTGCTGGACGCGACTCCGGCCACCGACCGAGGTCGCGCGGCGATTCTCAACGCCGACGATCCGGTCGTGGCGGGGTTTGCGCGGCACACGCGCAGCGACGTGATTACGTTTGGCGCGCAACCGACGTCCGACGTGCAGTCTGAGTGGATCGAGCTCGACGACGGGCGCCGGCAGGTGACGCTGAACTCTCCCTGGGGACGGTGGACCGTTCGCACCAACCTTGTCGGCCTCTGGAATGCCGCCAACATCGCCGCCGCCGCCGCGTGTGTCGGGTCGATTTGCGGCAGCCTCGACGATGCGATGGCGGCGCTGCCGAACATTGCGTCCGTGCCCGGGCGGATGCAGGTCATCGATTGCGGTCAGCCGTTTCGGGTCATCGTGGACTTCGCGCACACGCCGGCCGCGCTGGAGGCCTGTCTGCGGGCGCTGCGTCTGCAAACTCCCGGTCGACTCATCGCCCTTTTCGGCAGCGCGGGCGATCAGGATCGGAGCAAGCGGCCGCTGCTGGGTCGCGCGGCTGCCGAACTGGCCGACTGGATCCTGGTGGCCGACGAAGATCCGCGCAGTGAAGACCCCCAAGCCATCGCCGAGGCGGTCGTTGCCGGAGCCCGGGAAGTACGGCCCGACAGCTGGATCGACATCGTGCTGGATCGACGGGCGGCCATTCACACGGCCATCGCCCAGGCCGGTCCGGGCGACACGGTGCTGCTGGCGGGCAAGGGCCACGAGACGAGCATCGCCTATGCCGATCGCACCATTGCCTGGGACGAAGCCGCGGTGGCGCGGGCGGCGCTGGCGGCTGCCGGCTACCCGGCGCCGTAGCCGTCGGGGCGCGGCTGCTAGGGTATGCCCGCGACGTGACCGCACCACCAGATCACCCGCGAGAATCCGCTCGATGAGAATTGCGCTCTACCAGGAGTTTGGCGAGGGATGCCGGCGCCTGACCCATGAGCTTCTGCCGGACGCGCCCGGCTGGGAGCTGATCGAAACGCGGCACGTCGGCGCGGACGTTGCGGCGCTGGCCGACGAGGACGCCGACATCATCCGCAGCGCCGAGGTGGTGATCGCCACGCCGCTCAGTCCCCTGCCGGACGCCATCTACGACCCCGATGGGCGGGTGCGGCTGATCCAGCTGCTGTCCGCCGGCTACGACACGGTCGATCTCGACCGCTGCCGGGCGGCGGGGCAACTGCTGGCCACCAACGGCGGCGCCAACGCGGTGGCCGTGGCCGAGCACACCATCCTGCTCATCCTCTCCGTGCTCCGGCGGCTTCCGGTGATCGATCGCGATACGCGGTCTGGTCGCTGGACCGCCGCCAAGACGCCCGAATGGGAGCCGCACGAGCTCGAGGGACGCACCGTGGGGCTGGTGGGCTTCGGGCAGATCGGCCGGCAGGTCGCGCAGCGCCTGCTCCCGTTCGGCGTGAAGCTGCAGTACTACGACGTGGTGCAGGCGCCGAGCGAGGTGACCGAGAGCCTGAAAGTCCGCTACGTGTCGTGGCCCGAACTGCTGGAAACGTCGGACATCGTCTCGCTGCACGTGCCGCTGATGGAGAGCACGCGCGGGCTCATCGGGGCCGCGGAGCTGG
The DNA here is from genome assembly GCA_026707285.1 of Chloroflexota bacterium. GTDB lineage: Bacteria > Chloroflexota > UBA11872 > UBA11872 > UBA11872 > JAJECS01. Next base: position 100,350 of record JAPOXD010000016.1, on the reverse strand, counting down.
CCCGGATGAAGCCGGACGCAATCGTGATCAACACGGCGCGGGGCGGCGTGATCGACGAAGACGCGCTCGTCGACGCCCTGCAACGCGGTCACCTGGGCGGCGCGGGTCTCGATGCGTTCGTGGAAGAGCCGTTCCCGGCCGGTGAGGCGCTGGCTGCCCTTGACTCAGTCGTGCTGACGCCCCACTTCGCCGGACCCACCTACGAAAGCTGGACCAAGCGAATCCGCTTCGCCTACGAAAACATCGCGCGCGTGGAGCGCAACCAACGCCCCGAATCGGTCGTGCACGAGTTGGCCGATTTGCCGCTGCGCGACCCGAGGTAGGTGGTGCAGGTCTCTGCGAGCCGTTGGCTAGCGATTATTTAGGGCGGCGTCGGTTCCATGTAGGTCAAGCCGATGTGTAGTTGAGTTCCAGCAGGCCTGCCGCGTTAGCGTGCTTCTGACGGCAAGATCTGCTCGAGTCGCTCGACCAATTGAGGCAGGTCTTCCTGCACGGTCTTCCAGACGATTTCCATGTTGACGTCGTGGTAGGCGTGGACGAGGCGGTTGCGCATGGAGATGATCTGAGACCAGGGTATGCCTGGGTTGCCTTCCCGAACAGACTCGTCTACGTGACTCGCGGCTTCGCCGATGATCTGGACAACTCGGACTAAGGAATGCGCTAGTCCTTCGTCTTCGTCAAGGTCGCTGCGCACCCGTTCGTGCGCGAGCCGCATTGCCGCATGCGCCGCGTCGAGCATGTGGCGCAGGCGAATCTCATCATTCCTGCGCATATTGAACTTGCGCCTCGGCGAGTACTTCTTGGCGGAAGTAGCGGCTCAAGTCCTCTGGAGTACGTAGGTCGACCTTACGACCGAGCATTCGGGTCAACTCAAGCTCCATGCCGGCGAATGCAAACAGGCCGGGAATACGGTCCGGCGCAAACTCAACAAGCATGTCGATGTCGCTGTCTGGTCCGAAGTCGGACCGTAGCGCGGAACCGAAGATCGCCAGCCGCTTGATCCCGTGATCCCTACAGAAAGTGGCGAGTTGATCCTTCGGAATATCGATTTGCGACTTCACGCGGTGCGCTCCTTGCGCCGGTAATGCATTGCCAGGCGGAGACTCAGCACCAATCATGACTCACTGTTTAGAAGCTTCATCAGCTCGCGCCATTCGGCGGGTGCTAGGCCGCTGGATTCCTGGTCGACCGCTTCGCCGTTGAGCATGCGGCGCAGGACGGCGAGGCCGGGGCCTGAGATCGAGGCGGCGTTCATGCGGTAGTCCATGAAGGCGTCGTAGGTCAGCGGCACCCAGCGGCGGATGACGTCGAGCAGCACGTCGGCGTAGGCGCGGATCTCGTATTGCGCGTGGGGGTCGGCCCGCAGCCAGACGAAGTGGAGCAGGTTGAACAGGTCAATCTTCCAGTACCACTGGGTGTAGAAGTTGAGGGAGAGGTTCATCCGCGCCAGCTCGCGCGCCAGGCCCTGGCGGTCGGAATCCAGCGTCGCTCCCTCGGCGTCGAGGTTCAGCATCTCCTCGTAGTGCTCGTAGGCCTGACCGGCGTCGGTGGTGAGGAGGTCGAGCACGCGCTGGGCCTCGTCGTCGTTCAGCACGTCGCCGCTGCCCTGGCTGTTGAGGGTCGACTGCGCTTGGAGGCGGTCGCGCTCGGGGACGTAGAACTCGTGGTCGAGCACGGAGTAGCGAGCGGAATACTCGTTCACGCTGGCGGTGCGATGGCGGATCCACTGGCGCGCCACGAAGATCGGCAGCTTGACGTGCAGCTTGATCTCGCACATCTCGAAGGGCGTGGTGTGCCAGTGGCGCATGAGGTAGCGAATGAGGCCGCGGTCGCGCCGCCGCCGCTTGCTGCCGCGCCCGTAGGAGACGCGCGCCGCTTGCACGATGGCCTCGTCGTCGCCCATGTAGTCGACCACGCGGATGAAGCCGTGATCGAGGACCGGCACGGGCTCGAACAGCAACTCTTCCAAGTCCGCGACCGTGGTGCGCCGGGTGGTGTGCGCTTGGGCGCGCTGTTCGGCGATGTCGGCCTGCTGCTCGGGCGCGATGCGTGGCGTCTGGACGGTTATGGGGGTGCTGTCCCTGGCGGTTTGAATCTTAGCCGCTATGGCAGCAACCCGCGCTGCCGCAGGAGCTCGGCGCCGATCGATCCGAGGCGGACCTCGCCGAACTCCGGATACCACTCGAAGCGGGCGCGCTGGAAGTACTGCACGGTGCGCCCGTTCTCCCACATCTCGTCGGAAATCGGATAGCCGAAGCGGTCGAGCGCGCCCTGGGACTCCCAGTAGGCCAGGAACGCGTAGTGCACCGCCTGCCGGGTCTCGGGGAAGTAGCGATGGTTGGGCTCGCGCGGAATCGGCTCGGCGCGCGGGAACGGGCGCCGGGCGGCCGTCAACTCATCACCCAGAAGGCCGAGCTGGACCTCGTAGCGGGTGCCGGCGTGCTCGGGGTGGTACTCGAAGCGGGCCTTTTCGAAATACTGCACGGTGCGGCCACCCAGTTCGAACTCCTCGGTGAGCGGCAGCCCGAACGTTTCGACGCCGCCGTTCGCGTCGAAGTAGCGCAGAAAGCCGAAAACGATGTTGTGGCCGGTTTCCTCGTAGTAGCGGGACTGGTTGTTGGGCAGGTTCAGCGGCACCACGGGCCGCGTAAGCGAGTGCCCCAGCACGATGCGGAAATGCGAGCTCGCGATGGCGCCCACATCGGGCGGCGCGTGCTGATTGAATGCAGATCTGAAGTCGCGGTGGCTCACGGATGCCGAGCCGGCGGTGCCGTTGACCTGGATGCGCACCGTGCGTCCGCCGTCGGTACGCCGGATCTCCAGGCTGGTGATATCGCCCAGGTTGACCCCCGCCGCGGCGCGCAGCGCGTCGCCCAGCACGGTCAAGCCGAAGGCCTGAGTGCGCCAGGTGCCGAATGGCGAGTCTGCGTCCCAGGGCCGCCCAGATGGGTCGAGGTCGGAAATGCCCATCAGATAAGGCAGCGGCGCGCCGCCAAACTGGTCGCTGCTGGCCTCGGTGTGACCGTTCGAGGTGCTGAAGTAGTAGGGACGCACATTCTGGCCGCCGTAGGTCAGCACCTGGCCGGCCGTGGCGTCGACCGCCGCATTGGTGGACTCCCGCTCGTGGTTGGCGCCTGCGTAGGCCTGGTGGTTCGGCGTGTCGTCGATGTCCCACAGCGGGTGTTGCGGCCGGATCCCGGTGAGGGCGTAGCCACGGGCGGCGATCGCCTGGGCTTGCAGCGCCGCCGCGGGCCAGTGATAGGGCATCTCCGCCGGGACCACGCCGCGCAGATAGTCCTCGATGGGCAGGACGTTGACGGTGTCGACCAGAGATTCGCCGTGGGCGTGCAGCACCAGTGAGCCGCGATAGGTATCGAGATAGGCGTCTGGGACAATTTCGCTCTTGCCGGCGGGCTTGTGCACCGCCCGCAGGCGCGTTGTGGCATCCAAGGGCTTGATGACCAAGACGCTCGGCAGCTGGAACCCCTGGGTCCAGACCCCGCCGGGATTGATCACGCCGACGGTGATGCCGCCGCTGCCGGTCTGCTCATGCATCTGCAGGCGGGCGCCCGCCGGCAGCGGGCCGGTGACGCCCTCGACTTGCCAGCTTCCGCCGACTCCGATGATCACCCCCGGCAGACCGTTCGACGAGCCTGTCGACCCGTCGACGGCCGGCGGCCGGTACGCGCGGTCGATGAGCACGCGGATCTGCGTGCCGCCGGTATCGGCCTGGCCGATTTGGGTGCCCGGGTAGTAGGCCTGCAGGATGTGCGCCGCGGATTGGCCGGCGTGCGCCCGCCCGCGCGCGCCCCACTGCGACATGCCGACGCCGTGGCCCCATCCCGCGCCTTCGAGCCGAACGGTGGCATGGGGATGAAAGGGAATGGCGACGGTGGTCACGGCGGCCGCGCGGCCTGGCGCGGTCGCCAGCAACACCGCCGTCACGGCAACCAGGCCCGCAAGGGCCTCTGCCAGCCGGCGCGCCCGGCACCAGCGGAAGATGGGGGCGTGTCGTCTCACAGAGCACCGAGTGTACGGCCCGCGGGCACGTTGATGAGCCACATGCGCAACGAAAGGCCCTGGTCGACCGTGACGCCCGGCGGACCGTTGGCCGCGCCGGCGGCCCATATACTGCACGGGTGGCGTCGCGCAGCGGCAAACACTCATGAGCGCTCCCGCCGCGCGGGGTCCCATTGTCACCATCGACGGTCCGGCTGCCGTGGGCAAGACGACGGTCGGCCGCATGCTGGCCGAGTCACTGGGCTACCTGTGCCTGGACAGCGGGTTGTTCTACCGCGCCGTGGCGCTGGCGACCGTGCGCGCGGACGGGGATCCGGACCGTGCGGACGATGCCCTGGCCGCCGCCCGCTCGCTCCGGCTGCGCTTTGCCGCCGACCCGTCCGGGAAGTTCGCGGCGCGGACATTTGACGGGGACTGCGAGATCTCCGAGGCGCTCGTCAGCCCCGAGGTGGATCGCACCGTGTCGCTGGTTTCGCGGATTCCCGAAGTGCGAGCGGCGATGCTCGAGCCCCAGCGCGAGGCGCTGCGCGAGGGCGGCATCGTGGCCCTGGGCCGCGACATTGGGACCGTGGTGTGCCCCGAGGCCGACCTCAAGGTCTACCTGGATGCCAGCCCGGACGTGCGCGCCAAGCGTCGTTGGAAAGAACGCCGGGACGCCGGGGGCGAGATGGACATCGCCGATATCCGCGAAAACCTGCTGGCGCGGGACCGCATCGATTCGCAGCGATCGATTGCGCCGCTGCGGGCTGCGTCCGACGCCGTGATCATTTCTACCGATGCTTGCGCGCCGACCGAGGTGGTGGAGGCCATTAGGGCGTCGATGACCGAGCGGGGGTTGATCCATGCGGCCTGAAATCGAGTGGGAGGCCCGTGACACGCCACGCCCGGCGATGTGGGCCTATCTCTCTGGGAGAGCGTTCGGTCGCTTTGTCCTGTTTCCGCTGCTCTTCGACATGCACGTTCGCGGGCTGAAGCACGTGCCGTCGGACGGCCCGTTGATCCTGGCGTCCAACCACGTCAGCAACTTCGACCCGATCCTGGTGGGGACCTATGTTCCGCGCACGACCACGTTCGTTGCCAAGCAGGAACTCTACCGGGTGGCGCCGCTGGCGCTGCTGTGGCATTGGTGGGGCGCGGTGCTGGTCCGCCGCGACGGTCTGGACATGCGCCCGCTGCGCATGTTGCTGCGGATCCTGGCGGAGGGCGGCACGGTGGGCATGTTTCCCGAGGGCACGCGCAGCCGCGGACGGGGTCTGCAGCGGCCCTTGCCCGGCGCGGCGTACCTGGCGGTGAAGAGCGGCGTGCCCGTTCTTCCGGTGGCCGTTTGGGGCGCCGACGATCTGAATCTCAAGCGACGGATGGTGCGCGGCCGGCCACGGGTTGATGTGCGCGTCGGTCCCATGCTGGAGCCGGACGTGCCGGCGGGCCGAGTCACGCGCGAGGTACTCGACCAGGTCGGTGAAGACATCATGCAGCGCCTCGCGGCGCTGCTGCCGGAACGCTTGCGAGGAGTCTACGCCGACACGAGCGAAGGATCGGCCGATGGCTGACGGCGATCGACAGCTCCCGCTGGTGGCGCTGATCGGGCGGCCCAACGTGGGAAAGTCCACGCTCTTCAACCGGCTGGTCGGGGAGCGATCGGCGGTGGTCGAGCCACAGCCGGGGACCACGCGCGACCGCATCTACGGCGAGCTGGAGTGGCGCGGGCGGGCGTTTGCGGTCGTGGACACGGCGGGCATCGCCTGGCACGACCCGGCGCCGGTGGCCGAGGCGGCCGTGGCGCAGGCCAGAGCCGCCGCCGACGAAGCCGACCTCGTGCTGGTGGTCACGGACGTCCAGACCGGGGTGACGGAGCTGGACGGCATCGTGGCGCGCGAGGTGCTGAAACGCCAGCGGCCGCACCTGCTGGTGGTCAACAAGGCCGACCACATGGATCTGCGGCTGGACACCGGCGAGTTCTACGCGCTGGGCCTGGGCGAACCGACGGCCATCTCCGCCATGCACGGCACCGCGACCGGGGACCTCCTGGACGCCGTGGCGGCGCGGCTGCCGGCCGTGGCTTTTACCGGTGAGCCCGACGAGTTGCCCCGACTGGCGATCGTGGGCCGCCCGAACGTCGGCAAGTCGTCGCTGCTCAACGCGCTGTTGGGTGAGACGCGGGCGCTGGTGCACGACGCGCCCGGGACGACGCGGGACAGCATCGACACCCTGTTGGAGTGGGAGGGCCGGTCCATCCGGCTCATCGACACGGCGGGGATTCGGCGCCGAGGTCACATTGACTCGGGGGTGGAATACCACAGCGTGTTGCGCGCCGTGCGCTCGATTCAACGCTGCGACGTGGGCCTGCTGGTGGTCGATGCGCACGAGGGCGCAACCGCGCAGGACGCGCACGTGGCCGGGCTCGTGCTCGAGGCCGGCAAGGGCATCGTCGTGCTCGCCAACAAATGGGACATGCTCCAGGACCCGGAGCGCCGCAAAGAGGTCGACTTCCACCTCGAGCGGGTCTTGCACTTCCTGCCCGAGGCGCCATTTCTGCACACGTCCGCGCTCACCGGGCGCGGCGTGCCGGCGAGCGTCGGCGCCGGGCTCCAGGTGCATCAGGTTCGGCAAACGCGCGTGGCGACTGGTCCGCTCAACCGGTTCTTGCGCGGCTGGGCCGGGCGGCGCGGTCCGCCCAGTCGCAAGGGGCGCCAGGCGCGCTTCAAGTACGCCACGCAGATCGGCGTCAGCCCGCCGTCCTTCGTGACGTTCTTCGCGCGGCCCGAGAACGTGCATCCCTCATATGTGCGCTATTTGGAAAACGGGCTGCGCGAGGCGTTCGGATTCGACGGAACGCCGATTGTGATCCGGCTGCGGCCGTCGTAGCACCTAGCGGACGGCCGGTCGCGGCGGCGGGTTGACAGGCACCTTGCCCCATTTCAAGCTTGGCGCCACGCGGCGGAGAGGGCTGCCACATGTCCGTGGGCGAAATCCTGGGCGCGATCGGCATTGTGCTCGGCGCCTATCTCGTCGGCTCGGTTCCATTCGGCGTCCTGGTGTGCCGGGTCGGATTCGGCGTGGACGTGTTTGCGCAAGGCAGCCGTCGGTCGGGCGCCACGAACGTCATGCGCGCGGTTGGGTTCGGGCCGGCCGCGCTCGTGATCGTCGGCGACTTGCTAAAGGGATTTCTGCCCGGGCTGGCGGCACGCATAATCTTCGGCGAGGACTCCATCGTGCCGGTGTTGGCGGTGACGGCGGCCGTCGCGGGACACAATTGGTCCATCTTCTTGCGTCTCCGGGGAGGCCGGGGCGTAGTCACGGCGGTCGGCGGCTTGGCGGCGATGGCTCCGATCGTGGTGGCGATTGCTCTGCCGGCGGGATTGCTGGCAGCGGCGATCAGCCGTTACGTCTCCGTGGGTTCGCTGACCGGCTCTCTGACGGCGCTTTTGAGCGCGGTCATTTTCTACGCCGTCGGTGGTTGGATCACGGGCTACGACCTGTTGCTGGCGGCTGGGCTCGCGTTCTTCATGTTTACCCAACACATCGACAACATGCGACGGATCGTCGCCGGCAAAGAGCGACGGCTGCCGGCCTGGGCCGGTCTGATCAACGGACGCAACGGGCGCAATCGAGGGTCGTCGCTGGGCTGAGCCGAGTCGGAATTCAGGGCTCGATCGCTACGGGGCGCCATCCTGCTCAAGCGTTTCCGCCAGCGCCGGCCCAAGCTTCCGGGCGATCCTCTCCACCGCGATCCCCGCCGCGCGGCCGTCAGCGGCCAGTTCGCCTGCGCGGGCGTGGAGCCACACGCCGAGACGCGCCGCGTCGGGCGGTCGAAGCCCCTGCGCGGCCAGCGCGGCCACGGCGCCGGCGAGCACGTCACCCGACCCGGCCGCGGCTAGCGCCGGATTGGGCCGGGCAAGGAGGAAGAGCTGATTGTCGGTGGCGACGAACGTGGGCGAGCCCTTGCCCACGACGACTGCACCACTGAGGGCCGCAAGCTCGCGCGTGGCCTGCATCATGTCGGCTCCGCGCGGGGTTTCGGCGAGGTCGAGGAGGCGGCGCATCTCGCCCGGGTGCGGAGTGAGAATCGCGTTCGGACCCAGCGTCCCGAGCCGCGCGGGCTCAGCGGCGAGCGCGTTCAGCCCGTCGGCGTCGACGACCGTCGGGACGCCGCGCCGGGCGTCCGTCGCCAGATCGCGCGCCAGGGCGTCGCTACTCGGGCTTCGGCTCAGGCCGGGACCCACCAGCAGCGCCGTCGGTTCGCCCAGCGCCTCGATGGCGTCCAGCGATGCGCCGATGCAGCCGTCAGTATTCGCCGCCAGCACGCGAAAGGTGGCCGCGGGCGCCACGGCCGCGCAAGCGCCAACCGACGCCTCCACGGAAGCGACGGTTACGACGCCGGCTCCGGCGCTCTGAGCCGCCAGGGCCGCGAGGGCGGGCGCGCCGCGATAGGCGGCGGATCCGCCCACGATCAGCACGCGGCCAAAGGTGCCCTTGTGCCCGTCGAGCGGTCGCGCCGGCGCGAGATCGCGCACGGTGGCCGCATCGATGATCCGAGGGGCGCCCGACGCGGCGATCTCCGGTGCAAGGCCGATGTCGAGCGCCTCCACCGCTCCGGCGTATTCGATGCCCGGGTGCAGTACCGCGCCGAGCTTGATCGGACCCGTGGCAAGCGTGCCGGTCGCGCGAAAGGTGAGTGGGTCCGCATGCCCGGTGTCGCCGCATATGCCGCTTGGGACGTCGATTGCGAGCCGAAGCTGGCCGGGAACCTCCGGCAGCGCCCGCAGCATCTCCGCGACCTGGCCACGCAGCGGCGGCGTGCTGCCGATGCCGAGCAGCCCATCCACCACCGCGGCTGCCCCACGGATATCGCGGGCAATCGGCCTCGCGTCGCCCGACCACACGCGCCAGCGCACGCCGGCCGCGCGGGCGGCGTCGACCAAGGGATCAGCCGATCGCGCGCGCGAAGCCCAGCAGACGACGGCGGCCCCCCCGCGGGCGAGCGTGCGCGCCATGATGAGCGCGTCGCCGCCGTTGTCGCCGGGACCCACCAGGGCCACGATCACGCGCCCACGCAACGGGCCAACGCGGCGGTGAACCGCCACGGCGAGCGCGGTTCCCGCGCGGTGCATCAAGTCAATCTCAGGCGCGGTCGTCGACTCCAGTCGCCGCATGCCGGCGACGTCCACGACGCGATCGAAGGCCGCTCCCGATGTCCTCACCACCGCCCGCGGACGCGTCACGTGCCGCTGAGCGCCACGACGAAGGCGATGGCCTGATCTCGGCTGTGGGTGAGGCTGATGTCGAGATCGGCGATGCCAAGCTCGGCGGCCCGCCGCTCGGCGGCGCCATAGAGGCGCACGAGCGGCTTGCCGCGCGGATCGTTCACGACCTCGATCTCCTTCCACAGCACGCCGCGCATGCCCGTGCCCAGCGCCTTGGACACGGCCTCCTTGGCCGCAAAGCGTGCGGCCAACTCATCCGCGCGCCCACGGCATCTCGCTTGCTCGACCGGCGTATAGATGCGGTTAAGAAACCGCTGGCCATAGCGTTGGTGCGCCTGGCGGATGCGCTCGATCTCGATCAGGTCGACGCCGGTGCGGACGCGAGGGCCGCTCACGGTCGTCTCAGTGCCCGGTTATTTCAACGCGGCGAATCGAGGAGTCGTACTCCCAGCCGCTGCCGAGCAACTCGATTCGGCGCAGCTTCACAGGCGGCGGTTGCAGGGCTCCGAGCAGATTGTCCACCTCAAGCGTGGTCCATTGGCCGCGGGGGACCTGCTGGCCCAGCTTCACGCTGAGACCTTCATCGTTCTGGTGGTAGAACCCGGCGCCCCAAATCTGCTCGCCGCCCTGATCGTCCACGTAGACCAGGCGAACCATCAGCGGATACTCGGTGCCTGCCGTGCCGCCGCCGGAAAGGCTCTGCGCGTCCGTACGCGCCTCCAGCCGCAACCGCAGGGTCATGAGATCACGCGTATCGATGTCGAGCAGCTGCATGACGCCACCCTCGCCGTGCCGATCAATCGGAGCGCCCTCGCTAGAGCGCACGAAGCGCAGCGTGCCATCGAGAACTTCAACTCGGCCCGCCGGCCCGGCCTCGGTGTCGAAGAAACTCCACCACGGCCCGTTGCCGATGTCGGTGGCGAACAGCGAGTCTTGGATCAGGTCTCGCTCGATCGGCAGCGGCCCAACCAGGCCGGAAGCCATGCTGAATTCCGCCCGCGATTGACTGGTCAGGCGAAGCGAGCGGCTGCCAAGGATCACACTGGCCTCGCCAACGCGAACCGCCACGCGGTTTGGCCCTTCAACCGGGCGCTCGACGAGGTGGCTTCCCTCCTCAAGATCCAGCCGGCCGTCGTCGACGAGCACGGTGATCGCGCGGTCGGGGATATGCGGGTGCCGGCTCACGCCGATGCGCACCTGCCCGGTGAACAGCCGCACGACCGAGTCTTGCGAGCGCTCGTTGAACCGTCCGAATTGCATGCGCTGGAGGGCCAGCTCGGTCTCGTTGAAGAGCAGCAGGGTGCTGCCATCCGGGAGGCTCACGAGCACGCGGGAGCGGTCATCCGTTCGAAGCCGCGTTCCCTCGGGCAAGTCGGCGGTCGGTGCGAGCTGACGCCATGTGGCGGCTGCGGGCGGCTGGAAGAGCACGGTCCCCTCGAGGACCACGGCTTGGCTGCCCCGCGCTTCTTGCACCAGGCCAAGCGCCGCGCCAATCCCACGCGGCACGAAGACTGCCAGCGCAACAAAGACCACGAGTGACACGACGAGCGTGACCCACGCGAGCCGCTGCATGCCGCGGTAGGCCTCAGTCTCGCGGACGGCCGGGCTTGACGCTATTTCCGTCTCCGTGCGCATTCCCGCATTTTAGGTTCGAATCGTAAAGCCCGTGAATTCACCGGTTCCCGGCGGCCAATCGGCTTCGACCTGCACCACGCGCGCACCAGGCGGGCCGACGCGCAACTGCCCGAGCAGTGATTCGAGGTCTTCCCGGCGGCCCTCGGCGCAGACCTCGACCGAGTAGCCGTCGGCTCGATTGCGGACGTATCCGCCCAGGCCGAGACGCCGACCGTGCGTTTGGACGAAGTATCTGAATGCGACGCCCTGCACCCGGCCATACACCGTTGCGAGAAGGCGGGGCACTTCGGCGTCAGAGCAACGAGCCCTGCTGCGTCCCGGAGTCACCCCGGGTGAAACCCAGGTGCTCGTACGCCTTAGGCGTGGCGACGCGTCCACGGGACGTCCGCGCAAGAAAGCCGGCTTGCAGCAGATAGGGCTCGTAGTGAGACTCCAGCGTGGTGACTTCCTCGGCCACCGTGGCGGCCAGGGATTGGAGCCCGACGGGCCCGCCCACGTAGGACTCGATGATGGTGGTCAAGATTCGGCGATCCATGCTGTCCAGGCCTTCCGGGTCGACGCCCATGTCCTCGAGCGCCTGGTTGGCGACGGCCTTGGTCACCACGCCGTCCGCCTCGACCTCGGCAAAGTCGCGCACGCGGCGCAGCAACCGGTTGCACACCCGCGCCGTGCCGCGCGCCCGCCGCGCGATCGCCGCGGCCCCGGCGGGCACGACCTCGACGCCGAGTATTCGCGCCGAGCGCAAGACGATCTGGGCGCACTCGTCGGGCGAGTAGAAGTCGAGGCGAAAGGACTCGCCGAAACGATCGCTCAGCGCCGGCGTGAGCTGGCCGTGCCGCGTCGTTGCGCCGACGACCGTGAATCGCGGCAGGTCGAGCCGATAGGTGCGCGCATGGGGCTTGCCCGCGCCGACCACGATGTCCAGCGCAAAGTCCTCCATGGCGGGATACAGGATTTCCTCCACCGTCTTCCCGAGCCGGTGAATCTCGTCAATGAACAGGACCTCGCCGGGTTCCATGCTGCTCAAGGTGGCGGCGAGATCGCCGGGGCGTTCGAGCGCCGGCCCGGAGGTGACGTGCAGCCGACCCTCCATCTCCGTGGCGATGATGTTGGCCAGGGTTGTTTTGCCCAGGCCGGGAGGTCCGGCGAGCAGGATGTGGTCGATGGGCTCGCCGCGTTGCCGCGCCGCCGCGATCATCAAGCGAAGGCCGCGCTTGACGCGCGGCTGCCCGATGAATTCGTCGTCCGCCAGACTGACCGGACGGAGGGTGGTTTCGAGACTGCGATCCTCACCGCCGGCATCGGCGGCGACGATGCGTTCGGTCACGGCGTGACCCGCATGCCGAGGATGCGCAACGCCGCGCCGATGCGGTCCGCCACGTCAAGGTCTTCTCCGGCAATCTGCTCGAGCGCCAGCTGCGCCTCGACGCGCGTGTAGCCGAGACCGACCAGCGCGTCGAGCGCCTCATCGGCTCCCGTCGGTCCCAGTCGAATCCCCGGCTCAGGAACCAGCTTGCCCCGCAGCTCGAGGATGATGCGGTTGGCCAGCTTGCGCCCGATGCCCGACACCGCCTGGAACGGCCGCGGGTCTTCATCGTCGAGCGCCTGCACGATGCGGTCCACCGGATGACTGGTTAGCACTCGCACGGCCATTCGCGGACCCACGCCGGTGACGTCAAGCAGGTGGCGATACATCTCCAACTCCTGCGCCGACCCGAAGCCGGCAAGGATTGCCCCGTCCGACGCGATGTGGGTGTGCGTGTGGAGCTCCACCGGCTGCCCGGGCGACCGGCGCGCGCGTGCCGGGACCACGACTTCCAACCCCAGTCCGGTGCCGTGGACCTTGACCACCAGCGAGTCGTCGCCAGTGCGGATGACCAAGCCTTCCAGGTAGCCGATCATCGGACGCCCAGGGTGCGCTCGAGCGTGCGGGCGCGGATCGAGTGCTGGTGGCAAATCGCCGTCGCCAGGGCGTCGGCGGCATGATCGGAGCTCGGCGGTGCGGCCATGCGCAGCAGCCGGACGACCATGGCTTGCACGGCGTCCTTCTCGGCGGCGCCGTAACCGGCCACGGCCAGCTTGATTTCCTTCGGCGCGTACTCTTCCACGGGCAGCCCGCGGTCGGCCGCCACCAGGTGCACCACGCCGGTGGCGTATGCGACCTGCGCGGCGGCTGTCAGTCGGCGGGCGTATCCCAAGCGCTCGAGCGCAATGTCGGTGACCGGAAACCGCTCGACAAGCTCGGCGAGTGCGTCGCGGATGGTTGCCAGGCGGGTCCCCAGCGGGTCCTTGGACCGCGTGGTGATGCACCCCGAGTCCAAGGCCCTCGCGCTGTGCGGTCCCGCGACGATTCCGAAGCCGCAACGCGCCGTCCCGGGATCGATTCCCAGCGTCACCAGATCAGGCATGCGGGCCGAATCGCGTGGGGACGCTAGGAGGCCAGCTGCGCGAGCAGGTCGTCGCTGATCTCCAACGTGGTGTAGACGCGCTGCACGTCGTCGAGTTCCTCCAGCGCTTCCGCCATCCGCATGGCCTGCGCCGCCTTGGCGGCCTCCAACGGCATCGGCGTGGTCGGCTCATGGACCAGATCGGCGGCGGTGATCTGGTACCCGGCGTCGCTGAGCTCGCGGCGCACGCGCGCCAGGTCCGCCGCCGGCGTGGACACGTGCACCGTGCCGTTGGCCGCCTCGACGTCCAGGGCGCCGGCGTCGATGGCCGTCAACTCGATCTCCTCCGGATCGGCGTCACCGACCGCGACCGCCAGACTGCCGCGCGCCTCGAACTGCCAGGCCACCGAGCCGGAGTCGGCAAACCTGCCCCCGAGACTTCCCACGGCGTTGCGGACCTCCGCGACGGCGCGATTGCGATTGTCCGTGACCACTTCGATCAGCAGCCCCACGCCCGCGGGACCGTAGGCCTCGTAGGTGAGCTCGATGAGCGAGGCGCCCTCGCCCGGACCGCCGCCCGTTCCGCGCTGGATCGAGCGGTCGATCGTGTCCTTCGGCATGTTCGCGGCGCGGGCCTTGGCGAGCGCCTGCTCGAGCCGGAAGTTTCCGCTCGGGTCGGCGCCGCCGTCTTGCACGGCCACCGTGATCTCGCGCCCGATCTTGGTGTACAGCTGCCCGCGCTTGGCGTCGTTCGCGGCTTTCTGGCGCTTGATTTGCGACCACTTGGAATGGCCGGACATTGCCTGCACCCCCATGGAGCCGCGCGGGATTTCTCGAAGTATAGGATAGCGTTGTTCGCTGTTTGTGCGTGCCTTCCGTCACCGCATCCGGTCGCGGGCTATGCTGGCGCGGAGTCACCGGAGCCCCAGCCAATGACGCAGGAATCAACATTGCCTCGCGCCGCATCCGCGGCCCTGTTCGACCGCGCGCGACAGGTAATCCCGGGCGGGGTCAACACCTCGCTGCGGAAGGTCGAGCCGCAGATCGTCTGGTCTGGCGCGGAGGGCGCCTACCTCCACGACGTGGACGGCAACAGCTACCTCGACTACAACGCCGCGTTCGGCCCGATCATCCTGGGGCACGCGCATCCAGGCGTGGCCGCCGGGGTGGCCGAGCAACAGCGCACGCTGGACCTCACGGGAATTGGGACCAGCGAGTTGGAGATCCAGGCGGCCGAGAAGGTCGTGGAGCACGTGCCCTCCGCCGAGCAGGTGCTGTTTTGCACGTCGGGCTCCGAGGCCACCTACCACGCCGTGCGGGTGGCGCGCGGGGCCACCGGCCGCCGCGCGATCGTCAAGTTCCAGGGCCACTTTCACGGCTGGCACGACCACCTGCTCGCGAACGTGATCTCGCCCGCGGACCGCGTGGGGCGGCTGGACCCGCTGTCGTCCGGCATCCTGCCGGACGTTCACGCCGAGCTGATCGTGCTGGAGTGGAACGACCTGGAGGGGTTGGAGGGCCTGATGGCCGAGCGCGGCCACGAGATCGCGGCCGTGATCCTGGAACCCATCCCGCACGCGATCGGCGTGGTCATGCCCGAGCAGGAGTTCCTCACGCGCCTGCGAGCGCTGACCCGGGAGCACGGGGTCGTGCTGGTGTTCGACGAGGTGGTCACGGGCTTTCGGCACGCGCTGGGCGGCTTTCAGGCCATCACCGGCATCACCCCGGACCTGACCACGCTGGGCAAGGCCATGGCGAACGGCTACCCCTGCGCAGCGATCTGCGGCCGGCGCGACCTGATGCAGCACTTCAACACGTCCGACGGCGACGTGTTCTTCTCGGGCACGTTCAACGGGCACCCGCTGGCGATGGCGGCTTGCCTGTCCACCATCGAGGCGCTCGATCAGCCGGGGCTCTATGAGCGCCTGTTCGACCTGGGCGAGCGCATGCGGCGAGGGCTCGACGACATCATCCAGCGGCTGGGCATCGAGGCGTTCGCCAGCCAATTCGGCTCGGTGTTCGTGACCTACTTCATGTCCCCGCCGGCGACGTCATACCGCGATCTGCTGCGCAACGACGACGAGATGTACATCGACTTCCATCGCGGCATGCTGGAGCGCGGCTTCTACATGATTCCCATGGCCCTGAAGCGCAACCACATCTCGGCGGCGCACACGGAGAGCGACATCGACCGCACGCTGGAGGCCGCCGACGACGTCTTGACGGCGCTGGCGCAAGGCCGCCCCGTCACGCGGTAGCCGACCCTTGCCCAAACCATCCGCCATTCCGGCGAAGGCGGGAATCCAGTGCGGTCAGACCTAGAGGCGCACTGACAACCTGGTGTAGGGGCGGGTTTCAAACCCGCCCGAACCGCAGAATTCAAGGGTTTCCGCCAGCCGGCCCCAGCTTGTCCTCGATTCCGCAGATCAGCTCGATCAGCTCGTCCGCGACCCGTTCGTGATGCGCGTCGAACGGCATGATCGGCTCACGCACGCGGGCCGTCGCGAATAGACCGCGGCGCACGCAGTAGCGCTTGTAGAAGTGGATCGAAATGTCGATGTACTGGTGCGCGAAGGCCAGGAACGGCACCACGCGGTGAAACAGCTCGCGCGCCTCGTCGCGGCGACCGGCCCGGTGCAGCCGGAAGATGTGAACGAAGGGCCGGTTGATGGCGGTGGTCGTCGTGAAGTGCGTGCCCCTGTCGAGCGCTTCGATGAATTGCGGCAGCGACCAGCCGCAGCCGATGGTGAGCCGGTTGTCGGTCGCGTCGATCAGCTCGGTGGTCTTGGCGCCCGACGGCACGGTCTCCAGCTTGAGGCAGCGGAAGGCGTCCAGCTCGTCCCAAAGCTGCATAAGCGTGCGGCGGGCCATGCCATATCCGCCCCAGTGCAGGTCTTGAATCATGAGCATGGGCATGCCGGCGCGGCCGACCTCGCGGAAGTAGTCCAAGGCGCCGTCGTGGTCTTCGATGAGAGGCACCGGCACCGCGCAGAGCACGCCGTCGACGCCGAGCGCCACGGCGTCCTCGGCCAGCGCCCGTGCGCGCCCTGCGTCCGGATCGCTGGCGCCGGCCACGACGGTGACGCGCCCGCCCACGATTCGCAGCACCTCGCGCACGTAGGAGTGCCGCTCGTCGGGCGTGAGCTTGGCGACCTCGCTCGCCACCGCGGGGACGATGAACCCGCTTACGCCGTCGGCGATGCCTTCCTCGAGCAGGCGTTCGAGCGATGCGACGTCGAGCTTGTCGTCCTCGGTGAAGGGCGTGTTGACGATCGGCACGACGCCCGTGAGTGGATAGAGCTCTTTCACGCCGTGAACACGGTTCCTCGCACGTAGTCGGCCTCGTCGGACGCGAGGAAGGCCAGGACGCGGGCCACGCCCTCTGGATCGCGGAGCTGCTGCTGTGCGGCCTCGATGTCCGCGTGAGACCATCCGCGCGCCCGCCCTTCGTCCTCGACGTTGGCCCGCTTGAGCGGCGTGTCGACGATCGACGGACACACGGTGTTGACGCGGATGGGGCGTCCCGCCAGGTGGTTCGGCGCGATGAAGCCCAGGCCATGAACGGCGGCTTTGCTCGTGCCATAGGCCACGGATGAACTGCGGCTGGTCACGCCGGCCCCCGACGCGATCAAGAGGATCGTGCCGCCGCGGTCGCCCATGGCCGCCACGGAATGCTTCATGCAGAGGAAGGTGCCGCGCACGTTCACGTCCTGGACCCGCTGGAATGTGTCCAGATCCAGCTCCGCAAGTTCGACGAAGGCGCCTTGCAGGATTCCGGCGCAGGTGATGAGGATGTCGAGCGGCCCGTAGCTGGCGATCGCGGTCTGGATCAGGCGTTTGCAGTCGGCCTCGCGGGTGACGTCGACGTGCACGAACTGCGTGGACAGACCCAATTCGGTGAGCTCGCGCGCCAGGGCTTCTCCCCTGGCGTCGTCCACGTCGCCGATCACCACGCGCGCGCCGCGGGCCGCGCAGAGCCGCGCGGTGGCGCCGCCGATACCCGACGCGCCGCCGGTGATGACCACGACCCGCCCGGCAAGCGACGTCACGGCGCCGGGTCCCAGGACAGACTAGCGCGGGACATGGCGGCATCAACGGCCTGCTTGGCGGGCGCGAGCTGTTCGAGTGTCAGGTGCTCCAACAGCACCCAAGCGTGCGGCTCAGCGGCGTTGAGCCGCTGCAGCCACCGCGCGTGGTCGACGACGCCCCGCCCCGGCACGACCTCGTCGACGTGCAACACAAGCTCCTCCTGAACGATGAAGTCCTTCCAGTGCGCGGTCACGATCCGACCTCGCGCACTGTCGAGCAGGCGGTCGTAGACCGCGTTGGGCCGCCAAGCATCCCAGATGCTGCCGATGAAGTTCACCGGATCGAGATTGAAGGTGAGGGCGGGCGAGTCGATGGCGTCTAGGATCGCCGCGACGCGCTCGGGGCGGTCAATCGTCGAGAGCACGTGTCCCTCGAAGGCCAGCACCACCCCGAGATCCTCGGCGGCCCGGGTGGTACGGCGCAGGCTGTCCAGCGCCCGGTCGAACGTGGCGTCCAGGTGATGGTCCGGGTGGCCGAACCATGGGCCGTTGGGATTGAGCCCGCCGGGCCGGACGTAGCACGTGCGCGCGCCAAGGACCGTCGTCGCATGCATGTGGGCGATCAGTCCGTCGATACCCAGGCGGCGGTCCGCATCGCTGTGCCCGACCAGCGACCCATACGCGCCGTTGGACTGAGCGATGACCAGGCCCGCGTCGGCGATGACACGGCGTGCGTGCCGAAGCTCCGCGTCGCTGGCCTCGCCGGGGCCGCCCAGCTTGACGTTCGTGCCTTGAAGCCCCAATTCGGCGAGGCGGCGCACGTCCGCCGGTGAGATGTCCGCCGGACGGTCCGGCAATGCGCCTGCGACACCGATCAGCATGTCCGGCAAGCTCCCCAGGTGTGCCGGATCATCGTACGGCGTGTGCCACACTCGGCGCGCTCCTCGGAGGAGGACTACTGGCGTGTCGCATCACGAAGCTCCACGCGATTGGCATCCCGAGCCGTTCCGCAAGCTCGTCACGCTTGGCGAGAGCACCACCGCCGGCGGCTGGAGCTCGGTGCGCGAACGCAGCTGGCCCCACGTGCTGGCCGCGCTGATCTCGGATTTCCAGGATGAGCCGGTCGAGCTGGTGAACACCGGCATCGGCGCGAACGTAATCTCCACGCGTGTGCCCTGCTACTCGTACTCCGGCAAACCGGCGGCCAATGAGCGCGTGCAAAAGCACGTGATCGACCACGATCCCGATCTGCTCGTGATTTCCTACGGCCTAAACGACGCGCGGGGCGGTACGCCGGCCGAGATGTTCCGCACCGAGCTGACGGGCGTCATCGAGCAGGTGCGGGAGGGATGCGATCCGCTGATCGTGCTGCCGGGGCCGTACTACATGACCGACTTCGGCCTCGGGGAGCACTTTCAGGAAGGCAGCCACGAGGTGTTCCAGACCTACAACCTCGTCACCGAGCAGGTCGCGCGAGCGACGGACTGCCTATTCAGCGACGTTTACAACGCCTACGGCGGCACGGCGTGGATGGTGCACTACGACGGCGTGCACGCCAACGACCTGGGGCACCGGCTGGTCGCGCACACCATCTTCCAGACGCTGGCGCAGACCTGCTCTGGCCTGGCCATCAGGACCAAGCGCCTGGAGCGCACCGGCGAGCGCTGGCGCGACGAGTCCACGCTGATGGCGGACTACGGCTACCAGGGTCGGCGGGCCATGCCGCTCGAAATTGACGACGATGCCTAGCGCCGAGGCGCGCATGCGAGGCGTCTTCCCCGTCTTGCAGTCGCCGTTTGACGACGCGGACCGGCTCGACCTCGACGCCCTGGCTGCCGAGGTGGAGTTCTGCCGGCGGGCGGGCGTTCACGGCGTCGTGTTCCCCGCCATCGCCAGCGAGTTTCAATACCTGACGGACGACGAGCGCCGCGCCGGGGTCGAGGCGGTGGTCAGCGCGGCTGCGGGCGCGGTGCCGGTGGTTGCCGGCGTGGCGTCGGCCAGCGGCGCCCAGGCGGCGGTCTACGCCGAGCACGCCGCGCAGGCCGGCGCCAGCGCGGTGATGGCGCTACCGCCGATCCTGTCACCGGGTCGGCCGGAGGAGCTGCGGGCCTACTACTCGGGCATCGCGCGGGCCGCCGGGCTGCCACTGTTCGTGCAGCATTCCCAGGCGGGCATGGACGCCGAGTTCCTGGCGGGTTTGGTGCGCGACATCGAGTCCGTGCACTACATCAAGGAAGAAATGCACCCAAGCGCGCACTACATCAGCGGCGTGCTGGAGGCGCTGCCGGAAGGCTCGGTGGGCGTGTTCGGCGGCTTCTACGGCCGCTGGATGCTCTCGGAGTTGGCGAGGGGCGCGACGGGATTCATGCCCGCGGCGGACACCGTGGACGTGCACGTGCAGGTCTGGGACGCCTGGCAGCAGGGCGACAGGGCCGGCGCGCGCGAGATCTTCAACCAACTGCTGCCGCTCATCAACCTCTCGGTGCTGCTGGAAACGCCGTTGCTCAAGGAAGTGCTGGTGCGGCGGGGCGTATTCGCGTCGGCGCGCATGCGCCAGCCGGGCGCGCTCCAGCCCGACGACCACGATCACGCGGAGTTGGACGCGATCCTGGAGAACTTGCAGCCGCTGTTGCGCGCCTGACGCCGGGCGCGGGCATCGGTCACAATGCCCCGCCCCCAGCCAGAGACCTCGCCATGAAGATTACGTCCGTCCAAGCCATCGTCCTCCGACTGCCCGACGTCACCACCGCCGCCGACGGCACGCAGGATACGTGCCTGATTCGCATCGAAACCGACGCCGGCATCACGGGCTGGGGCGAGGTGGACTCGGCGCCGACCGTGGTGCGCGCGGCCGTCGAGGCGCCGCTGTCGAACGGCATCACGCGCGGCCTGGCGAGCGCGCTGGAGGGTTCCGATCCGCTGGCCATCGACGCCTGCATGCAGCGCATCTACGACCTCACCCAGTACTACACGCGCTACGGGGCCGGCGCTCACGCGGTGGCCGGAGTCAACATCGCGCTGTGGGACATCGCGGGCAAGGCCTACGGCCAGCCGATCTACCGGCTGTTTGGCGCCGCGCAGCGGCAGGTGCGCGCCTACGCGTCGGTGCTGTTCCAGGACACGCCGGCCGACACCTACGACCTGGCCGCGCGCCTGGCCGACCGGGGCTTCACGGCGGCGAAGTTCGGCTGGGGACCCATGGGGCAGAGCGAAGCCAACGACATCGCCCTTGTCCGCGAGGCGCGGCGGGGCCTGGGCGACGACGTGGACCTGATGGTGGACGCGGGCCAGCCCTGGGACTGGCGCACGGCACTGGTTCGCACGCGGCAGTTCGCCGAGTACCGGCCCTTCTGGCTGGAGGAACCGCTGCACCCCGAGGACGTCGCCGGCTACGGCAAGCTCTCGGCGGTGAGCGAGATCCCGATCGCCGGCGGCGAGTCTGAGTCCCGCCTGCTCGATTTCGAAGAGTTGATCCTCGTGGGCGGGCTGGACTGGGTGCAGGCCGACCCGGGCCGCTGCGGCATCACCACCATGGTTGAGATTGGGCGCCTCGCGGCACGCCATCAGCGCGGCTTCGTGAACCACACGTTCAAGACCGGCGTGTCGATCGCGGCCTCGCTGCACGTGCTGGCGGCGGTGCCGAACACGCAGGTGCTCGAATACGCCATGACCGAGTCGCCAATCCGGCACGAGCTGACCTACGAAGACTTCGAGCTCGACGCCGGCTGGGTCGGCCCGTCCGACGCGCCGGGCCTGGGCGTGACCATCAACGAGGCGACGCTCGAGCGCTACGGGGTGGCCTAACCTTCCGCCAGCAGCCTGCGCAGATAGGCGATCTCGTGGGCGGCGGTCTGTTCCCACGGATGGTGGTTGGCGTGCTCGATGCTGATCCAGCCGTCGAAGCCTTCCTCCTGCAGGATGCGGAGGTAGCGCCGGAAGTCGAGGTCGCCGGCGTCCAGGAAGGTCAGTTCGCCCCAAGTGGCGTCAGTGGCGCCGATCCAGTTGTGGGCCTGGATTTGGTCCACGTAGCGACCGAGCTGTCGCGCGCTGTCCTCGGGCGTCTCGCCGACGAGCGGCGTCTGGATTGCGACGCGCAGGTTGGGACGGTCCACCAGCTCCAGCAGCCGGATGGTCGTCGGACTCGTGTCGGAGAGACACGGTCCGCTGTGGATGACCTGGTGCGTTTCCAGCAGCAGCGTCACGTCTGACGCCGCCGCGATGTCGCAGGCTTCCCGGAGGCCCCTGACGCAGCGCCCCCACATGGCGTCGTCGGCCTCGGCGCTCGGCGTCACGCCGGTGTAGGCGCGCACGTAGGGGGCGCCCAGCGTCTCCGCGTAGCCGACGAACGTGGCGGCCTCGCGCAGTGATTCCGCCGCTGACGCCTCGCTGGTGGTGAAGTCGAAGTAGGGGCACAGCTGCACGATCTGCAAATCCTGCGCGGCGCAGGCGTCGCGGACCCAGGCGAGATCGGCGGTGTCGAGATACTGTTTCCAGAGGTCGATGCCGTCGTAGCCGAGGTCGCCGGCGACGTCGATGCAGCGCTCGGCCACGTCCTGGGTCCAGCCGAATCCCATCATCGCCAGGGAGACTTGCATGCGGTCGTCCTGGGTCGGCGCGGTAGGGCGAAGTCTAGGCGATACGAGCCTCGGGCTGTCGCGCTATTGTCAGGTCGGCGGCTGATCGAGGAGAACCCACGTGGAGTATCGACGGCTGGGCAAGACCGGACTCGAGGTGTCCGTCGTGGGCATGGGTTGCTGGGGTCTCAGCGGCGGGTTGGGACACGTGTCGCAGGCGCAGGCCAACGCGACGGTGCACGCGGCCATCGACGCGGGCGTGACGCTGTTCGACACCGCCGACGCCTACGGACCGCGCCTGAGCGAGCTGATGCTCGGCAAGGCGCTGCGCGGCGTGCGCGACCGGGTGCTCATCGCGACCAAGGTGGGCCAGATTGGCTGGAACACGGGGCATTTGCTCAGCTACGAATCGGTGGAGCACGTCCACAACTGCTGCGACGCCAGCCTCTATCGACTGGGAACCGACGTCATCGACATCTACCAGTGCCACCAACCCAATCCGGCGCATCCCGAGGTGCTGGTGGAAGCCTTCGAGCAGCTCCTCCAGGCCGGCAAGATCCGGTCCTACGGCGTCTCGACGGACGATCCGGCGGTGCTGCGGGCCTTCGACGAACGCGGCGGCAACGGCGTCTGCCAGCTCGGGTACAGCGCGCTCAACCGGGCGGCGGAGCGCGAAATGTTGCCGCTCTGCGCCGACCGGGATATCGGGACGCTGGTCCGCGTGCCGTTGGAGCGCGGCATCCTCACCGGGAAGTTCGACCGCGACACCGTGTTCGACGACATGAACCGCTCCGCCTGGAACGAGACCGCGCGGGCAGAGTTTCTCGCGCAACTGGACGCCGCGGAGCAAATACGTCCGCTGACGAACGCGCGGCGCACTATGACGCAGGTTTCGCTGGCCTATCTGCTGGCGCACCCGGCCGTGACGTCGGTGATTCCCGGCATGAAGACGCCCGACCAGGCGCGCGGCAACGCCGCCGCGGCCGACGTGGCCCTGACGGAAGACGAGCTCGAGTTGATTCGGGGCATCCCGGAGTCGTCATCCGTGCCGCTGGGCGCATCGGGAAAGCCCATCGACCGGCCGCCGACCTAGCCCAGGCAGCCTCTGCAGAACCCCTCTCCTGTCCGACTCTCGCTCCTTATGAGGGCGTCTGACTCCTTCTCCATGGGGAGAGGGTCGGGGTGAGGGGATTGGCCCGGCGTCGTTCCCGCGAAGAGTCTGCCCCGTGCTCGACACGGGGCGGGGATCTAGCCTCCCCTCAAGTAGTTAGCTCAGGAGCGGGCGCCCACAAGGGACGCCCCTACATGGTCCTGCCCGGTGGCCCGCGCTGCGTGCAGCGTGGGACCGATCAGCCGTCCTCGACGTGCAACATCGCGGCGGCGTCGCGCACCGTGCAGACGGCCACCGGCTCCGGCTTGGAGCGGGCGTGCGCCAGCAATGCCGGCAGGGCGCGGTTGGCCGGATCGTGCAGGTAGTGCGTATAGGGATGCCACGTCGGCACCCAGAGCAGGCCGTGGTCGTAGGCGTGGTCGAGCGCGGCCAGGTTGTAGGCGATCCAGTCGTCCAGGGCCGCGGCGTCGGTCCAGGGGCAGGTCCAGCCCTCCGGCACGGGCTGGTGGCCTTCGGCAATGCGCCATTCTTCCATCGCGTCGTTGTCGCGGTTGCGCTCGAAGTCGAAGAACAGGCGGTCCATCCAGCCCTGGATGGGAATCTCGATCAGGCTGGTGGGGTAGACGTACGGCTGCAGCCGCGACGGCGCCGCGACGTCGTGTTTCCAGCCGTACTTGCCCATGGTCGATTCCATGTGGCTGCTGACCCAGCGAAACCCGCTGTCCAGGATGGTCTGCTGGTTGGGCAGGAGGCGGTCCAGGCCGCCCGGCAGCCCGCCCGGCCCGCGCAGCACGGTCGATTGCACGCCAAGCTTGGCTTCCAGCTCGCGGTTTGCCGTGGTCAGCTCCCAGCCGAGCTGCGCCGGGTCTGCATAGTTCAGCAGCATGTGGCTGTAGGTGTGGTTGTCGATCACGTGGCCGCGCTGCAGGATCTCCCGCAGGTAGCCAATGTCGGCGTCTTCGAGCCCGTTCACCACGTAGAAGAAGTGCAACTGCACGCCGAAAGACTCCGCCGTGGTGCAGAGCCGCAGGGTGTAGTCGCGCAGCGCCGGCATGATGCGGCCGTGGTTGACCAGCACGGGGGAGTAGCCGGCGCACATTTCGAGGTCATAGCTCAGCGCCACGGCGCAGCGCACGCCCTCGGGCAACTCCACGCGAACTTGCATTGCAGCCTCCGTTTCTTCGGCGCTTGTGGAAGGTACCCCGTCAGCCGGTTCGGTGTCTGCGGCGCGTACTATGAACCGCCTTCCGCTCCCGAGGATTGAACATGGCCGTCACGCATAGATTCCAGGACATGACCTGGCCCGAGGTCAACGAGGCCGTCACCCGCGGCGTCATCCCGCTGCTGCCGGTTGGAACGGTCGAGCAGCACGGGCACCACCTGCCGGTCAAGATCGACAACTGGACCTCCACCGAGATCTGCGAGGAGGCGGCCCGGCGGTCGAACGGCCGCATCATGGTCATGCCGTCGGTGAGCTACGGCTACACCTCGCACGTGATGGACTTTCCCGGCACGGTGACCATCCACCACGAGACGTTCATCCGCTACGTCGTGGACATCCTGAAGAGCCTGGCCTATCAGGGCTTCAAGAAGATCATCATGGTCAACGGCCACGGGTCCAACATCAATCCGCTGGAGCTGGCCGCGCGTCGCGCCATGCTGGAGAGCGACGCCTGGGTGGGAATCGGCGGGTGGTGGCACTTCATGGCCGCCGATCCCGACTTCATGTCGACCTGGCGCGAGTCCGAGTTTCCCGGCGGATGCGCCCACGCGGGCGAGGCCGAGACCTCGCTGGCGCTGTTTTTCGATCCCGACATGGTGTACATGGACCTCGCCAAGGACCAGATCACCGAGACGAACCAGCGCAAGTCCAAGTACCACTGGGTGGACCTGTGGGCCACCGGCCCGGTGCGGATGGATAGCTGGACCAGCACCTACACCACCGACGGCACCCAGGGCACGCCCACTCTCGCGACCGCGGACAAGGGCCGGCGAATCTTCGAGGAGTCGGTGAACAACATCGTCGAGTTCGCGGAGGAATTCGCCGCGCGCGAGATGTGCCCGCGCGTGGACCACCACGTCAACCCGCCCACGTTCAGCCCGCCGGGATAGGCGGCGCGGAAGTCAACCGGCTGACCGTCTCGCGAGTCCTCATCCTGTAGGGGCGTCCCTTGTGGGCGCCCGCGCCGCCGGTGACTCGGGCAGCCACAAGGGCTGTCCCTACAAGGATTCGCGGTTGCGCATGGGCTTCCTCAGCAGCGAGGAGGGTCTCCGGGCAAGACCTCGTGGTTCCTAGATCTCGTAGCCCTCGGCGACGGTGGTGCGGATGTAGCGCACCGAGTAGTGCGTGTCGTCGGGCCAGGAGTCGGTCGCCCACGCCGGAATCGCGCCCAGACCGGCGACGCGCACCGTCTTCGACGGCGGAATCTCGATCACGGCGCAGCTCATGCCGGCGATGGGCAGCGCTTCCGAGCGACCGCCCTGCTCCAGCAGGTCGGCGCGCAGGTGCATGCCCCACAGGTTGTCGATTCGATACCGCACCGGCAGGGCGTGCTCGACTTCGCCGTCGTGGCGGAAGCCGGGAATCGGATCGGCCTCGAGCAGAATCGATCCCGGCGGGGTGCAGGCGCTGCCCATGACGGCCACTCGCACCATCGGCTCGTCCTCGTGGATCACGATCCAATCGGACGGCGTCTGGGTCGACGCCGTGGAGCCGTCGGTCGTCTTGATCGGAAACAGCTCCATGCCGTGGCGCTCGCCGCCGATCCACACGCGGTCGACGTCGACGTTGGGGTAGTTGAACGGGAACTCGTACTCATAGGTCCTGAGCATGAGCTCGCGCTTCTCGCGCACGGGGTCATTGGGGTATCCGGGGATCCGTCGGTCGGCTGAGACTTGCGCCATCTGAGGCTCCATCGAGGTGTGGGTCGGCTGCCGACCGGAGCATAGAGAGCGCCAAAGGACGCCGCAACGGGCGACCCTTGGACAACCCTTTCGTCATTCCCGCGAAGCCGGTCCCCGCGCAGGCGTGGAGCGGGAATCTAGCGGCCTCTCAACCAGTTGGCCCACGCGTAGGGGCGACGCATGCGTCGCCCCTACAAGTCGATTCGAAGGCTTCCTTCCGCGCGAATGACCGGCTTAGGAGCCCCACAATCCAATTGACACCGGTCTACCGATGCGTCTCGGCCAGCAGGGCGTGCAGCAGGGTGCGCTTGGCGTCCACGAACGGCGGCGACGTGGTCATCTCGCGCTCACGCGGCCGCGGCAGGTCGATCGCCAGCTCCAGCTTCATCGTGCCGGGCCGCCGGGTCATCACGTACACGCGGTCGGACAGGAAGATCGCCTCCTCGACGTCATGGGTGACGAACAGGACCGTCTTGGCCAGTTCCGACCAGATGCCCAGCAGCCACTCCTGCATCTCGCCGCGCGTCAGGGCGTCCAGCGCGCCGAACGGCTCGTCGAGCAGCAGGGTGTCGCGGTCCAGCAGGATCGTGCGCAGCATGGCGGCGCGCTGGCGCATGCCGCCGGAAAGCATGTGCGGGTAGGCGTCGGCGAAGCCCTCCAGGCCGAACCGATCCAGCTGCGCCAGCGCGCGCGCCTCGCGGTCCGGTTCGCCGCGCAGCTCCGGCCCGAGCACGGCGTTTTGCAGCGTCGTGCGCCAGGGCAGCAGGAGGTCGCGCTGGGGCATGTGGGCCACCAGGCCCGTGCGGCCGATCGCCGAGCGGCCGTCAACGGCAATTTCGCCGGCGCTCGGGCGATCGATCCCCGCAATGAGGTTGAGCATGGTGCTCTTGCCGCAGCCGCTCGGTCCGATCACCGACACGAACTCGCCCCGCCCTAGGGTCAGGTCGACGTCATGCAACGCCTCGACCCGCAGGCCGCGCTCGAGATACGTCGCCTGAACGCCGCGCAGCGCCACGGCGGGAGTCGCCGCGGCGCTATCGGGCGGCGGACGCATGACGGCCTCTATGGCCTCAGGCGTTCTCGATGAACGAGTTGTCGAAGGCGTTGGCCGGATTGATGGTGCCCGTGAGCAGGTCGTAGTTCACCAGCCAGTTGGCGTAGCCCTGCCAGGTGTCCTGCGTCTGCCAGCCCCACTTGTCGACGTCTTCCGCGTAGCGCGGGCTGAGCCAATCCTGGCTGGCGCGCACGAGGTCGGCGTCGATTCCATCCACGGCCTTGATCAGCGTGTCCGCGCCGCGCGACGGCTCGTCGATGGCCAGCTCGTAGCCGCGGGCCGTGGCGCGCACGAACCGCTGCACCACGTCCGGATTCTCCGCGATCATCGCCTCGCTGGTCGCCAGCACCGGCGTGTAGTAGTCCGGGATGCAGTCGAGGTCGGTCAGGCGGATGTAGTCGAGCTCGAAGCCCTGCAGCTGGGCGCGAATGCCGTCCCAGGCCTCGAAGATCCACACGAAGTCCACGTCGCCGCGCTCCCAGGCGACGAAGTAGTCCACGGCCCCGATGTCCACGAACTCGATCTGGTTGAAATCGCCGCCGTCGCACTGCATCAGCGCCGTGAGCACCTGCCGCTCGGGCCCCCAGCCGAACGCGCCGTACTTCTTGCCCGCGAAGTCGCGCGGACGGCGAATCTTGCGGTCCGCCGGCGAGGCGAATCCCGACGTGTTGTGCTGGATGATGGCCGCCACCGACACCAGCGGCACGTCCTCCGAGCGCGCCAGGGTCACCTCTTCCTGAAAGCTGATGCCGAACTCGGCGGCCCCGCCGGCCACGGCCTGCGCCACGCCCGACACGCCGGGCTCGACGATCGAGACTTGCAGGTTTTCGTCGTCGTAGAAGCCGAAATCGCGGGCGACGTAGATCCCGGTGTGATTGGTGTTGGGGACCCAGTCGAGCATCAACGTGACGGATGCCGGCTCCTTGGCCTCCTCGCCGCAGGCGGCCACCAGCGGCACGGCGGCGGCCCCGAGCATCAGCCCCAACGTCCGGCGTCGCGAAATCATCATCGTGCGGTCTCCTCCTTGGCCGCCGTCCACGGTGCGACGGTGCGGCCCACAAGCTCAACGCAGCCGAACAGCGCGATGCTCAGCAACGCGATGACGGCAATCACGGCAAATACCTGGTCGGTCTGAAACGAGTTCGACGCCCGCAGCAGATAGAGCCCCAAGCCCTGGCTGGCCCCGGTCCACTCGGCGATGACGGCGCCGATGACGCTGTAGGTGGCGGCGATCTTCATGCCCGAGATCACCGACGGCACCGCGGCGGGCAGGCGCACCTTGAAAAACAGCTGGCGGTCGCTGGCGCCCATGCCGCGCACGAGATCGAGCATCTCCTTGTCGGCCGCGCGCAGCCCGCCGACCGTCGCCACCACGATGGGGAAGAAGCACACCAGCGCCACGACCAGCACCTTGGGCAGCAGGCCGAAGCCGAACCAGATGGCCAGCAGCGGGGCCAGCGCGAAGGTGGGGATGGTCTGCGAGGTCACCAGCAGCGGGTAGATTGCGCGTCGCGCTAGGCCCCAGCGGTCGATTGCCGCGGCCAGCACGATGGCCGACGCCAGGGCCAGGGCGTATCCCGCGGCGGCGGCGGTGACGGTGGCCGCGACGTGCGGACCGAGCAGAGGCGCGGCCTCGCCGAACGACGCGCCAATGTCCGACGGCGCCGGGAGCAGCCAGTCCGGCATCTCCACGGCCCGCGAAATGACTTCCCAGAGCGCCAGCAGGCCGGCGATCAGGAGGAGCGCCGGTGCAAAGTCGCGCAGGTTGCGCCCTAGCCGTTTCACTCGCCTGCGTCCTCTCGAAACGGCGCCGTCTTCTCATGCATCGATGCGATGCCCGCCGGGCTTTCGATCATGCGGATGTTGGTCTGCACGGGGCCGTCGGCAAGCGTCACCGCTGCCTCGTGCGCCCGCGCGGCGACGTCGAGCAGATCGTGCAGGGAGTCGCCCTCGATGGTGGTCTCCATGGGCCCGACCTCATGCGAAACGCCGCTGTCCTGGATCACCGCAATCGCGGCGTCAACGGCCGCCAGCGCGTCGGGCGCGTTCAGCGGCAACACCTGGAGAGCCAGCGTCGCCCGGGGCATTCGTTCACCGCCATCAACAAAAAGACCGCAGATTCGGTGGAACCTGCGGCAGCCAACGCGGTGAACGTCCCTGCGCTGGCATTACCCAGATCAGGTTCCACGGGTCGGCGGCGATTAGGCCGCCCTCTCAGCCGGGCGTTACCCCAGCTCCCCGCGATCAATCAGGACAGTCCAAGGATACGACACGGCGGGTCTTCGTGTGGACCGGCGTGACGGTGCAGAGTCTTCCCGGCTTCGGTGTCAGTACAGGACCCCCATCCCAGCCTTCCCCCTCAGGGGCAGGGGAAGGGGCTCGGGCAGGGACTCTCTACACCGCGATGGGGGCCGGATACGCCAGCGGGATGCCGGGGACGGGCATGCGCAGGCGGTTGAGGTGCCAGCGGCCGAGGTTGGCGGTGAAGAGGTCGGTGAGGTCGGGGCCGCCGAAGACGATGTTGGTGGGGGACGAAAGCTGCGTGTGGTTGGGGTCGTCCACGAGGACCTGGATGCGTCCCGTGGGCTCGAGGCGGTAGATGCGGCTGGGCGTGTAGAGCGTGATGTACAGCGTGCCCTCGACGTCGAACTGCACGCCGTCCGGCACGTCGCCGGGGAGGGTGGCCACGACCTGGCGCTCGCCCAGCGTGCCGTCGGCAAGCACGCGCAGGCGGCTGACGCCCGGCATCTGGGACTCGACGACGTAGAGCCACTCGCCCGCGGCGTCGACGCACATGCCATTGGCGAAGTAGCGCGGCGCCTCGCTCACCAGGTCCGTCGAACCGTCGGGCCGCACGCGGTAGATCCTGCCGGTGTCGTGGTCCCATTCGCCCGAGTCGGAGACGTAAAGGTCGCCGGAAGGGTGAAAGCAGGGATAGTTGGGCGTTTCCATGGGCAGGTCCGCGGTGCCGCGGCTGATCTCGGTTACGGTCCCGTCGGAATCGGCGCGCACGACCGCGCCGCCATAGGCCGCGCAGACGTAGACGTTGGCCTCGGCATCGCAGGCCACGCCGCCCAGGAATCCCTCGTGCTGCGCGATCTGGGTGATGGCGCCGCTGTCGGGATCGACGCGATAGACCTGGCCGGCCTCGCCGCCGGCATAGAGCTGCCCATCCGGGCCCCAGGTGACGCCTTCGGGGTGGTCCAGGCCGTCGTTGAAGTCGCCCGCGACCGTCTCGACCTCGGACACATCGCGTAGTGGCATGGTGCGCGCCCTCGATGAGTGTCTGGTCGCTCACGGTACCTGACGCGGATTCGGGCCGCCCACTGCGTAAACTCAGGGTGAGGACGAACCGGAGACCTGTGCCCCGCGTGCCTGCCGCCATCGCCGCCACGCCCGTCGACACGCTTGGCCGTCACCTGCGCGACCTGCGCATTTCGGTGACGGACCGGTGCAATTTCCGCTGTCCCTACTGCATGCCGGCCGAGGTCTACGGCGAGCACTACACGTTCCTGCCGAAGTCCCAGATCCTCACATTCGAGGAGATCGCGCGGCTGGCGGGCATCTTCGTGGAGCTTGGCGTGCGGAAGCTCCGGCTGACCGGCGGCGAGCCCTTGCTGCGGGCGGACCTGCCGAACCTGGTGTCGATGCTGTCCGCGTTGCCGGTCGAGGACCTCGCGCTCACGACCAACGCCAACCTGCTCGCGCGGCACGCCGAGGCACTGGCCGACGCCGGGCTGCAGCGGGTGACGGTGAGCCTGGACAGCCTGGACGACGAGGTGTTTCGCGCCATGAATGGGCGGGGCTTCGGCGTGGACGCGACGCTGGAGGGCATCGCGGCCGCGGAGCGCGTCGGCCTCTCGCCCATCAAGCTGAACTGCGTGGTCGTGCGGGGCGTGAACGACCACACCATCGTCGATCTGGCGCGCCGCTATCGCGGCACCGGGCACACGGTGCGCTTCATCGAGTACATGGACGTGGGCAACCTCAACCAGTGGCAGGTGGACGAGGTCGTGACCGCCGACGAGATCGTGGAGCGTGTCGGGGCCGAGTTCCCGCTGGAGCCGCTGCCGCCGAACTACCCCGGCGAGGTGGCGAATCGCTTCCGCTATCGCGACGGCGGCGGCGAGATCGGCGTCATCGCGTCGGTGAGCCAGCCGTTCTGCGGGGCCTGCACGCGCGCGCGCCTCTCAACCGACGGCCACCTGCTGACGTGCCTGTTCGCGTTCGGCGGCACCGACCTGCGGGCGCCGATGCGGGACGGCGCCACGGACGCGGAGCTGCGCGAGCTGATCGCCGGCGTGTGGCGGGACCGCCGCGACCGCTACTCGGAGGCGCGCGCGGGCATGATCACCGACGACGGCCACGGACCGGACGTGCAAAAGGTCGAGATGTTCCAGATCGGCGGCTAGCACCGGTGTGCGTCCGCGACTGCCGCCTCCGGCGGCACTTGCCAAGCTGATGGCCGATCCCGGGCTGCTTGGCTACGCCGCCGCGGCCATCGGCGTCTTCATGACTCTGGTGTGGCTGGTGAGCTTGCTGCTGCGCGATGCGTCGATCGTGGACGTGTTTTGGGGACTTGGGTTCATCGTGACCGGGGTGCTGAGCGCGTGGCTCGGCGCGGGCGATGCCGGGCGCTCCGCGCTGCTGCTAGTGCTGGTGGCGATGTGGGGCCTGCGCCTGGCGGGGCACATCGGGTGGCGCAATCACGGAAAGCCCGAGGACCCGCGCTATCAGAATTTCCGCGCCAATGCCGGGCGCGCCTTCTGGTGGCGCAGCTATTTCACCGTCTTCCTGCTCCAGGGCGTGGTGATGTGGGTGGTCGCGCTGCCGTTGCTGGCGGCGCTGGGAGAGCCGGAGCCGTCCCTGGCGACTGCCTGGGACGTGGCCGCCATCGTGCTCTGGGCCATCGGCTTCGCCTTCGAGGCGGGCGGCGACTTGCAGCTGGCGCGGTTCAAGGCCAACCCGGCCAATCGAGGGCGGGTGCTTGCCACCGGGTT
Organism: Chloroflexota bacterium; assembly: GCA_026707285.1. Classification (GTDB taxonomy): domain Bacteria; phylum Chloroflexota; class UBA11872; order UBA11872; family UBA11872; genus JAJECS01. The sequence continues at coordinate 68,433 of JAPOXD010000016.1, read as the reverse complement.
CTGGGGACTGACGCGCCATCCGAACTACTTCGGCGACGCCGTGGTGTGGTGGGGATTCGGCTGCCTGGGACTGGCCGTCGGCGCGTGGTGGACGCTGATCGGACCGGTCGTCATGACGGTGCTGCTGGCGCGGGTGTCGGGGGTGACGCTGCTCGAGCGCAGCATGATCGAAACCAAGCCCGGCTACCGCGAGTACGTGGAGTCCACGGCGGCGTTCTTTCCGCGCATCCCGTTCCTGGGGCGACGTGGATAGCCAATCGGCCTGGTTTGAGCGGCTGGCGGCGCGGGGGATGGTTCCCGACGGCGTTCTGCGTCTCGGCGTGCGATTGGCCCTGCGGCGACGGCTGCGGGCGCTTCGACGCGGCGAACCCCAAGAGCGCTTTCGCGCCTTGCGCAGCGGGCCAACGGCGGTTGCCACGGACGCCGCCAACCGGCAGCACTACGAGGTGCCGACCGAGTTCTTTCGCCTGGTCCTCGGTCCCAGGCTCAAATACAGCAGCTGCCTCTGGCCCACGGGCGTCGAGATGCTTGCCGACGCGGAAGACGCCATGCTGGAGCTGTGCGCGCAGCGCGCCGGTCTCGCCGACGGCCAGCGCGTGCTCGACCTGGGATGCGGCTGGGGCTCCTTCGGCCTGTGGGCGGCGGAGCGCTACCCGAGGTCGACGATTACCGCCGTGACCAACTCACGCACGCAGCGCGACCACATCGTGGGCGAGGCGCAGGCGCGTGGCTTGGGCAACCTTGCCGTGGTGCGCGCCAATGCCGCGACCGATGAGCTTCCCGGTCGCTTCGACCGCATCGTGAGCATCGAGATGCTGGAGCACGTTCGCGATCACGGTGCATTGCTGGCGAAAATGGCCGCGCGGCTTGACGCAGGCGGCCGAATCTTCGTGCACGTGTTCAGCCACGTGCGCCATGCCTATGCCTTCGAGCCCGAGGACGGCTGGATGGCGCGCTGGTTCTTCAGCGGCGGCGCCATGCCCAGCCTCGATCTCTTTCATGAATGCGCGCCGGGCTTGCGAACGGTCGACCGGTGGATCGTGAACGGCCGGCACTACGCCCGGACCTTGAGGGCCTGGTTGAGGAACCTCGACGAGCGCCGCCCACAGATCGTTGAGCTCTTTCGGGGCGTCTACGGCAACGACGCGGCGAATCTCTGGCTGTTGCGGTGGCGACTCTTTTTCATTGCCTGTGAGGAGCTGTTCGCCTACCGCGGGGGACGAGAGTGGGTGGTGGCGCATCATCTGCTGACCCCAGCGAGGGTTGCGGAATCCCAGGCGCGGCCGCGCTAGCGTTGCGTTGCTTGCCGCGGAGATCTTTGCGAAATCCAGCCAAGCTAGAGGATGGCCGGGCGAATCCTGGCCGCCCCAGGTTCAATGAAGGGTGGATTCCCGCCTTCGCGGGAATGACGAAGGTCTATGAAAGGATCTCCCTTCGCGGGAGTGACGGACGGGTTTCGCCGCAGCCACCCCGGTCATTGACGGTGCGCGATGGTCTAGCCGGGTCGCTGACGTGAGACGCTGCAACCCATGAGAATCGCCGTGATTGGCGCCGGGGTGTCGGGCCTCGTGGTGGCGCGCCAGTTGCATGCGCACCATGAGGTCACGGTCTTCGAGGCGGGCGACGAACCCGGCGGCCACTCGCGCACGATCGACGTGTCCTGCGCGGGCCGCACCTATGCGGTCGATACGGGGTTCGTGGTCTTCAACGACCGGACCTATCCGGAGTTCCTGCGCATCCTGGCCGACCTCCGCGTCCCGACGCAGCGATCCGAGATGAGCTTTTCCGTGCGCTGCGATCGCACGGGCATCGAGTACAGCGGGGCTTCGCTGAGCGCCGTGTTCGCCCAACGCCGCAACCTGGCGCGCCCCACGTTCTTGCGGCTGGTGCGCGACTACCTGCGATTCAATCGCCGGGCGCCCAAGCTGCTGAAGGCCGACGAGCGGCTCACGTTGGACGACTTCCTGGAAGGCGCGGACTTCTCACCCGTCTTCCGTGAGTTGTATCTGGTACCCATGGGCGCCGCCATCTGGTCAACCGACCCCGCGCGCTTCGGCCAAATGCCGGTTCGCTCGTTCGTGCGGTTCTTCCACAATCATGGACTGCTGGGAATCCGGGGCAAGCCGCAGTGGTACTCAATCAACGGCGGCGCCCGCGAGTACGTCGAGGCGCTGGCCCGGCCATTTCGCGACCGGATCCATATCCGTGCGCCGGTGACCCGCGTGCGGCGAGCGCGCGACCACGTCGACGTCACCGTGGTCGGCGGACATGTCGCCCGGTTCGACCAGGTGGTGCTCGCGACCCATAGCGATCAGGCGCTGCGCCTGCTTGCCGATCCCAGCCCCGAGGAACGCGCCGTCCTTGGGGCCATCGACTACCAGGCCAACAGCGTCGTGATGCACACCGATACGAGGCTGCTTCCCCGGCGGCGCCGCGCCTGGGCGGCGTGGAACTACTACATTGCGCCGGACGGCGGGGACCGGGTGGCCACGACGTACAACATGAACCGCCTACAGCGATTAGACGCGCCGGAGACCTTCTGCGTCACGCTCAACCAGGCCGAGCGTATTGACGAGGCGGCCGTGATCGCCCGCATGACCTACCACCACCCGATGCTCAACCGCGCGGCGATCGCCGCTCAGCGCCGCTGGACCGAGGTAAACGGCCGGCGTCGGACCTGGTACGCGGGCGCCTATTGGGGCTATGGCTTCCACGAGGACGGCGTGGTGAGCGGCCTGCGTGTCGCGCGGGCGATGGAGGCCGGCGCGTGAGCGTCGCGAGTTGCCTCTACACCGGCGTCGTCACGCACCGGCGCCGGAGCCCGGTCGCGCACGAGTTTCGCTTCCCGCTCTTCATGGCCTACGTCGATCTGGCGGAGCTGCCCGGAGTGTTCGACGGACACTGGCTCTGGTCGGCGCGGCGACCGGCGCTGGCGTGGTTTCGCCGAGCCGATCACTTTGGCGATCCGGCCCTGGCGCTCGACGAAGCCGTGCGGCGGCGCGTCCACGAGGCGACGGGAATCCGGCCCGAAGGTCCAATTCGGCTGCTCACCCACCTGCGCTACTTCGGCTATGTGTTCAATCCCATCAGCGTCTACTACTGCTTCTCGCCCGACGGCGAGCGGGTCGAGGCGTTGGTGGCCGAGGTCACCAACACGCCGTGGGGCGAGCGTCACGTCTATGTGGTGAAGCCCGAGCCTGCCGGCGAGGGCGGCAAGCTACAGGCCGGTTTCTCCAAGGCCCTACATGTTTCGCCCTTCATGACCATGGATATGGAATACCGGCTGTCGGCGACGGTGCCCGGCGAGGATCTCGACGTGCGGATGGTGGTGATCCGGGACTCGGCGCCACTCTTCGAAGCTGCCCTTTCGCTCCGACGCCGACCGATGACCGCGCGCTCGCTCACCGGCGCGCTGGTTCGCTATCCGTTCATGACGGCGCGCGTGACCGCGGCAATCTACTGGCAGGCGCTGCGGCTCAGGCTCAAGGGCGTGCCGTTCGTGCCGCATCCGGGACGGAGCGCACCTTCGAGCGACCGGACGTTCGAGGCAGCCGACTAGCGACTGCGCCGATCTACTTCTTCGAGGCCTCGAAGTAGGGATTGGTGCCCGAGGCGTGATCGGTCACGTCGATCACCCGGGTGACCTCGGGGACGGCCTCGCGAATGGCCACCTCGATGCCCTGGGTCAGCGTGACGGACGCCATGCCGCACCCCTGGCAGCCGCCGCTGAGCCGCAGGTAGGCCGCGCCGTCCTCGACGGAGACGAGCTCGGCGTGCCCACCGTGCGCGGCGATGGCGGGATTGATCTGCTGCTCAAGAATCTGCGCGACCTGATCCGCCACTGCGCCGCTGAGCTGCGGCGCGGGGACCTCGCGGGCGGCCGGTCCGACGACCGGGCTCGGGGTGTTGGGGTTGTCGACGAAGAGGCCGCCGCCGTTCGGAGCGGAGCGGTAGTCGATGGTGGCGCCGTCGAGCTGGTCGGTGCTGCCGGCGGGTACGACCACATTAAGCCCGTCGGCGACCTCCACGACCGCGTCCTGGGGTCCGGCGTCGCTTGAGCTCTTCAGATACATGTCGTAGCTGAAGCTCGCGCCCGAAATGCCGGTGACCTCGATCCACATGGCGAGGTCGCCCTTGTCGGGCCGGTCGGAGCGCGCGCGAAAGTCGAGGACCAAGTCGCGTGCGGCGTCGCTGATGAAGATTTCGGTGTCGTGTTCCAAGGTCATGCTCCCCATCCAGCGGGCATGCGGCGCGTCGTCCGTTCGTGGTTCATCATAGGACGATGCGCCGGGTTCTCCTACTGCTGCCGACGCGGGCTTACCGCGCGAGCGACTTTCTCGAAGCTGCGCGGGAGCTTGGCGTCGAGGTGGTCGTCGGCGCCGAGCAACGTCACGCGCTGGACGACGTGATGGCATCGCGCGTGATCGAGCTGCCCCTGCACCGTCCGGAGATCGCGGCGGACGCCATCGTCGAGTTTGCCGACGAGGCGCCGCTCAACGCCATCGTGCCGGTGGATGACGCGGGAGTCGCGGCGGCGTCGCTCGCGGCGGAGCGTTTGGGCCTGGCGCACAGTCCGCCCGCGGCGACGGCGCTCACGCGGGACAAGGCCGCCATGCGCCGGCGGTTGGCGCAGGCCGGTGTGTCGCAGCCGGCGTTTACGCTCGTTGACGGCGATGCGGACCCGGTGGCTGCCGCTGCGGAGCTTGGCTTCCCGGTGGTGCTCAAACCCCTGACCTTGTCAGCCAGCCGCGGCGTGATCCGAGCGGACACCAAGGCCGAGACCGCGGCGGCCGCGGCGCGAATTCGACGGATGCTGCCGGAGTCCGATGACGGCCGGCCCGCGCCGTTGCTGGTCGAGCGGTTCGTACCGGGCGTGGAGGTGGCGGTGGAGGGCCTCCTGCGAAGCGGGACGCTGCACACGCTTGCCATCTTCGACAAGCCCGACCCCCTCGACGGCCCTTATTTCGAGGAAACGCTTTACATAACACCGTCACGTCTGCCCGATGAGACTCAGCGTGCGGTCGAGGACGTGACGAGCGCGGCCGTGGCGGGGCTGGGTCTCACCGAGGGACCGGTTCACGCCGAGATTCGCGTGGACAGCGACGCGGCGACGGTCATCGAGGTCGCCGCGCGTTCCATCGGCGGCCTCTGCGCGCGATCGCTGCGATTTGGGCTGGGCGTGTCGCTGGAGTCGCTCATCTTGCGGCACGCGCTGAATCTGCCGCTGCGTGACACCACCACCGCCCACGCCGCGTCGGGCGTGATGATGCTGCCCATTGTCCGTGCCGGCGTGCTGGTCGAGGTGCGCGGGCGCGAGGCGGCGCTGGATGTTCCCGGCATCGTGGGGCTGGAGATCACCATCGCGCCGGGCGGCTGGGTCGAGCCGCTGCCGGAGGGCGACCGGTACCTCGGATTCATGTTTGCGCGGGGTGAGACGCCGGATGCCGTCGAATCGGCGCTCCGGCGCGCGCATGCGAAGCTTGACGTGGAGATCGATCCGGACCGAGCGCCGCGGGAGCGGCCCGGAACGGAGAGTCCTGAGGCGGGATGTTGATGCGAGTTTTGATCGTCTCGACGTACGAGCTCGGGCACCAGCCCGTGCATGCGGCCTCGCCGGCCGCGGCGCTGCAGGCGGCGGGACACGAGGTGCGCGCACTGGACCTAGCCGTCGAGATGTGGGACCCCGATGCGCTGGACGGCATCGACGCGCTGGCGTTCTCCGTTCCGATGCACACGGCCATGCGCATCGCCGTGAGCGCCGCGCAGGCGGCGCGTCGCACGCACCCGGACGTTCCCATTTGCTTCTACGGCCTTTACGGCGAGATGGCGCCGGCGCTGGACCCGAGCCATCCCATGGACCGCGCGCTTGCCGGCGAGTACGAGCCAGAGCTCGTGGCCTGGGTGGACGCGCTGCCGAGCGCAAACGGGACGCTGAGCGTTGCCCCGGAGGTCATCCAACTCGGCAAGCATGACTTTCACGCCCCGGCGCGCGAGCTGCTGCCGCCCATCGACCGCTATGCGCGGCTTGCGGTCGATGGTGAAGAGCGGCTGGCGGGCTATGTCGAGGCCAGTCACGGCTGCGTGCACAAGTGCCGCCACTGTCCGGTGCCGGTGGTCTACGACGGCCGCATTCGCATCGTAGGAGCCGACACCGTGCTGGACGACATTGCGCGGCTCGTCGACGCGGGCGCGCGCCACATCACCTTCGGCGATCCGGACTTCCTCAACGGCTGGCGCCACTCGCGCAAGGTGGTGCGCGCCATGCAGGCGCGGTTCCCGGAGCTCACGTTCGACTGCACCACCAAGGTCGAGCACATCCTGGAGCACGCCCATGTGTGGCCCGAGTTCGCCGACGCGGGGTGCCTGTTCGTCATCTCGGCGTTCGAGTCGCTCAATGACGGAATCCTGGAGCGCCTGGACAAGGGTCACGTAGCCGCCGAGGCCGAGCAGGCGATCACCTTGCTGCGCCGCCACGGCATCGAGACCCGGCCGTCCTGGCTGCCGTTCACGCCGTGGACGACGTTCACCGACGTGCTGGACATCCTCGATTTCGTCGCCGCGCACGACCTGGTGGGCAACGTCGACCCGGTGCAGTACGGCATCCGGCTGCTGCTGCCGAAGGGATCGCTGCTTCTCGGGTTGCCCGACATGCAACGCCACCTGGGGCCGTACGACCAGGCGCAACTCAGCTATAGGTGGCGGGCGGCGGATCCGGCGGTCGACGCGCTTCAAGCGGCGATCGGGGCGCTGGTGGCGGAAATGGCCGACGAGGACACGGATATCGCCACGTCCTATTCCGCCGTGCGGGCGGCTGTGATCGACGCTGCCGGAGCGGCCGCCGACGGACGTGCGCGCGATGTCCTCGTCAACGCCGAGCGCGCGGCGGCGCGGCCGAGGCTCACCGAGGCCTGGTTCTGCTGCGCTGAGCCGACCGAGCTTCAATTCGCGCAGCTGGCGGGGATCTAGCGCCCGCACGGTTCCCCTGCCGAAATCCGAGACCTCGGCGGGGCTTGGATCGGTTCGCCTTGATGGGTACGCTCGGGCCATGGTGTCGACCACCGTCGATGTGCACCGAGCGGGCCGGGTGGCCTATCGCGACGCGTGGGCCTGGCAGCATGCGCGCGCCGACGACGTGCGCGCGGGCACGGCGGCGGAGGCCCTGGCCGTGCTGGAGCATCCGCCGGTGTACACCTGCGGCCGCCGCAGCGACCCGGCGAACCTGTTGGCGTCGCCAGAACGGCTGGCGGCCCAGGGGATCGAGGTCGTGGACGTGGAACGCGGCGGCGACGTGACCTATCACGGCCCGGGCCAGCTGGTGGCCTATCCGATCCTGGACCTGCGCCGCCGCGGCATCTATCCGATCAGCTTCGTTCGCGGTCTGGAGCAGACGCTGGTGAGCACCCTGGCCGCGCTCGGCGTGCCCGCGGCGCCCCGGAAGAGCCTGCCCGGCGTGTGGGTGGGCAACGACAAGATCGCCGCGCTGGGCGTGCACGTGCGCGGGGGTGTGAGCATGCACGGCATCGCGCTCAACCTGGCGCCGGACCTGACGGCCTTCGAAGCCATCGTGCCCTGCGGCATCCATGACGGGGGCATCACGTCCGTGGAGCGCTACTGTGGGGCCACACCCGATCACGAGGCGGCCAAGGAGGCGTTCATCACTGCCTTCGCGCAGACGTTCGATGTAGCGTTGCGGGATGTTGCCTCGGACAAGGCCCTTGCCAATGGCCACTGAGGTCCGGCCCCGATACCCCAAGCCGGCGTGGCTCAAGGTCCGCGCGCCGACCGGCGACCGCTTTACCGGCCTGAAGCGGCTGATGCGCACGCAATCGCTGCACACCGTGTGCGAAGAGGCTCGCTGTCCCAACATCGGCGAGTGCTGGAACGACGGCCACGCCACCTTCATGATCCTGGGCGACACCTGCACGCGGGCGTGCGGCTTCTGTGCCGTCACCTCGGGCCGGCCCGATGCCATCGACCCATTGGAGCCGCTGCGCCTGGCGGCCGCGGTGGAGCGCATGGGGCTCGACTACTGCGTGATCACGTCGGTGAATCGGGACGACGCGCCCGACGGCGGCGCGAGCGTGTTTGCCGACTGCATTCGCGCGGTGCGCCGCGTGCGTCCTTCGTGCCAGGTCGAGGTGCTCATTCCGGACTTCATGGGCGACTGGGACGCTCTGGCGACGGTGATGGCGGCGCGCCCCGTGGTGCTCAACCACAACACCGAGACGGTGCCGCGGCTTTATGCCCGGGTGCGGCCCAAGGCGCGCTACGAGCGCACGTTGGAGCTCATCCGCCGAGCGGCCGACATGGCGCCGGACGTGGCGACAAAATCGGGGGTGATGGTCGGCCTGGGCGAAACACGCGACGAGCTGCGCGCGACGCTTGCCGACCTCGTGGAGCACCGCTGCGAGCTGCTCACCGTGGGGCAATACCTCCAGCCGACGCGCAAGCACTTGCCGGTGCAGCGTTTCTATCACCCGGACGAGTTCGTCGAGATCGCCGAGGAGGCCCGAGCACTGGGGTTCGTCCACGTGGAATCCGGCCCCCTGGTGCGCAGCTCGTACCACGCCGGGCGTCAAGCCCTTGCCGCGTCCATGAACCGCGCGCGCGTGGGATGAACAACCGAGCCCGGCGTGGCACGCTTGTCCCGCCGGAGGCGCCTCGCTGCGGCCGAGTGGCCGCGTGAAGCGCCAGGCCAACGCCGACCGTCTGGCAGCTCGCGAAGCGCCCAGCGCCGGGCGTACTACCCTTGCGTAGTCTCTAGGCGGAGCCCATGGCACAGCTAGACACCCACCGCGACGGCGCCTTGAACGGCGGCCGGGGGGCCGACGCGGTCGAAACGCGAGACTGGCTGGACGCGCTGCATGACGTGCGGCGGCTTTCCGGCAACGAGCGCGTGCGTGAGTTGCTGCGCGAGCTGCAAATCCACGCGCAGCGGGCCGGCGGCGTGCTGCCGGTCACCGCGCGCACGCCGTATGTCAACTCCATTCCGCCGGAGCGCGAGCCGGCTTATCCCGGCGACGAAGCGCTGGAATGGCAGATCCGCAGCATCATTCGCTGGAACGCGATGGCCATGGTCGTGGCCGCCAACCGCGAGGCGGACGGCATCGGCGGGCACATCTCCACCTACGCGTCGGCGGCCACGCTCTACGAGGTCGGCTTCAACCACTTCTTCCGCGGGCCGGATCACCCCGAAGGGCCGGACATCATCTATTTCCAGGGCCATGCGGCGCCGGGCATCTATGCGCGGGCGTATCTCGAAGGTCGCCTGACCGCCGAGCAGATCCACGACTTTCGGCGCGAGCTCATGCCCAGCGGCGGCGTCTCGTCATATCCGCATCCCTGGCTGATGCCCGATTTCTGGCAGTTCCCCACCGTGTCCATGGGCTTGGGCCCGCTGATGTCGATCTACCAGGCGCGGTTCATGCGCTATCTGGAGGACCGGGGGCTGAAGCAGCCCTCCGACCAGCGGGTATGGGCGTTCGTGGGCGACGGCGAAGCCGACGCGCCGGAGACCATCGCGGCGATCTCACTCGCCGGCCGCGAGTACCTGGACAACCTCACCTGGGTGGTCAACTGCAACCTGCAGCGCCTGGACGGCCCGGTCCGCGGCAACGGCAACATCGTGCAGGAGCTGGAAGGACTATTTCGCGGCGCCGGCTGGAACGTGATCAAGGTCCTGTGGGGCGGGGACTGGGACGAGCTGTTCGCCAACGATCACGACGGGCTGCTCACGCGCCGCGCGGGCCAAATCGTCGACGGTGAATACCAGAAGTACAGCGTGGCCGGCGGGGCCTACATCCGCGAGAACTTCTACGGGGCGGACGAGCGGCTGCTGGCCATGGTGGCCGACCGCAGCGACGACGACCTGGTGCGCATGAACCTCGGCGGACATGACGCGCGCAAGGTATACGCGGCGTTCAATGCGGCCGTGCGCCATGAGGGCGCCCCGACGGTGGTGCTGGCGCGGACGATCAAGGGCTACGGGCTCGGCGAAGCCGGCGAAGGCCGCAACGTGACGCATCAGCAGAAGCAGCTGAACGAGGATGAGCTGCTGACGTTCCGCGATCGATTCAAGATCCCGATTTCCGATGAGGACCTCGGTCGCGCCCCGCTCTACCGACCGGCGCCCGACAGCCGCGAGGTCCGCTATCTGACCGTCCGCCGCGAGGAGCTCGGCGGATTCATGCCCATGCGCCGTGCGGAGAAGAGCCAGATCACGACCCCGCCGGCCGACGTCTTCGCCGAGTTCCAGGCCGGCAGCGAGCGGCCCGCCTCCACGACCATGGCGTTCGTGCGCATGCTGTCCAAGCTGCTGCGCGATCCGGCGTTGGGTCCGCGCGTCGTTCCGATCGTGCCCGACGAAGCCCGCACCTTCGGCATGGAGGCACTGTTCCGCCAGGTCGGCATCTACTCGGCCGTGGGCCAGCTCTACGAGCCGGTCGATTCGGCGTCGCTCCTCTACTACAAGGAGGCCACCGACGGCCAGATCCTGGAGGAGGGGATCGCCGAGGCCGGGGCGATGAGCTCATTCATCGCCGCGGGTACCTCCCACGCGACCTACGGCGTCGCCACGTTGCCGTTCTTCATCTACTACTCGATGTTCGGCTTCCAGCGCGTCGGGGACCTTGTCTGGGCCGCGGCCGACGCGAGGACGCGCGGATTTCTGCTGGGCGCCACCGCGGGCCGGACGACGCTGGCGGGCGAAGGCTTGCAGCACCAGGACGGCCACAGCCATCTCTTGTTCTCGGTGGTGCCCACGTGCCTGGCCTACGATCCCGCGTTTGCCTATGAAATCGCGGTCATCATCCGCGAGGGCATCCGCCGCATGCACGAGCAGGATGAGGACGTGTTCTACTACCTCACCCTGGGCAACGAGGCCTATCCGCACCCGAGCCTGCCGACGGATGAGGGAGTGCGGGAAGGCATCCTCAAGGGCATGTACCGCCTGCGTGCGGCCGATGCGTCGCCCGGCCAGCCGCGCGCCACGCTGTTGGGAAGCGGCGCGATCCTCAACGAGGTGCTCGAGGCGCAGGAGATGTTGGCGGAACGCTATGGGGTGGCGGCGGACGTGTGGTCGGTGACGAGCTATACCGAGCTGCGCCGGGAGGCGCTGGACGCCGACCGCTGGAACATGCTGCATCCCGACCGGACGCCGCGCGCGTCGTACGTGGCGACTTGCCTGGCGGATGCGCCCGACGTGGTCGTGGCCGCCTCCGACTACATGAAGACGCTGCCGGACCTGATAGCAAAATGGGTTCCGGGACGGCTGGTGGCGCTGGGCACCGACGGCTTCGGCCGCAGCGATACGCGCGCGGCCCTGCGCGACTTCTTCGAGGTTGATGCGCGGTTTGTGACCCTCGCGACGCTGCACGCGCTGGCGCAAGAAAGCCGAATTGACGCTGAACTGGTATCCGAGGCGATCGAGGACCTGGGCATCGACGCCGAGAAACCGAATCCGCGGCTGAGCTGATGCAAGCGACAGACCCGGGTGCAGGCGACGGGCCGCGTCTGCCGTGAGCGTCGACCTGCGCCTGCCGGACCTCGGCGAGGGGATCGAATCCGCCGACGTGCTCAGCGTGCTGGTGAGCGTGGGCCAGGCCGTGGACGCCGGCGACTCGGTGATCGAGATCGAGAGCGAGAAGGCGACCTTAGAGGTGCCCACCGACGCCGCAGGCACCGTCACCGGCATCCACGTGAAATCGGGCGACACGATTGCGGTGGGCCAGCCGGTGCTCACGCTGGAGCCTGACGGCGCGGAGTCGCCAGCTGCCCCGGCGGCATCGGAGGCTCAGGTCGACGAGGCGCCGGGACCAACCGCCGACGGTGCGCCGGACGGCGCAGAGGCTGCCCCACAGCGGGCGACGCTCGAACCGACGACGGCAAGCGCCGGTCCGGAGGTCCACGTCGCGCCGCCCTTCGCAGACGCCGATGCCGATGCCGATGGCCGGCCGGTGGCTGCCGCGCCGTCGGTGCGCACCTTCGCGCGGGAAATCGGCGTGGACGTGCGCCAGGTCGAGGGCTCGGGCCCTGGCGGACGGATCTCCATGGATGACGTGAAAGCGCATGCGCGCCGGCGCCCGTCGGCGCCCGCGTCGGACGTCGCGCCGCCGCTGCCCGACTTTGCCCAATGGGGACCCATCGAGCGCGTGCGGCTGAGCCGCCTGCGACGGACGCTGGCCGACAATCTGTCGCGGTCGTGGACCACGATTCCCCACGTCACGCTGTTCCAAGAGGCCGACGTGACCGATGTCGAAGCCTTGCGAGCCGAGTACAAGGAGCGCGCGAAAGCCCGGGGCGCCAAGCTCACGATCACCGCCTTCATCCTGCCGGCGGTTGCGGCGTCGCTGAAGGCGCATCCCGAGCTCAACGCCAGCCTGGACCTGGCCGCCGGCGAAATCGTGCGGAAGGGCTACTACCACCTGGGCGTGGCGGCCGATACGGAGCGCGGGCTGCTCGTTCCGGTGGTCCGCGACGTGGGTACGAAGGGCGTGATCGAGATCGCGGCCGAGCTGACCGACATTGCCGAGCGGGCGCGCGCCGGCAAGCTGACGCTCGACGAGATGCAAGGCGCGACTTTCACCATCAGCAACCTCGGCGGGCTGGGGACCGGATTCTTCACCCCCATCGTGAACCCGCCCGAGGTGGGCATCCTGGGCGTCGGCCGCGCCGTCCCACGCTCGACGCTCCACGACGACGCCATGCAAACGCGGCTCATGCTGCCGCTCTCGCTGTCGTTCGATCATCGGGCGCTCGACGGCGCCGACGGTGCGCGCTTCCTGTCCTCGATAGTCGATGCGCTCCAGCGGCCGACGATGCTGGCGATGGAGCCCTAGCGCGCCGTGACCAGTTCAGACGGTCGGCGGCACGTCGTCGTGATCGGCGCCGGACCCGGGGGCTATCCCGCGGCGTTCCGCGCGGCCAAGCTGGGTTTTGGCGTGACGCTGATCGACCCGGAAGCGCTTCCCGGCGGAGTGTGCCTCTACCGGGGCTGCATTCCTTCCAAGGCGCTGCTGCACGCGGCGGAGGTGATGCGGGCGGCGAGCGACGCGGATGCCATGGGGCTGGCGTTCGGCGCACCGCGCGTTGACCTGGACCGCCTGCGCGCGTGGAAAGACGAGGTGGTGGTCAAGCAGACGCGCGGCCTCGCCAGCCTCACGCGAGCACGACGGGTGCGACACGTGCAGGGGCGCGCCCGATTCCGCGACGCCCACTCGCTGGAAGTGTCGGGGGAGCAGCCGCAAGTCATCGATTTCGACGCGGCCATCGTCGCCACGGGGTCGTCGCCCGCGGCGCCTGAGGGCCTTCGCAGCGACTCGCCGCTCGTCATGGACTCGACCGCCGCGCTGGCCGTCGACGAGGTGCCGGCCACGCTGCTGGTGGTCGGCGGCGGCTATATCGGACTCGAGCTGGGATCGGTATACGCGGCCCTGGGGTCCCAGGTGACGCTGGTCGAGATGACGCCGGGACTATTGCCGGGAGTCGATCGGGCGCTGGTGAAGCCGCTGGCGGCGCACATGGACGCCGTGCTGCGCGAGGTCTTGTTGGACACGCGGGTCACCGCCTTGCGACCGACGGCGGATCGGGTCGAGGTGGAGCTTAGCGGGCCGTCGGTGAAGCAGCCGCGGCGCGTGTTCGATCGCGTGCTCGTGGCGGTGGGGCGGACGCCCAACAGCGGCGACCTGGGCCTGGAGCACACGGCCGTCGAGGTCGATGCCAAGGGATTCATCCAAACCGATGCGCAGCAACGAACGGCCGAGCCGACGATCCTCGCCGTCGGAGACGTGGCGGGCGAGCCGATGCTGGCGCACAAGGCGACGCACGAGGGTCACGTGGCCGCGGAGGCGATCGCGGGCAAGGCTTCGGCATTCGACGCGCAGGCCATTCCGGCCGTGGTCTTCACCGATCCGGAGATTGCCTGGTGCGGTCTGACCGAGGACGAGGCCATCGCGCGCGGCCTGGAGGTGGAGGTCAGCCGCTTTCCGTGGATGGCCTCCGGACGCGCGGCCATGCTGGGCGGCAACGAGGGGCTGACCCAGCTCGTCGTCGAGCCGCGCACGCGGCTGGTGCTCGGCGCCGGCATCGTCGGACGGGGCGCCGGCGACCTAATCGGCGAGTGCGTCCACGCCATCGAGATGGGCGCGACGGCGGACGACTTGGCGCTCAGCGTCCACGCGCACCCGACGCTCTCCGAAACCATCATGGAAGCCGCGGCGCTGCTGGACGACGACAGCCCGCACTTCATGGCGCGAAGGCGGGCTCGGGGCTAACCGTCGGCGCCGGACAGTTCCCCTAGCTCAGCCAAATAGGCGCGGACGGCGGCGCGCCAGTCCCGCAGCGGACGCCCGCGAACGGCGATCATTCGGTCCGTGGCCAGTACCGAGTACGGCGGGCGCCCGGCCGGCGTGGGGTATTCGGCCGTCGTGACCGGGGTCAGCGAGGGCGCGAGGCCGGCGGCGGCGAAGATCTCCCGGGCGAATTCGAACCAGGTGCAGACGCCGTCGTTGACCACATGGAAGGTGCCGTCGGCGCCGGCCTGTATTAGATCGATGATCCCTTCCGCGACATCTCGCGCATATGACGGGGTGCAGTGCTGGTCGTTGACGACGCGGAGGTCGCGGCCTTCCCGCGCCAGTCGCAGCATCGTGCGAACAAAGTTGCCGCCCTTGACCGCCGAGCCGCGTGATCCGTAGAGCCCGCAGGTGCGCACGATCAGGTGCCGCACGCCCGTGCCGCGAACCAGGTGCTCACCGGCGAGCTTGGACACCCCGTACACGCTCAAGGGCGCCGGCAGGGCGCCCTCGGACAGCGGCTCGCGGGCCGCCTGGCCACCAAAGACGTAGTCGGTGCTCACGTGGACCAGCGTCGCGTTGGCCGCGGCGCAGGCCCGGGCCAGGGTCAAGGAGCCTTGGGCGTTGACGTCGAACGCGCGATCGAACTCCGTCTCGGCCATGTCCACGTGGTTGTACGCGGCGGTGTTGATGACGACCGCCGGCGCGAGTTCCGTGAACGCACGTTCAACCGCCGGGGCGTCGGTAATGTCCAGCTCGGCGCGCGGCAGCGCAACGGTTGAGTCGGCCGGCAACTGCTGGGCCAAATTGCTCGCCAGCTGCCCGCCGCCGCCGGTGATCAGAACGCGCGCGGCGTCGCGGCCGGTGCTCACGCAAGCACCGGCCATTGCAGAGTTGGCTGGTCTGGATGAGGCATTCCTGGAGTCGCTGATTGGAGGCATCCCGCCGATTCTTGCCGTCCTGATGGGGTCACTGCATAGCCTTCATGCGCTGTAGGGGCAGCCCTTGTGGCTGCCCGGTTCGCCGGCAGAGCGGGCGTCCACAAGGGACGCCCCTACAGATCCATGGCCGAGGCCGACGACCACTATAGGGGCAGCCCTTGTGGCTGCTCGGTTCGCCAGCAGAGCGGGCGCCCACAAGGGACGCCCCTACAAGTCCGAGCAAATTTCTGCAGATCGGAGAGGGCGAGGGCGCTGTCCTGCGCCTAGCTCCACACGCTCAGGATGCCGGCCATGATCGGCAGGGTCACGACGTGGTAGCCGACGTTGATCAGGTAGAGCGACTGGGGCCGGTTCTCGTAGACGTAGGACGAGGCGAAGGCCGTGGCCACCAGCCCAATCGCGCCCCAGATGCCGATCACGAAGCCCTCGCCGAACCCTTCCGCGCCGGTGAAGGCCACGATCTGGGCGAGCAGATATGACGTCACCAGGGCGCCGACATTGCTCACGACCAGCGCCCGCACCATGTTCCCCTCGGCCTCGATCTGCTCCTGGGTCTTGCCGATCAGGCGCATCCACGCCTTGCCGAACACCCGCAGGGAATACCAGTTGAAGCCAACCGCGATCGGCACAAGGGCCGCCACGATCATTGCCGCGTAGTTGATCTCAGCCGTCCACACAGGAGTCCCCGATCTTTCTCTGGCCGCGGGCTGCGACCGTGCCAAAGACGCTCGACGGTGTCAACGCTGGCCCGCACGGGCGCCGCAGCAACCGTGAGATATGGCACCGACGCTCGCTGAGACCGCCCTTGCGCGCCATAGAATGGGTCATGGTCGCGCCGGGGCGGCCGCAGGGCGAGGATGACGCCGATGGTCACTTCTTCCGGGACAACGCACGTCTTTCGCGGATTTGGCAACCGTCCCGGCTCCGTTCACGTATCAATGGTCGAGAGAGCTTGTTGCATAGGAGATAGGGATGGCTGACGAGAGCGGCGGGAAGTTCTCCCGCATGTTGAGCTACTGGGGACGGGGCGGCCTGGCTGGGCTGCTGGCCGCGTTGCTGGCCGTGGGCGTGAGCGAGCTCTACGCCGGGATCTTCGGCGGCTTGCCGTCGCTCCTCGTATCGATGAGCGGACGGATCGTCGACCTGAGCCCGCGCGCGATGGAGGAGTTCGCCATCAGCGTGTTCGGCACCAGCGACAAGCTGGCGTTGGTCATATTCCTGGTCGTGCTCAGCGGGATTTTTGGGGCCATCCTTGGGGTCGTTGCCCTGCGGTCCCGGCCGATTGGCGCCGCCGGATTCGCGGCGTTCGGGATACTTGCCGGAATCTCGAACGTGGTTGACGCGCAGTCGACGCCGGCACACGGTGTGGCCATGGCCGCAATCTCGGCGGGGCTGGCCATTCTGGCGCTCTTGTGGTTTACCCGCGCGAACCCGCTGGCGACCATGGCCGGCGACGACGCGATGTCCATTCAGTTTCAGCGACAGCGCCGCGTCTTTCTTGGCAGCGGTGCGGTGGTTGCGTTGGCCGCGGTCGTCACCGGGGTGCTTGGGCGCAACCTGATTGAGGGCGCCAAGGTCGCCGTGGCTAGCCGCGATGACATCGTGCTGCCGCCCGCGCGCAGCCGAGCGGCCGCGGCCGCTCCGTCACCGGCGGCTGCCGCCGTCGAGACGCCTGCGCCAACCCCGGCGCCGGCGGCAACGGCCGCGCCGTCCGCCACTCAGGCTCCGCTGACGACCCCGGCCCCAGTGGCAACGCCGGCCGCGACCGAGGCGGCATCGCCCGACGCGGCCGCCGCCACCGACACGCCCACCCCGATCGAGGTGGAAGCGGCCACCGGGTCGCTGCCGTCGGAGACGATGTTGGACGTGCGCGGCATCTCATCGCTCGTTACGCCAAACCGAGACTTCTATCGCATCGACACCGCGTTTTCGATTCCCCGCGTCGACGTTGAGGACTGGGAGCTCAAGATCACCGGCCTGGTGGACAGCCCCTACTCCCTCACCTACCGCGAGCTGCTCGATCTGGCCACCGATGAGGACTACGTCACGCTCTGCTGCGTGTCCAACGAGGTTGGGGGCCGTCTGATCGGCAACGCCAAGTGGCAGGGCATCCCACTGGCCGACGTGCTCAACCGCGCCGGCATCCAGGATGAGGCCACCCAGATCGTCGGCCGGTCGGTGGATGGCTTCTCGGCCGGCTTTCCGCGCGAGGTGGCGTTCGACGGACGCCCGGTTCTGGTCGCCGTCGGCATGAACGGCGAGCCGTTGCCATTCAAGCACGGCTTCCCGGCGCGCCTGGTCGTCTCAGGCCTCTACGGCTACGTCTCCGCGACGAAGTGGTTGCAGGAGATCGAGCTCACTACCTGGGAAGGGTTCGACGGCTACTGGATCCCGCGCGGCTGGTCGAAGGAAGGCCCCATCAAGACGCAGTCCCGCATCGACGTGCCGAAGCCGTTCTCGTTCGACACCGCGCCGGGCTTGCAGGCGGTTGCGGGCGTGGCGTGGGCGCAGAACCGCGGCATCAGCAAGGTGGAAGTGCAGCTCGACGGCGACGGTGAGTGGAAGGAAGCGAAGCTCTCCTCGCCGATCAGCAAGCACACCTGGGTGCAGTGGGTGAGCGAATTCGAGTTCACGCCGGGCGCACACTTCGTCCGAGTGCGCGCGACGGACTCCGACGGCGAGCTCCAGGCCAAGGGGCCCAAGAGTCCGGCGCCGAACGGCGCCGAAGGCTGGCACCAGGTCAACTTCCGCGTCACCGACGGATAGGCGCCGCGGCGAAAACGCGGTCCGCGTCGGCCCTCCAGCCGGGTGCGTCGTGAGGGAGAAGCGCTAGCACGACGCACCCGGTGGCAATGGTCTGGATGGGGAGCGGCGGTTGGGGCGGGGCCGTCCGGTTGTGGTTGGTGACGCCGCCTTTACAATCGGAACTTGTGACTCCGAAATACCAACGCGCCTGGCATTGGCGTGATTGACGCCTGGCCGCCGCTCGAGGGCCTCGAGCGCGGTGTCGGCATTGGCGCCGGTCCACGCGGCACCGTGTTTCGCGCCGCCCGTTCCGATGGCAGCGGCGACGTGGCGGTGCTCGTTGTTCACGAACATCTCGCGCAGCGTCGGGAACTGATGGCGCAGCTCGTGCGCGAGGTCAAACTTGCTCGGCGCATCGAGCACCCGTGCGTGGCGCAGGTCCACCGCGCCGAAGAAGTCGACGGTCGCTGGTGTGTCGTCATGGAGTTGGCCGGGGGTCTGACGCTGCGGCAATACCTGGAGGCTCGCGGCCCCGTCGGAGTGACCGAAGCGCTTGACATCACAAAGTCAATTGCGGCCGGCCTGGCGGCGATGCATGCGCAGGGGCTGTCCCACCGCAACCTCACGCCCGAGAACCTCAAGCTCCAGCACGGCCGGGTCAAGATCCTCGACGCCGGCACGGCCCCGCAGCATGAGCTCGACCCGTCGGGCGCAACGGCCTACATCGCGCCCGAGCGCGCGGCCGGACGCCGCGCCACAGCCCAGGCCGACCTGTACTCGCTGGGAACCGTGTTGTTCGAGTTGCTGACCGGCGTGCCGCCGTTCCGGGCCGACACGCCACTGGCGGTGCTCGATCTTCACCGGCGGGCGTCCGTGCCGCCGCTGGCGTCGCATCGCGACGACGTGCCGCCGGTTGTCGAGCAGCTCATGCTCCACCTGCTGGCCAAGGATCCCGACGCCCGGCCCCCGACTGCCGACGAGGTGCGGGCGCGGATCGAGGACATTCAGGCCACGGAGCGTGCGCTCGCCAGGGCGGCGCCGGCCCCCGCAAGCGACAGATTTCGGGCCGGACCGCGCCGGGGGCGGGAGGCGTCCGGAGGCGCGATTTCGCGCCGTCAGCTGATCCTGGCGGTATCAACAACGGCTCTGGGTGGGGCTGCCGTCGCCGCCGGGGCCGCGGCGATAGGCGTGCTGGTGGGTCGGCGGCAGCCGGTGGTGCAAGTGGAGCGCCTGCTGCCGCAGGAAGTGGTCAAGGTGGTGACGGTGGATCGCGTCGTAACGCGCGACGTGGTGCGTGAGGTTCCCGTCGAGCGAACAATCATCCGTGAGGTGGTTCCCCAGAGTCCCGCGGAGCCGCCCGCGACGCCGACCGTCCCGCCGACGGCTACCCCACAAGCGACGCCGGAGCCAGCGGCGGCGACACCTACGCCCGCTCCGGCCGGAGTGACGGTTGCGGACGCCGGTGCGCGGTTCCCGCTCGATCGTGAAAGTCAGGCGCTTCCCAGCGTCCTCGAACCGATTCGCACGGACAATTTGGCCCGCCTGGCCCAACTCCATCGCGTGGGTCTGGGGAAGGCCCACGCGCTGGCGGCGCTGCCGGACGGGGCGATTGCTGTTGGCTCCAGCATTGGCCTGATCAGCGTGTTCGATAGCGACTCGGGCCGCGAACTTCGGCGCTGGTCGACCGGATTCGACGAAACGCCTGGCTTCGCGGTCACGGCGCTGGCCGCCCGCGATGGAGCCCTGATCAGCGGCCACTCCGACGGCACGCTCGGCGCCTGGGACGCCGCCACCGGCATGCGCCGGTGGTCGTCTCAGCTCGACTCCGAGGTGACCAGTCTGGCGATCGACGACACCGGCGCCGCCGTGGCGGCCACGGGGGCCGCCGGGACGGTCGGCGTGTGGCGGGGAAGCGATGGCGCCGTCGATCGGCAACTGGCGCCGGAAGCCGCGGCCGCGCGTGCCGTGGCGTTCCATCCCACGCGGCCGCTGCTGGCCGCCGGCGGCGACGATGGAAACATTGCGATGTGGGACGTGCGGCAGGGCACGGTGGAGGCGGCCTTCGGCGACGCCACACGCCCGATTCGCGCGCTGGCGTTCAATGCGGCGGGCACGCTATTGGCTGCCGCCGAGGCCGGCGGATCGGTGGGCATTTGGGACCTTGCCAGCCAGACGCGCCAAACCACGCTGAGCGGACTCCGGTTCGATGCGGACGACGTGGTCTTTGGCCCGGATGGAAGGTGGATTGCGGCCGCGGACGGCACGGAGCGAGTCCTCGTGTGGGACGTGGTCACCAGCGCGGTGCTCCTGGATCTTCAAGAGCGGGCCGGCGCCGTGAGCCGGGGTTCGCTGGCGGTCACCGGCAACGGCGCGTCCCTGGCGTGTGCGGTAAGGCATTTGGCCGTTGCGCTGTGGAGCCTGCCTGACGGACGGCTGCGGCATCGACTCGGCGCCTATGGCGACGCCACCCGCGTCGCGCTGCGAGGCGACGCAACGCTCCTGGCGTCATCGCATCCCGTGGGAACCATCGAGCTGGTGGGGCTGCCGAGCGGGTCCGCCGCCGGGTCCATTTACTACCACACCGGATTGGCGCACGCGCTGGCCTTCAGTCCGGATGGGTCGCGGCTCGTAAGCGGCGGCTCGGCGGACGGTCCGCCGCTTCGCATGTGGGACGCGTCCAGCGGCGCCGCGGTCGACAGCTTTGCGCCGGAGGCGCTGCCACAGGCGACCATCGGCGCCGCCGCGTTCAGCCCGGACGGCGGCCTGCTGGCGACCGGATGGAGCGATGGCATCGTCCGGGTATGGCACACTGAGACATGGAGCCTGGTGACCTCGCTGTCCGCGCACACGACGCTGGTGGATGCGCTGCAGTTCGGTCCCACAGGGGATCGACTGGTCACCGCCGATATCGATGGACTCGTCTACTTCTGGGACATCCCTAATCTGACACCGGTCCAGTTGCCGTCCGGCGGCGTGCCCGTGCGGGCGGTTGCGATCCACGCGAACGGCGGGCCGATCGCGGGAGCGCTCGATGATGGCGCGGTGATCCTGTGGGACGGCGTGGAGGGCGCGTGGATCCGGCGCCTGGAGAGCCCGGAATCCGGCACGTTGGCCGTGGCGTTCAGCCCCATTGCCGCGCTGTTGGTTTCCGGACATCGCAGCGGCACGCTGCGCTGGTGGGACACGGCATCGGGTGAGCCGCTGCGCGTCCACGAGGGGCACGGCGCCCCGATCGTGAATGTCCAGTTCAGCGCGGCCGGCGACCTGGCAGCCAGCGCCGCATTCGACGGCGCCGCGCGTCTGTGGGGCGTTGCGGCCGCGCCGGGGTAGGTTTCTCTAGCCGGTCGCCTTCAGTTCGCCGATCAGCTCGCGCAACACGTCCTCGCCGTCGCCGAAGAGCATGGCCGTGTTCGGCGCGGCGAAGAGCGAGTTCGGAATTCCCGCGAATCCCGGGCTCAGGCTCCGCTTGACGACGACCACGGTGCGGGCCTTGTCGACGTCGAGAATCGGCATGCCGTAAATCGGGCTGGTGGGGTCTTCACGCGCCAGCGGATTGACGACATCATTGGCGCCGATCACCAGCGCCACGTCCGTCTGCGCAAAGGTCCCGACGAGTTGCTCCAGGTCGAAGAGCTGCTCGTAGGGCACGTCGGCTTCGGCGAGCAGCACGTTCATGTGGCCCGGCATGCGGCCCGCGACCGGATGGATGGCGTACTTCACGTCCACGCCGCCCCGCTCGAGCTCCGCCGACAAGTCGCGCACCGCGTGCTGCGCCTGGGCCACCGCCATGCCGTAGCCGGGCACGATCATGACGCTCCGGGCGTCGCGCAGCAGCAGGGCGGTCTCCTCGGGGCTCGTCCGCTTGATGCGCCCCTCGTAGATCTCGTCGCCCGGACCGCCTTCGGAGGGGCCGAGCGTGCCGAACAACACGCTGAGCACCGATCGATTCATGGCGCGACTCATGAGCGTGGTGAGGATGAATCCCGACGCGCCCACGAGTGCGCCGCCGATGATCAGCACGTTGTTGCTCAGGACGAAGCCGGTGGCCGCGGCGGCGAGGCCGGAGGCCGAGTTGAGCAGCGCAATCACCACCGGCATGTCGGCGCCGCCGATCGGCAGGGTGAGCCGCACTCCCAGGATCGCCGCGGCGGCTACGAGCGCCCAAAACGGCCATTGGAGCGACACGTCGACGATGACCAGGGCAAACAGGGCGAGCGCCCCCGCGGCCAGCACCCCGTTGATGCCGTGGTGGAGTGAAGTGTTGCTCGGCTGCCAGCGCAAGACTTCTTGCAGCTTGCCCCAGGCCACCGCGCTGCCGGCGAAGGTCAGCGCGCCGACCAGACCGCTGACCGCTCCCGCCGCCACGGCTTGCAGCTCCGTCGCCGCCGTCATCACCGTGCCGGAGGCGATGGCGCTGCCCGCGACGAGCGCCGAGGCTCCGCCGCCGAACCCGTTGAAAGCTGCGACCAGCTGGGGCATGGCGGTCATGTGCACCCGCAGGGCGAGGATGGCCCCGAGCGCCGCGCCGACGCCCAATCCAACGGCTACGAGCTCGAATCCGATGATCTTGCGGTCGAGCAAGGTCACGACGATGGCCACCAGCATCCCGAGGGAGCTGAGCACGTTTCCGCGACGGGCGCCGCGAATGGACGCCAGCCCTCTCAGGCCGAGGATGAACAGCGTCGCGGCGACCAGATACGCGCCGTTGACGACGCCTTCGGGCACGCCCTACCGCTTCCGCGACCGGAACATCGAGAGCATGCGGTGGGTGACCAGGAATCCGCCCACCACGTTCACGGTGGCGAGGATCAGCGCCGCCACGCCCAGGGCCGCGGCCAGCGTCGTCTGCTGCGCGCCGGCGGCGATGATCGCTCCGACGATGGAGATTCCCGAGATCGCGTTGGCGCCGGACATGAGTGGCGTGTGGAGCGTCGGCGGGACCTTGGTGATGACTTCGAACCCGATGAACGCGGCGAGCAGGAACACGGTGAGCGCCAGGATGAAGACTTCCATCTACGCTCCTGCCACCGGGGCCACGTCGGCGGGAGACTCCTCGGGGAGGAGCGCGGCCGGGGTCACCAGGGTTTCGCGAACGATCTCGTCGTCGGCATCGAGCGTTAGGCCGTCCGGCGATGCGATGTGGCGCAGAAATGTCGACACGTTGCGGGCGTACATCTGGCTCGCGTGCACCGGTGCGCTCGACGCCAGGTCGAGCGGCGCGGCAATCGATACGCCGTGGCGAACCACGGTTTCACCCGGTTCGCTCAGCTCGCAGTTGCCCCCGCGCTCGGCGGCCAGGTCGACGATGACCGATCCCGGGCGCATGCCTGCCACGGCGGCGGCCGTGATGAGTGTGGGGGCGCGCCGTCCGAGCACCAGCGCGGTGGTGATGGCGACATCCACGTCACAAAGTGCGTCGGCCAGCATTTCCCGCTCGCGGGCATAGAAGACTTCGGATTGCTCGATGGCGTAGCCGCCGGCGGTGTCGCCGCTGTGCTCGCCGCCAAATGAGACGAACGTGGCGCCCAGGCTCTCCACCTGCTCGCGAACGACCGGGCGCACGTCGTAGGCCTGAACCACGGCGCCGAGGCGCCGGGCGGTCGCGATGGCCTGCAAGCCGGCCACACCCGCCCCCAGGACCAGCACGCGGGCCGCGGCCAGCGTCCCGGCGGCGGTCATCATCAGGGGAAACATGCGGGGCGAGCTCCGGGCGGCCAGCAGAACCGCCTGGTAACCGGTGATGGTCGACATCGAGCTGAGCACGTCCATGCTCTGCGCTCGGGTGATGCGCGGCATGCGCTCGAGCGCGAACGCCAGGACGCCGTGATCGGCCATGGACTGGACTCGGTCCTCGTGGTCGTAGGGATCGAGCAGGCCCACGACCGCCGCGCCGAGCCGGACACATGCGACATCGCCCATGAACGACTCGTCGTCGCTCGCGCCGAGCCCGCGAACCGTGAGCACCACGTCGGCGTCGCGAAGCAGCGCGGCTCGCTCGTCGATGACGTTCGCACCGTTGGCTCGGTACGCGTCGTCGTCGGCGAACGATCGGACCCCGGCGCCGCATTCGACCGCGACGGAAAAGCCCTCGTCGACAAGCTGGGCGACTGCATCGGGCACGAGCGCCACGCGTGCCTCGCTCGGGCGCAGCTCACGCGGAACGACGATCCGGAGGCTCATGGATGCGAAAGCCCGGGCGTCCGCGGACAGCCGAATGCGAGGTCAGCTGGATGCTTTAACGCCAAACCCGATACACCGATACTGGCCGTAAAGCCATCGTGTGTGTAGCCGGTGTCAGGCGTCGTCGGGGCCTCGCTTTGGGTGAGCCTTCAGGGGCTGCCCAATGCTACTCGACAGTCGCCGCCGGAGATGTACCGTTTTCTACCGGACGGGTCGGTGTTACTCGATGCTCATGCGCGCGGTGAGGCCGCCGTCGACGAACAGCACCGCGCCGTTGACGTAGCGCGCATCCTCGGATGCAAGGAAGGCCGCCGCGCCGGCGATGTCGGCAGGCGTGCCGACGGAAGCCGACGGGATGCCGCGAATCATGTTCGACTCGTCCACGTTCTCCCGCTCGTACCGCTCGACGTGGATGGCGCCCGGAGCGATGACATTGGCCGTGATGTTGTCGCGCCCGATATCGATGGCCAGGTTGCGGGTGAACTCGTTGATCGCGCCCTTCGTGGCCGAGTAGATGACGTAGCCCGGCGCGTGCACCTGCGAGTGCACCGAGCTGATGTTGATGATGCGTCCAAATCCTCGCTCCAGCATGCCCGGGAGCGCGGCCTGGCAGGTGACGAACATGGATTTGATGTTGACGTTGAACAGGTGGTCCCAGTCCTGCTCGTCGCATTCGTGGAACGGCTTCACCATGGTGCGCCCGGCGTTGTTCACCAGGATGTCGACCTGGCCGAAGGCGTCCAAGGCGTGCTCTACGACGTGCGCGGCGTTGGCCGCGCGGCGAAAGTCGGACTGCACCGCGCGCACGTCGGCGCCCTGACTGCGAAGCTCGGCCGCCAGGCGCTCGGCGCCCTCGATGCTGCCCGACGCCGAGACGACGACACGCGCCCCATGCTCGGCGAGGCGCCGGGCAATACCGACACCGATACCCGTGCCCGCGCCGGTGACGACGGCTGCGCGCCCTGAGAGATCGCTCATCAATTCCTCCCCGGAATCTCTGAGGTGGTTGCCGGCGTCATGCGTGCTGCGCGACCTGATGCTCACCAATCTGCCAGCGCGCCGTGCCTGCCTGAATCTCGAACATGCGGGCGTACCAGCCACGCTGGGCCAGGAGCTCGTCGTGTGAGCCCGTTTCGGCGACCCGCCCGTCGGCCAGCCCGACGATGAGGTCGGCGCGTCGGACCGTGGATAGCCGGTGGGCGATGACGATGGTGGTGCGGCCCTTGGTCAACTGGGACAGCGATTCCTGGATCAGGCCCTCCGTCTCGGTGTCCACCGATGAGGTCGCCTCGTCGAGGATGAGGATTGGGGCGTCTTTGAGAATCGACCGCGCGATGGAAATGCGTTGCTGCTGGCCGCCGGACTGGCGCACGCCGCGCTCGCCGACCCGGGCGTCGTAGCCGCCGGGCAGGCGCTCGGCGAACTCGTCCACGTTGGCCGCTCGCGCGGCGGCCAGAATCTCGGCGTCCGTCGCCTCAGGCCGCCCGAAGGCAATGTTGTCCCAGATGCTGCCCTCGAACAGGAAAACGTCCTGCAGCACCATCGAGATGTTGGAGCGCAGCCAGGCCAGCGGCATGTCGCGCACGTCCACGCCGCTAACGCGCACGGCGCCACCGTCGATGTCGTAGAAGCGCGGAATCAGGCTGGTGCAGGTGGTCTTGCCTGCGCCCGTGGGCCCGACAAGCGCAACGAGCGATCCCTCCGGCACGGTGAAGTCCACGCCATGTAGCACCGGCGCGCCGCGGTCGTAAGCGAATTCCACGTGGTCGAACTCCACGGTCCAGCGAGGATTCTCGGGCGGACGGGCGTTGGGACGGTCCACGATGTTGCTGCGCACGTCCAGCAGCGCGAAGATGCGGTCGGTGCTCGCGATGGCTTTCTGTATGTCCTCGCCGATGGCCGCGACTTGGATGATTGGCTGGTAGATCATCCCCAGGTACACCACGAAAACGAACAGGTCGGCGACGGGCACGATGCCCTTGAGCGTCCAGTTGCCGCCGACGGCCACGATGAGCACGAGTCCGAGTCCGGCGATGATCTCCAGCACGCCCACCGGGATCAGCGTGAGCGCCTGCGTGCGAACGATGGTGTCGCGGAACCGGGCGCCGGCGCGGTCGATTTCCGCGCGACGCTCGGGCTCGCGGCCGAAGGCCTTTACCACGGCGAACCCGGAAATGCCCTCGGCAACCGCGCCGGTCAACTCGGCCATGTGCTGGCGCACGCTGCCCCACCGGGCTCGCAGTCTGGGTAGCACGAACCAGGTCAGCAGCAGGATCAGCGGCATGGGAATGAGGCTGATGAGCATCAGCTGCCAGTTGATGATCCCCAGGGCGATGACCATTGCGGTTGGGATGGTCGCGGCGAGGGTCGCCTCCGGAATGCCGTGGGCAATGAAGTCCTCGACGGCTTCAACGTCTCCGACGGCGCGCGAGATGAGATTGCCGGTTCGCCGTTGCTCGAAGAAGCGGTGGGGGAGTGACTGGATGTGGCGATTGAGCGCGACCAGCATCAGGTGCTGGGCGCGATAGGCCACGATGTGCGAGAGGGCGCCGTAGCCGTAGCGTCCCGCCGCTCGCAGCACGAACGACCCAACCAACACCGCGATGATGATGCTGAGTGCGCCGGTTTCGACGGCGCCTTCGGCATGCCAGACGAGAATCTGGCGTACGAGCAGGGGAGCGACGAGTCCCGTGCCCGCGAACAAGATCCCGAACACGATCGTCGCCGCCATGAGGCGGTGCTGCCCGCGCAGGAAGACGTGCAGTCGACGCAAGAACGTCACGGACGCAGCCTAGCGCGTTCGGGGCTTATGGGTGTTTGGCCTGGGCGATGTCGCTACCGCGGCGCCTTATGAATCGAGCGCGGCGATGGCCGCCTGAACCTTGGGCGGTGAGGCCGGCAGGTCACGCATTCGGGCCCCGGTGGCGTCGGCGATCGCGTTGGTGATCGCCGCCAGCGGCGGCACGATGGGTACCTCGCCGACGCCTCGGGCGCCGTAGGGATGGCCGGGGTTCGGCACCTCGACGATGATGCTCTCGATCATCGGCACGTCCAGCGTCGTCGGCATGCGGTAGTCCAGCAGACTCACGTTCCGCATGTGGCCCTCGTCGTCGTAGACGTATTCCTCGGTGAGCGCCCAGCCGATGCCCTGCGCCACGCCGCCTTCCATCTGCCCCTCCACGTAGGGCGGGTAGATGGCCGTTCCGGCGTCCTGGATGGCCGTATAGCGCACCACGTCGACTTTGCCGGTCTCGAGGTCCACGTCAACGTCCGCGATGTGAATGGCGAAGGTGTTGCCCGAGCCTTCGGGCACCACCGTGGCGGAGCCGACCAGGCGCAAGTCGTCGCCGTCGAGAATGCCGGCGGCCTCCTTGAAGGACACCGTCACGCCGTTCTGGCGAAACGTGCCGTCCTCGTCGGCCGCGATGGACTCGCTGGCCACATCCCAGTGATCCGCCAGCCCGTCGATCATCTGCCGCCGCAAGTCGCGCGCGGCTTCGATGGCCGCCCAGCCGGTGGCGAAGGTGACGCGACTGCCGCCGGTCACGCCCGTGAAGGCGATGCTGTCCGTATCGGGCACGATGGGATCGACGTCCTCGACCGGGATCCCCAAAGTCTCCGCGGCTTGCATGGCGACCGACGTGCGGGTGCCGCCGATGTCCACCGAGCCTTCACGCAGCGTCACCGTGCCGTCC
The DNA here is from genome assembly GCA_026707285.1 of Chloroflexota bacterium. Classification (GTDB taxonomy): domain Bacteria; phylum Chloroflexota; class UBA11872; order UBA11872; family UBA11872; genus JAJECS01. The sequence goes on along the minus strand of JAPOXD010000016.1, from coordinate 40,581 downwards.
GCGTTCAGCTGAGCCACGGCGGTTGACATCCCGCCGCCGTTCATCCAAAAGCCCGAGGCGATGCCGCGTCCTCGGCGCCGTCCGGGCGCCGACCCGATGGGCGAGCGCCAGTGATCCGACGTGCGCGCCGCCTCGATGACCTCGTGGTTACCGATGCAGTGGTACCGCGTCCCGTTGGCGCGCAGATCGCCTTCCTCCGAGGCGTTCATGGCGCGGAATTCCAGCCGATCAAAGCCCATCTCCTCGCAAATCTCGTCGACTAGGCTGTCCACGGCGAACTCGCCCTGCGGCGCTCCCGGCGCGCGGTAGGCGTGGGACTTGGGCATGTTGACGACCACGTCGTAGCCGTCGATGCGGAAATCCGTCAGCTTGTAGGGCCCGAAGGCGCACAGGCAGGCCGCGCCGACGGCAGACCCCGGGTAGCCGCCGGCCTCGAAGGCGAACATGGCCTGCGCGGCCGTGATCCGTCCCTCGTTGGTGATGCCGATCTTGACCCAGGCGTAGCCGCCGGGCGCCGGTCCGGTCGCGCGCAGGATGTCGGAACGGCTCATGGTGAGCTTCACGGGGCGTCCCGACTTGCGCGAAAGAATGGCCGCCAGCGGCTCGAGGTAGATGGTGGTCTTGCCCCCGAACCCGCCGCCGATTTCCGACGGGAAGACGTTGATCTTCGAGATGGGCCATTGCAGGTGGTCGGCAAGCTCGCTGCGAATGCCGAACTGCCCCTGCGAGCTGCACTCGACGCGCAGGTGCCCGTCGGCGCTCCAGTAGGCCAGGGCGTTGTGAGGCTCGATATAGCCCTGGTGCACCATGGACATGGTGTATTCGCCCTCGAACACGCGGTCGGCGGCGGCGAATCCCGCCTCGATGTCGCCCTCCTCGTGGATCGTGCGCGAGGCGACGTTGCTTGGCTCGTCGGCCAGCTCGCCGCCGGTGTCCATGTGGAGGTCGTCCAGCAGTAGCGGCGCGTCGGGCTTCATGGCCTCGCGGACGTCGAGCACCACGGGCAACAGCTCGTATTCGACATCGATCAACTCAAGGGCTTCCTGGGCGACGTGCTTGTTGGTCGCGGCCACCGCGGCGATTGGGTGGCCCTCGAACAGCACCTTGTCGCGGGCCATGAGGCTGGAGCTCTTGTAGCGCTTGCTCTGCAGGCCCGACTCGTTGGCTTCGGCGACGCCGGCCCCTGGATCGGGGATGTCGGCCGCGGTCATGACGGCGTGAACGCCCTCCAGCGCCTCGGCGCGCGAGGTGTCGATCGAAAGGATCCGCGCGTGGGCGTGCGGACTGCGCAGCACCTGACCCCACAGCATGCCCGGCATGTGCGCGTCGACCCCGTAAATCGCGCGTCCGGTGACCTTGTCGACCCCGTCGTGACGAACGGGTCGAGTGCCTATGACGTTGTAGTTGCCGTTCGTTTCCGCCATGCAGGCGTCCTCCTAGGCGCGTGCGATGCCGACGTGCGGTCGCACGTGATGTTGCCCTGCCCAATTGTGCTGGATTTTGCGTCGCTTGGCAGGGCCGCTGCCGATGGACTCAACCACAAGCACTCCGCGGTGGTCGTCGAGCCTCGTGCGGCGGCACTGCCGCCGCCCATCATGCCAAAGGCGCTCGTCGCCGCCATGCGGTCGGGTGAACGGCTTGCCGCGCGGCGATCGCCGCCTGGACCCGTGGCGGCGATGCCGGCAGGTGTCGGATGCGGACGCCGGTGGCATCGGCAATGGCGTTGGCGATGGCGGCCAGCGGCGGCACGATCGGGATTTCTCCCACGCCTCGGACGCCGTAAGGATGCTCGGGGTTCGGCACCTCGACGATGATCGTCTCGATCATCGGCACGTCCAGCGTCGTCGGCATGCGGTAGTCCAGCAGACTCACGTTCCGCATACGGCCCTCGTCGTCGAACACGTATTCCTCGGTCAGCGCCCAGCCGATGCCTTGAGCAACGCCGCCCTCCATCTGACCTTCGACGTACGGCGGATAGATGGCCGTCCCGGCGTCCTGGACGGCCGTATAGCGCACCACGTCGACCTTGCCGGTTTCGGGGTCCACGTCCACGTCCGCAATGTGAACGGCGAAGGCGTTCCCCACGCCCTGCGGCAACACGGTGGCGGACCCGACGAGGCGCAGTTCATCGCCGTCGAGGATCCTGGCGGCCTCCTTGAACGACACCGTGTCGCCGTTTTGCCTAAACAGGCCGCCCTCAACGACCACGGAGTTGCTGGATACGTCCCAGTGGTCGGCCAGCCCGTTGACCATTCGTTGCCGCAGGTCGCGGGCGGCTTCGATGGCGGCCCACCCGGTGGCAAAGGTCACCCGGCTGCCGCCGGTGACGTGCGTGTGGGCGATGCTGTCCGTATCGGGCACGATGGGATCGACGTCCTCGACCGGAATTCCCAGCGTCTCCGCGGCTTGCATGGCCACCGACGTGCGCGTGCCGCCGATATCGACCGAACCTTCGTGCAGCGTCACCGTGCCGTCGGCGTTCAATTGCGCGACGGCGGTTGACATGCCGGTGGCGTTGATCCAGAAGGCCGAGGCGACTCCGCGACCGCGCTTTCGTCCGGGCGCCGACCCGAGCGGCGAGCGCCAGTGATCCGAGGCGCGGGCCGCGTCGATGACCTCGCGGTTGCCCACGCGGTTGAGCCGTGTGCCGTTGGCCCGCAGATCGCCTTCCTCCGACGCATTTAGGGCTCGGAATGCCAGCGGATCGAAGCCCATCTCCGAGCAAATCTCGTCGACCAGGCTGTCGACCGCGAACCCGCCCTGCGGCCCGCCCGGAGCGCGATAGGCGTGCGAGCTCGGCTTGTTCACCAGGACGTCGAATCCGTCAATGCGGAAGTTGTCGAGCTTGAAGCAGCCCAAGGCGCACAGGCAGGTGATGTTCACGTGCGATCCGGGAAAGGCGCCGGCCTCCAATGCAACTTTGGCCCGGACCGCGGTGATTTGGCCTTCGTGGGTGACGCCGATTTTGACCTGGACGTAGCCACCTGACGCCGGTCCCGTGCCGCGGAGAATCTCTGAGCGGCTCATGGTGAGCTTGACCGGCCGTCCCGACTTGCGCGACAGGACCGCCGCCAGAGGTTCGAGGTAGATGGTGGTCTTGCCGCCGAACCCGCCGCCAATTTCCAACGGCTGCACGGTGATCTTGGAGATTGGCCATTGCAGGTGATCGGCAAGCTCGCGGCGAATGCCAAACTGGCCCTGCGAGCTGCACTCGACGCGCAAGTGCCCATCGGCGCTCCAATGGGCCAGGGCGTTGTGCGGCTCGATGTAGCCCTGGTGCACCATGGACAACGTGTATTCGCCCTCGAACACCCGGTCGGCCGCGGCGAACCCCGCCCCGATGTCGCCCTCCTCGTAGGTTGTACGAGAGGCGATGTTGCTCGGCCCGCCCGTGGCGTCGCTGCCCCCAATCGTGAAGAGATCGCCGGTGTGGAGGTCGTCCAGCAGCAGCGGCGCGTCGGGCTGCATGGCCTCGCGGACGTCGAGCACCACGGGCAGCCGCTCGTAGTCGACGTCGATCAACTCGAGGGCCTGTTCGGCCAGGTGCTTGTTGGTCGCGGCCACCGCGGCGACCGGGTGACCCTCGAAGAGCACCTTGTCGCGGGCCATCAGGCCGGCGCTCTTGTAGCGCATGCTTTGCAGGCCCGACTCGTGACCCTCGGCCAGGCCGGTTCCCGGATCCGGCAGGTCGGCCGCGGTCATGACGGCGTGAACGCCCTCCAGGGCTTCGGCGCGCGTGGCGTCGATCGAGAGAATCCGGGCGTGGGCGTGCGGGCTGCGCAGCACCGCGCCCCACAGCATGCCCGGCATATGCGCATCGACCCCGTAGATCGCGCGCCCGGTGACCTTGTCAACGCCGTCGTGCCGCACGGGCCGGGTGCCGATGACCTTGTACGTGGCGTTTGCACCCGCCATGCAGGCGCTACTCCCGCGCGCGTATGGCGCCGGCGCCCGGTCGCAGGTCGGTGCGGCCCGCCTGATGGAGTTTCATCGAAGGCCCATTGCCGCCGCCAATGGATTCGAGGAAAAACACTTCACTGTCCTCGCGCAGCTTGGTGCGCAGGCCGCGGCGGCTGTTGGCCCCGTCCACGAAGATGGCAAGCCCTGGCCGCAGGTCGCCCTGCTGCACCAGTCGGTTCTTGAGCCCCGGAAAGCGGGATTCGAGGTTCTCGACGACGACACGCACGGTGCCGCCCTCCACGTCGACCTTGATCTGGCCGTCCGTGAACTCCCGCAGCGGCGTGGGGATGTGCACCCTCGCCACGGCTACGCCTCGCCGGTGCGCGTGGTCCCCGCGACGCGGCGGCACAGGCCGCCGCGTCGCGGAAGGGAACTACGCTTCAGCGCCGTTCTGCCTCGCCGCCAGCTCCGCGTAGACGCGGTGGGGCGACATGGGCAGGTCGCGGTAGCGGATGCCGACGGCGTCGTAGATGGCGATGGCCAGCGCGGCCGGCGGCGGCACGATGGGCACCTCGCCCACGCCGCGGACGCCGAACGGGCTGCCCGGGTGCGGCACTTCCACGATGATCGTTTCGATCATCGGCACGTCGAGCGTGGTCGGCATGCGGTAGTCCAGCAGCGTGGCGTTCCGCAGCAGGCCGTTCTCGTCGTAGAAGTACTCCTCGTTGAACGCCCAGCCGATGCCCTGCACGGCGCCGCCCTGCATCTGGCCTTCGACGTACGGCGGGTAAATCGCCACGCCCGCGTCCTGGACGGCCGTGTACCGCAGGACCGTCACCTTGCCGGTCTCGACGTCGACCTCCACATCGGCGATGTGCACCGCGAAGGCGTTGCCTTCTTTCTCCGGCGTGACGGTGGCCTTGCCGATGATTTGCTGGGTGTCTTCGTTGAGAAGGTGCGCGGCTTCCTTGAACGTGGCCGACTCGCCGTTGGCGGTGAAGGTCGCGTTCTCGTAGGTGATGGAATCCGCCGCCACGTCCCAGACGTCGGCCATGCCTTCGATCATCTGCCGGCGCATGTCGTTGGCGGCCTCATGCGCGGCGTAGCCGGTGGCAAATGTCACGCGGCTTCCGCCCGTGACATCGGTGTAGCCGACAGAGTCGGTGTCGACGACCATCGGAATGACGTCGTCGAAGCCGATCCCCAAGGTTTCGGCGAACTGCATGGCGATCGACGAGCGGGTGCCGCCGATGTCGGGCGAGCCTTCGAGCAGCGTCACCGTGCCGTCCGGGTTCAGACGGGCGATGGCGGATGACGTGAACCCGATGTTGAACCAGAACCCGGAGGCCACGCCGCGTCCGCGATAGGTGCCCGCCGGCTTCTCGAGCGTCGACTGCCAGTGCTCGGAGTCGCGCGCGGCTTCCACGCACTCCTTGTGCCCGATCCGACCGTAGGCCGGACCGCCGGCGCGCCACGTGCCCTCTTCCGCCGAGTTCAGCGTGCGGAATTCGAGCACGTCCATCCCCAGTTGCTCGCAGATTTCGTCCACCACCGTCTCGCTGGCGAACTCCGCCTGCGTGGCGCCCGGGGCGCGGTAGGCGTGGGTCTTCGGCCGGTTCACGACCACGTCGTCGCCCTCGATCTTCACGTTCGAGAGCTTGTAGGGCGCGAACACGCACATGCAGCCGGCAGCCACGACCGACCCGGGATATCCGCCGGCCTCGAACGCCATGTACGCCTCGGCGGCTGTGATTTTGCCGTCGCTGTCGGCGCCCATCTTGACGCGGACGTAGCCGCCCGGCGTCGGTCCGGTGGCCTTCAGGATGTCGGCGCGAGCCATGGTCATCTTGACCGGACGCCCCGCCTTGCGCCCGAGCGCCGCCGCCAGCGGTTCGAGGTAGCAGGTGGTCTTGCCGCCGAACCCGCCGCCGATCTCGGTGGGGATCACCTTGACCTTGGAAACGGGCACGTCGAGGATGTCCGCCACCTCGGCGCGGATGGTGAAATGGCCCTGGCTGCTGCACCACACGGTGAGCTCGCCGTCGCCATGCCATAGCGCGAGGGCGTTGTGGTTCTCGATGTAGCCCTGGTGAACCGTGGCGAAGGTGAACTCGCGCTCCACGACCACCGCGGCCTCGGCGAATCCCGCCTCGACGTCGCCTTCCTCGAAGAGGAACTTGGCGGCCACGTTGCTCGGCTCCTCGGACGCCTCTCCCGCGATGTCGGTGTGCAGGTCGTCGTGCAGCAGCGTGGCGCCGGGCTGCATCGCCTCGAGCACGTCCATGACCGGCGGCAGGACCTCGTAGTCGACCTCGATCAGCGCCGCGGCCTCGCCGGCCGTATGCGCGTCAACCGCCGCCACGGCGGCGACCGCGTGGCCGTGATAGAGCGCCTTGCCGCGCGCCAGGACATTGCCGCTCTTGTATTTCAGCGGCACCGCCGTGGCTTCGCCGCCGCCGGTCACCTTCTCGCCCGGATCGGCGAGGTCGGCGCTGGTGATCACTGCGTGAACGCCCGGCAACGCCTCGGCCTTGCTGGTGTCGATGGACCGAATGCGAGCGTGGGCGTGCGGGCTGCGCGTCACGGCCCCGTAGATCTGCCCCGGTTGGCTGACATCGGCCCCGTAACGCGCCGCTCCGGTGACCTTGTCCACGCCGTCGTGCCGAACCGGCCGCGTTCCGACGACGCTGTAGTCCTCGGAGTGGTGCTTGATGGTTACGGCTTCTTCGCGCGTCTCAACAGCCATCGTCAGCCCTCCCCGCGCATGGATGCGGCGGCGTCCAGCACCGCGCGCACGATTTTGTCGTACCCGGTACAGCGGCAGAGGTTGCCGGCCAGCCACCACCGCACGTCGTCTTCCGTCGGGTTGGGGTTTTCGTCGAGCATGGCCTTGGCCGACACCAGGAATCCCGGTGTGCAGACGCCGCATTGCAGCGCGGCGTGCTCCAGGAATTTCTCCTGCAGCGGGTGCAGCCCAGACGGTCCGGCGATGCCCTCGATCGTGGTGACGTCCGCGCCGCCGGCCTCGACCGCCAGCACGCAGCAGGAATTCACCAGGCGCCCGTCCAAGATGACGTTGCAGGCGCCGCAGTTGCCGTCGTTGCAGCCCTCTTTGGCGCCCGTGAGGCCCAGCGTCTCGCGCAGGACCTCGAGCAGGCTTTCGCGCGGCTCAGCGAGAAAGTCGGTCGACTCCCCGTTGATCGTGGTGTTGACATGCACCTTGCCGCTGAGAATCTCAGTGGCCATGGCCGACCTCCATTCCACGCGCGCGGGCTACCGCGCCGCGCAAGGCACGCTGCGTAAGGACGAAACTCAGATGTTTGCGATGCGCGATCGTGCCGCGCATGTCGTTGATCGGGGTCGCCGCCTCTCGGGCGATGTTGGCCGCGACTTCGTAGGCGGCCTCGCCGGCCGTCTGGCCGATCAACGCCTCGCCCGCCTCGGCGACGAACAGCGGCGTCGGAGCGACCGCCCCGATGGAGACGCGGGCGGCGCTGATGGTGTCGCCGTCCAGCGTCACCGATGCGCCCGCGCCCACTTCCGCGATGTCCATCTCGTTGCGGGGAATGAACCGCAGGTAGTGCGATCCGGAGCCCGCCGCGGGCTTCGGCAGCGTCAGTGAGACGAGCAGCTCGTCGGCGCCGAGCACGTTCTGCGACGGGCCGGTGCAGAAGTCCTCCACCGCCACCGTGCGCTCACCGTTGGCGCCGGCGATGTTGGCGACGGCGCCGTGCACGATCAGCGGCGGGATGGTGTCGCCCGCGGGTCCCGAGTTGCAGAGATTGCCGCCCACCGACGCGCGCCCCTGGATCCCGGTGCTGCCAATGATCTGGCACGCATCCACCAGCGCGGGGTACTGCCCGGCAAAGGCGTCGTCACCGTAGATCTGGTGGCAGGGAACGGCCGCGCCCAGCGTGGCCGAGCCGTCGGCATTGACTGACAGCTGCATCAGGTCCGGGATGTGCTTGGCATCCACGAAAACCGTGGTGTCGCGGAGCTTTTCACGGACCTGCACGATGAGGTCCGTGCCACCGGCGAGCATGCGGGCGTTCGCCCCATGCTCGGCGAGGATGGAAACCGCGTCCGCGACTGTCGTGGGCGCGGCGTAGGAAATCGCGTGCACGAGAGCGCTCCGTTCTGGGGCGAGGACGGCGACTGCGGGTGCATTGTTGCCGAAACTGACCGGCATCGGCTAGTGCGCCTGGGCGGGCGATGCTGCGGGAGCGGCGCTCGGAGGCTGTGAGCGCCCTCGGTCGGCCTCGGAGGGTCCCAAGCTGCACGCAGCGCGGGCCACCAGAGTCGAGCGGCGGACGGTTTTAGAACAGCGCGAGAACGACGGCTATCAGCGCGCTCACGACCGCCGCCGCGCCGTAGCTCGCGACGATGAGCACGGCGGGCGGAGCATGAACATGCAGGTCGATCAGCGTGTGCCGGATGCGGTGCGCGGCGTGCACCGTGACCAGCGCCAGGATCAGGCCCAGCACCGCTCGCACGGGCGTGTGCCGCAGCAGCGCGCCGATGCCGTCCTCGCCGTGGGCAAGCGCTTCAGTCATCGCATCCCACCCGACGGCGCCGCCAATGCCGACGACGAAGATCATGACCGGCGCGAACAGGGCGGCGGTAATCCCGCCCAGGCCAAAGAGCGACCACCAGATCGGCTCGTGCGACCGGCCTCTCATCCTGCGCCTACCCACCAGACCCAGGCGATGATCAGCCCGGTCACCACGGCCCACGCGCCAAACTGCGGCGCCACGAGCAGCAGCCCGGGAATGCGTCGGCCCATGACCCGAATCGCAATCGTCTGCGGCAGCAGGTTGAACCAGGTGTACGTGTGCAACAGCGCGAAAGCGATGGAGACGACGTGGAACACGACCATGCCCGGATTCCAGAGGAAGTCCAGATAGGCCTGGTAGTCGGCTGCCGGCTGACCGGCTTTGTGCAGCAGCACCAGTACGAGCACGACCTGAACGGCGATGAACACCGACGAGGTTTCGCGCAGAAACACCAGCGCGTAGGAGGGCCGCTTGGTCCACCACGTCCATCCCAGCGAGCGAAACACCGGCTGCGTCAAGACTTCACCGTCCACGGCATGAGCAGCCGCCGGTAGTAGTCAATCGCGCCGGTCATCTTGGCCTGCTGAATGGCGCCGGCGGGGTCTACGTGCTTGGGACAGACGGCCGAACACTCGCCGACGAACGAGCATTCCCAGATGCCCTCGTCCTTGAGAATCACGTCGCGGCGCTGCTCCACGCCTTCGTCGCGCGTGTCGAGGTTGTAGCGCTGGGCCAGCGCCAGCGCCGCCGGTCCAATGAACTCGTCGCTGTGCGAGGAAACCGGACAGGCGGCATAGCACAGCAGACAGTTGATGCACATGCTGAACTGCTGATAGGCGGCGTGCTGGTCCGGCGTCTGCAGGTATTCGGACTTGAGGTCGTCGGTGGCGCCGTCCTCGCGGATGATCCACGGCTGGACGCTCTCCAGCTTCTCCATGAAGCCTTCGATGCTGGTCACCAGGTCGCGCTCGACGTTGAAGTTGACCAGCGGCTCGACCCGGATCGGTCCCGGCATGTACTCCGACAAGAAGGCCGCGCAGGTGAGCTTGGGATAGCCGTTGACCATGGCGCCGCACGATCCGCAGACCCCCATGCGGCACGACCAGCGATAGGTCAGCGTTCCGTCCACCGTGTCCTTGATGTAGTTGAGCGCGTCCAACACCACCCAGTCCTCGCGGTAGGGCACGTCGTAAAGCTGGTAGGTCGGCTCGTCCCAATCCGGCTGGTAGCGAAACACCTCGAACTTGATCGTCGTCTCGATGGCCGTGCTCATGATTCGGTCGTCGCCGCCTTTGCTTGATCGGAGGATCCGTACGTCCGCGATCCGGGAGGCCATTTCGTGATCACCACGTCGCGGAAGGACACCTCGGGCGTGCCGTCGTCCCCACGCATTGCCAGCGAATGCTTCAGGAAATGGTCGTCGTCACGGTCCGGGTGGTCGGTGCGCTGGTGCGATCCGCGCGACTCGGTGCGGTCCCTGGCGCTCGCGGCCAGAGCCAGCGAGATTTCGAGCATGTAGTCGAGCTCCAGCGCGCTGATCAGGTCGGTGTTGTAGACGTTGGTGCGGTCGTCAAGATCGACGCTGCCGAAGCGCTCGCGCAGGTCGCTGAGGGTGGCGTAGGTCTGCTCAATGCCCTCCTGCGTGCGGTAGATGCCGGCGCCTTCCTCCATGGTCGTGGTCATATCACGCCGCAGCTCGGCGACCCGCTCGCCGCCGGACGGCTGCTCGAGGATGCGCCGGATGCGCGCCCGCTCATCGTCGACCTGCGACTCCAAGCGATCAATCGCCGCCGGATCGGCCGCGTGCGCAAAGTTGGCCGCATTGCGCCCCGCGCGCGCGCCGAAGACCACCAGCTCGGTGAGCGAGTTCGAGCCGAGCCGGTTGGCGCCGTTGATGCTCACGCACGCGCACTCACCGGCGGCGTAGAGCCCCGGCAGGCTGGTGGCGGCTTCGATGTCGGTGTCGATGCCGCCCATCATGTAGTGCACTACCGGCCGCACCGGAATCGACTCCGTGACGGGGTCGATGCCGCCGTAATTCCGCGCCAGCTCGCGCACGAAGGGGAGCTTGGTGTCGATGCGGTGCTCGCCGAGGTGCTGGATGTCCAGGTGCACGTAGTCGCCGTAAGGACCTGAGTAGGTGTTCCCCTTCTCCTGCTCCTTGATGAATGCCTGCGACAGCCGGTCGCGCGGGCCGAGCTCCATGGTTCGCAACTGCGGATGCCGCGGATCGTCCAGCGGCAGCGGCTCGCCCAGGTCGTAGTCGGCCAGGTACCGCTCGCCCTTATTGTTGCGGAGCACGCCGCCTTCGCCGCGCGACGCCTCGGTAATGAGGATGCCCGTGCCGGGCAGGCCGGTGGGGTGGTACTGCACGAACTCCATGTCCTTGAGCGCCACACCGGCGCGATAGGCAATGGCCAGGCCGTCGCCCGTCTTGATGGCGCCGTTGGTGGTGAAGGGGAAGATGCGCCCGAAGCCGCCCGTGGCGATGATCACCGACTTGGCGTAGATGGGCCGCAGCTGGCCAGTGCGCAGCTCGATGGCGGTGCAGCCCTGGCAGCGGCCGTCGTCCACCAGCAGCTTGGTCGCGAACCACTCGTCGTAGCGCGTGATGGACGGGAACTGCAAGCAGGTCTGGAACAGGCTGTGCAGGACGTGGAAGCCCGTCTTGTCGGTGGCGAACCAGGTGCGCTGGAGCTTCATGCCGCCGAAGGGGCGCACCGCCACGTGGCCGGTCGCCTCGCGGGACCAGGGGCAGCCCCAATGCTCCAGCTGAATCAGCTCGCGGGGCGCTTCCTCGACGAACATCTCGACGGCGTCCTGGTCGGCCAGCCAGTCCGAGCCGCTGATGGTGTCGTAGATATGGTCCTCGGCGCTGTCGTTGTCCTTGATGACCGCCGCCATGCCGCCCTCGGCGGCGACGGTGTGACTGCGCATCGGATAGACCTTGGACACGATGCCGATGCTGAGGTCGGGGTGCTCTTGGGCCACGGCGATGGCGGCCCGAAGGCCGGCCCCACCACCGCCGATGACGAGCACGTCGTGCTGCAGTTGGTCCACGGCGCTCATGGTAGGTAGACGGTGAGCGCTCCGTAAAGCTAGGGCGCCGGGCCTTGCGCCGCTCGGTCGCGGCGCAGCTCGGCCGCGAGGTCGGGGCGGCGCTCGATCAGGTCCACAAGCTCCTCGCGCATCGCCGACTGCTCGGCGCGGGAATCCGGATTCGAGCGCTGCAGATCCGCCAGCAGTCGCCGCCCCCGCGCGAGGTCGTCCGGCGTGGGTCGCGCGCGCCAGACGCGGCGCTGCGCTGCGACGATGAGCGTCAGGACCACACCGCCTCCGGCCGCAATGAGTGCCCAACGGTCGGCCGTGGTGGTGCGAATGGCGCGCACGATGCCGGGCAGCGTGGTGTCGGACACCTCGATGGCGAACGTCGTCCGGGCCGCGACGTCACGGGCCTCCCACCGGTCCACCGCGATCCCCGCAAACGACGTGGCGTCGCCCGGCGCCAAGCCCTGGGGAGTCGTCACCAAAACGTCCTGCTCGCTGAGTAGGCGCACGACGCCCGCAGGCAGCCCGATGAGCCAGTCGAACGAGGCCGCGCCGTCGACGAGACGCAGCTGATAGGCGTAGGCGATGGTGGTGACTCCCGGTCGCAACGGCGCCAGCACGGCGAATCCCGGCCCCCCGATGACCAGCTCGTTCGAGCTGAAGCCGCTCACCGGCTGGAGGCCGAACGCGCCGTCCGGAACGGCGAACCGCAGCGGCGGCGGAGCGGTCGTCGAGGCGGTGGGCAGGAATGTTCGGTCGCCGGGAACCAAGACGTCGATCACGTCCAGGATGGCAATGGCGTCGGCAGTCTGATGTCGCAAGAGCCGCGACACGGATTGCAGAGAGATGCCTGGGTTCTGGCCGGTGGACTCGTAGATCGTGAGCGTCGTCTCTATTTCCGTTCGGCCGTCGAAGCTGACTCCGTCCGTGGCATACGACACGCCCTGGTAGTCCACGTGGGCGAAGTAGGCCGCGTCCGCTGTCGTGGGGAGCCCGGAGAACGTGAACGTGCCGTCTGGGTCTACGCCGGTCGTGAGGGTGGGGAGCGCGTCGGGGCCCTGACGACCGACAATCGCCACCACTAGATCGGTCGGGATGGCCGCGCCCGCGGTGCCGTTCACCACGGCGCCGCGAATCACTCCCTCATCCTGGGCGCCGGCCGGTTGCCAGGACGCGGCCAGCATGACGACCAGCACCGCCGTCGCGGCAAGCAATCGCGGCAGCGTCCGGCGAGCCGCGGCGGTGACGGCTAGCCCCATGACGCGCCCAGGTCGCGGCTGCGGAACACCGTGCCGTCGCGGGTGATGGCATAGAGCTCACGCGGCGCCGCGGCGCTGCCGGTGACGACGGCGATGTCGGCGGCGAGCGTCAGGCGGTTCCAAGACTGCATGCCGTCGACGGACTTAAAGACGCCGGCGTTGGTTGCGACGTAGACCGCGCCCCGGAACTCCTGGCCGGTGGGTGAAACGTACTGGTCGCCGCTGTTCGGCTCGTAGTGCAGTGAGCGCACGTTGACGGTCGGCAGCGCGCCGTTGACGAAGCCGTTCGCGCTGCGCCACCTCCCGTCGAAACCCGCGGCCAGCACCCCCTCGGTGGACGTGCTCACCACGATCTGTAGGACCGGCTGCTCGACGACGGCGATGCCCGTCACGTTCGGCGGCGCCACAGCGGCCAGTGGCCGCCGGGTCGCACCGTCGTCGTCCGAGACTTGGAGGGTCCCGGCGGCATCGATTGCCACGAGGCGACCGGACTCACGGCCCGACGCAAGGTGCGCTACGTCGAGCGTTGTCGATCCCTCGGTCCAGGTGGCTGCGGAGGAGTCGCCGCGAAACGCCCCGTCGTCGGTGATGGCGACGAAGCCGGTGCGTGTCGCGGCCACCGAGCGGGTCGCGCGCGGAAAGTCGGCGGGCTGCCAGGTGGCGCCGCCGTCGCGGCTGACTTGCAGCCCCGACGGATGCGCGGCGACCAGAGTGTCAGCGTCTGTCGGTGAGGCCGCCACGGCGCTGACTGCCGGAACGCCCACGCTGCCCACGGCGGTTTGCTCGCCGATGCCCTCGCGCGCGCCCAGGGTCACGACCAGGACCACCGCGACGATTCCCACGACCAACGTTGCCCCGGTGAGCAGCCAGACGAGCGGGCGGCGCGCCGACGCCGGCGGCAGGCTGGGCGCGGCGCGCTCGGGAATCCGCGGCCGGTCGGCAAGCAGTTGCTCGACCTGCGCCTTGGCGCGGGCGCGCCGCCGTTCGTGCGCCCCGAGCTCGAGCGCGGCCTGACGGCGGGACTCGGCCGTCAATTCGGCATGCTCGGCGTCGCTGATCGCGCCGCGCAGGCGCTCGAGATCGAGGTCGGTCATCAGATCGAGGGACCGCTGCACCTCGTCGCTGAACGGCTGGCGTCGGGGACGCACGCGTCGCGCCGTGTCGCGCAGCAGTGGCGTCGAGATCCAGGCCAGCCCGCCGACGGCGACCAAAGCCAGGCCAACCAGCAGGACAGCCGGCGTCACGTGCGCTCGCCGTCGGGCGGCTGCCGCAGGTTGTCGATCCGGGCTTCGAGCTCGTGCAGGTTCTCGTCGGCCCGCGGGACTGGTTGCGGCCGGCGTCGCAGCAGCACCACTCCCACGGCCAGGACTCCCGCGGCGGCGGCGACGATCGGCCCCAGCCAAACGCCCAGCGCCAGGCCTTGCTTGGGCGGGTCGCGCAGGATTCCGACGCCGTAACGCGCCGCGAAGAAATCGAAGATCTCCTCGTCCGATGCGCCGTCGTCGATTTTTTCGTTGATGAGCGCGCGCATCTGCTGGGCCAACGGGGCGTTGGACTCCTTGACCGATTGGCCCTGGCAGACCGGACAGTCCAGCTTGTCGGCGATGCGAGATTGGCGGGCATACCGCGCGTCGGCATCGTGCTCGTCGGCGTAGGTGACCGCGACGCCCAGGCTCGCGATGACCAGCGTCAGCACCAGGGCCGCGCGAAGGTTCAAGGTGTCACCGGATGACCTGCCGGCGCCGGAGCTTGCGCTGGCTGCCGCGTGGCGGTAGGCCAGGCGATCACGAGCACGCCAATGAAGTACAGGACGCCGCCAACCCACAGCAGCGGTACGAGCGGATTCACCAGGATGCGGAACGACGCCACCGATCCGTCCGGCTCCCAATCGTCAAGCAGGACGTAGAGGTCGTCGAGCCCAGGGAAGGTGGTGCGAATCGCCACGTCGGACGTGGGTTGGTTCTCCCACCCGACGTGAATGCGCCGCGACGGCGTGAGGCGCGCCGGCGGCTGATCGCCGCGCTCCACGTCCAGGTCGGCGTACACGGTCGTCAGACCGGGCTGCGACAGCGGGCGCAGGCCGCGGAACGTGACGGTGTGGCCGTCGACCGTAGCGGATTCGCCCAGCGCCAGTCGCACGGCGGACTCCTGGCTGAACGACGCCGAGCCGACGATCCCGATGGCAAAGACCGCGACGCTGAAATGCACGACGTGGCTGCCAAAGCGTCGCCGGCTGCCCACGACCTGGAGTGCGATTCGGGGTTCGTCGGCTGAATTCGGCGTTCGAGCGCGAATGCTGCGCGCCAGCTCCAGCAACGCTCCGGCGCCCACCAGGGCCGCCAGACCGAATCCCAGCACGGCGAGCCCGGCGCGCATGCCCACGGCGAGCAAGACGGCGGAAACCACGATGGTGACCGCGATTGGCCAGCGGGTGGCCCGCCACGCCGCGCGCGCGGTTGTTCGCCGCCACGCCAGCAGCGGCCCGATGCCCAACAGCCCGAGCATGATCAGCAGCAGCGGCACGGTGACCTGGGCGTAGAACGGCGGCCCAACCGCGATGCGTACGCCTTGCACCAGCTCCGAGAAGATCGGGAACACGGTGCCCCAGAGCACCGCCACCAGCACCGCCATGAGCAGCAGATTGTTGAGCAGGACTCCCGCTTCCTTGGACGCCAGCGACTCGATGGCCATGGGGGCCCGCAGCATGGGCAGCCGATAGAGGAAGGCCAGGACGGCGATCACCATGACGATGCCGACAAACGTGAGAAAGATCGGGCCCACGTCCGACAGCGCGAACGAGTGCACCGAGGTGAGAATCCCGCTGCGCACGACGAACGTGCCGAAAACGGCCAGGGCGAATCCGAGGAGCACCAGTCCCACGGACCAGGCCCGCAGCTGTCCGCGCCGCTCTTGCGCCAGCGCCGAGTGGATGTAGGCCGTGGCCGCGAGCCAGGGCAGCAGCGCGACGTTCTCGACCGGATCCCAGCCCCAATAGCCGCCCCAACCCAGCACGCGATAGGCCCACCAGGCGCCCAGCAGCAGACCGGCGCCCTGGATGGCCCAGGCCACGAGCATCCAGTTGCGCATCTCGCGCAACCAATCCTGGGAGAGGCGGCCCGCGGCCAGCATCGCCGCCGCGAACGCGAACGGAATCGTGAACGACATGTAGCCGGTGAGCAGCATGGGTGGATGCACTTGCATGCCGCTGTCCCAGAGCAGGGGGTTCAGCCCGCGTCCGTCGACGGGCGCCACGACCAGCCGCTGAAACGGGCTGGACACGAACACCAGCACGCCGATGAAGAACAGGGCGATGGCGGCCAGCGTGCCGATGCCCCAGGGCGCGAGCGCGTCGTCGCGCTTGGACATGCGCCAGGCCGCCATGGCGCTGAAGAGACTGAGCCCCCAGGCCCAGAAGAGCAGCGAGCCCTCCTGGCCGCCCCACAGGGCGGATATCGTGAGGCCGAGCGGCATGGAGCGGCTGGACGTGTCGGCGACGAAGGCGATCGAGAAGTCCTGGCTGAGAAATCCGGCGGCGAGCGTGGAGACGGCAATGGTCACGACGGCGGCCAGGATGACGGCGGCGTTGCGCGCGGCGTCCGTGAAGTCCGGGCTGCGACGCCAGACGGCGAGCCCACTCATCGTGAGTTGCAGCACCGCGACGCCGAACGCCAGCCCGAGCGCCAGGCGGCCAACCACCACGAGGTCAATCAACGGCGGGGCCCTTCCTAGCCGGAAGCGCCCCGTCCCTGTTTGTCATTCCCGCGGAAAGAGGCCTTTGAAGAATCCGGTAGGGGCGGGTTTCAAACCCGCCCGACGCCAAGCGTCCGGCGTGGCTCCAGACTCGACCGGACTGGATTCCGGCCTCGTATCGAGTACGGGGCAGGCTCTCCGCCGGAATGACGGAGGAGTTTCGCACCAGTCTCCGGAGGCGGGAATCCAGGTCCCTCGTCACCAGTACGCACATAGAGTCCTCGTGGACATGGGTGGCCTGATTGGATCGCGCAATCGAATCGCCGCACACGGAGGCTACCGCGTCGATGTGTAATGCCAGCCTATGGATTCTGACTGGCATACCGGCCAAGAGCCACGGCTCACCCCTTGAACGATGCGTGGAGCGAGCGCGAAGTCGAGCCTACTCGGAGGCCTCGCGACGCTGAGCGTCGAGCTCCCGCCGCATGTCATGCACCGCGTCGCGCACGCTGCGGATCCGCCCCGTGACGAACACCAGGTAGCCGAACAGCAGCACCCAGATCACCGCGTACCCGATGAACAGAAACACCAACTCCTGCGTCATGTCCGAGCCTCCGGCGTCGACCTGGCGCCTGTCAGCCGCAATTCGTCATGCCAATTGCGGACGGAATCCCTTAGATCCTCTCCCTCGTCGCTGGCACACTCCAAGAGATAACGCTGGCGGATGAGCACGAAGCAAAACACGGTGAACGCGACCACGGTGACCACCAGCGTGAGCACCATCTCCGGGGTCAGTCCCGCGCGCGTGACCGACTGCACCGGGTGCAGGCTGCGCCACCATTCCACCGAGTACCACACGATGGGCACGTCCACGACGCCCACGATGCCGAAGATGGCCGCGACGCGCCGGCGGGTGTCGACGTTGTCGATGTACATGCGGAGCGCCAGGTAGGCCACGTAGATGAACCACAGCACGAGCGTGGTCGTGAGCCGCGGGTCCCAGGTCCACCAGACGCCCCAGACGTGGCGACCCCAGATGGAACCGGAGGCCAGCGTGAGCGTGGTGAAGAGCACCCCGACCTCGGCGGACGCCACCGCCAGGCTGTCCCAGCGCGCGGTGCGTCGCCACAGGTACATGACGCTGGCGAAGGCGACGATGCCGAACGCAAGGAAGGCAAGCCACGCCACCGCGACGTGCCCGTAGAGCAGGCGGTGGGCGTCTCCCTGGACGCGTTCCGCCGGCGCGTAGATGAAGATCATGTAGAGCGCCGCCGCCATCAGGACCAGCAGCGACGCATAGACCACAAGGCCCCGCCACCCGAAGAGCGGCGGTTGCCTGCTGGCCCGGCGGCGCAGCACGGAACTGGCAAGGCTCATGCGAAGGATCTCCTAGCCGTCGACCGCGTGCGGGTAGAGCAGGACGCTCAAGGCTAAGAATACGGCGGCCACCACGGCCAGCAAACCCAGCCACGGCGCGGCGCCGCCTGCCGGCGCGCCCTGCAGCGTCTCGAGGGTCGCGCCGACGCCGGCCAGCATCACGGGGATCGCCAGCGGCACCGCCAGCAGCGGCATCAGGACCTCTCGCGCGCGGCTCTCCAACGCCAGGGCGCTCTGCATGGCCGCCACCGCGCTCAAGGCAATGGTCACGAGGCCCAAGGTGGCCAGCATCCCGCCCTGGAATAGCTGCAGGTCGAGCAGCGCGCTGAGCAGCGCCAGCTGCACCAGTCCAACGACCAGCACGTGGGCGGCAAGCAGAAGGTACTTGGCCACGAACACCGCGCTCTGGTCGATGGGCGCCAGGCGCAGGCAGGTGAGCGTGTTCGCGTCGCGCTCGGACCCAAACAGCCGAACGCCCGATAGGCTGGCGACCAGCAACAGCGTGGACCAAGCCACGCCCGCCGCGACCGCCGGCGCGTCCGCCTGCGCCAGGATGACGAACGCCATGTCGAACAGCACGGTGATGAGCAGCGTGAAGGCCAGGAGCGCGGGCGCCTGTTCCCGCGCGCGCCACTCGACCAGCGCGTCTTTTCGCAGGAGCGTCCACGCCGTGGTGGCGAACGACACGTTCGTTGCTCCGGTCGTAACCGGTGGCTCCGGCGCTGCCGTTCCGGGCGTATCTGGTTCGATGACTCGGCCCTGGTCCACAAGAACACTTCGCCCGGCCGCCCGTGCGGCCACATCGGGATCATGCGTGCTCAGCAGCACGGCCGAGCCTGGGCACAGCGCGTCCAGCATGGCGGGTAGCTCGCGGACGGCGTCCCGATCGAGGCTGGCGTCGGGCTCGTCCAGCAACAGCACCGCCGGGTGATGCAGCCCTGCCGCCGCCAGGGACAGTCGCTGGAGCTGGCCGCGTGAGAGCTCGCGGGCGCGTCGGTTGGCGATTTCATCGAGCCCCACCACGCTCAGCGCTTCGGAGACCCGCGCGCCGGTGTTTGACAGCCCGTACAGCGAGGCCAGAAACGCGAGGTTCTCGCGGGCTGTGAGGTGTCCGATCAGGTGCGGCGTGTGCCCGACAAAGCCGACGTGACGGCGCGCCCCGCGCTTGCGCTGCACGACATCCGCGCCGCCGACGGTCGCCTGCCCGCCCAACGGTGGCTGCAGGGTCGCCAGCGTGCGCAGCAGGGTCGTCTTGCCGGCGCCATTGGGTCCCAGCAAGGCCACCCGTTCGCCCGCACGTAGAGTCAGCGAGACATCGCGGAGCACGTGGCGTCGACCGAATCCAACCGTCAGTCGATTCAGGGTGAGGGCGGATGGCTGCATGATCGGCCTACCCGTTGCCAGCGGCGTCGGCCGCGTGGCAACCGGATTCACTGGGCCGGGATCTCGCGAGGCTCGAACTCCGGCCCGTGCTTGACGATGAGGTTGCGCGCCTCGAACACGCCGGTGCCGAGGAGGCGACCTTCCGCGATCACGTCGGAGTACTTGTCCTCCTCGGCATAGCCAAAGAGATCGGGCGGTGAGCCGCGGAACTCAACCGGCAGAACGCCGGTGGCGTCCTCGATCTCGAAGCGGATGATGCCGTCCGCCGACTCCTCGATGGATCCGTCCACCACGATCCCGTTCACGCGCACCAGGCGGCCTTCGATTTCCGACCTCTTTGTGTGCAGCTCGCTCACCGTGTGGTAGTAGACGGCGGCTCCCTGCGTGGCGGTCCAGATCAAGAACCCAAGCGCCGCGGCCAGCGCGCCGCCGACGAAAAGGAACTTGCCGGACAAGAGCCGGTTTCGAATGGGCTCCGGCGCGGCAGCGCCGGTGGGTTCCGAGGCGTCGGTCAAGGCGTCAGTGTGGGCACGCGGTCCAAATCAGCCTAGCCGATCGAGAGCGCGGCGCGTTCGATCAGCTCGTTGAGGATCACCGACAGCAGATACACGACTAGGGCGATGACGACGATCCAAAATGTGCGGTCCCGCGTCCACCTCGACCAACCTGCGGCCGGCGGCGCCGGGCCGCGGCGCGATCGGGGCAGCGCCAGCCAGAACATGGCGAAGGCCAGCGCGGTCTTGCCGGCGAGAAGGACGACGTAGGCGACAGGCACGTTTGGCTCCGCCAGCCGCACCGCCGTCAGCAGCGCGCCCGTGATGATGAACACGCCCACGCCAAGTCGCAGCGTGTGACCGGCGGCGCGTCCCCATGGCATCGACGGGGCGGCGCCCGGACCGAGCCCGCGGGCCCGCAGCGCCAGCAGCAGCAGCCCCCCGCCCAGCCAGAGCGCGGCGGCCACGACGTGCAGCCAGCGCAGGATGACGAGAAAGACGGCAGGGCTCTCAGCCACTTAACCGGCGCATTCGATAGTTGTCGTCGCTACGCCCAAGTTTGACCGATTCGTTCGGGAAGTCGGCATTGCCGTCGGGCCAAGCTGGCGAACCGGATGGCAGCACGTCGACTCCCAACCGGGCGTGCTCGCCGGCGCTAGTTAATCGATCGGATGTAGGTGACGAGCAGCCAGCGCTCTTCCTCGGTGAGGAGCGATTGCCAGGACGGCATGTTGTTCACGCCGTTCGTGATCGTCCAGTAGAGCGCGCCGTCCGCCTGGGCCTTCACGTTGTCCGACACCAGGGGCGCCGGGCGCTTGTCGCCGTAGCTCTCGAAGGCGTCCGCGACGTAGCTGTCCCCCAGGCCGTCGGCGCCGTGGCACATGGCGCAGTTGACGGCAAACAGCGCCTTTCCGCGATCGATGGAAGGCCCGTCGAACGGTACGGGATTCTCGAGCTGGATGGTGGCGACAAAGTCCGTCACCGGCACCTCGGCGCCGAGGGTCGACACCTGGCCCTCGGGCGGCGCCTCGTAGGGCGGTTCCTGGGTGCGATAGGACTGCTGGTAGTGCATCTCGGGGAACAGGTCGGCCGGATAGGCCCCGGTTTCGCACGCCGCGATCACAAACGCCGCCAACACCAACCCAACGGTCAGGCTGGTGGCGCGTCCGGCGCGGCGTGCGGCGGACATCAGGGCGAGGCTGCCGCCGGGCGCATGAGGCTGCCGTCCTTACTGAGCACGTCGACTGCGCCGGCTTCCTCCAGCGCGATCTGCGCGTCCGGAATCCGGCGCTCGCGCGCCATCACCGATACGCCGATGAGGCCGTCGGCAATGCGGTCGTCGTAGACGCCGATGCCGTCCGGCAGGCGGGACTCGAACAGCACGCCGAGCACGGTGAATAGCACCGCGCCGAGCATGGTGCCCTCGTAGAGCACCTGGATGATGGCCGGGACCGCGACGATTGGCTTTCCGCCGGTCACGATGGGCAGCGCGATCTGGGCGCCGATGTGCCAGGCGATGGCGACGGCCAGCCCACAGGCCGCGCCCGCGAACGGGAACGCAAACAGGCGATGCTTCGCGTGCTGCTCGCCGAACGCGCCTTCCGGGTAGGGCGTGGCCGAGATGATCTCGATGTCGTTGCCGCCGAAGCCCACACCGCGGAGCCGCGACACGGCGTCGGCGGCGTCGTCGGGCTCGTTGTACAGCCCGAGCAACTCGCGCTTACGGTCCGAATCTCTCGCGCTCATGAGTCCCCCCTAAGCCTCGCGCATCGTGGCCGGGACCCTTGCACGGCCGACCTTGATTTCGTCACGCAGAATCTGACCTTCCTTGATGTCCGCCGCCGGCATGATCGGCAGCAGCTTGGAGAACACGAGGAACCCGGCAATCACCAACGCCAGCTGGGCGGCGATGATGCCGAACTCCGCCGCCGATGGCAGGTAGTCGCCGTACTGGAACGTGAGGTTCGACTTCCGCTCGAGGCCGGGGATCACGATCATGTAGCGCTCGAGCCACATGCCAATGTTGACCAGCACCGTCGTCACGAACATCAGGAAGAAGTTGCGGCGCACGCGGCGGAACAGCCACAGGCCCACCGGAATTATGTAGCCGGTGATGATGAAGATGATCGCGATGGCCGTCCACGGCGGCTCCATCAGCCGGCGCTGCCAGGTGTCGACCTCGGCCGGCTCGGTGCCGTAGAGGCCGAACATGAAGTCCAGCATGAAGAAGAACAGCCACACCGTGGCCACGATGATCAGCAGCCGGGCCAGCGAGTCGATGTGGTCCTTGGTGATGAAGTTCTTCAGGCCGAAGGCGTAGCGCATGACGATCATCACGGTCACCACGGCGGACACGCCGGAGTGCACGGCCCCGATGACGAAGTACGGCGCGAACACCGTGTTGTGCCATCCGGGGATGATCGTGACGGCGAAGTCCCACGACACGATGCTGTGCACCGAGACGAAGATGGGAAGAATCAGCGCCGAGAGCAAGATGCCGGCGATGGCCTGAATGCGCCACTGCCGAGTCGTGCCCCGGAATCCCAGCGACAGCACCCCGTAGACGGCTTTGCCGATCGGGTTCTTGACTCGATCGCGGGCCAGCGCCAGGTCGGGCAGCAGGGCGATGTAGACGAACATCACCGTCGAGGTCAGGTAGGTGAAGATCGCGGCGGGGTCCCACACCAGCGGCGACCGCGGGTTGGGCCAAATGCCGCGCATCCAGTCGTAGGGGAACTCCCAGTACAGCGTGCGCCAGGGACGTCCACTGTGAATGATCGGGAAGGTCATGGCGGTCATCAGCGAGAAGATCGTCAAGACTTCCGCGGCGCGGGTGACCGGACGCCGCCACTCGGCCTGCGCCAGCCGCAGAATGGCCGACACCATGATTCCGGCGTGGCTGACTCCGATCCAGAACACGAAATTCACGACCGGGAAGCCCCAATAGACGGGGTGGGCGTAGCCGAACAGCTGCAGGCCGAAGATCATCAGCAGCAGGAAGATGATGAGGCCCAGGGTGATCACGGCCCCGAGCAGGCCGGTGGTGGCGAAGAACCACTTGGGCCAGGCGAACACGAAATCCAGCAACTCGCGGTTGGCGGTCTCTCGATCGACGGTTACGGGTTCTTGCATGCCCGAATCAGTCCGGCTTGCCGAGCACGAGCACTTCGGCGTGCATGTATTTCTGCTCGCGGCGGTACATGGCGCCTTCGCGCATCTCCCAGCCGCCGGGCGTGGGGATGCGTGTCAGCACCCAGAGGTAGATCGCGGCCACCATGCCGACCACGCCGATCATGAACAGAATGTCGATCGCGTTCGGGTAGTACGGCTCCGGCAACTCGGCCAGCCCATGCGAGAAGGGGTTCTCACTGGACATCGATGCCACGAACAGCCGGATTCGGTCGAACAACAGCCCGATCAGCACGACGACGGACACCGCGGTCAGCCGCGCCAGCTTTCTCCGAATCGGGTTGAAGATGAGCGTGACGAATGGAATGAGGAACTGGCCGAACATCGCGATGAGGAAGGGCACGATGTAGGTGACCGCCACGTTGGTCTGGACGGCGGCCACTTCGCTGGGCAGGCGCGCGTACCAGACGAGCAGGAAGTCCGACCAGAAGAAGTAGAACCAAAACAGCGTCAGCGCCAGCAAAAACTTGCCCAGGCTGGCGGCCTGCTCGTCGCCGATGAACTGGCCCACGCTGGGCGCGTAGCGGCGCAGCAGGAACAGCGTGATGACAATTAGCGCGATCGCGCCCTGGAACGATGTGATCACGTGATAGGCCGGGAAGATTCCCGATCGCCAGCCGGGCAGGAGGCTCTGGCCGAGATCCGTGGTCAGGATCATCGTCACGAAGACGTACATCATCAGGTAGAAGGCGCTGATCCAGCGCATGGACGTCCGCAAGACGATCCACTGCCGCTTGGTCCCGGTCCAGTTCAGGAACAGCAAGCGTTTCCAGGCCGGCATGGCGCGGACCCGGCTGGGTGGGCCGGCGAGATCGGGCACGGCGGCGAACCACATGAGGGCGCCGCCCGCCAGCAGCATCACCGAAACGGCCAACTGATCCGTGAGAAACGGCGCGCCGCCGCCCCACCCGAACCACAGATTCGCCCGCGTGACGCCGTCCTGCTCGAACGGCGGGAGCGAGCCCAGGATCGGGATGAGCAGGGCGAATAGCAGCATCGACGGGAGCGCGAAGAGCTCGACAACGCGCCGGGCCGGCAGACCCCAGTAGCCGCGCGCCATGCGCGAGGCAAAGGCCACCAACGGCGCGGCCGACACGCTTGAGAGCACGAACAGCGTGATCGCCGCCGGATAGGCCCACTCGGCCCGGTCCCCCCAGCTGAACAGCTTCACCACGTACATCACCACGCCGAGCGCCGCGAGCAGGCCGACGCCAACCACCACCGCGCTCTTGCGGTTGATGGCGATGGTCGACGGCCGATACGGCGGGCGCAGCGTCAAGCTGAGGCCGACGGCTTCGGGCTTAATCAATGGCCGGCCTCCTCCTCGCCGACGTGGCTCGGGTCAACTTTCTTGAGGTAGGTGATGGCGGGCGCCGTGCCGAGCGAATCCAGCAGCGAGTAGGCCCGCTTGGAGTGCGACAGCTCGCTGACCTTGCTGTCCGAGTCGTTCAAGTCGCCGAACACGAGCGCCGTGGTCGGGCATGCCTGCACGCACGCCGGCTCGACTTCGCCGTCGGCCACCGGCCGGCCGTCGCGATCCGCCTGGCGCTTGGTGCGATTGATGCGATGGATGCAGAAGGTGCACTTCTCGACGATGCCCTTGGTCCGCACCGTCACGTCGGGGTTGAGCTGCCGGTCCATCGGCGACGGCCACTCGGGCTCCCAGAAGTTGAAGTAGCGCACCGAGTAGGGGCAGGCGTTGGCGCAGAACCGCGTGCCGATGCAGCGGTTGTAGACCTGCACGTTCAGGCCGTCTGGATTGTGGTAGGTCGCCCATACGGGACAGACCGTTTCGCAGGGCGCGTTGCCGCAGTGCTGGCAGAGCACGGGGAGGAACCGCGCCTTGGCGTTGGGCCACTCGCCCTCCCAGTAGCGCTCGATGCGAATCCAAGTCTTCGCCCGGCGCTCGATGACGCGGTTTTCCTCGTTGAGGGCCAGATTATTCTCGGACTGGCAGGCCACCACGCAGGCTTGGCAGCCGGTGCACTTGTCGGCGTCGATGACCATGCCCCATCGATGCCCGTCCGTCTCCGGATGCGGATCGTCGGTGGGGAGGGTCGCGGCGGCTGCGACCACCGGAAGCTCGGCCGTGTCGGTGGCGCTAGCCACTGGTTACTCGCACTGGTGGCGCCTCCCCGTCGTTGCGCGGATCTTCGATGACTTCAAGCGTGGGCAGCCGGTCGTGTTCGCCGGCCGGTCGCACGCGCGCCAGCGTCGCCCCCCAGGCCAGCGACCCGGAGCCGGCAACGGCTTGGGCGGACAGGGTCTGCATGACGTTCGCTCCCCGATCGACGTTCCACCGGCTGCCAAACTCGCGGCCTTGCCCGATTGGGACGGCCACGACATTGGGCGGCGCCACCGGCGATTCGTACACGCGCGCCCGCAGCGTGCCATTCGGCGTGTCGATGTGCACCACGTCGTTGCGTTTCACACCCAGGCGCTGGGCGGTCGCCGGGTTCAGTTCGGCCCAGGTGGTCCAGGTGACGGTGGTCAGCGGGTCGGGCGTGGCTTGCAGCCAGGGATTGGCCGACTCGCTGCCGGCGCCGAACGCCACATTTTCGAATGGAATCAGGTGCAGATCGAATTCCGTCGTGTCGCCGGCGAACGCCGGCTCGGCCAGCAGGCCGATGTGCCAATCCGGCTGGTCGGCTTGGGCCTCGCGGCCTTCTCCGTCCTGCCATCGACCGCCGGTGCGCAGCAACTCGATCCAGCCGCGGTCGAAGCCCTCCTGGCCGATCAGCGCCTGGGCGCCGTCGCGGACGGCGTCGCGCATGGTCGTCCAGGGCGGCGGCGCGTCGGGGAAGAGCTCCGAGGTCAACGCCAGCATCACGTCGCCGAAGCTGCGCGCATTGGTCCACGAGGTGACCACCGGCTGCTGATAGCCGACGACTTCCATGTCGGGCGCGGGATCGGCCACGAAATCGCCCCATTCCTCGAAGGGATGCGTGGCCGGCAGCACCAGGTCGGCGCGCGCGAGCGTCTCGTTGAGGAACGTGCCCATGCCGACCACGAACGACATCTCGCCGAGGGCGTCCGCGAACCGCGTTGACGCGGGCAGTCCGTAGACCGGATCGACGTCATAGAAGAAAGCTGCGTCGATTTCCTCGCTGCCATCGAGTAGCCCGGTAGCCAGTGCGCCCCACTGATTGAACGGGGTCGCCGCCGTTGGTCCCGGCACCCCCGCCGGCGCCGACGGGTTGGGTCGCACGCCGCCGGCAGCGCCGGTGCTCCCGACGATGCGGTTGAGCAGCAAGGCGGCCGCGGCGTTGTCAAGGCCGTTGGTCTGGGCGAGCGCGGAGCCGCCGGCGATGGCCAGCGCGGGCGGATGGCCGGCGAAGTCCCGCGCGATCTCGCGCACGGCGTCGGGCGCCACGCCGGTGCGCGCCGCGGTCAGCTCGGGCGCATAGGCGTTGAGGGCGTCGATCCCGCCCACGGCGTTGACCGGATCGAACCAGCGGTCGTCGCCGGTCAGGTTCTCGGCGGCGATGACCTGGGCGATGCTGAGGGCCAACGCGCCTTCGTGTCCTGGGTTGACATAAACCCAGCGATCGGCGTTGGCCCCCGTGAGCGACATGTGGGACTCGATCTGGATCAACCGGCCCCGCTTGGGCTCCTCCCGGAACTTGCCATAGGCGGTGCTGTAGTGCACGGGTGAGAGCCACGTGCCCAGGAAATCCGCGCCGAAGGACAGGACCGCGCCGGCGTTGGCGATGTCGAAGTGCGGCAGCCGGGTGTAGCCGAATATGAGCCGCGCGGCTTCACGCAGCGTTGCCGTGTCTTGGTCCTCGTAGACGAGGTGACGGCCTTCGCTATTGGCGAGGAATTGCGCCAGCACTCGAAGGCGCGTGCCGCTGATCGGTCCGGTGACCACGAGCGGACTTCCCGCCGAGCCGAAGTTCTCCGTCAGCAAATCGAGCGCCTCGGGCCAGCCGATGGCCTCGAATTGGCCGTCGCCGCGCGTGCCGCGCCGGCGCAGCGGCGTCTTGAGGCGGTCCGGGTTGTACAGCGACTGGACGCCCGCCTGGCCGCGAACGTTGGTCTTGCCCAGATTGACCGGGAAGCCCTTGGTGCCTTCCACCTTCTTGGCGCGGCCATCCACGGTGCGCACCACCACGCTATTGCCGCCCGTGGAATGGGCGCAGGCGGTGGCGAACCACAGCTCCTGGCCGGGCAGCGTCTGTTCCGGCGAGTGCACAAAGCTCTGCACCCGCGACTCGCGCTCGGGCGCCGCGCAGGCGACCACGGTGGCGCCGCCGGCCAGCGCGGCCGCTCCGGTGAGGAAGCGTCGTCGCGCGATGCCGCTCATCGCCTGGCCCCGATCATTTGTGACATACCGCGCAATCCAGCGGCGCGCTGTTCTCGCGGTGGCAGCCCTGGCAGTCGCCCATGTTGAGCGCCCGCACCTGCTCGACCTCGGTCATGGACGCCACGTCGCCGTGACACGTGGCGCAAATCTGCGCGGTGCTGAAGCTCGGATGGGCCTCGGCCAAGGCGCGGATGTGAGGGTCATGCACGAAGTCCACGTGGTCCGGGAGGCGGTGCACTCGGATCCACTCGATGGGGGTTCCGGTCTCCCAGGCGGCGCGAATCTTCTGCACCTCGGGTTTGTCGGTGGCGACCACCGAGTGGCAGAACATGCACTGCTCCACGGAGGGGATGGTGGCCGCCGCGGAGACCGGCGTGCCCAGCGCGGTCGCCGTGTTTTCGACCACCGGGATCCCGCGGTGGCAGAACTCGCAGGCGATGCCGGCCTTGCCGGCGTGCACGGAATGGTCGAAGGCAATCGGCTGCTCGGGCGGCCCGGTGATGGTTCCGCCCATGGCCCCGAGCACGATCAGCAGGATCATCGGCGCAATGGCGCCGCCGCCCAGCACGGCCCCGAGGCCGCTGATGACGATCAACTGCTTCGGGGAGAGGCGAGGTAGGAGCGCCCGGAATGAGTCCAACACTCAAATGGCCAGCCGCGGGAGCAACGTCGGGAGAAAGTCGAGGGCCAGCAGCGTGGCCTTGATGATGATGGCCGTCAGGGCGCCCAGACCGGCAGCCATGACGGCGTAGAGCGGCGCGCGCATCATGCGCCCATGCTGCGGCTCGATGTCGCCGGTGAGCACCAGCGACGGAATCAGCGCATGGGCCAGCGCATACACCAGCCCGGTTCCGATGAGCACGGCAGCCAGAATCCAGAGATGCACGTTCAACTCGGTCAGTTGGGCCCAGTCGCTCGCGGTGAGCTCCCTTAGCTCCACGCCACCGCCTCATGCGAGCGCGCGCAGCCGGCGCAGTTGTCGAAGAGTGTGCGTCGCGGCACGCGAGCGTCGCTCAGGAAGCTGCGTGCGGGAGATGTGGCGCGAGCCCACATCAGTGCCCTGAACCTAGCGTTCTGCACCGTTTGCAAAATGTTTCACAAATGCAGGCGGGCTGCAAGCAGTCGACCGCCCGCCGGATAGGCGTGCGGGGCGGCGCGCGGCCCGCACATGTGCCACCATTCGCTATCGAATCCGATACCCGTGGGAAAACGCCTGATGAAGATGTATGTAGCGGGTCAGTGGACGATTGGCCGCGACTCGATTGACGTGCTGAACCCGTACGACGGGTCGGTGGTGGACACCGTGCCCCGTGGCTCGGCGGACGATGTGGACCGCGCACTGGCGAGCGCCGAGCGCGGCGCCAAAGTCATGGCCGAGCTGACGGGATTTGAGCGCTACGAAATCCTGCATCGGGCGGGCGACCTGATCTTGCGCGACCAGGAGTCGCTGGCGCGCATGCTGACCCAGGAAGAGGGCAAGATCATCTCGGAGGCGCGCTTCGAGGTCTCCCGCGCGGCCGAGATCCTGTACCTGTCCGCCGAGGAGGCCAAGCGACTCGGCGCCGAGGTGATCCCGCTCGACGGCGGCCCGGGCGTGAAGGACAAATTCGGCTTCACCGTGCGCGTGCCATGCGGGGTCGTGGCGGCGGTGTGTCCATTCAACTTTCCGCTGCACCTGGTTTGCCACAAGGTCGGCCCCGCGCTGGCGGCGGGCAATGCCGTGGTCGTCAAGCCGGCCACCGACACCCCCCTCATGGGCGTGCGCGTGATCGAGCTGCTGCTCGAGGCGGGCGCGCCGGAAGAGGCGGTGCACATCATCACGGGTCCGGGCTCGGAGATCGGCGATGCCCTGGTGTCCGACCCTCGCGTGCGCAAGGTCACGTTCACCGGCAGCCGCGACATCGGCGAGCGCATCTGCAAGGCCGCCGGCATCAAGAAGGTCACCATGGAGCTGGGGTCCAACTCGGCGGCGATCGTGATGCCCGACGCCGACCTCGACAAGGTGGCCGAGGTTCTGCCGCAGACGGCGTTCGCGAACGCCGGCCAGGTGTGCATCTCCACCCAGCGTCTGCTAGCGACCGGCTCGGTCTACGGCGATCTCATCGACGCGCTCAAGCCCAAGGTCGAAGCCATCGCCACCGGCGACCCGCTCGACGAGGCGACCGGCATGGGTCCGATGATTCGCGAGAGCGACGCCGTGCGCGTCGGCGAGTGGATCGACGAGGCCCAGGCGGGCGGCGCCGAGGTGCTCGTGGGCGGCGGTCGCAGCGGCCAGATGTTCGAGCCCACGCTCGTGACCAACGTCTCGCCGGATATGCGGCTCTCCTGCGACGAGCTGTTCGGTCCCGCCGTCGGCGTTACCCGCGTGGCGGACATCGAGGAGGCCATCGCGATCTCCAACGACTCGAACTACGGCCTCAGCGCCTCGATCTTCACCGAGAGCCTCGACTCGGCCATGCGCTTCATCCGCGACGTGGACTCGGGCAACATTCACATCAACTGGGGCACCCAGTGGCGCACCGACTTGATGCCCTACGGCGGCGTGAAGGACAGCGGCCTCGGCAAGGAGGGGCCCAAGTACGCCGTCGAGGAAATGACCGAGCTCAAGATGGTGGTGATGCACCTGTAGACCTGGGCCGCAGCCACGGCGTCACCGCCAGCGCGACGCCCATGCCGGCGGCGCCGACGTAGAACGCCGCGTCGGGCGCGGTGGACGCCAAGGCCGCCGTGGCGCCCGCGCCGAACATCATGCCGAGGGCGAAGGCGCTGGTCTGCAAAGTCATCATGGTGCCCACCTGGCCCGGGCGCGAGATGTCGCCGGCGATCGCAGGAAGCACCGTTTGGTGCGTCCCGAACGCGAGGTAGATCACGCCCGAGAGCGTGAGCAAGGCGACCACGTCGTCGGCCAGCGCAAAGCCGATGGCGGCACCGGCCCCGATGACCAGCGATAGCGCGAATATGGCCGTCCGCCCGATGGCGTCGGAGAGCCGGCCGATCCCGATCTGCGCGACCGCTCCGCCCAGTGCGCTGACCAGCGTGAACAGCCCAACCGAGCGCAGATCGCCGCCGGCGGCCACGAGCTTGGGACCGGTCAGCAACACGACCACGCCGAAGGCGACGGTCGTTCCGGATCGAGCCGCCACCATGGCGAGCGCCGGAACGGTGCGCAGGGCGTGAAGCACGTCACCGGCGGAGCGGCTGGGACCGCGTTGACGGCGCGTGGTGGAAGGAAGGAAGAGCGCCACGAGGAGCAGCGCCGCGCCGATCATCCCGCCGGCGACACCGGTCATGGCCCGAAGCCCGGCGCTCTCGGCGATTTGCCCAAAGGCAATGCCGGCAATCCCCGGCGCGGCGATGATGGCGAAGCTCATGATGCCCGTGGCGAGACCTCGGCGGGCCGGGGGCGCCACCTCCAGCACGTAGGTCTGCGATCCGGCCCAGTGCAGCGCCAGCGCCACGCCAAGGAACGGCGCCGCGACCAGCACGGCGGCGGCGACGGACGAAACCGTCATCACGAGCAAGAACGCCGTCATGCCGGCCAGCCCCAGCGCGTAGGTCCAGCGGCTGCCGACGCGGTGCATCCACAGCCCGCTGGCCAGGCCGAGCGTTGCCGTGCCGCCCTGAATGGCGATCAGCAACGCGGCGGCGCCCAGCAAGTCGCCGCCAAGCTCGTCCCGCACGAAAAGCGAGAGGAAGTTGTTGACCGGCAGCCAGCCCGCCACGCCGATCGACATGGCGGCGATGACAACGACGTACTGGCGGTTCAGCAGGTCGCGCGGACTGCCGGGACGCGGGTCGTTGACGCAAATGCTCCGTGACGCTGGGCCACCAGAGCGTACGCCCCGAGCCGCCGCCATCCGATCGGAGGTATTCCGTGGCGAAGATCCCGGCACCTCCTTGCGAACGTCCGAGCTGCGCCGCGCGGCGAGTCGTGCTGGTCGACGAACCGCGAGATCTCGTCAACTCCGCCTTGCTCCAAACAGTGTTCGACGTGGATGCTCGGATGATGGAAGACCCAGTGACGGGCGCCCGGCGCGTGCTGCCGAATCTGCACACCGGGGTCCACATGCGCTAGATGCTGGACACCCTCGCGTCGTGGGTGATCGACCGGCGCCGGGTGGTCATCGGGCTATGGATCGTTGTCGCGGCGGTTGCGCTGATCGCCGCGACGCAGGTGGGCTCGGTCCTTCGCGCGGGGGGATTCTCGGCGCCCGGACTTGAAGCCGAACTGGCGCTCGAGCGTCTATCCAACGACCTCGACGACCCCGGCACGCCGATCGAGATTCTCTTTCGCAGCGACGAGCTGGATGCCACCGACCCTCGCTTCATCGCGGCGGCCGCGGCGGCGCTCGAGCCGCTGGCCGCGTTGCCTGAGGTGGTGGCCGTCGTTCCCCACTGGCAGAACTTCACCCAGATCGCGCCCAGCGGGCGCGCGGGCTACGCCACGGTGTTCATCAGCCTGGACATCGAAGAGGCGCACCACCTCGTGCCCACGATTCGCGAGCTGGTGGCGACCCCGGAGCTGGAGACGCACGTGGCCGGCTCCGCCGTGTTCTACAGCGACATCCAGACCCTGAGCGAGGGGGACCTGCGCCGCGCGGAGCTGATCGGCGGTCCCTTCGCCCTGGTGGTGCTGATCCTCGTCTTCGGCTCGATCGTGGCGGCGGCGATTCCGCTGGTTGCCGGTGGCGCCACCGTCGTGCTCGGGCTGGCCGCGGTGTGGGTGGTGGGCCAGGTGACGGACTTTTCGGTGTTTGCCCTCAACGTCGTCACCCTGGTCGGGCTTGGGCTCGGCGCCGACTACTCCCTGTTTCTCGTGAGCCGGTTTCGCGAGGAGCTGCGACGGGGCCGGGAGGTCAAAGAGGCCGTCAAAGTGACCATGCGGACGGCGGGTCGGGCGGTGGTGTATTCGGGCCTCGCGGTGCTGGTCGGCCTGGCGTCGCTCAGCGTCTTTGAGTTCATGATGCTGCGGTCCATCGGCATCGGCGGCGCCATCGCGGTGTTCATCGCCGTCGCGGCAGCGCTGACGCTGGTGCCGGCGATCCTGGCCGAGCTGGGACCCAACGTGAACCGCTGGGCGGTGCCGAGCCCGCGATTGAGGGTTCGCGACGGATGGACGCGCCTGGCGCACGCCGTCATGCGGCGGCCGCTGCCGGTGTTTCTGGCCGTGAGCGCGTTGCTGATTCTCCTCGGCGTGCCGTTCCTCCACGTGCGCATCCGCGGCGCCGACGCTTCGGTGCTGGGGTCGAATAGCCCCGCCCGAGCGGCTTACGACGCCATGAGCGAGGAGTTTGGCCACGGACAGCCCGCCCCGCTCGCCATCGTGACCCGGCTGAACGCTCCGGCGCTCGCGCCCGAATCCATCGCCCGCATGCACGCCCTGGGGCAATCGCTTCTCGCCGATCCGCGCGTGGCGCGGGTGTATAGCCACGTGACCATCGATCCGCGCATCACGCTGGAGCAATACCAGCTGCTCTACCGCGATCCCACGGCGATTCCGGACGCGTTCGGCGCCGCCACCGTCGAGGGGCTGACCAACGACCGGACCGTCTTGATGGTCGTGGAGCCGCGGGCGTCGGCAACGTCGGACGAGGCCCGAGAGCTCGTGCATGCCATCCGCGGCTACCGCGACGCCAACCGGCTGGATGCGCTCGTCGGCGGCGGAGCGGCCAGCCTGGGAGATTTTGTCGATCGTCTCTATGGGGACTTTCCGCGGGCGGTTGGCCTGATCCTGCTGGTGACCTACGTGGCGCTCGTCGCCCAATTTCGCTCCGTGGTGCTGCCGCTCAAAGCAGTAGTGATGAACGTTCTGAGCCTGCTCGCGAGCTTTGGCGCGTTGGTGCTGGTGTTCCAGGACGGCTGGCTTGAAAACGTGCTGCGTTTCGAGCCGTTGGGCTTCATCGAATCCACGGCGCCGATCATCTTGTTCGCGGTGCTCTTCGGGCTGAGCATGGACTACGAAGTCTTTCTGCTCTCACGGATCAAAGAAGGCCGCGATGCCGGGCTGAGCAACGCCGATAGCGTGGCGCAGGGCCTGGCGCGCAGCGGGCGCGTGATCACCAATGCGGCGCTGGTCGTGATCGTGGTGAGCCTGGCGTTCACCAGCGCCGACGTGGTGCTCGTCAAGGCCATCGGGCTTGGCGCTGCCGTTGCCGTGTTCGTCGACGCCACCATCGTGCGGTCGCTGCTGGTGCCGTCCACCATGCGACTGCTGGGACGTTGGAACTGGTGGGCGCCGCCGTGGCTGTTCGAGCCGCCAAGGCTCTTCCCGCGATGACGCGGCGGGCCGGTCCAGGAGACCCATGCACGTTCCCCCTTCCGTCATTCCCGCGGAGGCGGGAATCCACCGGCAATACAAGCTGGAAGCGACGAAAAACTCCCCGCAAATCCTTCGCTGGCCCGAGTCGTGCAACGTTCTCCCTGGCGGGAGTCGTCCTGGTCCTGGCGGTGCTTGCCGCCGCCTGCGGCGAGGCGGTGACACCGCTGGCAGCCGCGCCGACGCCAACCTCCGACGAGCGCACGTTCCCGCCGATCGACCTGCCGGCCGACGAGGCGCCGCACGACAACTTGAGCGAGTGGTGGTACTTCACCGGCCGGTTGACCACGGGCGACCGCCGCAACTTGGGCTTCGAGTTCGTCATCTTCCAGGCGGTGCGCGGCGGCGGCCCCCCGGCCTATGCGGCGCACTTCGCGATCACCGATCCCGTCGGGGACCGCGTGGTCTTCGACGAGCGCACCGCCCTCGGCCCAAGCAAGGGACCGCCCGACGACCTGGACCTGTGCGTCGACGGCTGGCGGCTGGCCTTCGACGGCGACCGGTTCACCGTGGACGCCGCAATGCCCGGCTACGCCGTGAGCCTCGAATTCGATCCCGCGTATCCGGCCGTCGAGCACCACGACGGCCTGCTCGACTTCGGTCCGCTGGGTTGGAGCTACTACTACTCCTACCCGCGGATGCGCGTGACCGGGCGACTTGCCGATGCGCGCGGCGAGGTGGGCGTCCGCGGAACGGCCTGGTTCGACCATCAATGGGGCGACTTCATTTCGGTGAGCACGGGCGGATGGGATTGGATGAGCCTGCGGTTTGACGACGGCCGCGATCTCATGCTCACCGAGCTTTGGGACGAGCGTCGCCGGATTGTGCTGGCCTATGCCACGCTCAGCGGCCGTGGTCCCCCGCTGCATCTGACCGGCGACGACTTCACCGCGATTCCGCTCGCGATATGGATGAGTCCCAGAACCGGCGCCACCTACCCCGCGGCCTGGCGGGTGCTGATTCCGGTCCTGGGCCTGGACGTGCTCGTGCAACCTGTGGTGGCCGACCAGGAGCTCGACACGCGGCACAGCACGGGCAACATCTATTGGGAAGGCCTGGTTGACATAATCGAGGATGGCCGGATCGCTGGCTACGGCTACGTCGAGCTCACCGGTTATGCGAAGGCCCCCGGCATTTCGGAGGTGTCAGCCGAGCGCGAGCCGGTCCGTGCCTGCCTGGGGCAGGAACAGTCGGGCTGAATCTGTCGGGCGCGCGGCGTACGATGCCCCTCAGACAACCGTTTCGAGGGCCTGAGCATGTCAAGCGAGCGCGCACGCATCGGCGTCATCGGCACCGGCTGGTGGTCGACCTACACCCACATTCCCGGTCTGCGGGACAACCCGCTGGCTGAGCTCGTCGCCATCTGCGACGCGAACCCCGAGCGCCTCCAAAAGGCAGCCGACGCGTTTCCCGGACACGCCACCTATTCCAACGTCAACGATCTGCTGGCTGAGGAAGAGCTCGACGGTGTAGTCGTCGCGGTCGCCCACGCGGCGCACCACGTGGTCGCCGCCGCCTGCCTCGACGCAGGGCGGCACGTCATGCTCGAGAAGCCCATGACGCTCACCGCCTCCGACGCGCGCGACCTGGTCGACCGCGCGGCCGCGGCCGAACGCGAGCTGATCATCGGCTATCCCTGGCACTTCACCCGCACCGCCCAGCGCGCCCGCGAGGTCATCACAGGCGGCGAGCTTGGCGAGCCGCAGCACGTGGTGAACGCCTATGCCTCGATGATCATCGAGTTCCTGCGCGGCAACGCCGAGGCCTACCGCCCGGTGTTCGACTGGAAGGTCGTCGGCCCCGACGCGGTCTACAACGACCCTCGCGTGTCCGGCGGTGGCGAGGGCCACCTGCAGATCACGCACTCGTCCGGCCTGATGTTCTTCGTCTCCGGCCTGCGCGCCGAACGCGTGTCGGCGGTCATGAACAACTACGACGTGCCGTTGGACCTCGTCGACGCGATGAGCGTGCAGTTCGAGGGCGGCGCCGTGGGCGTCGTGGCCGGCACCGGCAACATGCCGACCGGTGACGCCGGCCAGCTGGACGTGCGCGTCTACTGCGAGAACGGATACGTCCTGCTCGACGCGATCAAGGGCCACCTGACCATCACCCGCCACGACGGACCGACTGAAGAGGTGAGCATCCCGAATCCGGACGACACCTACCCGCGCTTCACCACCGCGGCCAACCTGGTGGACGTGTGCCTGGGCCGCGCCCCGAACGGGTCGCCGGGCATGATCGGCCTGCGCAGCGTCGAGCTGCTGGACGCGGCCTATCGCTCGGCGGCCGACGGCGGCAGCGTCGTCGCGGTCAGCGAGCTGTACGACTAACCCACCGCCTCCACGTCGGCCCACATGAAGTAGTGGTCCGAGGGCCATACGCCGTCCGGCCGGTCGCGGACGAGATCGAGGGCGCGGACCTCCACCGGGCCCCGGACCATGATCCAGTCGATGCGCTGCGGATGGGCCGCGGCCTCCTGGCCGAATCCGTGCCGTGTGGGACCGGGGTCCGGTTGGTCTGGGTTCGCGGCCGCCGAGGCGTCGCGCCAGCCGGCCCTTTCCAGCGTGCTTACCGGCGCGCTGCCCGCGCCGGTGTTGAAATCACCCATAAGTACCTGGGGCGTCGCATCCGGCCAGGCGGCGGCGTCCTCGGCAAGCAGCCGCGCCGCGCCGGCCCGCGCCGCCTCGCTCACGTGGTCGAGGTGGGTGTTGGAGACTCGCCATTCCCTACCCGAGTCGTCCGCAAGTACCAGCCAGTTGACGTGGCGGGAGTACTTGGCGCCCCATCCGGTCGAGCCCGGCACGTGCGGCGTGGACGACAGCCAGAAGCCTCCCCGGTCCACGACCACCAGGGACCGGTGGACAAAAACCGCGTTGCGGGGATGCCCATGCGGATCCTGGCGCAGCCCATGCCAGGCATGCTCGGGCAGCGCGGCCGCGATCCACTCGACCTGGTCGATGGTCGCTTCCTGCACTCCAAGGACATCTGGTCTGCACGCAGCGATTACCCGCGCGCAGACGTCCTTCCGGCTCTCCCAGGAATGGCCGTCGTCGACGCGGTCGGCGTTGCGAACGTTGGCCGTCATCACGCGCACGGTCGGCTCCCTAGGGCGCGGGCTTCGACAACTTGTCGCCAAAGGTCCGTCATTCCCGCGAAGGCGGGAATCCACCTCTCATCAACCTGGGGGCGTTCCGATATTGCTAGGGCTCTAGCCTCCGGCGACCGGTTGCCATTCCGCGGCCCAATCGCGGTGGGAACGCCCAACCGGACATTGCGCCTGCGGTACCGTGCCAACCAACCATGCTTGTGGTCACGTATCAAGCCGCGCTTGCCTTGCGCGCCGCCGTCGACGATGCGGCGCTCGCGGAGAAGCGTGTCATTCGGGCGCATGCCTTCCGCAATGCGGCCGGCGAGCTGGACGTGCGTCTCGAGCCCGACGAGTTGCTGGAGGACGACAAGACCGTGACCTTCGACAACCGGCCCATCTTGGCCGCGGATGCCGAAGCGGCGGCCGTGCTGAGCGGGCACACGTTGACGGTTGAAGAACGCGGCGGACGGGCGCGGTTCGCGTTGCGCCCGACGCCGTCGGCGGAGTCGTCTGACGACGCTTGATTCCGGCGCCATACCCACTGGCTAGGCTCCTTCCAGCAACGGCGCCACCAGGTCCGTCAACTGTTCTTCGTCGATCGGACCCACCCAGCGCCGCACGAGCACGCCGGTGCGCGAGATGACGAACGTCTCCGGCAGTCCCGTCACGCCGTACTCGACCGGGATCGACCGCGTCGTGTCCTCGGCGTTTGGATAGCTGATGTCGAACTCGTCGAGGAAGGCCCGGCCTTGTGCCTCGTCGTCCCACACGTCGATCCCGATGACGACCAGCCCGGCCGAGCCCAGGCGCTCGGCGGCGCTCTGCAGCACGGGGGCTTCCACCCGGCAGGGCGGACACCACGACGCCCAAAAGTTCAGCAGCACGACCTGCCCGCGAAAGTCGGAGAGTTGCAGCTGCTCTCCGTCATAGGTGGTCAGCACGAAGTCGGGCGCCGGACGCGGCTCCAGATCCACCGTGCGGCCGGTGGCGAAGATGCCGAACTGCCCCTGGTCGGTCTGGCCCCGCAGCGCCAGCGCCATCACGACGATGAAGGCGAGCAGCAGGGCAACCGAGACGCCCGCAATGGCGACGCGCAGACGCACGGGAAGTACGGGAGTTGGGTCCGTCATACTTCCCGCGTCGCTGGGCGAAATTGCTTCCGCCGGCTCGGACTCGCGCATGTTTGTGAATATACCCACGGTCCGGCGAGCACCGATCGCGGTCCGGCTACGTATTCCTCACTGAACGGGAACGTCGCGGGGCGTAATCTCAGGTATCGGCTTTGGCGAATGCGGAGCGGATCGGCTGAGACGGCACGCCTGCGAACCAGGCACTATTGGATAGAACCAATCCGGGAGGGGGACCTGCAGTGAGTAGGGTGACGCCGGTGCGGTGGATGTCGCGCCGCCGAGTGCTGATCGGCGGGGCGGTGGTCGCCGCGTCCGCTCTGGCGGCCTGCGGTGAGGCCGGAGATGACGAGCAGGTCGCCGCCGAGGTGGAGGCGACAGTTGCCGCGTCTCCGCAGGCCACGGCGGTGGCGGCAGCCGCCGCGACCCCCACGGCGACTACGGCCGCGCCCGAGCCGACGGCTACGGCTGCCCCCGAGCCGACGCCAACGCCCACGGCCGCCCCTGAACCCGAAGAGTCCTCGACGTCGGAATCCGACGTCAGAAGCTTCCCGGCCGGCGACCAGATGACGGCCCCGGACTTCACCTGGGAGCACTACGCGCCGAGCGAATCCCTGGGGCGCATGTCCATGAATCTCACCGACATCCTGGCGATCGGAAAGCCCGTGGTGCTGAACTTCTGGGCCGGCCTGTGCCCCCCGTGTCGCCGTGAGATGCCCGAGTTTCAGGAAGCCTACGAGGAGTTCAAGGACCGGGTGATCCTCTGTGGCGTGGACGTCGGCCCGTTCGTCAACCTCGGATCCACCGAAGACGCTGTCAACCTGATGTCGGAGTTGGGCATCACCTATCCGCTCGGAACGACCTTCAACAACAAGATCCTGATCGAGTACCGCATCCTCGGCATGCCGGCCACCGTATTCATCACCGCGCGCGGCACGATCGTCCGCACCTGGAACGGCGTGCTCGACAAGAACGGCTTGCTCGACCTGGTCGCCGAGCTGGAAGAGGCCTCGGAGGCCGGGCTGTGAGCGCCGGCGACGCTTCGGCGGCGATGTCGAAGCCGCGCAAGCGCCCCAAGAGCGCCGCGATCCTGGCCTATGCCATCCCGGCGGCGGTGGTCGGGGCGCTGATCGGCATCCTGGTCTCGATTCAGGGAAATGCCGAGGCGGCGGTCGCCGACTTCGCGGGGGCCCTGCCCATTGGATTCGCCGCGGCAGCCGGGCTCGTGGCCAGCGTGAACCCATGTGGCTTCTTCATGTTGCCGTCGTACATCGCCTACCAACTGGGCACGGAGGAAGCCGGCTACAACGAGATTGCGGCGCCGCTGCGGCTGGTCCGCGGCCTGGGCGTGGCGATCACGGCCACCCTCGGCTTCGTGCTGATCTTCGTGGCTTTCGGGGCCGTGGTGTCCGCCGGCGGCTCGGCCCTCGGCCAGGTCTTTCCCTACCTGGGGCTGGTCATCGGGCTGGCGATGGTCGGATTCGGCGTCTTTCTGCTGGTTTCCCACCGCTACGTGGGCATCCTCGCGGCCAGCCGCATCCAGGTGACGCCGCGCCGCAACCTCGGGAATGCGTTCGTCTTCGGGATCGCCTACGCCGTCGGCTCGCTCAGCTGCACCCTGCCGATCTTCATGGTCGTGGTGGGCGGGTCGCTCGCGACGGAGGGGTTCTTCGAGTCCCTCAGCCAATACGTGGCCTATTCGCTGGGCATGGGCGTGGTGATCGTGGCAGTGACGCTGGGCGCGGCGCTGTTCCGCGACGCCATCTCACGCTGGCTGCGCGGCGCGCTGCCGCACGTCCACCGTGCCAGCTCGTTCTTCATGCTCGGCGCCGGCGCCTACCTCATCTGGTACTGGCTGGTCTTTGCCGACATCTTTGGAGTGTTCTTGTAGTCGAAGAGGCATTTGCCCTGTCATTCCAAACGAATGTGAGGAATCTAAGGGCGTTGCGCATTTTTCCCGCTCCTTAGATTCCTCGCTGCGCTCGAAATGACGGGGTAGTGCGCTCGAGTGACCACGGTGAGGCGCCAGACGCGTTCTTCCAAACGCCTTGAGGAATCTAAGGACGTTGGGCGTTTTTCCCGCCGCTCGGATTCTCCGAGTTCCGCTCCCATTCTTCACGCAGGATCCCGTAGTTCGCCGCGTCGTAGGGCTGACCGCGGAAGATCCAGTGCTGGCGCAGCGTTACCTCGTGCCGCATGCCGACCTTTTCCATCACCCGCGTCGAACCGATGTTGTCGGCAACCGCGTGGGCGAGGATCTTGCGGATCGGGAGCTTGCTGAATGCCTCATGGACAGCCGCCGACGCGGCTTCGGTCATGAGGCCTCGGCCCCACAGCCACCGGGCCAGGTCGTAGCCGAGCTCCGCCCGTTCGTGCCGAGGCTCCGGTGTCAGCCCAACCCGTCCGACCACGCGGCCTTCGTGCTCGAGCGCCCAGTGCTGTTCGGTGCGCCAGTCCTTCAGGACGTGCGCTGCGACCCACTCGTCGGCATGTCGCCGCTCGTAGGGCCGAGGGACCCCGGGGAGAAAGCGCGCCCACTCCGGGTCGTTGGCGTAGGCAAACACGTCCTCGGCGTCGGTGAGCCTGTAGCGGCGCAGGAGCAGCCGGGGAGTTCGGATGGTTTCCAGCAGCGGCGGCCAGTCGTCAGTGCTCATTCGGCGGCGCCCGCTCGCTGCTCCCACTCTTCGCGCAGGAGGCCGTAGTGCACCGAGTCGCAAGTCTGGCCGTGGCACACCCAGTGCTGACGCATCACTCCTTCGTGCTGCATGGCGACCTTCTGCATGACTCGAATCGACCCGACGTTTTCGGCGATTGCGCCCGCGGCGATCTTGCGCAGCGGCAGGCATCGGAA
>JAPOXD010000002.1 GCA_026707285.1 Chloroflexota bacterium | reverse complement strand
CCATGGCAGCACCTTTGCCAGGTGTTGCACTTCGTTTGTGAATCTAGGGAATCCACCCTTCATTGAATCCGGGAGCGGATTCGGTTCGTCCGGTCATCCTCAAGCTTGGACTGACTTTGCATAGGTCTCCGAAGGTGGGAATCCAGACTCACTGCGCCCATGGACGAACGGGGCGCGTCTTTCGCTTGCCTGATGGCCCAGCGCTCCACGGCGCGCCGGCGCTAGACCGTCTCGCTTCGCTGCAGCACCTGGCGCCGTGCCGACTGCGGCTCCGGCGGCCCGACAAAGCCCTCGGCCTCCAGCTGCATGGCCAGCTTCTGCGCCTTGCTCCGACCGACCTGGAGCTCGCGGCTCAGCAGGTCGGGCGTGATGCTCTCGTGCCGCATCACCAGCTCCGTTGCGGACACATACAGCTCGTCTTCGTCCGAGTCGCCCTGCTCGATGGCTTCCTGCAGGTCTTCGGCGGTCAGGCGCTGCGGCTCGCCCTGATCGCGCCAGTGATTGACCACCCCGTTGATCTCCGCGTCGTCGGTGTACACGCCCTGCACGCGGATTGGCTTACCGCCTTCCGGGGGCGCGAACAGCATGTCACCGCGGCCGATCAGCCGCTCGGCCCCGGCTCCGTCCAGGATCGTGCGCGAGTCGGCCTGGCTGCTGACCATGAAGGAAATGCGCGTCGGGAAATTGGCCTTGATCAGGCCCGTGACCACGTCCACCGACGGCCGCTGCGTCGAAACCACCAGGTGGATGCCCGTGGCGCGCGCCAGCTGGGC
Source organism: Chloroflexota bacterium (assembly GCA_026707285.1). GTDB lineage: Bacteria > Chloroflexota > UBA11872 > UBA11872 > UBA11872 > JAJECS01. The sequence continues at coordinate 22,644 of JAPOXD010000002.1, read as the reverse complement.
CAGACGCGCGAGCAAGCGCTCCACGTCGCCCGGCGCCGTCATCATCAGGTCCGCCAGCTCATCGATCACGGTGACCAGGTACGGCAGCGGCTTGCCGTCGGTGGCCTCGGTCGGATTCGCGTTGTAGGAGGTGATGTTGCGCACCCCCGCCTTGTTGAAGATTCGATAGCGCCGGGCCATCTCGCGGCTGACCCACGTGAGCACCGGCACCGCGTCGTCGATGTCGGTGACCACCGGCATGCGCAGATGGGGCACGCCGTCGAAGGTCACCAACTCCACCATCTTGGGGTCGATCAGCACCAGGTGCAGCTCGTCCGGCGTGGTCTGGCACAGCAAGCCCGTGATCAACGACGTGAGGCACACCGATTTCCCGGCGCCGGTGGACCCCGCAATCAGCAGGTGCGGCATCGCCGTCAGGTCGACCACGCGCACCATGCCGGCGACGTCTTTGCCCAGCGCCAGCTTGAGGTTGGAGCGTGACGTGACCCACGCCTCGGCCTCCATCACCTCGCGCACGCTCACGACCAACGGCTCGTCGTTGGGGAGCTCGATGCCCAGATAGGGACGCCCCGGCACCGGCGCCTCGATGCGCAGGCTTCGCGCGGCCAGCTTCAGGGCCAGGTCGTTGGCCAGCGCGGTGATGCGCGAAACTTTGACCCCCGTGCCCGGCCGGACGAGGTACTGGGTCACCACCGGTCCCGGAATCGCCTCTGGCACGCTGGCTTCGATGTTGAAGGAGGCCAACGTATCCACGATCACCTGGGCCTTGGCCCGAATCTCGGCGTCGGGAACGTCGGTCGCCGGCGGCGTCGGTTGCATCAGGTCCATCGACGGCAGCGTCCACGGCCCCTCGGCGTCGTCCTCCGCGGCCGGCGCCGGCGCCACGGTCGGCGCGGTGCGGATCAGCGGCCCTTGCTGCCAGTCTTCGGGTTGCGACGAGCCGTTGACTTCTTCGGGCAAGTCGGCCGCCGGTTCCGGCGCTTCCGACGCCCGGCGCGACTTCTCGGCGGATTGCGGCCGGAAGATCGGACCAAGGCGGCGTTTGGCGGCGGAGGCCGTCGCGGCTGCGATTCGCGCCAGGTACACCGCGCCTTCGATGAGCAGCCGCCCTGTCAGCCGCGTCGTGGCCGCTCCGCGCGCCGATGCCAGCAGGGCGTAGCCGACGGCGGCCACGGTCGCAACGGCCAGCAGCGCATAGGCCGGCGCTCCGCCCACGCTCGCCGCGAGCCCGTGGCCGATAAACCGGCCAATCCAGCCGCCGCTGTCGGCCGCCAGCGCGTCTTCCGGGGCCGCCAGACCGACCAGCGCGGCCAGTCCCAGCACGAACGCCACCGCCGCGGCCACGTGCCCCGCCCCGACGATCGCTCGCTTCCGCACTCCGCTCAGCAGCAGTGCGGGTCCAACCAGGATGCACGCAATCGCTGCGATCGACGCCGCGCGGCCGAAGACTCCGATGTAGGCAGCGCCGCTTGCGGCGACGACAAACCCGTCACGGCTGAAGAGACCGATGAAGGCGGTGAGGCCGAGCGCGCTGACAACGATTCCGACAAGCCCCAGCACATCCCAGCGTTCCATGCGCGGGGGACGGGCCGCAGGAGCCGCTGCCCGGCGCGTTTTGGCCACGAGGCACTCCTTGCCGGCGCGGCATGATGCGCGCCAGCGCTAGACCTCAGTGGCGATCGGCACGCTCGCCGGCCGCCGCCGGGCCTGGTGGAACTAGTGCCTCCCGAGCGAGTTCCGAATCTCGATTCGCGGGCCGACTCCGCGCCGGGGCTGAAAAAACCTCGGACTTCGGCGCGTCGACAACCCTCCACAGATGATATCCGGCGCGCCTGAGGATTTTCTAGTGAGACGGGGCAAATTCAAGATGCTCGCGATCCGGGGCGTTGTTGCGTCGCCCCGACGCCGCACCAACCGGGTGACAGCGTTGGTTTGTGCGGAAAGGGTGCGATAGTACCTGTGCTCGGCCGACACTCTGCGAACAGCGCACGGGAGAGTTTTTAACGCGGTGACGATGGTCAACGCCTTGCGACCCAGACTGGTGATCAGGACCCGGCGCGGTGCGAACCGCGGGCGCGCGGCCAAGTGGTTGGCCGGCGTGGCGATGCTCGTGGCGGCGTTGAGCGTCGGCGCGCCCGCCACTCGCGCCGCCGAGCCGGCCACGCCGATCAACGCCGGCGCCTTCTTCGCGTCGGTCCCGGCAGACGAATCCGCGCTCGGGTTTTCGGTTACCGACGACCGGGGCATGCGCCTCTGGTCGGGGTGGCAGGACCTTGGCGGACAGGACACCCTCGGGGTGCCGGTGTCGCGCCGCTTCCTGCTCGATGGCTGGGTGCGGCAGGTGTTTGAACGGGGCCTGTTGCGCGCCGACCCCACGCGCGGCGCGTCCATGGTGAACACACTCGACTTCCTGTCCGCGCGCGGGCACGACGCCCAGTTGCTGGAAGACTTTGGCATCCCGGCGTCGGCCGATTGGTCCGCCGACCAGGGGCAGAGCTGGACTAACATTCGGGAGCGCCACCTGGCGCTGCTGGAGGGGGCCGAGCCGTGGCGCGTGGCGCTCCGGGCGGCATTTCGCACGGCGCGTGAGCCGCTGGCAAACAACGATGCGGCGCTGGCGCTGTACGGGTTACCGATGGCCGTGGCGCAGACCGAGAAGGGCTACGCCCTGCGGGCGCAGCGGGCCGCCTGGCTGTACGCGCCGGACACGGGCGCTGCCCCGCGTCGGATTCCGGTGCTTGAGCTGCTGCAGGCCACGGAGTTGATCCCGGACCACGCCACGGTGCCGCATCGCGCCGACCAGCGGCCTCACCTGGAGCCGCCGCGACCGGTGAGCGCTGTGCACTTCTTCGACTGGTGGTACCCGGACTACCTGCCGACCGAGTACTTCACCCACGAGCTGAGTTGGGAGCGAGTTGGCCTGACACGTGAGGAGATTGGGTCGTCGGCCTACTACGACGTGAACTTCAGGCTCATCCGCGATTTGGGCGTCGACGGGGTGTTCTGGGAGTGGTACCACCGGGCGGGGTTGACGCCCAACGACACCGTGCTGAGCGCGCTGCGGCGCCACGGCCTGAAGATCGGGATGTTCTACGACTGGGAGGTGCTGCACGGCGGCGGAGACGCCGTGCTCAGCGACCGCGCCTACATCGCGGCCGACGAGGCCAGCGTCAGCAAGATCGCGGACGAGGTCATCGCCTTCTATCAGGGTGTTCCGCGGGATCTATGGCTCTACGACGCGCACGCACGGCTGCCGGTCATCGTTTACGCCTACGGTTTTCCGGAAGTGTTGGACGACACGGCTGCGTGGACCTGGTTCTTCAGCGAGCTCGTCAGTCGAGTCGAGACCGCGCTCGAGGTCGACGTGATCTTCGACTGGTCGGCCATTTCGCGGGTGCAGGCCCTGGCATTCGAGCGCTGGCCGGACGACTACGCGCCGTTCAATTTCGTGGTGGACACGCCGCAGTGGCAATTCGGGCATCACGTGGTCACCTGGAACTACATCTTCGACAACCGCGGCGTCGCCGCGCGCGACGGACTGTTGCGCGTGATCCGTGACGACATCCGCTATCTGCAGGAGACCGCCTGGCTGGCCGCGCACACCGTCCCGAGCCTAGTCTTCATCTACAGCTGGAACGAGTTCTGGGAAGGCTCGCATCTCTTTCCGGACGACACCTACGAATGGCGGCGCTACGAGTTGGCGCAGGCGCAGCTGGCGAAGCTAGCCGAGACGCGGGCCGACGATCTGCCGCGCGCGGTCATCATTGGAGACGCGGCGGATGCCTACCCCCAGGGGACCAACGGCCTTTTCGAGAGCCAGCGCCTGCTGCTGCGGCACCTCTTGCGGCGCTACGTGCCTCAGGCCGACTTCATGACGCCGGCGCAGGTAGCCGAGGACGCATTGGCCGGCTACGACTTGATCGTGAGCCTGACCACCGATCGGGCGGTCGATGCAGTGCTGGCCGAGTTGACGGATGCGGTCCAGATCGTCTACTGGAACGCCACGGACCTGAGCACGGATCTGGCGCAACGCTTCGCGCAGTCGGTGGAGGACGAGCGGCCCCACGGCCAATTCCCGCTCCTCGATGACGACGGCCAGGCGACCGACGAGACGATCAACCTGGGTGGCGACGTCTGGCTGGCGACGCCCGCGGTCGGCGCTGAGGTCGCCTTGGCATTTGAGTTCGAAGGCGAGTCGTATCCGCTGGTCGTGCGGGCCGAAAACGACCATTGGATCAACGTCTACGGGCCCACCGAGGCCGCCATGGTCGCCGCCTTTGAAACGGTGTATGGGCGGGAGCTCGAGCTCGCCATCACCTTCGCGCTCGGCCACCGCATCCAGCGGCTGGAGGTCTATCCCGATGGCCGCGTCGTGCAGAACACTTTCAGTGCGCCCGCCGTGTTCCTGCACGACCCCCTCGCCATCCCGGACTTCGAGCCGGTTCCTCCGCGGGATGTCCCGGCCGACGCGGCGGTTCCGGCGTGACGCTGGCGTGTCTATCGTCAGCGCCGACACGCGCGGCGCCGAGCAACGCTTGGCCGAGCGTTGCCTAGGCGAATGCCGGCTCTGAGGACCCGCCTGCCGAGCGGCGGGCGCGCCGGCGCGCGTTTCGTGGGCCTGGTGGTGCTCCTGGCCGTTCTCGTCGCCGGTCCTCGCGCCGCGCAGGCGCAGGGTACGGCGGTACCAGGAGGTTTCGGCGCCTTCTTCGCGTCGGACGCGGCGGGCGAGACCGCGCTCGGCTTCTCCGTTACCGACGACCGGGGCATGCGCCTCTGGTCGGGCTGGCGGAGTCTGGGTGGGGAGGACACCCTCGGGACGCCGGTGTCGCGCCGCTTCCTGCTCGACGGCTGGGTGCGGCAGGTGTTCGAGCGGGGCCTCTTGCGCGTGGATCCCACCCGGGGCGCGTCGATCGTCAACGTGCTGGACTTCCTGTCCGCGCAGGGGCATGACGCCCAATTGCTGGAGGACTTTGGGATTCCGGCGCCAGCCGATTGGTCGGCCGACGAGGGACTGACTTGGGATGAAGTCCGGAACCGGCATCTGGCGCTGCTGGAGGGGGCGGAGCCGTGGCGCATCGCGCTGCGGGCGGCCTATCACACGGCGGCGGAGACCCTGGAGAGCGACGACGCGGCCATCGCGCTGTACGGATGGCCGATGGCGGTGGCGCGAACGCACGCGGGCTACGCGTTGCGGACCCAGCGGGCGGCGTGGGTCTTCAACCCCGCGACGGATGCCGCGCCTCGCCGAATTCCGGTGCTCGAGATGCTGCAGGCCGCGGAGCTGATCCCGGCCCACGCCACCGTGCCCCACCGCGCGGACCAGCGTCCGCACCTGCAGCCGCCGCGCCCCGTCAGCGCCGTGCACTTCTTCGACTGGTGGGATCAGAGCTTCCTCCCGACGGAGTACTTCACCCACGGGCTGAGCTGGGAGCGGGTTGGTTTGACGCGGGAGGAGGTGGGATCGGCGGCCTACTACGACGTGAACTTCGAGCTGATCCGCGATCTGGGCGTCGATGGCATCGTCTGGGAGTGGTATCTGACGGGCGCCAACCTCCTGGAACCGTCGTCCGTCGCGATCGATTCCCTCAGGCGTCATGACCTGAAGATCGGGCTGTTTTATGACTGGGAGGTGCTGTTCAGCGGCGCTCGGGCTGTGCTGAGCGATCGCGCCTACATCACGGCCGACGAGGCCAGCGTCGGCAAGATCACGGACGAGGTCATCGCCTTCTACCAGGGAATACCGTCGGACCTGTGGCTGTTCGACGCGTACGGACGACTTCCCGTGGTCGTTTACGCCTACGGCTTCCCCGGAGCGCTCGATGACGTGGACGCGTGGACCTGGTTCTTCACCGAGATCGCCGGGCGTGTCGAGCAGGCCCTGGACGTCGACGTGATTTTCGATTGGTCGGCCTCGACTCGGGTCCACGCCCTCGCGTTCGAGCGCTGGCCGGACGACTACGCGCCATTCAATTTCGTGGTGGACGTGCCCCAGTGGCAATTCGGGCATCACGTGGTGACCTGGAACTACATCTTCGACAACCGCGGCGTCGCCGAGCGCGACGGGACCCTGCGCGTGATTCGCGACGACAATCGCTATCTGCAGGAGACCGCCTGGCTGGCCGCGCACAGCAACCCGGGCCTGGTGTTCATCTACAGCTGGAACGAGTTTTGGGAGGGCTCCCACCTCTTCCCCGACGACACCTATGAATGGCGGCGCTACGAGTTGGCGCAGGCGCAGCTGGCCGAGCTTGCCGAAACGCGCGCCGACGATCTGCCGCGTGCGGTCATTCTTGGGGATCCGGCCGTGGCGTATCCGGCCGGCACGAACGACCTGTTCGAGAGTCAGCGCCTGCTGCTGCGGCACTATCTGCGGCGCTACGTGCCCCAGGCCGACTTCATGACCCCCGATCAGGCCACGGCGGACGCGCTTGCCGGCTATGACCTGGTGGTGAGCTTGACCACCGATCGGACGGTTGATGCCGTGCTGGCCGCCCTACCCGAATCGGTCCAGATCGTGTACTGGAATGCCACGGACCTCAGCACGGAGTTGGCCCGACGCTTCGCACAGGCCGCGGATGAGGAGCGGCCCGCGGGAGAGTTCCACCTCCTCGACGCCGACGGCGACGCGACCGACGAGACGATCACCGTGGGCCGCGACGTCTGGCTGGTGACACCTGCCGACGGAGCGCAGACGGCGTTGGCATTCGCCGTCGAGGGTGAGTCCTATCCGCTCGTCGTGCGGACCGGCAACGACCATTGGATCAACATTTACCGGCCCACCGAGGCCGCCATGGTCGCGGCGTTCGAGACCGTCTATGGGCGGGAGCTCGAGCTCGCCATCACCTTCGGGCACGGCCATCGCGTCCAGCGGCTTGAGATCTACCCTGACGGCCGGGTGGTGCAGAACACCTTCAGCGCCCCGGCGGTGTACCTGCACGAACCGCTGCCCATTCCGGATTTCGAGCCCGTGCCGCCGGCGGGGATTCCCTAGACACCCTTCCCGACCGGCGGCGCGGGGGCGGTTCCCGGCGCTAGACCTCCGTCACGATCGACAGGATCACCGGCCGCCGCCGGGTTTTCTGGAAGAGGTGCCGGCCCAGCGAGCTGCAAATCTTGCCTTGCAGGTAGTCGACTTCCGGGTCCGGGTGGTCGCCCCGGTCGATCGTTTGGCGCACGTGCTCCCGCGCCCGCTCGAGCAGGTCCTCGGACTCCGGCGCGTAGACGAACCCGCGCGAGATGATCTCCGGCGTGCCCACCGACTTCCCGGTGTGGTGGTCCACGGCCGCCACCACCACGACCACGCCGTCCTCGGCCAGGTGTCGCCGGTCGCGCAGCACCGTCTCGCCCACGTCGCCGACGCCCAGACCGTCCACGAACACCATGCCGGCCTCCACGGAGCCGGTAATCGCGGCGCGGTCGCGCGTCACGTCGATTACCGCGCCGTTCTCGGCCATCAGGATGTTCTTTCGCGGCAGCCCCACCGACTCCGCCAGCCGCCGGTGCTCCACCAGGTGCCGAAATTCGCCGTGGACCGGCATGAAGAATCGTGGCCGCAGCGTCGTGAGCACCAGCTTGAGCTCCTCCTGGCTGGCGTGGCCGGAGACGTGCACCGGGCGCAGCTGCTCGTAGTAGACCGTGGCGCCGAGGTGCGCCAGCCGGTCGATGGTGTGGTTGACCTTCGCCTCGTTGCCGGGGATCGCGGCGGCCGAGACGATAATCGTGTCGTCGGGCGCGATGTCGATGTTCCGATGGTCACGGTTCGCCATGCGCACCAGCGCCGAGCGCGGCTCACCCTGCGAGCCGGTGCAGACGATGGCGATGTCCTCGGCGCGGAAGTCGTCGAGCTCCTCCGCGGCCACGATCAGTCCGTCGGGCACGCGCACGTAGCCCAGGTCGGCGGCTACCCGGTGCACGCGCTCCATTGACCGCCCGACCAGCGCCACCTTGCGTCCGTAGGCGACTGCCGCGTCGAACACCTGCTGCGCGCGCGAGACGAGCGACGAGAACGTCGCCACGATGATCCGCCCCGGCGCCTCCGCGAAGATCTGGTCGAAGGTCTCCGCCACCACCTGCTCGGACGGCGTATAGCCGGGCCGGTCCGCGTAGGTGCTGTCGGCCATCAGCAGCAGCACGCCGTCGCGTCCGAGCCGGCCCAGGGTCTGAACGTCCGGCGGGCGTCCGTCCACCGGCGTGTAGTCGAGCTTGAAGTCGCCCGTGTGCACGATTGTGCCGATGGGCGTGTGCACGGCAATGCCCGTGGCGTCCGGAATGCTGTGGCACATGTGGAAGAACTCGCAGCGAAACGGCCCGATCTCGACCACGTCGCCCGCTTCGACCACGTGGAACTCCTGGCCGTCGACCAGCCGCGCCTCATCCAGCTTCACCTGCACGAGACCTAATGTGAGCGCCGTGCCGTAGAGCGGCAGCGGAAAGTCCCGCAGCGCGAAGGGCAGCGCCCCGATGTGGTCCTCGTGGCCGTGGGTCAGCAGCACGGCGCGCAGCTTGTGCTGAATCTGGCGCAGATAGGCGAAGTCGGGAAGGATCAGGTCCACGCCCAGGTGTTCTGCGTCCGGGAACGTCAGCCCGCAGTCGATGATGACGGCGGCGTCGCCGAACTCGACGACGGTGCAGTTCTTGCCGATCTCTCCCACGCCGCCGATGGGCACGACGCGGACGGTGTCGGGTTTCAGTTCCTGCTGCAACGCGCCCGCTAGCTTCGCGGCGCCCGGCAATGGGCGCTCTTTCCGTCATTCCGGCGAAAGCCGGAATCCAGGCCGGAGCCAACCCGTATCGCCCTAGCGCGCGACCGCCTCATCCGAACATCGACAGCTGCTGCGTCTCCGGCTCCGCGGACTCCGCGGCGGGCGCCGGGCTTTCCAACAGCTTGGGGATCAGCGCAAAGTCGCCGCGCAGCACGTCCCGCAGCCGCAGTTGCCGCAGCGCCGCCGCCGGGTGATAAACGGGAAGAAACGTGCGCCCGTCGCGGCGGCGCGGCACCCCGCGCGCCCGCGAGATCTGCGCGTCGGAGAAGTGCGCCTGCAGCGCGTGCCGGCCCAGCAGCACGATCACCTTGGGGTCGATCAGTTCGATTTGCCGATCCAGGTAAGGCCGGCAGGCCTCCGCCTCGTCGGGCGCCGGGTCGCGGTTTTCGGGGGGCCGGCACTTGAGCACGTTGGCGATGAAGACCTCGCGCCGCCGCAGGCCGATGCCCTCGATCAGCTCGTCCAGCAATTGCCCGGCGGCGCCCACGAATGGCCGCCCCTGCTGGTCTTCGTGATAGCCGGGGCCTTCGCCGATGAACATCACCGCCGCGTCGGCCGCGCCTTCACCGGGAACGGCATTCGTGCGGCCCCGCGCCAAACGGCAGCGCGTGCAGCCCTTGACGGCGTCGGCGAGCTCCGCCAGATCGCTGAAGGTGGGGAGGGCCTCCGCCACCTAGACGGCCACAGGCGTTCGCGTGAGGTAGGCGTCCAGCTCGTAGGCGTCCATCACCGCTCGCAAGCTGGCTTTCATGTTGTCGGGCAGGTCGACCAGCGGGAGCCGCGGAACGCCGACGTCGAATCCGCCCAACCCCAACGCGGCCTTCACGGACACCGGGTTCGGCCAGCCGGCCGGGAACAGGATCTGCGAGATGGGCAGCAGGTGCAGGTGCCGGGTGCGCGCGCCGTCGAGATCGCCCGCCACGAACGCGTCGATCATTGCCCGGATCTCGCCGCTCACCACGTGGCTCGCCACGCTCACCACGCCCACGCCGCCCAGCGCCATGATGAGATAGGTGTCCGCGTCGTTGCCGCTGTAGATGGCGAAGTCATCCGGCGTCGAGCGCGCAATGTGGCCGATCTGCTCGAAGTCCGCGCTCGCTTCCTTGATGCCGATGATGTTGTCGATGGCGCTCAGCTCAGCCACCGTTGCCGCCTCGAGGTTGCACGAGGTGCGGCCCGGCACGTTGTAGAGGATGTTGGGCAGCGGCGTGGACGCCGCAATGGCCTCGAAGTGGCGGAAGAGACCCGCCTGCGGCGGCTTGTTGTAGTAGGGCGTCACCTGGAGCAGCCCGTCGACGCCCACGTCCGCCGCCGCGCGCGACAGGTGAATGCTCTCGCTGGTGTTGTAGCCGCCCGTGCCCGCGATCACGCGCGCGCGCCCGTCGGCGGTGCTCAGGGCTTCTCGGTAGAGCGACACGCGCTCGGTCTCGGTCAACACCGGCGACTCGCCGGTGGTGCCGGTGACCACGACGGCGTCGTTGCCGGCGTCGATCAGACCGTCGACCATGCGCCCGAAAGTGTCGTAGTCGACCGACCCGTCGTCGTGAAACGGCGTGACCACCGCAGTGATGAGCCGACCAAAGGTCAGCATGGCATTCCCCCCTGCGAGGCTGATTCACGCCTCAGGCGCGGTGCGCTCACCACGCCCACGACCCCGCCCGGAATTGTACCCGCGACTACTGTAGCGGCTCGGCCGAGGGAGATGGGTCGTGGGGGTCGGGAAGCTTGGTGGGCTGTGACCGGGTAGGTCGAGAATTACTGAGCAATCGAAAACGACCCGTCCGGTCCGTTATAGATGAGCACGCTGTCCATCAGCACATCACGGCCAATCAGCGCAATGAGGTCTTGCATTGCCAGATTGGTTCCGTATGCCCGCGACGCGTTCCAGCCAGGAAATCCCAACATGTCAAGGCGCGCCGCAAATATTGGGACGATCTCTTCGTCCGTCGCAGAAATCAGTGGACCAGTGTCAACGATAGTGAGCCCCGCTTGTTCGGCAGCCTGGCCATCAATACAGGTTGCGCTCGCTCCTGTGTCAATGAGCGCCATCCCTTGAACGGGCTGGGGTAGCGTTTCGCCGCGTGCTCTCATGGCATCCAACTGTTGCTGCGGAGGCGTAAGGACAATTGGCACGCGTGGACCAGTCTGCTGAAGCCCGGTTTTGGGATCGATCTCCTGGAGGTCGCCCTGCGGGCTATCGCCATCGATTTGAACCCGCGCGTTAAGAATGGGCACGAAATGGGAGCCCTATGGCCAACGCTGGAATGCGAGGTGCCTCGGCGTCTTCGGGGTGAAGCACGGAACGAACGAGGAATGGCCCTTTGCCCGAAAGCAGCCGAAGCCCTTCGGAAACGCCCTGCTCGTAGGTCTCGCAAGCTGCGTACACCCTCTCACCCTGGATCACCAAGTACTTCCCAGGGTGCGCCGCAGCCAGATCGTCCAGGTTTGCCCGCAAGAACTCCTTCTCACTCGCGAGCGGATCTCCCATTGGTTCCTCCCCTATTTTGCTCTTGGGTATCTCTCGGGGGCGCACGCCGTACCCGATGATCGCACGATTGCCGAGGCGCTCAGACCGAGCGCGGCGCGCCGCTTTGCGCGTCATCGCGCTCAATCCCGATGACCGCCGCTACGTCACGCCGGCTGCGCCTGCTTCAACCAGTGATTCGCGATGGCCGCTTCGGCGATCTGGATTGAGTTGGTCGCCGCGCCCTTGCGCAGGTTGTCGGACACCACCCAGAAGACCAGGCCGTTCGGGTGCGACATGTCCTGGCGAATCCGGCCCACCCACGTCGTGTCGTTACCCGCCGCGTCCGACGGCATGGGGTACTGGTCGCCCGCCAGATCGTCGACGACCTGGACTCCGGGCACGTCCTCCAGCATCGCGCGCGCCTCGGCGGCGTCGAACGGCTCGCTGAACTCCGCGTGCACGGCCGCCGCGTGGGCCCGGAACACCGGCACCCGCACGCAGGTGGCCGACACGGCCAGATCGGGAATGTGCATGATCTTTCTCGACTCCGCCCAGACTTTCCACTCCTCCTTGGAGTAGCCGTCGTCGCGCGGCGAGTCGATGGAGGGAATCAGGTTGGAGGCGATCACGTGCGGGAAGACATCCGGGTCGACCTGGGGCGTCTCGCCGCGGGCCTGCGCGGCCGTCTGTTCGGCCAGCTCTTCCATGGCCCGACCGCCGGCCCCGGAGACCGACTGGTAGGTGTCGGCGATGATGCGCCGCAGCGGGTTCACCGCGTGCAGCGGCGCCAGCACCTGCACGATCGGCGTCGTGGAGCAGTTGGGAATGGCCACGATGCCCTGATGCCAGGCGATGTCCTCCGCGTTGACCTCGGGCACCACCAGCGGCACCGCGTCGTCATAGCGAAACGCCGAGCTGTCGTCGATGGCCAGCGCGCCGGACTGCGCCACGCGCGGGGCCTCGGCGCGGCTGATGTCGCCCGACGCCGAGATGAGCACGAAGTCGAGGCCCTCGTACACCGCGTCCTCGAGCGCCTCGACCGTGTAGGGCTTGCCGTTGAACTCGATCTGCCGCCCGCGGCTGCGCGGGCTGGCCCACAGCCGCAGCTCGCGCACCGGGAACTGGCGCTCTTCCATCACCTGCAAGAACTCGCGGCCCACGGCGCCCGTGGCGCCGATCACTCCCACCGCATATCCCGCTGACATTAGGCTTCTCCCTCGGAGCTTGTGAGCAAGTGCTCCAGGCCGACGACGAGGCCGCTTAGTCCGCGCACCCGTCGAACGGCCAGCAAAACGCCGGGCATGAACGACTCCCGGCTCGTCGAGTCGTGGCGGATCGTGAGCGTTTGCCCCTCCCCGCCGAAAATCACTTCCTGATGCGCTACCAGGCCCGGCAGCCGCACGCTGTGCACCCGCACGCCGTCGCGCACGCCCCCGCGTACGCCCTCCAGCGTGAATGCCTCGGTGCCGGCGTCCTGGGCGGGCTGCCCGCCGCGGGCGCGCACGATCAGCTCCGCCGTGCGCGCCGCCGTTCCCGAGGGCGCGTCGCGCTTGCGGTCGTGGTGCAGCTCGATCACCTCGACGCTGTCGAGGTGCGGGGCCGCCATCGCGGCCATCTGCATCATCAGCACCGCGCCGATGGCGAAGTTGGGGGCGATGAACGCCCCCGCGCCGGTGGCGTCCGCCCGCTCGCGGATGGCTGCAACCTGTTCGTCCGACATGCCGGTCGTGCCGATGACGGGCGACACGCCGGCGTCCAACGCCTCCAGCGCATGGTCCGCCGCGGCGTCCGCCACCGAGAAGTCCACCACGACCTCGGGCGAGGTCGCCTGAACGGCCGCCCCGAACTCCGTGAAGAACGGGGCGCTCCCGGGCGACGGCACCCGGTTGATCCGGGCGACGAGCTCCAGGTCGTCGGCGCCCTCCACGGCCGCCACGACCGCTTGGCCCATTTGGCCGCTGGAGCCGAGGACGGCTACTCGCAGCATCGTGTTGGTCCTAGTCGAACCTTCGACCGCCGCGCGGTGGGCGTCCGCGACGACCGCCGCCGCGCCCTCCCGGCCCGTTGCGGCGACCGCCGCCACGGGGACCGTCGCGCCCCGGCCGCGGCGGAGCCGTGGCCAGGGTTTCGGCGGGTGTCAGGTCTTGCAGCACGGCGCGCCGCGACAGGTTGATTCGGCCCAGGTGGTCCACCTCCACCACCATCACCATGATGTCGTCGCCTTCGGCCACGACGTCATTGACCGAGCCCACCGGCTCCTCGGCCAGCTCATTGATGGGGACGAGGCCTTCCTTGCCGGGCACGATCTCGACGAACGCGCCGAAGTTCATGATACGCGTCACCTTGCCCAGAACCGTGCGGCCGATCTCGACCTCGCCCGTCAGATCCTTGATCATCTGGACGGCGCGGTCGGTGCCCTCGCGGGTGGCCCCGCCGACGGTCACCGTGCCGTCCTCCTCGATGTCGATGCTGGCGCCCGTCTCGGCTTCCAGGCGACGGATCATCTTGCCGCCCGGCCCGATCACCGCGCCGATGCTGTCCGGCGAGATCGAGACCTGCGTGATCTTGGGCGCGAACTCGCCCACGTCGTCGCGCGGTTCGGCAATGCTCACCCGCATCACGTCCAGGATTTGCAACCGTGCCTCGCGGGCCCGCTGCACCGCCGCCTCGATCATCTCGGGCGTCAGATGCTTGACCTTGATGTCGACCTGGACCGCCGTGACGCCCTCGGCCGTGCCCGCCACCTTGAAGTCCATGTCGCCGAAGTGATCCTCGGCGCCCTGGATGTCGGTGAGGGCCACGAACTTGCCGTCGTCGCCAACGATAAGGCCGATCGAGATTCCCGCGACCGGGGCCTTGAGCGGCACCCCGGCGTCCATCAGGCTCAGCGTGCTGCCGCAGGTCGACGCCATGGACGTGGACCCGTTGGACGACAGCACTTCCGACACCACGCGGATGGTGTAAGGAAAGTCCTTGAGATCCGGCAGCACCGGCGCGATGGCGCGCTCGGCGAGAGCGCCGTGGCCGACTTCGCGGCGCTTCGGCGACCCCAACCGGCCGGTTTCGCCGCTGGCGTACGGCGGCATGTTGTAGTGGTGGATGTAGCGCTTCGGCTGGGCCATGGCTTCCAGGTCCGTGAGGCCGATGCGCTGCACGTCCCGCGGGGTGCCGAGCGTGGTCACCGCCAGCACCTGGGTCTCGCCGCGCTGAAACAGGCCGGTGCCGTGGATGCGCGGCAGCACGCCCACGCGCGCCGAGAGCTTGCGCAGCGAGGACTCGTCGCGTCCGTCCGGGCGAATCCCCTCATCGAGGATCAGCGCGCGCACGGCCTCCGCCTCCACGTCGTGCAAGGCGTCGTCGAGCCGCGCGGCCTCGTGGTCCTCGCCAAGCTCCGCCTCGGCGTCCGCGGCGACGGCCCCGAGCAGCGCCTTGCGCTCTGACCGATCCATCACCCGCGCCGCATCCTGAATCCTCGACCCGTAGCGCTCGCGGACCGCGTCGACCAGCTCGTCGGCGGGCTTGATGATGTCCACCTCACGCGCTGGCTTGCCGGCCAGCTTCTGCAATTCCAGCTGGATGTCGACCAGGCCCTGGAGCTGCTCTTGGCCCCAGTTGATCGCGCGCACGACGGTGTCGTCGGGCACGACCTGGGCCCCGGCCTCGAGCATCACCACGCCCGCACGCGTGCCGGCCACGACCAGGTCGAGCGCCGGCTCCCCGCCCTCGGGGTCGGTGGGCGCATTTGCCACGAACTCGTCGCCGTCCAGACCCACTCGCAGGGCGCCCACGGGGCCCTCGTAGGGCAGCCCGGTCAGCATCAACGCGGCCGAGGCCGCCACGATGCCCATCACGTCGGGCTCGTTTTCCCCGTCGTGGGTCAGCAGCGTCAGGACGATCTGCGTGTCGTTGCGCATCCCATCGGGGAAGAGCGGCCGGATGCAGCGGTCGGCCAGCCGGCCGGCAAGAATGCCCGACAGCGGCGGACGGCCTTCGCGGCGCAGCACGCTGCCCGGAATACGGCCAATCGAATAGGCCCGCTCCTCGAACTCGACTTGGAGCGGAAAGAAATCCAGCCCCTGTCGGGGGCTGGAGCAGACAACCGTTGCCAAAAGGGTCGTGTCGCCGTAGCGCGCTACGACCGCGCCGTCCGCCTGACCGGCCAACTCGCCGGTCTCGAGGCTGAAGGTTCGCCCTCCCAGCTCGGTTTCAACTCTGTGCATATCGCACGTCTCCCGGGCGGGCCGGCGGAACAAGCGAAGAAAGGAGGGGGCAACCGGAGTTGCCGGCTCGTTTCTTAGCTCGTCCGCGAAATTCGACCCGCCGAACTATGCCGAAGCGAAGTACATGCGGCCCGTCGGTGCAGCTTCGGCGATGAACCGGGGGCCAAGGACCATGAGAAGAGGGTTTCCGACGCGGTGTGCCGTGGGCAACCGGAGCCGCCGACTATTGGCGCACTCGCAAACCAAGGGTGGTGATCACCTCGCGATAGGTTTCGGGCTGTGTCCGCCGCAGGTATTTCAGCAAGCGGCCTCGCCGCCCCACCATGCGCAGCAGTCCATAGCGCGTGTGTTTGTCGCCGCGGTGCTGCTTCAGGTGCTCGGTGAGCTCCTCGATCCGCGCACTCAGCAGGGCAATCTGCACCGGCGCCGAGCCCGTGTCGTCGCTGTGCAGGCGCAGCGCGGAAACCTGCTCGCGTTTGGGCGAAACGAAACCCACCGTGGCTCCAGAAGGATTACGGGCGCTCAAAACTGGCGCTCGTATCGAGGATCGGGGCGGAACTGATCCGCCCATGACTCGCCCAAGTGTACCGCACCGTCAGCGCCCGAAGACATCCCACGCCGCCGAGCGTGAGTTCCCCCGCATCCTCACACCTGGCGCCCCCGCGCCTAGAATGCGCCGATTTCGGGCGCGGGCTCTTAGGTGATGAGCCGCCAGCCCGGACACGGAGGGCGCGGCGTTGACCATTGACCCGGCGGTGTTGCCCGGCCTGCTGCTGCTGGCCGCGGAATTTGCCGCGCTCGCCGCTGTCGGCTATGTCATCGTCCGCGCCGTGCTGCGGCAAGACGACGAACGCATGGCCTTGGCGCAGGGGCTCGTCGTCGGCCCCGCGCTGTGGGGCGTGACGACAAACTTCGTTCTCTACGTCGTGCCGGGGATGGCGGGCGCGGCGGCGGGCTGGGGCCTCGTGCTCGCACTGGGCGCGGTCGTCGTCAGGCGCACGTCCCATCCGATCCGTCCGAGCCCGCGTCTCCTGGCGGGTTTTGTCGTCGCTTTCCTGGCACTCTTCTGGGTCGCGCTGGCTACCCGCCAACTCTTGACCGTCCAGGACTGGTCCATCCAACTGGGCTTGGCGTCCTCGATTCGGGCAGGCGTGTTTCCCCCCGAACTGCCCTGGCATCCGGGAACGCCGGTGCGCTATCACCACGGGCCTTCGCTGCTGGTCGGGTTGCTGGCGCCACCCGTGGGTCCCGATCAGGCCTTTGTGTCGGAGTTGCTGGACACATACGGCTGGGTGAGCTTCATCCTGGTCGCCGTCGCGGCGATCCTGCGGCGCGGCTCGTGGCTCGCCTTGCTGCTGGTGGCGCCGCTGCTGCTCACGCATGGCGCCTGGACCGTGATCTGGGTGGGCGACGGCCTGCTGGAAATTCCCCTGCCGGCGGGGCTGCCCGCGGCCGGCCTGCGCGACTCGCTGGCGGAAGTCTACTGGCCGTCGGTTGCGCTGCCGCTGAAATCAACGCCCTGGGGTCACGCGTTGGCGGACATATGGAAGCCGGCCTTTACGTTGGGATATGCGCTGGCGTTCGTGGTGTTTGAGCGTGCCGCCCACACCGATCGCCGCTCGTGGCCTGCCACGGTGACGCTCGCGGGCCTGGTCGGATTCATCGGCGTGCTGGCAGCGACGTTCGCCCCGGTGGTCCTCGCCGTGTGGGCTGGCTTCGAAGCACTGCACCTGGCGCGATCGGCCGGCGCTCGCTCGGGCTTGCGTCAGCTGGGCGGCTGGCTGCGGTTGGCCGTGACCCTACGAAACGCCGGTGGAGCCGTAGTCCGCCGCGGCGGTGGGCCGGCCCTGGCCGCGCTGCTGCTCCTCGGGAGCGGAAGCGTATTCACCGGGCTCCTTGACGGCGGCGCAGCGTCGGGTCTGACGCTGTCGAGAAGCGTCGAGTCGGGGGATTGGCGCCTGCTCGGAGCGTTCGACCGGCGGCCCGGCGGGGTGGCCCTGTTGGGCGTGGGTCCGGTAGTCGTGGCGGGCGTCGCCGCGCTGCTGGCCCGGCGTGATCGGCTGGTGCTGGCGCTGGCGGCGGGCTCGGGCCTGCTGGCGCTGGCCTGGCTCGCCTTGTATCACGCGCCGGCGCCCAATGACTTGGACCGCGTGGCGGGGCACGCGCGCAACCTTGCGCTGGTGGCCCTGTTGCTCGCCCTGAGCACCCGTTTGGCGGGATTAGGCCTCCGCTGGCGCTGCGCCGCTGGCGTGCTGCTTGTCGGCTTGGTCGCCTGGCCCACGGTCGTAGCGCCCGTGCGCAATGTCGGCCTCGCCCTTGGGAATGGCATCCAAATTGCCAACCCCAGCGCCATGGACGACAAGCCGCTTGCGTCGGACAGACCAGAGTCCTTGCGGCGCTTTCAGCTGCCCGCCATGTCGGAGCGTTTAGCGGCGCACATACGCGACCACACGCCCGTTGAGGCGCGCGTGCTCGCCACCACACCGCCCTACGCCAACGTCTTTCTCGCCACCGGCCGCCCCAATGCGGCGGGCCTCGCCGAGCAGATCCACCTGAACTACGTCGCCGGCCCCGAGTACCTCGACGCCGTGAACTACCTGGAGCCGCGCGCGTTTCGCCGACTGGGTCTCGGCTACATTCATGCGACCGATGCGTGGCAAGCCGGCCTGCCCGACCGGGCCGTGCGCCGGCTCAACGATCCGCGCTTCTTCGAGCTGCTCGCGCGCGACGGCAGCGAAGCGCTCTACCGCGTCCGCCCGGCGTTCGCGGCGCTCGACGCCGCGCCGGACCCCGCGTCCTTCGAGGCGCTGCGCGCGTTGCCGTCGTCGCTGGCGGTCTATTTCCACCCGCGTACCCAGTGGTGGAGTCGAATCCGGATCGCCTCGGCACTGCCCGCTGCCCGGCTGATGGGCGCGCTGGAAATTGCGCGCTTCCAACCTCCGGACGCCGCTTTGGCCGATAGAGCCGCTGGCCGAGCATGTTCCCGACCTGGTCGTCCTGCCCGCGGCCGTCGATCCCTGGATGCTCCCCGCCGCATGGCGCCCGATCTGGCGGAACGACGATGCCGTGGTCTATGCGCCGCCCTCGGCAGCGCCGCCGATCATGGCGCTGCCGGACATTGAGCTGGCCCCGGTGAGCGTCCGAGTCACCGAGGCGCGCCTCGACCACGGCCGCTTGACCTTCACGGCCACCTTTGACGAGCGAGTGCCGGAACGCTGGACCAGCCAGGATTGGCTATTGGTTCCGCTGCTGGAATCGCCGTTAGGCATCCCCGAGGGCTTCCTGCGCGGCGAGCGCGGGCCGGCGTTCGCCAAGTGGTTCGACGGATTTCTCTCGTCGGGTACCGCGACCACCACCCACACCTACCGGCTCGACCTGGCGACATCCGCTCTCGAAGTGCGCAACGACCGTGGCGCCTTCACGCCCCTGCCGGCATCGGGAGGCGATCTGCGGCCCGGCGCGTGGGCGCTGGTCATGCGCCTGCGGCATGAATGGCAGCCGAACTCATGGCGGGAGGCGGCCTTCGTTCCAGTGCTGCGCCTTCAAGTGGCCCATGACGGCGGCGTCACATTCGAGATCTATGGCGGCGCTCGCGGCGGCTGAGACATCCGCGTCCTCTATGGTCAGCGCCTGCATCCGTGACGGCTCCGTCCCTTCCCGCAGCTCAGCCATTGGGGCTACCGCACCACCGACGGCGCCAGGCCGCGGCGCCGCAGCCGGAAGATCGTGCGGCCCATGCGGCCGCGACGTAGAGGTCACCGCAGGCCCGGACTGCTACGGCCAGCAAGATCGCCGCGCTCGAACGACTGCCGGTAGTCCGCCGTAGGGGCCACGCGTGGCGAGATCACGGTAATGCAGCTCATTTCATGAGAGAGCCGGCATATGTGTTTCTGTGTATATTCGAGTGCTGAGCGCGGTTTCGCTGGCCGCGGGGCTTGCGAGACGACCGCGACCGAGGCGCCGCCGGTTGGCGGGCCGGACAAAACGGGCGGGAGCAGGCCATGGGTAGCGGACCGAGTTGTCGGCGACTCGTGCGGAGAATGGCCGTGGCGCTGGTGCTGGCGGCGTTGGGCGCGTTCGCCCAGCTTTCAAGCCTTCCCGGAGCGTCCCTGACCGGGTCAGCGCAGGCGCAGATCCCCCCGCGCGAGGCGCCGCAGATCTCCGCCCTGGCGCAAGCCACGCCCAGTTCCATCGCGGTGATCTGGCTCCCGGCGGACAACACGGACGTGCATTGGCTCTACGCGGTGAAGGCCGACGGCACGGGCGGACGGTTTCAGCTGGCGGTGCCCGACCCTCCGCCGGCCCAGGGCGCTTCGGGGCAACAGGGCGTGACCGGAACCGCGCGCACGACCACGGTCAGCGGGCTGGACGCCGGCACGCTCTACTGGTTTGCCATCCTGGGAGTCCGGGCGCCGTCCGAGGCCAGCCCCAGCGCGTGGTTTCGCTGGAGCAATTGGGGCCGCGCATCCACGCTCGCGGCCCCCACCGTCTCGCTGGGTCCCGATGTCGCGGTGGCGGAGGGCGGCACGGCCACCTTCACGGTCACCGCCGCTCCCGCACCCCAGTCCACGCTCACCGTCAATTACGCCATCGGCGCCGACGCCGACACGGCCACCGTCGACGGGGACGACAGCGACTACACGGGCGCCGCCACCGGCTCGATCACCATCGCGTCGGGCGCCACCCAGGGCAGCATCGCCGTCGCCATTGCCGACGACAGCGACATCGACGAAGGCGCCCGGGAAACGCTGGTGGTCACGATCTCGCTGCCCGAGGGATCGAGCTACACCCTGGGCGACCGGGCGTCGGCCACGGTGACCATCACCGAAGGCGTGTGCGACCGCACCGCGAAGGTGGGCGACGCCATTCTGGACGCGCTGACCGGCAAGAGCGCCTGCGCCGAGGTCACCGACGCCGACCTGCGCGGGATCACGGGCGCCCTGGACCTATCGCGGGAGAGCCTCACGGCGGTGAAAGCCCGGGACTTCCGCGGCCTCACCGGAATGAAGGTGCTGCGGCTGAACCACAACTCCCTGGCCGCCGTGCCATCGGAGGTGTTCGACGGGTTGGCGAGCCTGCAAGAGCTCTATCTGAACAACAACGCGCTGACGGCCCTGCCTGAGGACGTATTCGACGGGCTGACCAACCTCGCCACGCTGTCGCTGAGCAACAACTCGCTGGCCGCGTTGGAGGCGGATGTCTTTGACGGGCTGACCAGCCTGACCACGCTGCGCCTGAACAACAACAGCACCCTGGCGACGCTGCCGGCGGACGTGTTCGATGGGCTGAGCAGCCTTACGACGCTGCGGCTGAACAACGATGCGCTGACGACGTTGCCGGACGACCTCTTCGACGGTCTCACGGACCTCGAAGGGCTGTACCTGGCCAACAATCCGGGCAGTCCCTTCACGTTCACGGCGACGCTGGACCAGACGGCGGCCAACGAAGTCAAGATCACGGTCGCCCAGGCGGCGCCCTTCGACATGTCGGTCACTCTGTCGGTCGCCGGCGGGACCCTGTCTGCCACGTCCGTCAAGATCCCGGCGGGCAGCGACGAGAGCGCGGCCATTGCCGTGACCCCCAGCGGCGATGCGCCGGTCACGGTCAGCGTCTCCGCCGCCAGCTTCCCCGCCTCCGGCGTCCAGACGGGCGGGGTCACCATCAGATACAACGGCATCCAGACGGGCCTGGGCGCCGCGAACCAGGCCCCCACGGCCAGCGCGGGCCCCGACCAATCGGTGGACTCCGGCGCGACGGTGACGCTCGACGCTTCGGGGAGCAGCGACGCCGACAGCGCCGACACGCTGAGCTACCGTTGGGAACAGACCGCCGGAACCACGGTCACGCTGAGCAGCGCCACGGCGGCCGGTCCCACCTTCACCGCGCCGTCGAACGCCGCGAACCTGACCTTCCGGATCACCGTCTTCGACGGGCGGGGCGGCAGCGACCGGGACTCGGTGGCCGTCACCGTGACTGCGAACCAGCCTCCCGCCTTCACGTCCGATTCGACCTTCAGCCTCGCGGAGAACACCACGGCTGTCGGCACCGTGATCGCCACCGATCCCAACGCGGCGGACAGCGTCACGGGGTACACCCTCAGCGGGACGGACGCGGGCTTGTTCGCCATCACCAGCGCCGGCGTTCTCAGCTTTAGCTCCGCCCCGGACTTCGAGGATCCGCAGGGTGGGACGGGCGACGACTCCAACAGCTACACGCTCACGGTCACCGCCACCGGCGGCGCGGGCGCTCGCGCCCTCACCGCCACCCAGGACCTCACCGTCACCGTCACCGACGTCAATGAAGCGCCCACGTTCACCTCCGACGCGACGTTCAGCACGGCGGAGAACACCACGGACATCGGCACGGTGGTCGCCACCGATCCCGACGCCGATGACAGCGTGACGTACACCCTTAGCGGGACGGATGCGTCATCTTTTGCCATTGGCGCCGGCGGCGTGCTCACGTTTCTCGCGGCGCCCAACTTCGAGGATCCGCAGGGTGGGACGAACGACGACTCCAACAGCTACACGCTTACGGTCACCGCCTCCGGCGGCGCGGACGACCGCGTCCTGACCGCCGCCCAGGACCTCACCGTCACGGTCACCGACGCCAACGAGCCGCCTACGATCACGTCCGACGCGACGTTCAGCCTCGCCGAGAACACGACGGCCGTCGGCACGTTGGTCGCCAGCGATCCTGACGCGGCGGACAGCGTGTCGTTCGCCCTCAGCGGAACTGATGCGGACCTCTTCGCCATCACCAGCGCCGGCGTCCTGACGTTCGGCGCCGCGCCCGACTACGAGGCTCCGCAGGGTGGGCCGGACGACGACGCCAACAGCTACACGCTCACGGTCACCGCCACCGGCGGCGCGGACGACCGCGTCCTCACCGCCGCCCAGGACCTCACGGTCACGGTCACCGACGTCAACGAAGCGCCGACGTTCACGTCAAGCGCCACCTTCAGCCTCGCGGAGAACACGACGGCGGTGGGCACGGTCACCGCCGCCGACCCCGACCCGGCGGACAGCGTGACGGGGTACAGCCTCAGCGGAACGGACGCGGCCCGATTCGCCATCACCAGCGCGGGCGTGCTCTCGTTTAGCTCGGCGCCCGACTTCGAGGAACCCAAGGGTGGGCCGGACGACGACGCCAACAGCTACACGCTCACGGTCACCGCCACCGGCGGCGCGGACGA
>JAPOXD010000003.1 GCA_026707285.1 Chloroflexota bacterium | reverse complement strand
ACTCGATGTCCAGCTTGTACAGCTCGCTCAACGGGTTCGGCGTGTTGGGGAACTCCACCTGCATGCGCCGGCCGTCGCGGTAGCGGAATCCGTCCTCGCCGCGGGTGTAGCCGGCGTCGTCCAGCAGCTGGTTGGCCTTGCCGACGTCCCACGGGTAGAGGTCTTCCATGTCCGGGTTGTAGCCGATGGTGCCCGGCGTGAGGATGTTGCCCGCGATGCGCGGGATGCCGCCGTTACCGCGCTGGACGACCAATTTCTTGTTGATGGCGTGGTTGAGCGCCTTGCGCACGACGATGTCGTCGGTGGGCCAGCGCATCGAGTTGATGTGCAGGAACCACGGCATGCCCGGGGCCAAACGTCCAAGGATGATGCGGTTGTCCTGCTTTGCGAAGCGCTCCAGGTCGATGAACTGGAAGTGCTGGATCCAGTCCACCTCGCCGGCCTCGAAGGCCGCCGCGCGGGCTACGGCGTCCTGCGCCAGAATCTGGGTGACGATCTCGTCCGGGTACGGCGCCCCCTTGTTCCTCGCCCATGCGGGCGCCCAGGCGTAGTCATCGTTCCGCTCGAAGGTGACCGAAACCTGCTCCTGCCACTCCTTGAACTTGTAGGCGCCAGTGCCGACCGGGTTGCGCGCGATGTCCTCGCGGTAGGTGATATAGGCCTGCGGCGAGGCAAACGTGATATGAAAATCGGCAAGCACCTGCATGAACAGCGCCTGCGGGGTCTTCGTCTTCAGATCGACGGTGAACTCGTCCACCACCGTGACGCTCTCGACGTCGCCGACCTTGCCCGCGACCTCGCCCCGCTCCAGACTCTCGTCCAGGAACAGCATGAAGTTGAACGCCACGGCCTCGGCGTTGAACGGCGTGTCGTCGTGGAACTTCACGTCGCGGCGCAACGGGATGCGGCGGGTCAGGCGGTCAGCGGACAGCTCGGGCAGGTCAGCGGCCAGCCACGGAATGATCTTGTTGCCCGGCGCCCACGTGTACAGGTTCTCGTACATCGGGAAGCCGTTGCGATAGGACCATAGGTCCATGCGTACGGGGTTGAGCGACGTGATCGGGCCCGGTGAACCCCAGGTGATGCGGCCACCCCGGGTCGGGTTCCACTCGTCGAGCGGGACGGCTTCGTCGGAGCGGAAGAGGTTGACGCCCGTCTGAACGCCGCGCGCGGCCGTCTCGGCCTCGATCTCGACGACCTTCTCGACGATGACTTCCTTTTCGACGACGACTTCCTTCTCGACGACGACGGCCTTCTCGACTTCCTTGAGGACTTCCTGCGTTACCACCTTCTCGACCTCGACCTGCTGGATCTCGGTGACGGTGACGATCTTCTCGACCTCGACTTCTCGGATCTCCACCTCGCCCTCGCCGCAGGCTGCGAGCGCGGCAACGCCGACGCCGCCCGCCAGGGCCAAGGCCCCGCCACGCAGGACGTTTCGACGACTCAAAGACTTGCCACGATCCATGATTTCCTCCCCAAATATTTGGCTTTCCGAACCAGTGCGTGAGGATACCAGTCAGCAGTTATTTCGGTCGGTCAGGAATCAGTCGCCGCGACGGACGGGGCTATTGCGCCCAGGCGCTCGCTTGCGGGTCCAGCGCCTCCCGCAGCCCGTCGCCCAGCATGTTGAACGACAGCACCGTGAGGGCCAGCGCCAGCCCGTTGAATATGCAGATCCATGGGGCCAGGGCGAGCACTGCGCGGTACTGGGCAATCTCCAAGCCCCACTCGGGCGTCGGCGGCGAGGCGCCCAGGCCCAGGAAGCTGAGCCCGGCAGCCGAGATGATGGTCGAGCCCAGCCCCAGCGTGGACATGATCAGGATAGGGCTGAGGATGTTGGGCAGGATGTGACGCACGATGATGCGGGTGTCGCGCATGCCGATCGCGCGCGCCGCTCGCACGTAGCCGAACTCTTTGGCCGAGAGCGTCGACCCACGCACCACGCGCGCGTAGAAGGGAATGCCCGCCACGCCGAGGGCAATCATGGCATTCGTGAGGCTGGGCCCGAGCGACGCGACGATCACGATGGCGAGCAGCAGCCCCGGAAACGCCAGCAGCACGTCGAGCAGGCGACTGATGACCATATCGATCCGTCCGCCGAAATAGCCGGCCGCCATGCCGAGAATCGTCCCGCCGGCCCCGGCCAGCAAGACTGCCACGAAGCCGACTCGCAGCGAGATGCGCGAGCCGTGCACCACGCGGCTGAACACGTCGCGTCCGATGTCGTCGGTGCCAAAGGGGAAGAATGCCGGTTCCACTTCCCCGCTCTCGCCCACGCGGGTGCCGCTGGACCAGGGCGGGCGCAGACGGTTCTCGAGCACCGACTCGAGCGTTGGCTTGGTGTTGATGCCTTCCGGCGCGATGAGATCGGCGAAGATGGCGCAGAGCGCAAAGAGAATCAGCACCACGCCGCCGGCCATGGCCGCGAGGTTGCGGCGCAACCGCCGCCACGCCATCGACCACTCGCTACGCACGGCAGCCGAAGCCACCGCGTCAATGGAGGCTGTGTCGGACAGGGGTTCGGCTGTTGCCATTGCCGCCGGTAGGAGAGGGGCCGCGATTCGGGGACGATACTACAAAGGCTGGCTGGCGGGGCGGGTCAAAGGCCTCTACGCCAGCGCCACCAGCGCCGCACCAATGGCTATGGCGCCGGCCCCCACGATCCGCGGCGCGGTTCGCGGCTCACGCAGCAGCGTCATCCCGAGGGCCGCGCCGATCAGGATGCTGACCTCGCGGGCGGCGGAGACGTAGGGCGCGGGCGCCATGGTCAGCGCGATCAGCACGAGCAAGTAGGCAGCTACGCACAGAATGGCGACCAACGTCACGTCGCGCTTGGAAACCGACACGCGGCGCCAGGGGCGGAGACCAAATCTCGCGAGCACCAGCGGGGTGAGCATGGCGGCGGCTATCACCCACATGAGGTAGACGTAGTTGAGTGGATTAACAACGGCCACGCCTTGCTTGTCCACCAGCGTGTACGAGGCGATCAGCACGCCGGTAAACGCCGCGTAGCGACCGCCGGGATGCAGCAGTGCGCGTGCCGGATCCAGCAGCGAGCTGGGATGCCAGCTCCGCAGATTGAGCACGTAGATGCCGGCAACCACCGTCAGCACCCCGGCGAGCCCCGCGGGCGAGACCGACTCGCCGACGAGCCAGACGCTCACGATCAGCACCAGCGTCGGCCCCAGGCCCCGCGCTAGTGGATAGGTGACCGAAAGGTCGGCGCGCGCGTAGGCGTTGGCCAGCGACCAGAAATAGGCCGCGTGCAGCAACCCCGTAGCCACGATCCAGCCCCAGCCCGCAGCCGGAATGGGCTCGAGGATGACGCCCACGATGAACGCGGGCAGATACAGCACCGACGCGATGACCAGCGCCAGCCAGAAGAACACCGGATGTCCCTGGCCGCGCTTGGCGAGCAGGTTCCAGGCGGCGTGGAGCGCGGCCGCCGTGAACACCAGCACCAGCGCAGCCGGAGGCACAGTGAATCCAATTGAGGGGTCGCGAGGTGCGGCAAGCTACCACGGAGGCGCCGCGGCCCCTCGGCCCAATGGCGTCGAGGCCGGGGTTAGGACATCCTGATCTGGATGGTGGCGGTGCCGTCGTAGCGCAGGCGCTCGCAGCGCGCCGCGAAGGCCTGCCAGACGTCCGCTGGACCGTCGTACGTCCCGAAAACGTTCGCGGCCTCGAGCGTGATGAACTTTCCGGGAATAGTGGGGCGCGCGTAGCGGTCGTAGGGCCAGTAGACCTCGCTCAGCGCGCCCGGGTGCCCGTGCCGCGTGCCGGCTTCGTAGTGCGTGAAGATCAGGTCGCCCGGAGCGACGCAGGTGGTCGCATTCTCGATTGGCGCTACGACCGTAGGGTCGAAATAGAACGCCGCGATGGTCCCCGAATAGATCGCGTGCAAGCACTCGGCCTCCTCGGGCACCCCCGCGGTCACCGCTGCGCAGGTTTGCGGCGCCGCGTCCCACAGCAGCTTGAAGCGGGCCGGCGGCGCGCCCGGCAGCTCGAGCTCGATGGTCGAAACCCTGGGCTCCCCCGTGTCTGATGCGGTCATGGCTGGCGCCTCCTGCAATGAGTCCCGATGCGCGACTGTAGGTCTCGACGCGCGCATCCGCGAGACGTGATCTTGATTTCCGCCTGACCTACTCGCCTGCCGCGATGGCGGCGAGCTCGGCCCGCTCGCTCTCCGTCATGCGCCACTCGACGGCGCGGACGTTCTCCTCGATCTCCTCGGGGCGCTTCGTACCGGCCAATGCCACGCTCACGATCGGGTTGGCGATCACCCACGCCAGCGCCAGCTGCGCCACCGTGAAGCCGCGGTCGCGGGCGGCTTCCTTGAGCGCGTCAACCCGTCGCAGGTAGCCCAGAAACTGCTCGCGCTCGAACAGCGGCTGCTCGAACACGGTGCCTCGGCTGCGGAAATCATCCTCGCCGAAGGTCGTTTCCGGGGTCATGGTCCCGGTCAGCAGCCCATGCGCCATGGGACCGAACGCCATCACGCCAAGCCCGTTCTCCTGGCAGAAGGGAAACAGCTCGGCCTCCGGTCGGCGGTCAAACAGGTGATAGCCGATTTGCTCGGTGACGAGGGGAAACGTCTCCAGGCACTCGCCGAGTTGGGCGGCGCTGAAATTGCTCACGCCGCCGTAGCGGATCTTGCCCTGCTGCTGGAATTCGGCTATGGCGCCCATCGAGTCGGCAATGGGCACGCTCGCATCCGGCCAATGGATAAGGTAGAGGTCCAGATAGTCCGTTTGCAGCCGCTCCAGGCTGCCTTCCAGATCGGCGGCCATTTTGTCGGGCGCGGTGCTGCCCTTGCTCACGAGCACGACTTCGTCCCGGCGGCCTTTGAGCGCCCGTCCCACGAGCTTCTCGCCCTCGCCGAGTCCGTAGCCGGCGGCGGTGTCGATCAGCGTGACGCCAAGGTCGATGGCTCGGTGGATGCCGCGAATGGCCTCGTCGTCGTCGAACGGGCCGTACTGCCCGCGTCCGATGGGAAATCCGCCAAATCCGATGACGGACGTCACCAGATCGGATTGGCCCAGTCTGCGGTATTCCATGTCGGCGTCCCTCCGTGGGTGTGCGTACGGGTCTTCCCCTCACCCTAACCCTCTCCGACGGTGGGGAGAGGGAACCGGACGTATGCCCTCGCCCCAATCTCAGACTCGGGGCAGTCTCAAACGCTTTCCCAAGGTGGGGGCCTTCGCGTACAGACTCGGTCTTTCCCGCGCCCTCCGTCATTCCCGCGACGGGGTACCTTTGCCTAAACCCGCCGTCATTCCGGCGAAGGCCGGAATCCAGTCCGATCGTACGCGGGGGCACGTTGAGTGCTTGGGGTAGTGGCGGCTTTCACACCCGCCCTTTGGGCCCTTCGCAAAGGTCTCACCCTAGTCCGCCGAGGCCACCGACGGCGGCCGCGCGCCGGATGGACGGGCAACCGCGGCCCCCACCAGGATCGCCAGGACGAACACCGGCAACAGCATGAGCGCCAGCGCGACGATACCGGCGGCGTCCATCAGCGCGCCGGCCGCGAGCGGCAGCAGCAGCGCCGAAGTCCCGGAGGACGCCTGTAGCGCCGCCACACCCCGTCCGGCATGTCGGGCCGGCACCCGATCGGCCAGCAGAATCACGGGGGAGGTGGCGCCAAACCCACCCATCGAATAGCAGAAGGCCGTGAGCCCGAGGAACGCCAAGTGCGCCGGAAGTAGCAGCACGAGCGTGCTGAGCAGATTCATCACCACGGTTGCGCTGATCACGACCAGCCGCCCGTAGCGGTCCATCAGGTGGCCGCCCGCAAACGTGGCCACGGCGCGGAGACCCGTGAGCAAAGAGAGCACCAGTCCCACGGTTGCCGGGTCGAGCTCCAGCGTCACCCCGCCGTAGAGCGGCAGGGCGACGGCCCGCAGCGTCGAAGCGCCGCCCCAGAGCAGGGCGCCGAAGGCCAACACGCCCGTGATCGCACGCCACGACACCGGGCGGCCCGGTGCGGACCGGGTGTCATCCCCAGTGCTGGCGACCGGCTCGGCGTCACGGATCAGCGCAACCGCAATCACCGCGCCAATCACGGCCACGGCGGCCGCCATCACCAGCGCCGAGCGCCATCCGAGGGCCACCGCCAGACCGCCCGCGGCAACCGGGCTCGCCAGCATGCCGATTTGAAATCCGGTGAGCCCGCGCGAGATCGTCCGCCCGCGGGCCGCCGGCGGCGCCAGCCGCACCAGGTGGGCCACGGAGGCGCTCTCGATGAACGCCGCGGCCATGCCCGACCCAAACACGGCGCCGACCAGGGCCCAGAACCCCGGCGCCGCGGCGGCGGCCAGCCCGCCCAACGCGAACGCGAGCGACGCAATGGCGAGCAGTCGACGCGGACCCACGCGGTCCGTCAAATAGCCCGCCGCCGGAGTAACCAGAACGCGGCTCAGCGAGGGAACGGCCACCAGCACGCTGAGCGTCGCGAAGTTGACGTCGAATTCCGCCTGGATCGGCACCAGCAGCGGCCCGTAGACCGACGCGCCGAAGGCCGTGGCCGCGATGATTCCGAACGTGGCGGCGACCTGGGAAACCTCAGGCGAACGGATATGGGTCACGTGGCAGCGGGGCGGTCAATGTGAAGCAAGCGCAAAGTCCTGGTGACGGTGGTGCAGATCGACCGGCGGCGTCAACTTTGCGCCGGTGCCCAAGTCCGCGTGGACGTCGGCTGCTACGCTCCCGCCGTCCGCTCAATCACGCGATTCCAAAGGCCCGATCATGCGCACCGGTAGCGGTCGATTCACCTACGACCTGGTTCCTGGCTGGGCCAAGATCCCGCCCAACATCTCCACCGGCTGGATTGGCGGGGTGGTGACCGACAACCGCGGGCGGGTCTACTGCTTTGGCCGCGGCACGCATCCCATGTTGGTCTTCGACCGCGAGGGCTCGCTGGTGGATCACTGGGGCGACACGTTCGTCAGCCACGCGCACGGGGCCTTCATCGACGCTGACGAGCAACTCTGGCTCACGGATCGCTTCGCCCAGGTCGTGTGGGTCTGCGATACGGCGGGCCGGGTGCTCCGCAAGATCGGCCTGCTGCACATTCGTTCGACCGACGACGACTACCACATGAAGGGCGACCCGCCGCCGGGCGAGCCGCCGCGATTCGACGGCTTCAATCACCCGACCAACACCCACCTGGCCGCCGATGGCACGGTCTTCATCTCCGACGGCTATCGAGCCGCCAAGTGTCACCGCTTCTCAGAGGCCGGTGTGATCGAGAAGTCCTGGGGCAGTCCCGGCAGCGGACCGGGTCAGTTCGACCTGCCGCACGGCATCTGGGTCACGCGCGACGACCGCGTGCTCGTGGCCGACCGCGAGAACAGCCGCGTGCAGGTCTTCAACCGCGACGGCGAGTTTCAGGAGCAATGGACCGGCCTCCACCGTCCAACGGACTTCTTCGTCGACGAGGACGCCGACGCCATCTACGTCGCCCAGCTCGACGGTCGAGTCTCGGTGCTCGATCTCGACGGCACGCGCATCACCCAGCTGGGCGAACCGGGCACCGGCCCCGGCCAGTTCGGCGCCCCCCACGGCGTCTGGATCGACGACCAGGGCGCGCTCTACGTCTGCGAAGTCCAACGCGCCAACCGCCTGCACAAGTTCGTTCCCGCTTAGACCAGTCCGCCAAGCGACACGGAATTGCGGGCGTCTTGGCCTCGCCGTTGCCCGACCCCTACAGCCGCCGGCACAGTTCCGAACGCGAGCGGGTAACGTGGGGATTCCTGATGCATCAACTCACGACTCGCGGGGGTGGTTGAGGTGGACAGAATCACCATTGGGGGCATCGACGACGAGTTGAGAGCCGCAGTGGACCGCCTCGCGAAGCAAGAGGGCATCTCCCTTAGTCAAGCCGCGCTCAAGCTGCTTCGCAAGGGCGCAGGCCTTTCGGACGGCAGGCGCAGCGGCGGCACCATCGGCAATTTCCTGGATCACCTGATTGGAAGCTGGTCCGCGGCGGAAGCGGATGAGTTGGACGCCGCCCTGAGGGAGCTTGACGCATTCGGTCGGGCCGATCTTTCCGACTGAGTTCGGGCCGAGTCTGGATCCGCCGATACGCCATGCGGGAGGCTGCACAGTGAAGGGTGCGCCCGCGGCGCCCCGCGATGTCTAGCTCGACCCGCCGTCCGTTATCCGCGCCGACGCCAGCAGTTCCTTGCCGCTCTCCGATAGCTCGTCGAACTGGGCCCCGGTCATTTCGACCCAGTGGCCGGAGTAGTACCAGGGGCGCGTGTAGACCAGGCACAGCTCCGGGCGCGCGTGGTCCGAGCGGTTGGGCGTGCCGCGGTGCAGCGGGCGCGGGTCCTGCATCCAGATCGAGCCCTTCTTCAGGTTGAGCCGCCTGGGTCTGAAGTCTCCGGCTTCGAGCACGTCGTTGTAGCGGCCTTGCAGGCTGGGATCGGCCAGATACTGCGTCCCCGGCAGGATCTCGAAGCTGCCGTTTTCATCGAAGGTGTCGACCAGCGGAATCTTGGCGCTCACCGTGTCGCAGGTCTGGGCGCCGATGTGCGGCGTGGTGAGCGCCATGTCGCGATGCCAGCGCTGATAGGTGCTGTCGGGATAGGGATTGTTCGACGTGTAGCCCGTGAGCTGGTAGTCGGACACGCCCCAATAGCGATCCATGAACTCCATCACCGTGGGGTGCGCGTAGACGGCGGGGTCTGAGAAGGGCATGGCCCAGGGCAGGTCGACCGTGTAGCGGTTGGGATAGCCCAGCCGCCCGCGGCCCGTGGCCAGGTCGCCGGAAAGCTCCCGCGAGTTCCGCGCGCGCACGGCCTCCAGCAGGGGCATGAACGCCGCGTGGAGGGCGTCCACCAGATCCACCGGGAGCGCGTTCTCGAACACGGTGAAGCCGTTGATGCGGTACTCGGCCACGCGCAGGTCGAGATCGTCGTGCGGTGCGTTCATCGTGAGGCCCGTTCGCTCGCGCCGGATGC
This sequence comes from Chloroflexota bacterium, assembly GCA_026707285.1. Lineage (GTDB taxonomy): Bacteria > Chloroflexota > UBA11872 > UBA11872 > UBA11872 > JAJECS01. The sequence goes on along the minus strand of JAPOXD010000003.1, from coordinate 15,011 downwards.
GGCGAGCTTAGCGCGCGGCCGCTACGCGGGGTCCGGCACCTCGAAGAGGAAGCCTTCGATCTCGATGTTGAGCCCGGTCAGGTCGGGCGGCACGTCGAAGACGACGCTCACTTTCGCTTCCTTGCCGGCGGGCAGACTCTCCACCAGGTAGAGCGGGCGGCCCCGTTCGATGTCGGGCACCATGCCCGTCAGCGCGTTCGTCCCCAGATTGCTCACGGCAATCTCGTCACCGTCGGCGGTGAGGAGGACGATGTTGGACTTCGCGATCGTGGTAAACGACGACGACCCGTTCTTGAATTGGATATTCACGAGCTTGAAGACGCCGTTCTTCGGCTTGAACGGCGAGCCGGTGAACTGCTTCAACTCGGCAAGGTGGAGCACCCCAACGAGGGTAACCTCGAAACCCGTGGCGTCGACCAGGGTGTCGCCGGCCGTCGGCAGGCCCGTGCGTGAGACCGCCACTTGCTGCTCGACCTCGACCCGTGCCTGCGCTCGCACCTCGGCGTAGATCGCCACGGTTGGTGTGGCCCCGGGCGCAGCCGCGGTTTCTGCGGGCTCGGCGCGCGGCGTCGACGCAGCCGCCGTGGTCGGGCGTGGGGCAGGCGTGGCGGCGGAGGTCGTGCGGGCTGCGGCCTGGGCGGCGACGGTCGGCGCCGGCGTAGCATCGGCCCTGTCCGCCTCGTCGCCCGGACCTTGTGTGAGCGACACCACGGCGACCACGACCGCAATAACCGCGATCAGTGCGATCAGCGCCAAATAGAACTTCGGAATGCTTCCGACATATCGACCGATCGTGCCCACGGTGCGATCTCCTTAGAGCCGCGCTTCAACTCAGTTGCCGGGCGGCGGTCAGCGCGCCGCGCGTTGCTTGCCGTGCCCGCGTTGCGCGAGGCCGGCACCCGATTATGCCTGCCAGCGCCGGGGCGCCGGACGCGCGATATCATCGGGCGCCTTCAGCAAGATGCGGCGTTCGGCCTTTTGCGATTCCCTGCCGTGTCTCCAGCGCGAATTGATGGGCGGTTCCCCGTCGCACCGGACAGCGTCGTTTAGCCATGCCGCTCGGCTTGCTGAAATACGGACTGCGACCGCGCCGCCCGCCTGACCGGTTACTCCCGCCCCGCCCTGAGCTCAAGCGCGCCTACGACACCGTGATCATCGGCGGCGGCGGCCACGGACTCGCCGCGGCCTACTACCTGGCGACCGAGCACGGCATCACCGACGTCGCGGTGCTCGACAAGGGTTATCTCGGCGGCGGCAACACGGGTCGCAACACCGCCATCATCCGGGCCAACTATCTGACCGAGGAAGGCGTGCAGTTTTACGCCGAATCCCTGGATCTCTGGCGCGGGCTGAGCAACGAGCTCGACTTCAACCTGCAGTATTCCGAGCGTGGCCATCTCACCCTGGCGCACGCCGACTCGGCCATCCGAACCATGCGCTGGCGCGCCGAGGTCAACAAGCACTTCGGCGTCGATTCCGAGCTCATCTTTCCCGACGAAATCGCCAAGCTGGCGCCGGGCCTCGATCTCTCGGCCGACGTGCGGCATCCGGTGCTGGCGGCGCTGTATCACCCTCCCGGCGCCACCGCACGGCACGACGCGGTGGTGTGGGCCTACGCCGCGCGCGCCGCCGCGCAGGGCGTCGAGCTGCACTCGGACACCGAGGTCACGGGAATCCAGGTCGAGAGCGGTCGTGTGACCGGCGTCGAGACTTCGCGCGGCACCATTCAGTGCAACCGCGTGCTCCAGGCGGTGGCCGGGCAAAGCTCGCTGGTCGCGGCCATGGCGGGCTTTCGCCTGCCGATTCACACCGTGCCGCTGCAGGCCTGCGTGTCGCTGCCGCTCAAGCCCTGGCTCGATCCCATCGTGGTATCGGGAAGCCTCCACGTATATATCTGGCAATCGGCGCGGGGCGAAGTGGTCATCGGCGGCGCCACCGATCCCTACGGGCTCTACGCCAACCGGTCGACGTTGGAATTCGCCGAGGGCACCCTGCTGCCGGTGCTCGAGCTGTTCCCGTTTCTCGCCAACGTCAAGATGCTGCGCCAGTGGGCCGGCATGTGCGACATGACGCCCGACTTCAGCCCGGTGATGGGCGTCACCCCGGTCGAGAATCTGTACATCGACTCGGGCTGGGGCACCTGGGGCTTCAAGGCCACGCCGGTCTGCGGCAAGCGGATGGCGGAGCTCATCGCCACCGGGCGCACGCCGGACCTCCTGCAGCCGTTTCGGCTCAGCCGCTTTGCCGAATTCGAACAAGTCGGCGAAAAGGGCGCGGCGTCGGTGGGCCACTAGGTGCGCGCATGAAAGTCATGCCCTGCCCGCTCAACGGGCCGCGCCCGATCCAGGAGTTCACCTGCGGCGGCGAGGTCGTCGCGCCGCCCGATCCCGACCACGCCGATGCCGAAGCCTGGGCCGACTATCTCTTCCTGCATGACAACGCCGCCGGAGTCGTGCGCGAGTGGTGGTATCACGTGCCCACGAGCTTCTGGTTCATCGCCGACCGCGACACGGTCACCGATGAGATCGTGCGCACGTTCCTCCCGCGCGAGCTCTTCGGCCCCGACGCACAGCCGGACCGACCATGACGCGCGAGCGCCTGCCGCATCCGGCCGGCAGCCGGATCGACCGCACCCGGCCCGTGACGTTCGAGTTCGAGGGCCGTGACTACACGGGCTATGCGGGCGACACCATCGCCAGCGCGCTGGCCGCGAGTGGCGTGTGGTGTTTGTCACGGTCGTTCAAGCTGCATCGGCCCCGAGGGTCGTTTGGCTTCGCCGGCGACGAGGCCGGATCGCTGGTGCAACTCGCAACCGAGCCCAACGTGCATGCCGACACGCGCCGCATCGAACCCGGCATGCGGGTGCAGGCGCAAAACACCGTTGGCGGCCTCGAGAGGGACTGGGCGGCCCTGCTGGGGCATTTCGAGCGCTTCCTGCCCGTGGGCTTCTACTACAAGGCCTTCTACAAGCCGCGCGGCGTCTGGAACTGGTGGGAGAAGATCATCCGTCGCACCGCCGGCCTGGGCCGAGTCGATCGCGGATGGGAGCCCGAGTACTTCGACAAGGCCTACGCCTATTGCGATGTCGCGGTTATCGGCGGCGGCGCGGCGGGCCTGGCCGCCGCCACCGCGTGCGGTGCCCAGAGGCTGGACGTGCTGCTCGTCGAGCGCGAGCCCGAGCTGGGCGGCTGGCTCACCTACGGGCGGCAGGGACCGGGCGACAGCACCCTTGACGACCTGCGCGGGCGCGTTCAAGCCCTGCCATCGGTGCGGGTGATGACCTCGGCAATCTGCACCGGCTGGTACGGCGACAACTGGCTGGCCGTGGCGCAGGGCAATCGCCTGCACAAGGTCCGCGCCAAGTCCGTGATCGCTTGCACCGGGGGCACCAGCCAACCGGCCGTCTTCCGCAACAACGACCTGCCGGGCATCGTGTCGGCGACGGCCGCGCAGCGCCTGATCCGCCACCACGGTGTGCGGCCCGGCCGCCGCGCCGTGGTGCTGGCAGCCGGCGATGAAGGCTACGCCGCGGCGCTCGACCTGGCCGAGAACGGGACCGACGTCGCCGCGGTGGTTGACTGCCGCCCGGATCCGCCGGCCGGTCCGATGGCGTCCGAAGCCGAAGCGCGCGGGCATCGGATTCTGTCCGGCCACACCGTGCGCGAGGCCGGGCGCGATCCGCAGCGCTTGCAGGTCGGCGGCGCGCTGGTCACGCGCGTCACCGGACCCGGCTCGTGCGCCGCCGACGGAGAACGGATTGACTGCGACCTGCTGGTGGTCGCCGTGGGCGTGGCGCCCGCCGGAGGTCTGTTGGCACAGGCCGGCGCGAAGTTTCGGCCGAGCGCAGCCGAGGCAGTGCCCCGTCTGGCATCCCTGCCGGATCACGCATTCGCCGCCGGCGTCGTGGCGGGTGCCGCTACGGTTGACGAGGCCTTGGCGCAGGGCGAGCAGGCCGCTCAAGCAGCCGCGACGGAAATTGCCGATCCTTCACCTGCGACGCACGCAATCCCGGAAGTGCGCGACTCCAACGAATCTGCCCCCTTCTGGCCCGTGTTTCCGCACCCCGAGGGCCACGAGTTCGTCGACCTCGACGAGGACGTGACCGTGCGCGAGATCGAGGACGCGCTAGCGGAGGGCTACGAGGACATCGAGCTCCTCAAGCGCTACTCCACTGTCGGCATGGGCCCAAGCCAGGGCCGCCTCTCAGCCATCGCGACGGCCGCCGTCACGGCGGCGGCCCGCGACACCACGTCGGCTGAAGTAGGCGCCACCACCAGACGCCCGCCCGCCGCCCCCACGCGATTTGGCCTGTTCGCCGGCCGGGGATTCCAGCCCGTGCGGCACACGCCCATGCACCGCTGGCACGTCGGCGCCGGCGCCCAGATGATGACCGCCGGACTGTGGATGCGGCCGGCCTTCTACGGGCGCCCGGATGACCGTGCCGATGCCATCGCCGACGAGGTTTTGGCGGTGCGCCGTGCCGTGGGCCTGATCGACGTCTCCACGCTGGGCGGATTCGACATCCGCGGTCCAGACGCGCTGGAGTTCCTCGAGCGCGCCTATACGCCCTCGTTCCGCCGCTTGCGCGTGGGTCGCGCTCGCTACGCGCTGCTGACCGACGAGCAAGGCGTCGTCGTCGACGACGGCGTGGCGGCGCGACTCCGACCCGACCACTTCTACGTGACGGCCAGCACGTCCGGTGCGGAGCAGCTCTATCCCCTGCTGCTCTGGTACCAGGCGCAGTGGCAGCTCGACGTCGATATCGCGGACGTCACTCCGGCCTATGGAGCCATCAACATCGCTGGACCGAAGGCCCGCCGCGTCCTGGAGAAGCTAGGGACCGATATCGACTGTTCGCCCGAGGCGTGCCCCTACCTCGCCGCGCGCACCGGCACGCTGGCGGGTGTGGACGTGCGCCTGCTGCGGATCGGCTTCGTGGGGGAGCTGGGCTACGAGATTCACCCGCCCGCGTCCCAGAGCCTTGGGCTGTGGGAGGCGCTGATCGACGCCGGCCGCGAGTACGGCATCCGTCCCTTTGGTGTTGAGGCCCAGCGCGTGCTGCGGCTGGAAAAGGGCCACGTGATCGTCACCCAGGACACCGATGGCCTCACCCATCCGCACGAGGTCGACCTGGGTTGGGCGCTGGGCCGCCGCAAGCCCTTCTTCGTCGGCAAGCGCTCCATCGAAATCCTGCGGGACAAGGGCCTTGCTCGGCGGCTCGTGGGCTACGCAGTGCCCGACCGAAACGCGCCGGTTCCTGAGGAAGGCCACCTCGTCGTGCGAGGCGGCGAGATTACCGGTCGCGTCACGTCGTCGGCGTGGTCCCCGGTCCTCGACCAAGCCATCGGACTGGCCTACGTGGCGCCCGAGCAAGCCGAGGTCGGCAGCATCATCGCCATCAAGGCGGCGGGTGGACGGCTGATCGAGGCGGAGGTCGCGCGGCTGCCGTTCTACGACCCCGACAACACCAGGCAGGCAATGTAGCCGTGGTTGAGCCACGCAGCCCGATTGATGACGCCCTACGAGCCGCCGGAGGCTCGATTGGCGAGCACGCCGGCGCGACGGTTGTCATCGACTACGGCGATCCCGACGAGGAAGCCGAAGCGGCTCGAGGCTTGGGCCTGGCCGATCTCTCGCCGCTGCCGCGGGTGGGCTTCCGGGGACCCGGTGCGCGTGAGTGGCTAACCGCATGGGGCGTCGACCTGCCGGACGAACCCAACCGCGCTTGCATCCAGCCGGACGGCGCAATCGCGGTCACGCGGTCATGGACCGAGGTGCTGGTGCTCGGGTCAACTCAGAGCGCCGACAGCCTCTGCGCCCGCCTCGAAGCGGGTACGTCGGACGCTCACCGCGCCCGGGCCTATTCGCTGCCGCGATTCGACGGCTTGTTCTGGTTCGCGCTCACGGGCGCATCGGCCGCCGACTGCCTGGCGAAGATCTGTGGCGTGGACATGCGCGAAACGGCCTTCTCGTCTGGCTCGGTGGCGCAGACGTCGCTGGCCCGGCTCAACGCGGTCATCGTGCGCGTCGACGCCGGCGCAACTCCCTTGTTCCACCTGCTTGGGGACAGCGCCTCGGCCGAGTACGCCTGGGCCTCGCTGCTCGACGCCATGCAGGAGTTCGACGGCAGGCCTGTCGGACTGCGCGCGCTGCACGCGCTGGCCCGTGAATTCAAGTAGCATCGCGGGTTGTGCGGCGGCCTCTCTGGGCCGAACCTGATCGGGACCCTCGGCACATGTGCGGCATCGTTGGACTGTTCCTCAAGCAGGAGTCGCTCGAGCCCTCGCTGGGCGAATGGCTCGAGCCCATGCTCGTGGCCATGGCCGACCGCGGTCCGGACAGCGCCGGGTTCGCGATCTACCACAATCCCGCCCCCGACGGCGCGCTCAAGCTCACGCTCTATCACCCCGAGACCGGATTCGACTGGGAGACGATTGCGGAAGGACTCGGCACCGCGTTCGTGGGGAATGTCGATCTGCAGGTGCGCGTGACGCATGCCGTGATCGTGGTCAACGCCACCGAAGCCGAAGCGCGCGCCTGGCTGGGACAGCACCATCCCGACGTGCGCATCACCAGCGTCGGCGCCGAGATTGAAATCTATAAGGAGAAGGGTCTTCCCGATGACGTGGCCGAGAGCTACGCCATCCGTCACTTGACCGGCTCGCACGCGTTGGCGCACACCCGCATGGCCACCGAAAGCGCCGTGACCACCGAGCATTCGCACCCGTTCTCGACCGGGCGCGACTTGTGCCTGGTGCACAACGGCTCGCTGTCCAACCACAACCGGCTGCGCAGCGAGCTCGAGCGCCACGGCATGACCTTTCAGACCGACAACGACAGCGAGGTCGCCGCCGGCTATCTCACGCACCGCATGGCGGAGGGCGCGTCGCTGGAGGAAGCGCTCGAGTCGAGCCTGGAAGACCTCGACGGATTCTTCACCTTCGCCATCGGCACGCGCGACGGGTTCGCCGTGCTTCGCGACGGCATCGCCTGCAAGCCCGCGGTGCTGGCCGAGACGGACCAGTGGGTGGCCATGGCGTCCGAATACCGCTCCATCGCCCACCTGCCGGGGGCCGCGGGCGCGCGAATCTGGGAGCCTGCGCCGGCGACGGTCTACGCCTGGTCGCGCAACTGACCGGATGATCACCGTCGATCTCAACTGCGTTGACATCCGCGAGCTAAATCAACGCCTGCACGATCTGAACGGTGACGACGGGCGGAACCCGTGGCGCATCGTCGGCACGGACGGACGGCACTCCATCGCCGTAGGGCTCAACGCGCCACTGACCGTGGTCGTCGAAGGACACGTGGGCTACTACTGCGCCGGCATGAATCAGCACGCCGACGTGACGGTCAACGGACACGCCGGACCGGGCCTGGCCGAGAACATGATGTCCGGCACGGTGCGCGTCACGGGCAACGCCAGCCAAGGCGCCGGAGCCTCGGCGCACGGCGGCCTGCTGGTGATCGAGGGCGACGCCAGCTCTCGCTGCGGCATCTCGCTCAAGGGCGGCGACATCGTCGTGGGCGGTTCCGTCGGCCACATGAGCGCGTTCATGGCGCAGGCGGGGCGCCTGGTTGTATGCGGCGACGCCAGCGCCGGACTCGGAGACTCGATCTACGAGGCCGAGCTGTACGTCGCGGGATCCGTCGGTGGGTTGGGCGCGGATTGCGTCGAGAAGGACGTGACCGACGACCACCGCCGCCGCCTCGCCGAGCTCCTGTGCCGCGCCGGCATCGACGCCGACCCCGGGTCGTTTCGCCGCTTCGGCTCGGCCCGCACCCTCTACAACTTCCACGTCGATCACGCAGGCGCCTACTGATGGCCGAGCCATCGGATCCCGGCGTCCTGCGCGAGTCCGCCACGTTTCCGCCGGAGACGATCGCCGAGATTCAGCGCGCGGCGTCCGAGGGGCTCTACGACATTCGCGGCTGGGGCGCCAAGCGGCGGCTTCCCACCTTCGACGACCTGCTCTTGCTGGGCGCCTCGCTGTCGCGCTACCCGCTGGAGGGCTATCGCGAGCGCTGCGACACCAACGTGACCCTGGGCACGCGCTTTGCCAAGCAGCCGATCGAGCTGAAGATTCCCGTCACCATCGCCGGGATGAGCTTCGGCTCGCTCAGCGCCAACGCCAAGGAGGCGCTCGGCCTGGCCGCCACGGAGATGGGCACCAGCACCACCACCGGCGACGGCGGCATGACCGACGAGGAGCGCGTCGCGTCCAAGACGCTCGTTTACCAGGTGCTGCCGTCGCGCTACGGCCTCAATCCCGACGACCTGCGCCGGGCCGACGCCATCGAGATTGTCGTCGGGCAGGGCGCCAAGCCGGGCGGCGGCGGCATGCTGCTGGGGCTGAAGGTGAGCGACCGCGTGGCCGACATGCGCACGCTGCCGGCGGGCATCGACCAGCGCAGCGCCAGCCGTCACCCCGACTGGACCGGCCCCGACGACCTGACGATCAAGATCCGCGAGCTGCGCGAAATCACCGACTGGCAGAAGCCGATCTACGTCAAGATGGCGGCCACGCGCGTGCAATATGACGTCCAGCTGGCGGTCAAGGCCGGCGCGGACGTGATCGTCCTCGACGGCATGCAGGGCGGCACCGGAGCGACGCAGGACGTCTTCATCGAGCACGTCGGCATCCCGACCCTGCCGGCGGTTCGCCAGGCCAGCGACACGCTGCAAGAGCTGGGCATGCATCGCAAAGTGCAGCTGGTGGTGTCGGGCGGAATTCGCAGCGGGGCCGACGTGGCCAAGGCGCTCGCCCTGGGCGCGGATGCGGTGTCCATCGGCGTCGCCGCGCTCATCGCCCTCAACTGCAACCGCCCGCTGTACCTGGAGGACTACGCGGCGCTGGGCACCGCCCCGGGATACTGTCACCACTGCCAGACCGGCCGCTGTCCGGTGGGAGTCACGACGCAGGATCCGGAGCTCGAGGCGCGGCTGGAGCCTAAGGCCGCGGCGCGGCGGGTGCGCAACTACCTGTCCACCATGGTCCTCGAAGCCCAAACTCTGGCGCGAGCCTGCGGCAAGTCGCATATGCTCAATCTCGAGCCCGAGGACCTCGTGGCGCTCACGCCCGAGGCCGCCGCCATGGCGCGCGTGCCTCTGGCCGGCACGAACTGGATTCCTGGTCTCGAGGCGTCGGACTAGCCACGTTCGGTTGAACCGTCCGGCAGCCCGCGCGCGTTTCGCGCTACCGTAAGCCTCGATACCCGACCCGGCGCGCTTACGGAGATGGAGCATCGAATGGACCACGATCTGGCGGCCATGGTTTGCGACAAGGGCATGAACTACCTGCTCTTCAGCTTCACCGATCTGTTCGGCGTCATGCGCTCGAAGCTCGTGCCCGCCCATGCCGTCGAGGAGATGCAGGACGAGGGCGCCGGCTTTGCCGGGTTCGCCGCCCACCTCGACATGACGCCGGCCGATCCCGACCTCTGGGCCGTGCCGGATCCCGCCAGCCTGATCCAGCTTCCCTGGGAACCCGAGCTTGGCTGGGTGGCGACCAACCTGGTGATGAATGACGCGCCCGTTGGACATGCGCCGCGTGTCGTGCTCAACCAAGTCATGGAGGCCGCCAAGGCCCGCGGTTTCCAGATGAAGTCCGGCGTCGAGAGCGAGTTCTTCCTCCTGGAAGCCGACGGCTCGGGTATTGCCGACGGACAAGATGTTCAGGACAAGCCCTGCTACGACCAGATGGCGCTGCTGCGGCGCTACGAGCTCATCCGCGAAATCTGCGACGTGATGAACGAGCTCGGCTGGGGGCCGTATCAAAACGACCACGAGGACGCGAACGGGCAGTTCGAGATGAACTGGACCTACAGCGACGCGCTCACGACCGCCGACCGGCATGCCTTCTTCAAGTTCATGGTCCGCCACCTGGCGGAGAAGCACGGCTTGCGGGCGACGTTTATGCCCAAGCCGTTCACGCAGCTAACCGGAAGCGGCTGCCACGTCCATTTCTCGCTGTGGGACGCATCGGGCGACACCAACGTATTCCTGGACGAAACCGAGGAAATGGGACTTTCCGAGACGGCCTATCACTTCCTGGGCGGCGTGCTGCACGCGGCTCCGGCCCTATGCGCCATCACCAATCCCACGGTCAACAGCTACAAGCGCCTGAACGCGCCGACCACGACCTCCGGCTCGACGTGGGCGCCGAATGCGATCAGCTACGCGGGCAACAACCGCACGCACATGGTGCGAATTCCCGACGCCGGGCGGCTGGAAACGCGTCTGCCGGACGGCGCCGCCAATCCCTACTTGCTGCAGGCGGCCCTGCTGGCCGCGGGGCTGGACGGTATCGAGCAGCGGCGCGATCCGGGCGAACGCCTCGACAACAACATGTACGAAGCCGGCGCCGACGTCGACGTCCCGCGGCTGCCACTGAACCTGCTGGACGCGCTGCGAAACCTGGACGGCAGCTCGGTGATGCGCGCCGGTCTTGGCGATGAGCTAGTGAGCAGCTACCTAAAGCTGAAGATGGCCAATTGGCACGATTTCATGGGGCACACCAGCGAGTGGGAGCGCGCCAACACGCTGGACATCTAGGCGCATTGGCCCCAATCCGTTCGCCCTGAGCTTGTCGAAGGGATTGCCGAACGGATTGGGGAGAGCCTACGGGGCTTTACTCAGTTGCGGGTCGGACGGCCTGTTCAGCCCGGCGTCACGTAGTCCAGGTTCCAGTCGCCGAGGGTCCGCAGCGGCGCGACAGGCGCGTCGATGTTCGGTTCGCCCGCGGCCCGCCAGCCGTCGATTTCCTCGCGGTGCCCCAGGCGGCGCAGCGCGTTCCACATGGCGCCGAAGTGGGCCCGACCCCCGCCGCCGGCTGCGTCCCAGAAGAACATGTGCTCGGCGCCGGCGGCGTAGATGTCCGCCGCCCGCCGTCGCAGGTCGCCCGGCGGCATGTGCCGCGGCATCACGTTTGGCGCCAGCGTCACCGGCGTCCCCCGCACGAGGTCCACGAAGAATTGCAGCGAGGCCAGGTCGGTCCAGGCCGGCGTCGTGCTGTCGAGGTCCGGCTCGGAGGTGTAGGGAATGATCGTGTCGACCAGGCTCTGCGCCACCCACTGCCGCAGGTCGATGGCGTTGTCCAGGTTTTCGGCATCGCTGCTCAGCACCACTGCCGAAAGGTGGAACGGCTCCGGACGCCCTTGCGCGGCGGCAGTCTCGTCCAGCATCTCGCGCACCTCGCGCATGAACTGCGTGAGGACCTCGGCGCGGTAGTGGAGCCAGCGCGGATCCAGCGGGTCCAGCGCGCGAGGGTCCAAACCGAATTGCTGCTTGAATCCTTCGACGACGGGCGGCTCGTATTCGACCAGCGGCGGACGGCGGCAGTAGAGCAGGCACACGCCGTCGATCGGGCGCCGGCACATCTCGCGCAATAGTCCGACGACGTTCGCGCGCACTTCGGGATAGGTGTAGGCCAGGCGGGGCGTCAGCCCGCCGTCGCGGTTGACGCCGCGCCACTCCGGATGACGTTCGTAGACGCTGTTGCCCCAGTTGAAATGGTCGTAGGGCGGCGGGAACCGAAACCCCGCCACGCGATAGGCTGCGTGGACTTCGATACCGATTTCGTGCGCGTAGTCCACCGCCACATCGAATGGATCGATGTTCTGCTCGCGCAGCACGCGTCGGCTTTCGACATGCAGGCGGTCGAAGACCCGGGCGAAATCCCCCAGCCCGTCGAAGGTGGCTTCGCGTCCCAGGTCGGTGTGGGAAAACATCAAGTCGCCGCGGCCGACCTCCCAGTACAGCCGGGAGAAGTCGGTGTCGCGGTAGGGCTCGATCTCGCGCTGGATGTCTCGCGCCGAGGTCAGACGCCAGAGACCCAGCGGACCGTTGGCGTCCTGGTGGGCGAATAGCCGCCGGGTGTCGCGGCGCGCCAAGTCCGCCTGGACGCTAGTGATTTCGGAGGCGTCGAGCGGCACCAGCTTGACATAAGCTACCCGGGCGCACCCACACTGCACGGACCCGGGGCCGTCGCCCGGCGCCATTCGCGCCGTCACCTGGCCCAGCACGAGCGTGCGCCCGGTCAGGTCGGCGGCCTTCCAAAACATCTCGATCAGCGACTGCGGGCTCGCGCGGTCCGGCGGCAGCTTCATCAGGGTGGGCACGGGTTCGTCGCTCAGTCGGACCTCGAGCTCGAGGCCGCCGCCTTCCTCCGCCGTGCGCGCCGGCATCACGCCGATGGACACGGCGTGCCAGCCGTCCACCTCGAGCGGCAGGTGGATGTCGGGCGCCGCCGTCTCCGGCCCTGCCAGCAGCATCACGCCCTCGAGGCCGTCGGCCGCGTAGCTGAGGGTGCGCCAGTGCTTGCGCCGCGGCTTGGGCGAGAGCGCGTCCGCCGGCTGGCACTGCGAGAGATCGGTCAGATAGATCGGATCCGCGACCAACGCGCGATCGGCGATGCCCTCACGCATCGGGCAGCGGCCACTCCAGCTCTTCGAGGAACTCGCGCAGCGCCGCCATCTCGGCGTCGCTCGGGTTCGGCGCGGGCGAGCGGCGCCAGCGCGGCGCGGTTCCGAAGAGCTCCGGCAGGGCGTGCCGCACCAGCCCGTCCCAGCCGTAGGTGGTCGCCGCGGCGTAGTCGCGCAGCGGCAGCTCCCAGCGCGTGACGAGGCGCCAGGCCGTTGCCAAATCGTTTGCGCGAATGGCCGCCCAGTAGTCGAACGCCGGATCGGGAAGGCTGCACACGAAGTAGTCCAGCCACGCGGGGCACCACTCGTGGGACGCCAGAATATGGTGCCGCCTGAGGCCCCCGCCGCCCGCCACCGTCCAGCGGTCGCCCCAGCGCATGCCCATTTCGTGGGCGTAGTCCAGCGACGCGTCCTCCTTGAAGGCGCAGACCCCCGGCACGTGCGCGAGAGACTTGCAGGTGGCAAACGGCACGTCGCCCACCAGCATGACCGGAATCTCGTCGGCAACCGCCGTGTAGTAGTCCGCGAGCGACTCCGGCGTGCCCGGCATGGCAATGGGGGGGCGCACCATGTACAGGTCGAACCCCAGCTCGCGCACGTGACGTCCGAATTCCACGCACTTCGGCAGTCCCCACATGTTGTCGCAGGCCACCGTGAGGGCCCGTCCCGCCACGTCGCGCGCCACCGCGGCATGCACGTCGGCCACCTCGCCGTCGGTGAGCAGCGACATGAGGCTGTTGCCCCAGGTGAGCATCACCACGCCGCAGCCCGCATCCAGCGAGCGATCGATCATGCGCGTCAGCGCGGCAAAGTCGATCTGCCCGTCGTCGCTGAACGCCACCGGGACCGAGTTGATCGGTCCGCGCAGGCGCTCGCGGATCTCGGATTGCAGCGAATTCACGCGACGAACATTCGTTGCCTCCCGCCGGCGGCAGCATTTACGCGGCTCGCAAAATGCACTGTACGCCTTGGTCGACCTGGCCGGCAGCCGGGTCCGCGCGGGGCGTCTCGCAGGAGCGGCGGCTGCTAGGTAGACTCATGCCCCATGACGCTCCTGCCCTCGTTCTCAAGCGCACTGCGCGTTGGTGAATGTTCCGCTGCGGCTTGTCCGTGATGGGAATTGGAATGGTTCCGAGTGGGTCGTTGCGCCGCCGCCTCCTGGAGCCGGGAATTACGGCCCGACACGAAGCGCTGCCTCGATGAAGCTGGCCTGCATGACCAGCGTTTTCGCCGGCGACCCCATCGAAACGGCCGTCGTCAAAATCGCCGAGGCCGGCTATCGCTTTGTGGAGCTGTCGTCGGTCCATTGCGACTACAACACCATGACCAATGCACTGATCGACAACGTGGCGCATGAGATTGCCCGCACCGGCCTGGAGGTCGTCGCGTACTACCCGACCGGCGCGGAGGAGAATTGGACCCGCATGCCGCGCATGTTCGAGGTCGCGTCCCGGCTGGGGGCGAGCCGCGTGGTGGCGGAATGCGCCAATCTCAGCAAAGCCCGCGAACTCGAGCCGCTGTGCCAGAAGTTTCAGATCGATCTCGCCATCGCCAACCAGTGGCCCTACCCGTTCGGCCGCCCGTCGGACTACTCGGGGCTGAACGGCTCGGTTGGCTCGCGGATCGGCGCGGGTCCGGACACCGGATGGTTTGCTGCCGGCGGTCAGGACCCCGCGGAGCTGTTCGACATCGCCGGCGATCGGATCAAGGTGGTCCACCTCAAGGACGTGGCCGCCGAGGGTGAGTACTGCCCGGTGGATCTGGGAGACGGCGTCGCTCCGCTGGAGCCGTTTATGGCTGGATTGACCGAACAGGGTTTCGAAGGCCCCCTCACCGTCGCGCGCGAACCCGGCAAGCGCATCACGTTCGATATCGGGATCTTCGGCGACGCCACCTACGAAATCCACGAAGAGGCCGTGTCGGACGAGGAGGTCATGCAGTCGTTGCGCCAGGCGCGGACCTGGGCGCTGGAGCACGGCGCCGTCGAGTAGCGGGCTGGTTGCAGCCGAACCTGCCCCATTGCCCCGAATCCCGCGCCGCCCGATAATCCAAGCATCGGCGGGGGTAGCTCAGTTGGCAGAGCGCTAGCCTTCCAAGCTGGATGTCGCGGGTTCGAGCCCCGTCCCCCGCTCCTAACAGAAGTGGATCGGCGAAGTCGGCCAGGCTGTGGCGCTTCGCGATGGCTTGGCGGCGCCGTGCTGGGCTACTCAGTTGTCTGTGAGTCGCAGTACGTGCCAAACGCACCCTGCGACGCCTTGTGGCACATCCGGTCTGTGCTAAAAGTGGTTTCGGCGACCTCAATTGAGATTGCCCGGACGGTGAATCTCCGATGTTTCCGCAGACCACGCCGGCTCTTCTACGCCAACGCGGCGCTGGCGATCTGATTCGTCCCTAGCTGGATCCGCCTATTGATCCTGGCGTCCATGATTGCTCTAGCAGGAGGGTGCGTGCAGTGAACGGATCTCTCGCAGCCATCTGGGAGATTCCAAAGCCGTTGTCGGTTCATCCGGTCCAGGTGGACGACGACACCGTGATCATGCTGCGACGCCACGGAAACCCGGAGGGCCCCAGGCTGGTGCTGAGCCACG
>JAPOXD010000039.1 GCA_026707285.1 Chloroflexota bacterium | reverse complement strand
TGCTCGTCGGCCCGCACGGTGATGCGCACGTCGTCCGAGGCGAAGGTGGTCATGAACGGGTGCGCCGTGTCGTCCATGCGACCGCGCTCGAAGTCGAAGCCCATCAGCGCGACCACGCGGCGGGCGAAGTCGCGCTGCGCGCTGATGGGGAAATGCTGGCGCACGGCGGAGTCGTCGTTCGCAGCCGCTGCCGTGATCCGTTGCAGCAGCGGCACCAGCTGGGCGCGCAGCGTCGCAAACAGGGACGAAACCTCGGTGGCGGTCATGCCCGGATCCTGGCGGTCGATCAGCGGGTCGGCGACGTGCTCCGCGTTGGGCGTATAGCTCGAGAGCTGCCGGCTGAGGTCCAGCGTGCGCTCGAGCACGGGCCGGACGGCCGCGAAGTCGTCGGCGGGCCGCGCCTTGACCCAGGCGGCATACGAGGCGGCCGCATGCTCCTCGAGCGTGGCGGCGAAGGCGGCCGGCACGCGCACGTCGCGCTCGTAGTCGCGCCGCGTGACGCGGATCAGCGCGGCGTCGGGATGCTCCGGCGGCAAGCTGTCCGCATATGGCTGCAAGTCGTCGAGCAAGGAACCGATGGCGCCGTCGGTGAACGCTGTATGCGCCAGCCGTTCCAGCGTGGCGATGTGCCGGCCGCGGGACGCCGCGCCCTTCGGCGGCATGTAGGTGGTCTGATCCCAGTGCAGCACCGCCGCCGCCGCGCGCAGGTCGCCCACCTCACGCAGCCGGAGGCGCAACTCGTCAAGTTTGGAGCTCATGAGTCCTCCACTCCGTCATTCCCGCGGAGGCGGGAATTCACCTGGCCGCCACCTACGCCCAATTTCGTCATTCCGAGCAACGCGAGGAATCTAAGGGGCGGGGAAAACGCACCAACGTCCCTCGATTCCTCACTGCGTTCCGAATGACTGTTCTACTCCCTCACGGTCCGAGCGCGTCGGCCGCGGGCCTATCGACGGGCGAAAACGCGCGCGCGATCTCCGGCCACGAGTTGTCGAACATGACCTCCGACGTGAACGGATCGGTGACGCAGATCGACACCGCGCCGGCCTTCAGCGCCGCCGTCTCGTCGTCGTCGGTTCCGGGACCGTCGAAGATCCTGCCGTATTCCACGCGGACGGT
Organism: Chloroflexota bacterium; assembly: GCA_026707285.1. Classification (GTDB taxonomy): domain Bacteria; phylum Chloroflexota; class UBA11872; order UBA11872; family UBA11872; genus JAJECS01. The sequence goes on along the minus strand of JAPOXD010000039.1, from coordinate 23,217 downwards.
GATCCGATCGCCGTCGACGATCGGATCCTCCGTCGGGCGCAGGCCCGCGAACAACGTGAACGGCGCCGGCCGCGTGAGCCATACCGGCTCCGTGGCCGCAAAGCGCTCGGGCGTATTGATGTTGATCAGCAGCGGCTGTCGCAGGACGCCCTGCGCATGGGCCGCGGCGACGAATCGCGCCACGGCGGCGGCGATGGCCCGCTTGTCCTCGGGCGAGCGCGGTGCGTGGGATACGGCGATGCCGGTGAATCCCCTATCGAGCGCCACGCGCGCCGCGCCCATGGTTCCCGAGCTCACATAGCCCTGCACGCCCGTATTCCAGCCGGGATTGATGCCGGACACGATCACGTCCGGCTCGCGATCGAAGCCAATGGCGCACCCCAGAGACGCCAGGTTGGCCGGCGAAGCGTCCGCCGTGAATCCGGGAACACTCGTGCGGATGCCGTCCGGCGGCCCGGCGCGCTGCAAGTGGAACTCAGGCGTGAGCGCGACGGACATACCGGCGCCGCTGTAGTTGCGATCCGGTGAGTAGACCCGCACCTCGCCCAGGGGCTCCAGCGCCTCCGCCAGCGCCCACAGGCCCCGGTCCTGGATGCCGTCGTCGTTTACGACCAGAATTCTCATGTCGCCGGTCCAAGCGTTTGCTCACGCTGCCGGGCGCACAATAGCCGACCGTTACGGCGCAGGCGCACCAACTCGCTCCCCGCGGCTCCTAGGCCGGACTCGACGCTTCACCGCGAAGCAACTGAAGGTCGCACAGCCGTCGGTAGTGGTCATTGCGCTCGTAGAGCTCATCGTGCCGCCCGGCGTCCCGCACGCGCCCGCTGTCCAGGAAGACGATGCGATCGGCTTGACGCACCGTGGCGAGCCGGTGCGCGATCACGAGCGTGGTGCGACCAGCCGACGCCCGCTCCAGGCCCTGCTGCACCAGCCACTCGGACTCGGCGTCGAGCGACGAGGTGGCTTCGTCGAGGATCAAGATCCGCGGGTCGCCCACGATGGCGCGGGCAATGGCGATGCGCTGCACCTGCCCACCTGACAGCCGCACGCCGCGCTCACCGATGTTGGTGTCGTAGCCGTGTTCCAGGGCGGTGATGAAGTCGTCGGCGTTGGCCAGCACCGCGGCCCGTCGGACATCGGCCTCGGTGACGGTCTCGCGTCCGAGCGAGATGTTCTGCGACACCGAGCCGTCGAACAGCGTGGCGTCCTGAAACACCACGCCGATGCCCTGTCGCACCGACGTCGCGCTGGCTTGTCCAATGTCCTCCCCGTCGATGGCAATTCGACCGGCGCGCGGCTCGTAGAACTTGAGCATCAGGCTGATGAGCGTTGATTTGCCGGCGCCGCTCGGTCCGACCAGGGCCACCCGCTCACCGGGCGACGCGCCGAACGTTACCCGGTGCAGCACGTCTTCCTCGCCGTAGGAAAACTCGACGTTCTCGACCTGGAGTTCTCCGCGCGACACCGCCAGCGAACGGCCGGCCGCATCGTCGAGCTCTCGGGGCGTGTCCAGGAACCCGAACACCCGGCGGGCGGTGCCGAGCACGACCTGGATTTGGACGAAGTCGTTCAACGTATTCCTCACCGGTCCTCCGACTTGCAGCAGGTACTGGCCGGAGGCCACCAGGAACCCGACCGCCACCGTCCCGGCGACCACCGCGTCCGCTAGAAACGCCCAGATCGCGATCAACGCCGCCCAATAGGCCAGGTGCGACATCTGCCCCAGGCTCTCGAGCAGCGCGACCCGAACGCGCGCCCGCCACAAACCACGGGTCTCGGTGTCGAGCCGTTCGCCCGCCCACCCTTGCCGGTTGAAGGCCTTCACGTCGCGAGCGCCGCCAACCAGCTCGGTCAATACCGCCGTGAGACGCCCCATCGCGCCCTGCACTCGCGCGCCCGCCGCCTGCGTCCGTCCCCTGACGCGGGTCGCCATCAGCGCGTGAATCGGAAGCGTGGCCACGGCGATCAGCCCCAACCGCCAGTCGATGGCGAACATGATGACCAGGTACCCGGGCATCCGCAGCGCCTGCGCGAACAGCACCGATCCGGCGTGCAGGTAGACGGTAGAGATCACGGCCGCGTCGGCCGTGAGGTGCGACACGATGTCGCCCGTCCGCCGCCCGCGCAGAGCGCCGATGGGAATCCGCTGCGCCTGTCGCAAGACGTCCTGGCGCATCCGCGACATCGCGCCCTCGGCCGCCCGCGTGTGGGCCCAATGCCCGAAGACGGCGGCGATTCCGAGCCCGACGCCGCAGCCGGCGATCCCGAGCAGCGTGGGGATCAGTAGCCCCCGGTCTTGCTTACCGAACACGTCATCGATGAGGACGTGCAGCAGCCACGGGCGCGTGATCATGACCGCGGAGTTCCCGGCGGTCACCGCCGCGGCAATCGCGTAGTCGAGGCGCGACCCGCGCAGATACGCCCACAGGCGTGAGGCGATCGCCCAATCGGACAACGCCCGCGGCGAGTCCACGTTCGGCGCCGAGGCGGTCAAGGCTTGTGCCCCCTGCTAAGCATCGTTCGCCCGCGCCTCGGTGATCGGTTGCATCTGCCGGTCGCACAGCTCGCGGTAGAGGCCGCAACGCTCGTACAGCTCGGCGTGCCGTCCAACGTCCAGCACGCGGCCCGCGTCGAGCACGACGACCTGATCCGCCTGGTGCACGGTGGACAGCCGGTGGGCGATCACCAGCGTCGTCCGGCCCTCGCGCGCGCGTTCCAGGCCCCGCAGCACCAGGTGCTCGGCCTCGGCGTCGAGCGCGGACGTGGCTTCGTCGAGTACCAGCACGCGCGGATCGCCCGCGATGGCGCGTGCAATGGCGATGCGCTGGGCCTGGCCGCCCGAGAGGCGCAGACCCCGCTCACCGACCTGGGTACCGAATCCGTCGCGCGTGGCCTCGATGAAGTCGGTGGCCGCGGCGGTGTCGGCCGCCTGGGCGACCTCGCGCCGGCCGATGCCCTCGCGTCCAAATCCGATGTTGTCGGCGATGGACCCGTGAAAGAGCACCGGGTCCTGGAACACGACGCCGACGTGCCGACGCGTCTCCGTCGCACTGGCGGTGCCGATGTCCTGCCCGTCGAGCCGTATCTCACCGGCGCTCGGCTGGAGGAATCGCAGCAGCAGGTTGACGACGGTCGACTTTCCGGCGCCGCTCGGGCCCACGATCGCCGTCGTCGACCCGCCCGGAACCCGAAGCGACACATCCGTCAGCACCGGCGTACCGGCCATGTATGCCGCCCCGACGCCGCGAAACTCGACCTCGCCGTTGGTCACGGCCAGCGACTTGCCCTCGCCGGCGTCGTCCTCCGCCGGCGTGTCCAGAAAGTCGAAGAGTCGCCGCGCGGCGCCCACCGCGTGTAGCAGGTCGACGTACGCCATGGTCATCGGCGTCACCTCGCGGTTGAGCCACGAGAGGTACCCGGCCAGGGCGAGCGCGAATCCAATGGTCACCTCGCCGCCGAAGATCGGCTCCGCCAGCACCAGGAAAATCGAGGCGTAGGCGATCCAGAAGATGGTCGTGGTCACCCAGGTCCAGCCGCGGACGAATCCCTGATACACGCGCGCATCGCGCAACTCACGGAGCAGTCGCCGCAGGCGATCCAGCGACCACGCCTGGCGATTGAACGCGCGAATGTCGCGCATGCCGGCGATGAGCTCCGTGGCCAGGCCGCCAAGCTCGCCGGTGGCGCTTTGGACGCGCTGCGCCGAGCGCACGTGGTGACCTTGGCGGAGCCGCGGCAGCAGCATGTACACCGGAACCAGCGCGGCGGCGAGCACCCCGAAGCGCCAGTCGATTACCGCCACGACGATGACGATGCCCAGAACCGAGATGGCGGCGGATAGTCCTCGGCCGTAGGCGCGCTCGTAGGCCTCCGCGATGGCGGCCGAATCGGCGGTGAAGTGGGTGACCGTGTCGCCGGTGCGGTGCCCGCGAAAGTAGGCCAGCGGCAGGCGCAGCACCTGGTCCATCAGCGCGCGACGCAGGACGTTGGCCGCCTGCTCGCCGGCGCTCGTGAAGAGATAGGTGGCGGCTACGTAGCCGGCCGACCCCGCGATGGCCAGCGCGCCGATGGCGATGAGCAGCGGCGGCAGCAGGCTCAGGTCGCCGCCGATTGCGACATCGTCAACCAGGGCCTTGATGAGCAGCGGCGTCGGCAGCTCCGCGCCGACGGTCACCAGCGAGGCCAGCACGGCGCCCACCTGCGCTCGCCAGTGCGGGCGCAAATAGGACGCCATGCGGCGCGCCGTGCGAAGGACGTTCACAGGCTGCCGGCTCATCGGTCTCGGGAACTGCCCTCCTCGACCCGTTGCCGAGCCCGGTAGACCGCCAGGCTCAAAAAAGGTCTCGCTAACGCTGGGGCAATTCCGAACGCGCGGTCGGCACCGCTAGCTCGTGGCATCGAAGCCGAGGGTGTCGTGGGCCCGCGACTCGACCACCGGACGAACGGCATCGAGAAACGTGTCCACCGGCATGCCCTTGAGGTCCTCGCCGGTGCGCAGACGCACGGATACATGGCCCGCGGCGATGTCGCGGTCGCCGGCGATCAGCATGTAGGGCGCCTTTTGCAGCTGCGCGTCGCGGATCTTGCGGTTCATGCGCTCGGACCGCGCGTCGAGCTCCGCGCGCAGCCCCGCGGCCCGCAGTTGCTCCACCACGCCCTGGCCGTATTCGGCATGCCGGTCGGCGATGGGGATCACCACGGCCTGCACGGGCGACAGCCAGACTGGAAATGCCCCGGCGAAGTGCTCGATGAGGATGGCCGTAAACCGCTCGATCGTCCCCATGATGGCGCGGTGGACCATCACCGGACGCTCGCCGCTGCCGTCGGCGGCCTCGTAGGTGATGTCGAACCGCTCCGGCAGATTGAAGTCGACCTGGATCGTCGTGAGCTGCCACGTGCGCCCGATGGCGTCCACGAGATGCACGTCGATCTTCGGACCGTAGAAGGCCGCCTCGCCCGGGACGCGGCGGAATTCGAGGCCGTGCCGATTCAAGGCCTCGACCAGTCCCTGTTCGGCTAGCTCCCACAACTCGTCGTCCCCGGCGTATTTGTCGCGGTCGTCGTCGGCACGGACGCTCACGTCGATGGCGTAGTCCGAAAACCCGAACGTGCCGAGAATCATCTGGGTCAGGTCGATGACGCCGCTGACCTCGTCAACGAACTGGTCGCGGCGGCAGAAGATGTGGGCGTCGTCCTGCGTCATGCCGCGCACGCGCAGCGCCCCGTGCAGCGTGCCCGACCGCTCGTAGCGGTAGACCGACCCAAGCTCGCCCAGTCGCAGCGGCAAATCGCGGTAGCTGCGCGTGCCCGAGGCGAAGATCTGCACGTGGAAGGGACAGTTCATCGGCTTGTTGATGAACGTCTGGTTTTCCAGCTCCATCTCCGGGAACAGCCCGTCGGCGAAGAACTGTGTGTGCCCGCTCGTCTCCCACAGCTCCTTGCGGCCGATGTGGGGCGAGTAGACGAGGTCGTAACCGCGGCGCCGGTGCTCTGCGCGCCAGAAGTCTTCCAGCGTCTCGCGGATCACCCCGCCCTTGGGATGCCACAGCACCAAGCCCGCGCCGACCAGCGGGTTGAAGGAGAACAGGTCGAGCTGGCGCGACAGCAGGCGATGGTCGCGCTTCTTGGCCTCTTCGAGCCGTTGCAGGTGCGCCTTGAGCTCCGCGCGCGTGGCGAAGGCCGTGCCGTAGATGCGCTGCAGCTGCGGTCGCCGCTCGTCCCCGCGCCAATAGGCCCCGGCGATGGACAGCAGCTTGTACGCGCCGATCTGACCCGTTGACTCGACGTGCGGGCCGCGGCAGAGGTCGACGAACGGCCCGGACGTATACGTGCTGAGCGTCTCGTCCGCCGCCAGGTCGTCGATCAACTCGACCTTGAAGGACTGGCCGTCCCGGCGAAACCGCTCGAGCAACTCCGAGCGCTCATGCTCGGCGTACTCGAAGGGATAGTCCGCCGCCACGTGCTTGCGCATCAGCGCCTCGAACTGCTTCAAGTCCTCGGGCGTGAGCGCGCGCGGGAGCAGAAAGTCGTAGTAGAAGCCGTCGTCCGTGGGCGGTCCGATGCCGAGCTCGGCGTCCGGAAAGACGTCGAGCACGGCTGTCGCCAGCACGTGCGCGGCCGAGTGCCGCATGCGGGAGAGCGTGTCGTTCATGGGAGAGATCCTTCGTCAGGTGAGCGGCGGGCCGAACCCCGCCGAGAAAACAAAATCGCCCGGCGGTGCCGGGCGCGGCCCCCGCGGCGCGGCACGCTGGCCGCGACATGGCGGGGGCTAGATAGTGACGCGGATTTCACCCAGAGATGGGCGACAGTTTCGGCTACAAATCACCATGGCGGGATGCTATCACAGCCCCTCGGCCTCCCACTCGAACTCCAACTCGCCAACCACCACCGTGTCGCCGGGCTCGGCGCCGGCCTGTTCGAGGCGCGCGGTGACGCCGCTGCGGTCGAGCCGGCGCTGGAAGTAGTCGACCGCGTCCTGGGTGTTGAGGTTGAGTTGCCGCGCCAGCCGTTCGAGCGTTGGGTCGCGGATGACATAGGCCCCGTCCTCGCGACGAAACAGCCGCGGGGCCTCATGGACCGGCTCGGGGCGCAGCACCGGCGGGGCCGTCTGCTGTGGACGCTCCGGCTCGGGCGCCTCGGCCAGCGCGCCCAGCGCGCGTTGAATCAGCGTCGGGATTCCCTCGCCGGTCGCCGCGGACACCGCCACCGGCTCGCAGGCGCGCTCGCGGCACGCCGCGGCAAAGGCGCTCCATTCGGCGCGAGATTCGGCAAGGTCGATCTTGTTGAAGGCCACGATCTGCGGCCGCGACTCCAATCCGGCGCCGTGGCTTGCCAGCTCATGATTGATGGCGTCCAGGGCCTCGATCGGCGGTCGCTCCAGGCCCGAACCGTCCACGACGTGGATGAGCACGCGCGAGCGCCTGGCGTGTCGCAGGAATTGCGCGCCGAGACCCGCCCCCTCGCTGGCGCCCTCGATCAGCCCGGGCAGATCGGCGACGACCATGTGCGTGTCGCTGGCCGCGACGACGCCCAGGACGGGCTGCAGCGTGGTGAAGGGATACGGCGCGACCTTCGGCCGAGCGTCGCTGATGCGCGTCAACAGTGAGGATTTGCCCGCATTGGGCGCGCCGACGAGCCCCACGTCCGCAATTAATTCCAACTCCAGGCGCAGGTGGCATTCGTCCCCGTCCGCCCCGCGCAGCGCAAGGTCCGGCGCCGTGAACCGCGACGACTTGAAGCGCGCGTTGCCGCGTCCCCCCGAACCGCCGTGGGCGACCATCTCTACCTGGCCGGTCTCCACCAGGTCGTGCAGCACCTGCGAGGCGTCGTCGTACACCACCGTGCCGAGCGGGACGTCGATGATCACGGGCTTGCCGTCCCGACCCTGGCGCAGGCTGCGCTGGCCGGGCGCGCCGTTGCCGGCAATGAAGCGATGCTGGTATTGCAGGTGCGTCAGCGCATGCAGGTTCTCGCGCGCCCGGATCAGCACGTCGCCCCCACGGCCGCCGTCTCCGCCGTCCGGTCCGCCGAGCGGCACGTGCTTCTCCCGCCGGAAGCTCGCCGCGCCGTCGCCGCCACGCCCGGCGCGCACGTAGACGCGGGCCTGGTCGAAGAAATTGGCGGTGGAATCAGGCATGGGACCCGCGCGGCGGCGGCGCAGGCCAATTCTGCCGCACGAGGTCGACCGGGGTACCCGGCTAAACTTTGACCACGTCACGCGAAGGGGGACTCATGCGCATCCTGGCCCTGGCCGCATCGCCCGGCGACGCCGAGATGTGCTGCGGCGGCACGCTGGCGCGCGTGGCGGCCACGCGGGGCGCCGTGGCGATCTGCACGCTGGGTAATGGCAACAGCCTGGGCAGTGATCTGCCGCCTCGTGAGCTGGCCGACACACATCGCGCCGAGGCCGAGGCCGCGGCCAAGTCCCTGGGCGCGGAACTCTTCTGGTTCGGCCACTCGGACTTCAGCGTGGCCAACGACGCCGTCACACGCATGCAACTGGTCGAGGTGTTGCGGAAGTTTCGGCCGAATGCCCTGCTCGTGCCGGCGCCGGTGGACGCGCACCACGACCTGCGCGACGTCTCGCGGCTGGCGCTCGACGCCGCGCACCTTGCCGCCGCGCCAACCGCCCGGACCGAACAGGAGCCCCTGGACGCGCCGCCCGCGGTGTTCGCCTACCAGCCGCGGTGGCTCGAGGGCTTCACCCCCGACACCTACGTGGACGTGAGCGACACGATCGATACGAAGCAGGCGGCCATCGCGCACCTCAAGACGCTGGCGCAGTGGTACCTGACGCGGCGAGGCATCGACATCGCCGAGGCGGCCGAGACGGTGTCGGCCTATCGCGGCCTGCAGGCGGGCGTGGACTTTGCCGAGGCCTTCGCGGCGGCCTCGGTCGCCGGCAGTTCGGCCACGACGCGGATCCTCCCGTAGCGGCAACCGCGTGAACGGACCGACCGACGGCCGGCGGTCGCTCGAACGCCTGTTCGGCGCGGGCGGCGCGCTGTCGTTATTGCTGCCCGAATACGAGACCCGCGCCTGCCAGCTCCAGATGGCCGACTTCGTGGAAGGCGCGCTCGCGGCCGGACAGCATGCGCTCGTCGAGGCTGGCACCGGCACTGGCAAGTCCTTGGCCTATCTGGCGCCCCTGCTGCGCGCCAAATCTCAGGCCATCGTGAGCACCGCCACCAAGGCGTTGCAGGACCAGCTCTGGTTCCACGACCTGCCGCTGGCCGTCCGTCTCACGGGCGTGTCGCCGGTCGTGGCGCGCTTGAAGGGTCGCGCCAACTATCTCTGCCTGCTGTCCCTGGATGCGCAGTCACAAATGCCCGACGCGGCAATCGTGGGGTACATGCCTGAAGTGCGGGCCTGGGCCGACCGCACCACCAGCGGCGACATGGACGAGCTGGGCGAGGGCGCCACGCCCGTGCTGCGCGCCGCGCTGACCCGCGGCATGGAGACCTGCGAGGGCCGCCTCTGTCCCTTCGTGCGCGAGTGCTGGGCCGAAAAGGCGCGGGCGCAGGCCGCCGACGCCCAGATCGTGATTACCAATCACCATCTCGTGCTGGTGGACGCCAAGCTCCGATCGGTGGGCGACGAGGACGGGACCGGCATGCCGCTGCCCCAGGGAGCGCCGGCGGTGCTCGACGAGGCGCACACGCTGGAGGACGCGGCCACATCGGTCTTCGCGGCGGAGATCGACGCCGGCCGCGCCTCGCGCATGCTCAATACGCGGCGGGTCATCGACGCCGTCGGTCGCGGGCGCGCCGGGACCATTCGCGCGGCGCTGGAGGCGTCCACGGCGGCGTTCGCGCAGGTCGAGCGAATGCTCGGCGCGGGCCGCTCGCCGATCCGGGAGGAGGTCCCCGCCGGAATCCGGCTGGCGGAGCTGGCGACCGACCTGGCCGAGGCGACAGGCGAGGTTGCCGACGGCGAGGAAGGCGCCTGGCTGAGCCGCCGGCTGCGCGAGCTGGCGATGGACGCGGACCGCGTCTTTCGCGTGGGCGACCCGGATTGGGTGCACTACGCGGAGCGGTCCGACGAACGCGGCATCGTCGCGACCGCCGCCCCGATCGACGTGGCTTCGACGTTCAGGCAGTTGGTGGCCGACCGCCGGCAAGTGATCGGCACGTCGGCGACGCTCACCGTCGGCGGCTCGTTCGACTACGCAGCCGATCGACTGGGCCTGGCCGGCGCGGAGGGCATGGTGACCGAGCCGGCCTTCGACTACCGCCGCCAGGCGCTCTTGTATCTGCCGCATGACGTCGCCGAACCGCCGGCGGGCGGCGGCGCCTCGGAGGTCTACGCAGCCGGCATCGCCGCGCGCATCGAGGCGCTCGTGCAGGCTTCCGGCGGTGGCGCGTTTTGTCTCTTCACCAGCCACCGGGCGCTGCGCGACGCCTGGCGCAGGCTCTCGGGCCGGCTGGCGTTCCCCGTGCTGCGCCAGGGCCAGGCGCCCACGCCGGTGCTGCTCGACCAGTTCCGCGCGGCCGGCAATGCCGTCCTCTTTGGCACCCGCTCGTTTTGGGAAGGCGTCGACGTGCCGGGCGAGGCGCTGAGCCTGGTCATCATCACGCGGTTGCCATTCGCCGTGCCGGACGATCCGGTCATCGCCGCGCGCACCGACCGTCTCCGGGCCGAGGGCCGGAATTGGTTCGGCGAGTTCGCTCTCCCGCGCGCCACGCTGCTGCTCAAGCAAGGCGTGGGGCGCCTGATTCGCTCGAGCCAGGACCGCGGCGTGGTGGCCATCCTGGATCGCAGGCTGACCACCCGCCGCTACGGCGCCCTGGTGCTCGACTCACTGCCGCCCGCGCGGCGCACCGCCGAGCTGGCGGACGTCTACCGCTTTTTCAGGTCGGGCGGCCGCTAGCTCTCCTCCGAGTCGTCGTCCTCCATGTCGCCGTCCTCGTACGGCAACTCGATGTCGAAGGTGATGTTCACGGACACGCGAACCGTGAAGTCGCCGGGGGACACGGGTACGCTGCCGCCGCCGGAGTCGAAGGCCATCGCCCGTTCAACGCGGACCGCCTCCGGGAAGCCTCCTGTGATTTCGGCGATATGCCGGGGACTGCCGACCGCGACGCCTAGCCGCTCGGCCAGTTGCTCGGCCTTGGCGATGGCGTTGTCGACGGCGGCGTCGCGGGCGGCCTCTTCCAGCGCCTGCGTGTCTTCCACGCCGAAGGAGATGCCGCGCACGGTGTTCGCGCCGGCCGCCAGCGCCGCGCCCAGCACGTCGCCGGTCTGGTCAATGTCCCGCACGCGCACCGAGATCTGGTTGACCACGTGGTAGAGGAAGCGACCGGTCGGACCGTCTTCGTCGTAGATCTGCTCCACCCACATGTTGAAGCTGCGGGTCTGGATGTCGTCCTCGGCGATGTCGAGCTCGGTCAGAGCCTCGATCACACTGGTCATGGAGGCCGTGTTGTCGTCGATGGCGGCCTTCGGGTCTTCGTCGATCGTCTCGACGCCGAGCTGGATGTCGACGATGTCGGGAGCGGCGGACGCCGCGCCGTCGCCATTCACCGAGAGGGTGCGCGGCGGCTCCAGATAGGAATTCCCGTCTGAATCCGCGCCGACGACGGCGACGCTGCCGATGACCGCCGCCAGCGCCAGGATGGCAATGGCCAGCGTGAGTCGTGCCCGGTTCAACATCTCCAACTCCTTCGGTGGAAGACGGCGCGGGACCGTCCTGAAGAGAGTACGCCCAACGGTCACATATCGTTCCGGCAAATGTCGGAATCGTCACAAAACGTCGCGGCGACCGTAGGCGACGACTCGAGCATCGCGAATGACTGGGGACCGCCCGACCGCAAAGCTGCTAGGGCGACGGAGCTAGCAGCCGCAGGAACCGCCGCAGCAGCTCGCCCCCGCGCCATAGGCGGGCGGCGACTCGCCGCTGCTAGACGACGAGGACCCGACCATGGCCAGCGCGTGATAGATGCGGCGCACACGCTTGCTCCGGCAGGACGTGCAAACGACCGGACTCTCGTCCGTCATGCTGCGGCGAATGTCGAACACGTCGCCGCACTTTTCGCATTCGTAGGTGTAGGCCGGCATGCAAGTCCTCGGCGCGGGTCCGTCGGCGCCAGAGTATACGCCGGACGCGAGATTCTGCCCCGGCAGATCCTTGCGTATTCCCTTCGTCATTCCCGCGAAGGCGGGAATCCACCCTTCATTGAACCTGGGAGCCGAAGAGGCTTGCCCGGTCATCCTCAAGCTTGGCTGGATTTTGCAAGGGGCGCTTGATGGGAGACGGGTAGTGCCTGCCCCGTACGCGATACGGGGGTGAGGGTGATCTGAGGCTCGCGCGTGTGACGTTGACCGAATTTGCAAAGGTCTCGCCGAGGCGTGACATGATGCCGCCCCAGAACCCTTGTGAGCCGCCGGTCGCGGGCGGTCGGGAAGGAGGCCGTGCGCATGGACCTGGAACGGTTCATTCGTGACATCCCGGATTTCCCCAAGCCGGGAATCATGTTCAAGGACATCACGCCGCTGCTGCGGCATCCGGACGCGTTGCACGAAGCCATCGACCAACTCGTGGCGCCCTACCGTGACGCGCCGCCCGACGCGCTGGTGGCGGTCGAGGCGCGGGGCTTCCTCTTTGCGGCCGCTGCGGCCGTGCAGTTGGGCTGTGGGGTCGTGCCGGTGCGCAAGCCGGGAAAGCTGCCCGCCGAGACCCACCAGGTCACCTATGAATTGGAATACGGCAGCGACGCGCTGGAGATCCACCGCGACGCGCTGCAGGCCGGTGATCGCGTGGTCGTGATGGATGACCTGCTGGCGACCGGAGGAACCACGGCGGCGGCCGTGCGACTGGTCCGCGAGCTCGGCGCCGAGGTGGTGGGCAGCGCCTTCCTGATCGAGCTCGTGTTCCTCAACGGCCGGGCGCAGCTCGACGACCACCCGGTGCACAGCGTCATTCGCATCGAGTGACCCTCCCCGCGCCGGCGGAGCTGGCCGACCGGCTCGAGCCGTTGCTGGACGCGCTGGCGGAGCACTTTGGTCCGCAGCAATGGTGGACCGATACCGACCCCTTCGAGGTGATCGCCGGCGCGCTGCTGGTGCAAAACACCGCCTGGACCGGCGCGGCCAAGGCCATCGAAAACCTTCGAGCCGCCGGCGCGCTCTCGATCGACGGCATCCTGGAAATGGATGAGCTCAGCTGCCAGGAGCTGGTGCGCCCGAGCGGGTCCTTCCGACAGAAGACGGCCAAGCTCCACGCCTTCGCCACGCACGTTCGGGCTGTGCACGACGGCGACCTGAACCGCATGCTGCGCGCCCCAATGGAGCCGCTGCGGCGCGAGCTGCTCGGCATCTGGGGCGTCGGACCCGAAACCGCGGACGCCATCCTGCTCTACGCGGCGCGACAGCCGAGCTTCGTGGTGGACACCTATACGCAACGGACCCTGGAGCGGCTGGGCGTCATTCCAAAGGGCGTGCCGCGGGCGGCGCTGCGCGCGCTGCTCCTGGAGGCCCTGCCGCCGGATGCCCGGCAGCTTGCCGAGGTGCACGGGCTGTTCGTGCGCCTGGGCAAGGCGCACTGCCGCTCGACGCCGGATTGCGCGTCGTGCCCGTTGCTCATGGGCTGTCGCTACGGCAGCGGTGGCTCTATTGCGGCCCGGACGGCCTAAAGAACCGGCAGCGGCTCCGGCTTGGCGGCGTTGAGTTTGCTCAGTTGAGCCGTCATGTGCTGCGCGGCGTCGAAATACGCCGCCCCGAGCGCGTCGTCGGCCCCGGACGCGGCGGGCGGGCGGCCCTGGTCGCCACCCCTGCGAATGCTCGGATCCAGCGGAATCTCGCCCAGCAGCGGCACCCCGGCCGTCTCCGCGGCGCGGGCGGCGCCGCCGTGGTCGAATATTTCGTGACGCTCCTGGCAGTTGCCGCAGACGAAGTAGGACATGTTCTCGACGACGCCGAGGTTCGGCACGCGCAGCTTCTCGAACATGGCGATGCCGCGCCGCACGTCCTGCAGCGCCACCTCCTGCGGGGTGCTCACGATCACCGCGCCGGCCAGCGGCAGGATCTGCGCCAGCGACAGCGGCGCGTCGCCGGTGCCCGGCGGCAGGTCCACGATCAGGTAGTCCAGCTGGCCCCAGTCCACGTCCTCGATGAGCTGCCGCAGGGCCTGGGCCACCATCGGACCGCGCCAGATCATGGCCGTGCCCTCATCGGCCAGGAAGCCCATGGACATCACCGGCACGCCATAGCCGTAGAGCGGCTGAATCTTGTCGTTGGCGAGGATCGGCCGCCCGTCGACGCCGAGCATTCCCGGCACGTTGGGGCCGTAGATGTCGGCGTCGAGAATCCCCACCCTGGCGCCCATGGCGTGCAGCGCCACGGTCAGGTTCACCGCCACGGTGGATTTGCCCACGCCCCCCTTGCCGCTCGCGACGGCCACGGTGTTCTTCACGCCCTGGAGCGGCTGACCGGACTGGCCGAACCCGGAGTTCGCGGTCACGTTGCTGGTCCACTCGATGTCGACGCCGCTGACCCACGGCAACCCGCCCAGCCGCTCGCGAACGGCCGCGTCGAGTGACTGCTTGACCGGTCCAAGCGGCACCGGCAGCACCAGGCCGAGTGCAACGGCGCCATCCGTGACCTGTACGTCGCGCGCGAGGTTGTATTCGCTAAACGCCGCGCCCAGAAATGGGTCGTGAATCGTGCGCAGCGCCTCGCGCACATCCGCCGTGGGCTGGTCCATGCTGATTCCTGCGTGCCGCTGTTTGGATTTCCGTCCGGTTCTGGCAAGGCTAACGCGGCCCGACCTGGATGCCCAACAGGCCCGCGTGCCGTGCCAGACCACCGCCCACGCCTACACTGGTGCGGCCAATAGCCAGCATCGAGGGCAGTCCGACGCGCGTCACCGTCATCGGTTCGGGGAGCTGGGGCACCACGCTGGCGGCGCTGGTGGCCGACGTTGGCGGCGCGTGCGTGCTGTGGGTCCACGACCCGATCGAGGCCGACGCCATGGCGCGCCGGCGCGAGAACACGCGTTTCCTGCCCGGGATTCCGCTCCCCGATACGCTCACCATCACGCACGACGCCGCGGCGGCGCTGGATGGCGCCGAGGTGGTGGTGCTGGCCGTGCCGATGCGGCGGCTGGCGGAGAACCTGGAGCGCTTGGGGCGCTGGTTGCCCCCGTCGGCCATTCTGGTCAGTGGAATCAAGGGCCTGGATCCGCCGACGGGCGCGCGCGTCTCGGAGGCCATGGCCGACCTGGTGGGCGGGAAGCTGACCGATCGCTTCGCGGTGATTTCGGGCCCCAACTTCGCGCGTGAAATCGCCGCCCGCGAGCCGGCGGCCACGGTGGTGGCGTCGGCGGACCCGGAGGTGGCGCGGACGGTCCAGCAGGCGTTGCGCGCGCCGTGGTTCCGCGCCTACACCAGCGACGACGTGATCGGCGTCGAGTTGGCCGGATCGCTCAAGAACGTCATCGCCATCGGCGCGGGCATGGCCGACGGCCTGCGCTCCAGCCAGAACGGCAAGGCGGTCCTGATGACGCGGGGGCTCGCCGAGATGACCCGCCTCGGGGTTGCCGCCGGCGCGAACCCTCTGACCTTCAGCGGCCTGGCCGGCGTGGGCGATCTGATTGCGACCTGCGGTAGCGCCAAATCCCGCAACCACTACGTGGGCAGCCAACTGGCGCAAGGACGGCCGCTCGACGAGATCACCGCGCAGATGGTGATGGTGGCCGAGGGCGTGGAAGCGGCGCGCGGGGCGCTGCGGCTCGCCCAGCGACTGGGAGTCGAAATGCCCATCGTCGAGTTGATGAACGTCGTGCTGTTCGAGGGCATGCCGGTTTCGGAGGCCGGCCAGCGGCTCATGGCCCGGGAGCCAAGCCACGAGCTCTGGGGGATTGGCGGGCAGGGGCAGCAGTCGTAGGACGAAGTGCTCGCGGGCGCAATTGGGATGAAGCGGGCGGCCTTGAGTCCGTCATTTCCGCGAAGGCGGGAATCCACCGCGCCGGTCAACTGACCGATCGGGGGTACCCGTCGGTGCCGGATCGCTAGGCGGTGCACAGGTTTGAACGTCGCCTGCTACCCCTCGCGACCATCCGCCGCGCCGTGACGTACACTTACCCCATAACGGGCACCGGCTGCCGGCCGGAATATCCCGAAACGCGAAGGGGGTGATCTGTATGGGCGATGCCAGTCCGAAGGGTCCCCGAACAGAGAAGGTGCGCGCGAGCTAGCGCGAGTCTTCGCCCGCGGCCAGCGGTTGCGGGCCTGATGTTCGGAGACGCAGAAACGGTCCGCCATGGTGCGGGCCGTTCCTGCTTAAGGGGACCCTATTCGCCACCCCTCCGTCATTCCGGCGACGGCCGGAATCCAGTCTGGTCGAACCAGAAGGCGTGCCGGATGCTTCGGGTAGGGGCGGGTCTCTGACCCGCCCGTCCGGGTCTACGCGGAGGCGGGAATCTAGCGGCTGCTGAATCTAATTACCCCCGGGTAGGGGCGGTTCGCGAACCGCCCTTATCTGGCTGTGGAAACGTCTTCCCATGCAGCCCGACCGGACGCTACGCCTCCAACTCGAACACCGCCTCGATCTCCACCGGGATGTTCATGGGCAGCGTGCTCGTGCCCACGGCGGAACGCGCGTGGCGGCCCGCCTCGCCGAAGACTTCCACCATCAGGTCCGAGCAGCCGTTGACCACCCGGTGCGCCTGATCCATCCCCGGCGCAACATTCACGAACCCGACGACCTTGATGACCTGCCGCACCTTGTCCAGCGACCCGGCCGCCTGCCGCACCTGGGCCAGAATGTTCAGCCCGGCGGCGCGAGCCGCGGCCGCGCCCTGCTCGATCGTGTACTCCCGGCCAATCTGCCCGCCACCCCAATCGGGTCCCGGCGGCTGTCCCGCGATCCACAGCTGCGCCCCGCTTCGCACGGCCGGGACGTAGCTCGCCATGGGCCGCGGCGCATCGGGAAGCTCGATCCCGAGTTCGGTCAGCCGTTCTTCGAAAGACATGCGCGCGCCTATTCCGGCCGTCTTCCGCCGGCGAGCATTGTAGGCAGCGGTGCGTTCAGGGGAGCCAGTGTGTGTTCAGCAGGTGTATCCCGACAAACAGGTTAAAGAAGCCCGGGGGACCCGAGGCAGCGAGCTGCGCTGCGCTGTAGGTCATCCCGACGACACTAAAGACAATGGCCATAAGACCGAGCGCCCAGGCGCCGGAAGCCTGAGTTCGCCGCACCAACACTACACCGGCAGTCAAAGGCACCACGCTTAGCGCAACGATCAGCGCAGCAAACAAAAATATTGTAAGCGCAATCACATGTATATAGAGTGTTCCCGAGGCTAGCAGTAGTATAGATACTAGCGCCGAAACACTGTAGGTTGTTCCAATGACGCCGAGTGCGGTTGCTGTAAGGCCCATCGCTGCAATGACGGACAGTTCCCGCTTTTGGATCATCAGGATTCCGGCGATCGCGGGGCCAATAACTGCGGCCACGACCGTCGAAATATGCACAACTACAGACGCATTCCACCGGTCTAGACTTTTGACGTATGCAAATGTAATATTTGACGTATATATAGCCCCGATGACGCCTAGCATGATGACCACTATTCCCAGCGCCTGTACACTGGATATCCCTTTGCTTTGTATCAATGCTACCCCAACGATTATCGGCGCGAGAGTCAGTGAAATAGCCGAAGCGAAGAATGTGGCAATATCCCACAATGGCACGTCTAAAGTCAATGCGATTGGAATCCTTGGAAGGTAGTAGACCGCTCCGATCACTCCCAGCGCTATGGCCAAAATGCCCAGCGCCTGCACGCTGGCAATGCTTCTCTTTTGCAGCAAGAGTATTCCTGCGGCCGCCGGCACTATGCTCAGGGCCACAACCATACGCAGCCATTGAGGTGAAATGCGGGGCAAGTACAGGAGAAGATTGGTGACGGCATAGGCCAGCGCGATGATGCCGAAGGCGATTGCTAAGAGCCCGAGCGCCCGGGAGGCGGAAGTATCGGGTCTTCGCATCAAGACGAGGCCGGCGGGCACCAGCGCCACGGCAAACGCCACGAGCAGCACCGTCCATTGGGCCGTGTGCCAACTCAGGTAGGCCCCAAGCCCAGGAGATGACGCCAGGCCGGTCCCGGAGGTGAGCCGGTAGACCACGGAGGCCAAAAGGGGTGTGAGCGGCAGGATTGCCAATGCGGTGATCAGTCGTGGACTTTCAGTCCAAGGCCAGCGAAGACGTTCCATCGGCCTAGTGCGACCTGCGCGCGGTCAAAACGATATGGCTGAGCACCAAAGCCGGCCGCCGCTGCAGTGAAGCACGATCAAGCCGTCCTCGCGGGCCTTGGCGCGGCGCGTCGGGCAGCTCGATGCTAAGTTCGGTCAGGCGTTCTTCGAACGACATGCGCGCCTCTTCCGGCGGCTATCCGTCGGCGAGCATTGTAGGCGTCGGCTGATCTTTTCCAGTATTCGAATTGCATCAGTTGACAAGTGGGTGAAGCCGTCGGAGATTCGTCGGTCTGAGATCGGCAATTGGGACTTACCGGCGAGGCAGTAGATATGGTGCAGACGGCGGCGGACGTTAGCGACTCGGACGCCGGTCAAGACGGCGAACAGTTGAGCACGTTTCAGGGGTCCCTACGCGACCTGGCGCGTCGTCCACCCGAGGAGCGCCATCTGGTGCTGCGTCACGCGCGAATCGCGGTCGAGCCGGACGTGACCGACGCGTGGGACGCGACGCTGGCTGACCCGATTCACTAGCCGCCGACCAAGTCGAAGAGATCGTCGCCGGTGTGGTGATCGCTATCGACTATCCGGGCTAAGCAGGTCAGTTCCCCCCACGGCAATCCAGCACGATCTTCCCGCCCTCGCCGGCCTTGGCGCGGCGTACGCCGGTGACCGCCTCCGTGAGCGGCAGTACCTCGGTCACGATCGGCTCCAGGTCCAGCAGCGGCACCAGGTCCAGCGCGCGCTGGAAGGTGTTGAGCCGGGTGTTGCTGCCCACGATGCGCAGCTCGTGTGAGAACAGGTCGTAGGGCTTGAGGTCGAAGGTGGCCTCCGGGTTGGCCAGGCTCAGCACCAGGATCGTGCCGCTGTCGCGGACGCTGTCGATGCAGGCCTGAAACGCCGGGTTCACGCCCGCGGCCTCGATGCAAATGTCGGCGCCCAGGCCGCGCGTGGCGTCGCGCACCGCCGCGGGCACGTCGTCGGTGGTCGGGTCCAGGATGACGTCCGCGCCCAGCTCAGCCACCAGGTCGCGGCGCGAGGGGTGCGGCTCGCTGACCAGCACGCGGGAGGCCCCGCTGTGCTTGGCCATCTGCATCGCCAGCAGACCGATCGGCCCGGCCCCGGCCACGAACACGAAATCGCCGGCGGTGATGTCGATGCGGTCGAACCCGCGCAGCACGCAGCCCAGCGGCTCGGTGAGGCTGACCAGCTGCGGGTCCAGGTGTTCCGGAAACCGCACGACGTTGCGATAGTCCACCACGGTGTACTCGGCCCAGGCTCCGCTGCCGCGCATGCCGCGCATGCTGGTGCAGAAGTTCGTGATGCCCTTGCGGCAGGGCGCGCAGGTCTGACAGGGCGTGCGCGGCTCGACCACCACGCGGTCGCCGACCGTCAGGTCCGGCACCGCGCCGCCGACCGCCACCACCGTGCCGGTGAACTCGTGGCCGGGTACCCAGGGCTGGTCGTAGTTGGGCAGCCAGGCGTCGAAGGTCCAGCCGTCCCAGTAGTGCAAGTCCGTGCCGCAGATGCCGCAAAACGCCACGTCCACGGCCACGTCGGTCGGCTCGACGTTGGGGACGGGCCGGGTCTCGATTCGCAAGTCGCCGGGGCCGTGGAGCACGGCGGCGGTCATCGTCGTCGGAAGCATCGCAAGGGCCTCGGATTCGGAGCCGTGCTGCAAGCTAGCCCGCCGCCACGGTGACGGCAACCGGCGCCGACAACGGGTGCCTGGCCGCGGCCCCTCGGTTACCATGACGCGGCGCGGTGAGCGCCTCGTGCTCAGGGAGGAAACCCATGTCTGACGAGCGCTCGGGCGCCATCGATTCGGCCATCGCGCAGATTGAGCGCAAGTTCGGCGCTGGCGCGGTCATGCGCATGGACGACCAAGCCCGCGACCCGATTCCGGTGGTCTCCACCGGCTCGTTGAGCATCGATCTCGCCCTGGGCGTGGGCGGGCTGCCGCGGGGCCGCGTGGTGGAAGTCTTCGGCCCGGAGAGCTCCGGCAAGACCACCCTGGCGCTGCATGCGGTGGCCGAAGCGCAGCGAGCGGGCGGGACGGCGGTGTTCACGGACGTGGAGCACGCGCTGGACCCGGCCTATGCCGAGAAGCTCGGCGTCAACATCGCCGATCTGATCGTCTCGCAGCCGAACACCGGCGAGGAGGCGCTCGAGATCACGGACGTCTTCGTGCGCAGCAACGCAGTGGACATCATCGTCGTCGACTCGGTGGCGGCTCTGGTGCCGCGGGCCGAGATCGAAGGCGACATGGGCGACATGCAGGTGGGCTTGCAGGCCCGGCTCATGTCGCAGGCCATGCGCAAGCTCACGGCCAACATCAATCGCTCGCGCGCCATCGTCATCTTCATCAACCAGCTGCGCGAGAAGATTGGCGTCATGTTCGGCAATCCGGAGACCACGCCCGGCGGGAGGGCCTTGAAGTTCTACTCTTCGGTGCGGCTCGATATCCGGCGCATTGGACAGATCAAAGTTGGCACCGAGAGCGTGGGCGCTCGCACGCGCGTGCGCGTGGTGAAGAACAAGGTCGCGCCCCCCTTCCGCACGGCGGAGTTCGACATGATGTACGGCACCGGCATCTCGCGGGAGGGCGACTTGCTGGACCTCGGCGTCGAGCAGGGAATCCTTACCAAGAGCGGCGCCCACTACTCCTACGACGGCACGCGGCTGGGCATGGGACGCGAAAACGCCAAGACATTCCTGCGCGAGAACCCGGACCTGGCGGAACGTGTCGACCAGGCGGTGCGGGCGGCGACACTGGGACCGGCCGCCGAGGACGAGGCGGTGGCGGCGGCCGCCGGGTAGGCGGCGCCGGCCAGCGTGGACGAAGGCGGCCAGGGACCGGTTGCGGCGGCCGTCAACGGTGGGCATATGGATGAAATCGTCACCGGCACGGCGGCGCTGCTGGCGCGGCGGCATCGACGGCCGCTCCTGCTATTGAACGTGATCGAAGTCGGTCATCAGCAACCGCTGGAAACCTCGGACGAACAGGCGCTGGTGCGGGCTGAGGCAGTCTTGGCGGCAGCCCAGGAGCACGTGGGCGATCGACGCGTGAAGGTGCAAACCGAGGTGTGCCAGGCGCGCGCGGCTTCGACGGCCATCATCGCGGCGGCGCTGCGCCACGACGCAGCCTCGATCGTGGTCGGCACGCATCGCTTCCTGGGACAGCACGAGTGCGACCTGGGATCCACGGCGACGCATGTGCTCCGCCAGAGCCCGATCCCGGTCACCGTGTGCTACGACCCGATCCGCTGACGGATGGCTCTGCACGGGAGAGGCTTGAGCATGCACGACAACGGGCTGATGGTCTTCGGTTGCCGCGGGCACCCCGTGCTCACCGAGGGCATCTGCCGCGAGTTGGGCTGTGCCCCCGGCGCCATGGAGACCTTCGAGTACGGCAACGACAACACCTTTGTCCGCGTGTTGGAAAACGTGCGCGAGGCCGATGTGTTCGTGGTCCAAACTGCCGGCCGGCCGGTGAACCAGTCGGTTATGGAGCTGTTCATCACGATCGACGCCCTGCGCCGCGCCTCGGCCGCGCGGGTGACGGCCGTCGTGCCCTACTTCCCCTATATGCGGTCCGACAAGAAGGACCAGCCGCGCGTGGCGATCACGGCGCGCCTCGTCGCCGACCTGCTGGCCACCGCCGGCGCCAACCGCGTGCTCACCCTGGACCTGCACGCCGAGCAGATCGGGGGATTCTTCAGCATCCCCAGCGACCACTTGAGCGGAATGCCGCTGCTCACCCAATACTTCGAAGACCTGGGATTCGACGATCTGGTGGTCGTGGGCGATACCGGGCGCATCAAGACCGCCAGCGAGTGCGCGCGGCGGCTGCGAGCGCCGCTGGCCGTGCTGGACAAGTTCCGCGACCCGCTCACGGCCGAGGTCATGGTTCGCGGGCTGGTCGGCGACGTGCGCGGACGAACGGTGCTCTACGTGGAGGACGAGGTGGTCACCGGACAGTCCATACGCGAGGGCTTGCGCGAAATCGTGAAACAAGAGCCGCGGGCCGTTTACGCTGCATGCGTCCATCCGGTGTTCACGGACGAGGCCTACGAGATCATGGAGGCGTCGCCGCTGGAGGAGATGGTGGTGACCGACAGCATTCCGCTCGACCCGGACCGTCACCAGGGCAAGATCCGCGTGCTGCCGGTTGCTCCCCTGCTGGCCGAGGCTATCCGGCGCATCCATACCGGCGAATCGGTGAGCGCCCTGTTCTCGGAAACGGCGGTGGCCTGATGGATCCCACGCGCACGCAGGTCTCGATCCAGAAATCCGAGGTGGAAGGGTCGCGCGGCCTGGTCGCCACCAAGCATCCGGAGGCCAGCGCGATTGGCCTGGACACGCTGCAGGCCGGAGGCAACGCGGTCGACGCGGCGGTGGCGGCGGCCTTCGCCGTCGGCGTGGCCGAGCCGTGGTCGAGCGGCATCGGCGGCGGCGGGTATTGCGTGGTGGCGGGACCGGATGGCGCCGACGTGGTGGCCTTTCCCATGCAGTCGCCCGCACTGGCCACGCTCGACCGTTACCCGCTGGACGGCCGGGGCGCCCTCGGCGCATTTCTCTGGCCGGGCGTGGTGGACGACGCGAACCTGATCGGCTGGTCGTCGATGTCGATTCCCGGCGCGGTCGCCGGACTGGCGCTGCTGCATGAGCGGCATGGCCGTCTGCCGTGGCGGGTGCTGGTGGAACCGGCGGTCGAGCTGGCGCGCCGCGGGTCGCGGTTGACGTGGTTCGACCTGCTGCAGATGGGCCGCCACGCCGCCGCCGGTCAGCGCCGCGCGGAGCTGGGGCGCGTCTACTACGCCGACGGCGGACCGCCCCGCGCCGATGTGGGCGAGCAGCCCCTGCTCGTGCAGCCCGACCTCGCCGACAGCCTGGAGGCCATCGCGCGCAATGGACCGGACGCCTTCTATCGCGGCGACCTGGCCAAGGCCATCGTGGACGACTGCGTGGCCAACGGCGGCGCGCTGCGCCGCGACGACCTGGCGCAGTACCGCGCCTGGGCGATGGAGCCGCTCGAAACGGCCTATCGCGATACCACCGTCGTCACGGCCGGCCCGGGCTGCGCGGGGCCGACGACCATTGGCACGCTCAACGTATTCGAGCAGGCGTACGACGGATCCGGGAACCAGGGCGATGCGGACCGGCTGCACGCCTACATCTGGGCGTCGCGGCTGGCCCAGGGCGATCGGTTCCAGCACATGGGCGATCCGGACTTCGTCGACGCGCCCTGGGCCGAGTTGGTCGGCAAGGAGCACGCAGCGGCGCAGGCCGAGTCGATCGATCCGCAGCGCGCGCCCGTGTCGGCCGGTCCCGGCGATCCCTGGGCCTACATGGCGGCCGACCGCGAGATGGAGCGCCTGAAGGGCGACTCGTCCACCACGCATCTGTGCACGGCGGACGGCGACGGCACGTTCGTGTCGCTGACCAACACGCTGGGCGGGGCCTGGGGGGCGGAGATCGTGCCGCGCGGCACCGGCATCTGCTGGAACGACGGCATGTGGTGGTTCGACCC
>JAPOXD010000012.1 GCA_026707285.1 Chloroflexota bacterium | reverse complement strand
GGCGTCGGGGTACCAGTAATCAGAGCTGCGCCCTCGGGGATCGAGCCACTGCTGATCATGCCGAGAAACACCCACGGGGGTGCACTGCTTAGGACACCCACGGAGAGCGTGTAGATCCTCCCGCTGCTGTCGGGGATCGGCTCGAAGTCGAAGGTCGCCTTCGCGTTGCTAAAGCGGCGGGCATGCACGGTGGTCCGACTCTCACGGATGGGTCGATTCGATCCTTCGGGCGTGAGACGGGCGAAGACTTCGGCGGGCCGGGACGCGCCGTCGGCGTAGGCCCAGACGTCGATGCGCGTCAACCAGTCGTGCTCCGCTCGGAATCGCTGCTCGACGATCGTGACGGGGCCGGTGTAGAACTTCGGGCGGGAAATTCCATAGGTGTGCTCCACGAGATGAATTCGGGCCAGCACTGCGTAAGCCGTCGCTATCAGCACGACCGACACGAGCGCGACGGCCCCGAACTTAGCGATGCGCGGCAAAGTGGGTCATCCGATGGGCCAGAACGAGTGCCAGGATCGCACCCGCCATCAGCTCCGAACCTTCTTCGACTAAGAAGTGCCATGAGTCAGGGCCGATGGATAGCCTGCCTGCATCAATAGCGACCGACGCTGCCCCAAATGCGACGGCCAGCAACACGAGCAGACGCTCCGCCGGATGCCGGCTCCCTCGGATGACCAAAGCCCAACTGGCCGCCACCGCAAGCGGCAGCCACGCCGGCGCGGATACGAGCAGCCACGCCCACCTCCCAGCCCGATCCTTGCCTAGCAGGCTGAAGCCGTCCTCGCTAGCGATGAGTATGGCTAGCACCGCCACGGCCACATAGCCAATCTGCATCAGCCGCTTGCGTGACGGGGGGAGCGTCCGGAGCTGAGCCAAGGCGAGGACGCCAACGGCGATCCAAACCACCGCACACCAAGTGTTTGCAGCGGAGCCCTCGCGGTTGAGGTCCAAATGCCCCTGAACCGGCACAAACCAGAGCCAGTCGAGACGGTCCGCACTTGCTGCGGATATCAGGACAAGCATCACGTTGATGCCCAAGAACACCGGCCCTACGCAGCGCCAAATGTGTAATTCCACTACCGACGGCGACTTGCTGATGGGGATGAGGGACCTCGACCTACGGTGTTCACTGCCCTCACCCACATGGAACCCTGGTCCCAACTTGGGCGTTCGCCATTGACCAAAATGTTACTCGGCGGGTCGTCGTTATGCAGGGAGGATGCTGACGGACGTTACGGTGCCTACAGAGATTTTGATCGACCGAATGGGGCCGTCGTTGGCCGGGCGCGGCCACGGCAATTCGATCGCCGCGCTACTGCGCACAGTGGCCGAGAGGGACGGCTGGTCCGGCGGCGCACTCCGGGTGACGAACGTGGCGCCGATGCCGGCGGGCATCGCGGCCCTGATGACGGGTCGCGCGAGCGTGCCCAGGTTCGAGCGCGGATCATTGATCACGTTGACTACCGACACCGTCCCATCACAGAGGTCTTGAACGTAGGCAGTCGGGAACACCACCTGCATCATATCTTCGAGTGACGGGACCGAGCCGTCCCCGAGCAGGGCTTTGCCCCTGATCCGCAGCAGCGCGCGATTCGTGTCGTCGTCGACCGCCGTTCCGTCGACGCTCGGCTGGATCAGCGCCAGGCGCTCGCCCAGCCTGTCGAGCCCAATGCCCTCGGCGGTGTTGAGGTTCCGCTGACGCTCCACCCAGGGGAGAGCAACTGTGTGGAACGTGAAGGGTTTAGGTGGCCATGGCAGGGTTCCACGGGGCTTGCTGCTTGCAGAGGGCCTTGCAGAGCAGCGGGAGCTTGCGGAGACAGGCGGTGAGGGCCAGCTTGGGCGGCTTTCCGGCCGCGAGCAGCTGGTGGTAGAAGGCGCGGAGCCGCGGATGGATCCGACTGGCGGTGAGGACGGCCAACGCGGCGTCGATGTCGGCCCGGACGGCCGGGGCGGCCTGGGGGCGCCGTTGCTGCTCGGCGCCCCGCATGTCTCGGAGCTGCCGACGGCGGGTGACCAAGTCGTGCAGGTGTTGGGTGGCCGCATCCGGGCGGGGACGCACGCCAGGCTGGACAGTGGCGGCGAAGTGCGCGAGCACCTGCGCATCCAGCGTGTCGGTCTTGGCGAGGATGCCGCGGGCGCGGGCGGAGTCGCGCACCTGGCGCGGGTTGACCACCACCACCGGCAGCCCGGCGGTGGCCAAGACGCCCGCCACCGCCTGTTCGTAGCCGCCACTGGCTTCCAGGACGAGCCGGCGATACGGCTGCCCCTGCACCCGCTGGCGCAAGGCGGCGTGGCCGGTGGGGGTGTTGGCCACCCGCCAGGCCGTCCCGGTCGGATGGACGGCCACATCCAGGTGGTCCCGGGCGACATCGATGCCGAGATACAGGTCTGGTCTGGCAGCCATTCGGTACGCTCCCCACGCACTGACCTCGCGCCCTACCTTGCGGACACGGGCTCGCAAGGGCCCCAGGGTTAATCGGTCTGTCCCCGCCCGGGCTATGCCCTCGGACATTCCGAGAGTCCTCGGAACATACCCGCCCTGGCACATACAAGGGATGGAGTGAGGGGACCCGCCCCGACCCGGCATTCCGGCGCACAGCCGGCATCCGGCCCAGTCCAACCAGCCGACCCATTACCCAGCCTCCACCCTAGTTTCGTAGGCTTGGGCCGGTACGCGAACGGCGACGGCGGCCGCAGACGGCCGGCGCGCCCCGAGGAGCGATGGCACACCAGCGAACCCGACCCCGCGCCGAGTGGCAGGAGCAGCTGGCCAAGGGCGTGCGAGACGTCCGCGAGATCCCCGGCCTCACCGAGGAGCAATACCAGCAGCTCGAGGCCATCGACGAGGAATACCCCTTCTTCACCACGCCCTACTACCTCAGCCTGATCGAGAAGTGGGACGCCAGCGACCCCATCTTCCTGCAGCAAATGCCGGACGCGCGGGAGTTCGAGAACCCGAACTTCCTGGAAGACGACCCGCTCGACGAGGAAGACGACATGCCGGTGCCGCACCTCACGCACCGCTATCCCGACCGCGTCCTGTTCGTCGTCACGCACACCTGCGCCATGTACTGCCGCTTCTGCACCCGCAAGCGCAAGGTCGGCAAGAACCCGGTGCCGCGGCCCGAGGAGCTGCAGCGCGCCATCGACTACATCGCCGAGCACGAGGAGATCCGGGACGTGCTGCTCAGCGGCGGCGACCCGCTCACCCTCACCGACTCCGCCTTGGAGTGGATCGTCAGCCGCCTGCGCGCGATTCCGCACGTGGAGCTCATCCGCATCGGCAGCAAAATTCCGTGCGTCAACCCCGAGCGCATCACCCCCGAGCTCTGCAAGATGCTCGCCAAGTACCACCCGTTCTACCTGAACACTCACTTCAACCACCCGCGTGAGCTCACGCCGGAGGCTGTGCGCGCCTGCGGCTTGCTGGTCGATCACGGCATTCCGGTGGGCTGCCAGACCGTGCTGCTGCGCGGCGTCAACGACGATCCCGAGGTGATGAAGGAGCTCATGCACGCGCTGCTCAAGGCCCGCGTCAAGCCCTACTACATCTACCAGGCCGATCTCGTGAAGGGCACCGACTACTTTCGGACCTCGGTGCAGAAGGGCCTGGAGATCATCGAGTCGCTGCAGGGGCACACCACCGGCTTCGGCGTGCCCACCTATGTCATCGACGCGCCCGGCGGCGGGGGCAAGATCCCCGTGACCCCCGATCGCATCGTGAAGCTGACCGACGACTCCATCACGTTGCGCAACTTCGAAGGCGGCGTCTACGAATACCCCGCGCACGGCTACTCGCGGGACCACGCGGACGGCGACGCGGCAACCGGCAACGGCGACCCCGAGGCCTCGCGCGCGTACCCGATCTACGACTAGGGAAGACCTGAGAAAAGGCCATGGGCGCCACCCCAATCCGTTCGCCCTGAGCTTGTCGAAGGGGTTGTCGAACGGATTGGGTTTCCTGCAGGCATTGAGGCTCGACGTGTTCAGGGGCTTCCTCCGCGATCGGCCGTCCCAGGCGTGACGACGGCGCCCGCCGGATGCACCCCATGCGCCTAACCCGGCTCGGCGATACCGGCTGGTCCGTGGTCGCCCTGTTCGCCGCGTTTGCCTTCGTCTCGTTCAGCACGGCCGTCATCGGGCCGGTGCTCGGCCAGCTCGACGACGAGTTCGGGGTCAGCTATGCATCCTTGGGCTTGATCGCCGGCATGCAGGCACTCGGTCGCGGGGTGGCCATGATCCCGGCCGGCCGCGTGGCCGATCGCTATCCGCCGCGCCTGCTGGTGAGCCTCGGCGGAGTGCTCATGGTCATCGGCTCCCTGGCGTCGGCCGCCGCGCCGGTCTATCCAATCCTGGTGTTCGGCACGGCCGTGATCGGCGTCTCCATGGCCTTGATTTTCACGGCCGGGATGGCCCACCTGATCCGCAGCGCGCCGACCGGGGAGCGCGGGCGCACGATGGGCCGCGCCATGGCCGGGTGGGGACTGGGGTCGCTGCTCGCTCCGCTCGCCGCCGGGGCGCTCGCCAGCGCCTTCGGCTGGCGCTCCGTCTTCGTTCTGGCGGCCCTGCTCAGCGTGGTGGTGATCCCGCTCGGATTGAGCATTCGCGGCGCCCTGCCCCGCCCGCCGGACCTCACGCCGTCAGAACCGCAGCGGCGTTGGGCGCTGGGTCTGACCCGGCATCTGGTTCCCGTCGTGGTCGTAAGCGCGCTCATTTGGGGCAGCGGCAGCGCGATCATGCGCCTGGTGCTCCCGCTCTACGGCAGCGAAGGCGCGCAGCTGACCCCGGCGCTCATCGGCGCCTGGCTTAGCGTCTTTGCCGCCGTCACTTTCGGCTTGATGCTCGTCAGCGGCAACATTCTCGACCGGCTCGGACGTCTGACGGTGCTGCTGCTCGCCGCGATTCCCGGTTTGCTCGGCGGCTTCGTCCTGCTCCTGCCCATCGGCCTGGTGCCATTCGTTTTGTTCGGCCTCACGAAGGCCGGCATTGGCTTTTCGATGCCCTTGATCCCCGTCCTCGTCGCCGACCGATCCCCGCCGGCGCATGTCGGACGCTCCATGGGGATCGTCCAATTCCTGACGGATATCGTGAACCTCACGCTGCCGCTGGCGCTCGGCGCGCTGCTGGACGTGAGCGGCTTCGGCGCCGTGGGCATCTTCTTCGTCGTCGCGTTCGCGGCCGCCGCGATCATCGGCGCGCGCGTCATCGCCGCCAACCCGAGCCGACCGCCGGAAGCGGAACCCGACACCACCGTCCCCGCCGCCGATCCCGCCTCACCGCCCGTGGCCTGACCCGCCGCCCTCGGCCAATCTTGTAGGGGCGCCCCTTGTGGGCGCCCCTTTGGTCTCTGCCGCAACCGCTCCTCGACGAGACGCGACGCCGCGAGCTGGTCTGGCCGTCACCAGCGCTTGGGCAACGCCCCGCCCGACGGGCAGCCACAAGGGCTGCCCCTACAGCCGCTGTTCCCTGTCGCGGCGTCCCGTATGGGCGCCTCCTTGACCCTCTTGGGAAGAGAGCTCCACTAGGAAATCGCCGCCCCACGAATGCCTGGCCGCATCATGTCGCCCCGCACTCGATCAGAATCCGCTCGATCTCAGCGTGACCGTAGATCCTGGCTTTGTACAGCGGTGATCGGCCGTCGGTGTCGGGCGCGTTCACGTCAACCCCTGCTTCGGCGAGGATCCGTACGATTTCGGTGCGGCCGCGCCCGACCGCTTCATGCAACAGCGGGTCGCCGTCGGCGTTCTTTGCGTCGATGTCGGCGCCGGCGTGAACCAGTATTCGCACGACGTCGACGCGGTCCCGCCAGATCGCCTCGCGGAGCACCGGGTGGCCATCGGCATCCGCCGCGTCCACATCCGCGCCGGCGTCAACCAGGATCTGCAAGACATCAACGTAGTCTCGCCAGATCGCCTGAAGGATCACTGGGTCTCCGTTAGCGTCGTTGACGTTCACGTGGGCGCCCGCATCGACGAGGATCTGCACGATGTCCACGTGTTCGCGCCAAACGGCCTGGTGGATGAGGGGATCGCCGTCCGCGGTCCGTGCGTTGACGGTCGCGCCCCCCGCGACGAGCCGTCGTACCCGGTCCGTCTCGCCCTTCCAGACGGCTGAGAAAAGGGCGGAACCGACCATGGGCAAGGACGAGGTGTCGACGAATGGCGTCACGACCCGACCCGGAGGCGGCGCTCCACCTTCCGGCTCGATCACGATGTAGCCGAGCTCACGCAAGCCGCGAATGGCCGAGTTGCGCTGGTCCTGCGCCCAGGTGACGCACGGGTCCCAGCCACGCCGCTCCGCAAAGCCGCGGTAGAAGCTCGAATGGAAGGGATGCATCTGGCCCAGATAGGTCCCATTCGGCCACGAGGGCGTGTCCTTGCAGAAGTTCTCACCTTCGTAGTTCTCGGAGACAGAGGCAGAGAGCGCCACGCTGGCGGCGCTCGCGTGGCCTCCTCCGACGGCGAAGTAACGGTCAAGACTGACTGGCGACAGGGACGATGCCGGGGCGGACGCCGTTGCGGACGGGCCTGGTGGCGTCGCCCCACCCTCGGGCTCGGTCACCGTGTAGCCGAGCTCACGGATGCCGCGAATGGCCGAGTTGCGCTGGTCCTGCGCCCACGTGACGCACGGGTCCCAACCACGCCGCTCGGCAAAGCCGCGGTAGAAGTCCGAGTGATACGGGTGCATCTGGCCCAGGTAGGTCCCATTCGGCCACGAAGGCGTGTCCTGGCAAAAGTCCTCGCCCTCGTAGTTTTGCGCGAACACCACGCCGGCGGTGATCGCCGCAACGATCCCCGCAATTCCCAAGGCCACTAGAATCCGCCGCATATCGCCCCCCAACCGACAGCACGCCCGGCGCCAAGTTAGCAGAGATAGAATGATGAAGTCTTCAGAATCATGCGTTATGACTCCTGGTTGATTTATAGAAACTCACGTAAATCGGTACTCTATTGCCAGAAAGCGATCTTGTTATGTGCTGTATTACATGAATGAAGCTAGAGCGAACCTCATCTCCACAAACGCCACCGGCGACGCTCCGCCCCACGGGCAGCCACAACGACTGCCCCTACACCCGCTATTCCCTGTAGGGGCGTCCCTTGTGGGCGCCCGTGGCCCTAAGGAATCGCCGCTCCCGAGACGATCAACTCTCCCTCGCCGAGAATCAGCGACTCGATGCGCATGGGAATGCGCGGCAGCCCGGCGTCGACGGTCCGGGTGATCAGCTCCAGCAGGGCCGTGGTGATGAATCCCGGCGCGTGAATGTCGCCCACCTGCATCCGCCGGATCTCGACGCGCCGCTCGCTCTGCTCGATCGCCACCTCCAGGTCGACCCGAAAGTCGAAGTTCAGCCCCACGGACATCAGCTCGCCGGTAAGCACGATCAGGTCCGGGCCAAACGACACCTGCAGGCGCTCGATCGATCCCCACCACTCGGATCGCCGCCCCCAATCCGAGATCAGCGCGCTGATCTCGTCATCCGAAAAGCTGATCTGCACCGGCTGGGACGCCCCGCTGGCGCGGGCTCGCGCGCTCACCACGCCGAACTGCGCCACCTTGTCCATCGCCGAATCGGCGACCTCGGGCGATTCGACGATCTCCGTCAGGTCGCCGCGGTCCACCCGGCCGATCGCGGCAAAGAACCCGATCACGATCACCAGGGCGAAGAGGGCCACGATCAGCCACAGAATGAACACCATCAGCCGGCGCATCTAGACATCGCCCCAATTCGAGACCCATGCACAACCCCTCCGGGGCAATTTGGAGAGCAGGTCCGGTCCCCTCTCCCTCTGGGAGAGGGTTAGGGTGAGGGGCATCCCAGGCCTGCGAGAGCGGTGTCGCCCAATACCGGACAGACCTCCGGCGGGGCGAGGGTGGCCCGCGGCTTGGGCGTGGAATCCTGGCCGCTTATGCAATGGGTCCCAATTTAGGGTCGATCCAGCCCCGGACCGACAAGACGACCCCCCAACGCCCGTCGCCCGGATTCGCCATCCCCATCGGCCCTGCCGCATCAATCTCGCAATTCGGCGGGAAGTCGCGCCGTCACTATCGTAAGCATTGGTAGCGGAACCCCGGCGAGCCGCGCCGCATGGCCGCGAATGCAGGCGGTCGGCGCGACGCCGCGGCGGTATGCTGCCGGACGGAAGGGCGCGGACTCAGCCGAGCCGCGTCGGGCCAACTGAGAAGGGATGCCCATGGTCGATCGCTCGGACGCCTTGGCCCCCGTGCGCCGCCTCGAAGAAGGCGTGCTCTTGTTCGACGGCGCCATGGGCTCGAACCTCAACGACTACGAGAACCTGGATAGGGAAGCGCCCGAAGAAGACACGCTGCGCTACCCCGACCACGTCGCCAAGGTCTATGCCGGCTATGTGGCCGCCGGCGCTGACGTCATCTCGACCAACACCTTCGGCGGCAACTTGATCCGGCTCAAGCGGGCCGGGCTGTTGGATCAGGCCGAATCACTCAATCGCCGCGCCGCCGAGATGGCGCGTGAGGCGGCCGGCGACAACGCGTGGGTGGCGGGCGACATTGGCCAGAGCGGAGATTTCCTCGAACCCCTGGGCGAGATCACGCCCGACGAGATGTATGAGGCCTTCGCCGTCCAGGCCGAGCACCTCAAGACCGGCGGCGCCGATCTCATCCTGTGCGAGACCTTCAGCGACATCCAGGAAGTGCAGATCGCCATCAGGGCCGCCAAGGAAACGGGCCTGCCAGTCTTCGCCACCATGACCTACGACATCAACTTGCACACCATGATGGGCGTGGCGCCGGCCGACGGCCTCCGGGCCTGCGAGGAAGCCGGCGCCGACGTGGTCGGCTGCAATTGCGGCAACGGTCCTGAGGAGATGACGCAGGTCTTGCAGCAGATGGTGGACGCCGGGCCGACCCGCCCGCTCATGGCGCAATCCAATGCCGGCGTTCCCGAGCTCATCGCCGGCAAGGTCTGCTACACCTATCCGCCCGAGCGCATGGTCGAGTTCGCCGCGCGGTGGATCGACCTGGGCGTCGGCGTCATCGGGTCGTGCTGCGGCAGCACCGACCACACCACCAACCTCCTGCGCGAGATGATCGACGGGCGAAACGGCGGAGCCCCGGGCTAGGACTGATCGCACGCCGGCCGAAGGCGTCGCCGCTCAGCAGCCCCTCGGACGCTCGTCAAACGGAATCAGGCGCCGGATCAGGTTGTCGCGAAACTCCACCGAGATCTCCAGCCCGTTCACCAGTCCCAGGACGGCGTACACCGCTTCGCCTGGCGTGTCCCTGAAGCGATCGTTCGTGTACCCGGCGGTAAACGCGTCGATCAACCTGAACTGTGTTTCCCCGGCAAGCAGCGCCAGGCCGCGCAGGAGCCTGAACTGGTGCGCGAACAACGCCGGACCCCCGTACGGGCGCGGCGCCAGCGCGGGCGACAGCCGCAGCGCATCGGTCACCGCGCCGCTCGCCGCCATCAGGCGCACCGGCTCCACCTGCCCCCGCCGCGCGCCGTCCGCCAGCAAGGCCAAATGTCCAATCGCGGGATCGAGCGCGAATATCGCGTTGTCGACGCTCGTCAGGAACCGCAGCAGCTGATGCGAGGCCGCGTGGTGTCCGACAAAGGGACACGTGCGCGCCAGTTGCAGCGGCGCCGCGTCAACGATCGGAAACCCCACCGAGGATCGGCTCTCCACCGGAGCTTCCAGGATCTCGGCGGTAACCGGCATCGTCCCGTAGGCGCCCGGCGGCGTCCCGTCGACGGCTTCGGTGGAGACCGCCCCTGGAGGTGACGGCGTAGCAGTCTGGGACGCCGCGTTCGTAGCCTCGCTGCCCCGTCCGGCCACGAACGTCAGCGCCAGCACCGCCGCCACTGCCGCGAGGGCCACGGCCAGCGCGCCAAAGCTGAGAATCCGCCAACGCCCGCTCACGTCGCCCAGTCCGAACCCTTGGTGCCGCCGTTGCAGCGATCGAGCATGTTCAACGGTGCCGAATTAGCGCCGGCTATCAGGATATCGGCATTGGCGCCACGCTACCCGCGGTCCATTTCCGCGGATTGAGCGCGCCGAAAGCAAAGGGGTGGTACGCCTAAAGTCCGGCGGCGTACCCGTCCCGCCGCGGATCGGCCCCGCCGGTCATCACGCCGGTGGACGGGTCGCGAGCCACGCCCTGCATGCCGCCGACGTAGTTCGTGAACGCATCCAGCACCTTCACGTCGTGCCCCCGCCGTCCCAGCTCGTCGATCGTCTCCGGCCCGATCCGGGACTCGATGCGCAGCGCCGTTCCATCGTCCAGAACACCCCGAGGATCCTCGATGGCCTGCTGTACGCCCAGCCCGTAGTCGGCCCACTTCACCATCACTTGGGTCTGCGTCTGGCAGATGCCGTGCCCGCCCGGGGTGCCCAGCGCCAGCACCGGCTCGCCGTCGCGAGTCGTCACGCTCGGCGCGATCGGCAGCGACAACGGCGCACCCGGCGACATGTAGTTGGGGCTGTCTGGGTGCAGCTCGCCCCAATTCAGGAAGTTGTTGAGCACCACGCCCGTGCCGGGCACGGCGATGCCCGCGCCGAACGGCGATCCCAGGCTCTGCGTCACGCAAATCAGGTTGCCTTCCGCGTCGCCCACCGAGAGCGACGAAGTGTGCTCGCGCGACCCGGCGATACCGGACGTCGGCTCGCCGAAGAGCTGCGTCCGGGCGCAGATCGGCTCGCCCGACTCGAGCCGCTCGCGCAGCGCCGCCACCTCGGCCTCGCCCAGCATCTCGTCGATCCTGTCGCGCGAGGCGTTCGCGTTCAGAATCCGTTGCTCGGCGGCGAGGCGAATCGCGCGCAACACCACGTCGAGTTGCTCGATGCCGTTGCGCGGCAGCGCGGCAATATCGGTGCCCGCGATGAGCTGCAGCGACTGCAACATCTGAAACCCCTCGGACTGCGGCGGCGGCGTGTGCACCCGCAGTCCTCGATAGCTCGTCGCCACCGGGTCGTCCCAGCGCGGTTGCACCGCCGCCAGGTCGTCCAGCGAGACGCTGCCGCCAAGGGCCCCCAATCGTTCCACCAGCTTGCGCGCCACCGGACCCTGGTGCAGGGCGTTCGATCCGTCGGCCGCCGCCATCTCCAGCGTGCGTGCCAGATCCTCCTGCCGCAGCACCCAGCCCGGCGCCGGCGACTCGCCGTTGTCGGTATAGATCGCCGACCAGGCCTCGTCGCCGGCGCACACCTCCATCGACTCGTCGATGACGAACGCGTTGAAGTCGGTAATCGGATACCCGTTCCGCGCCAGGTCGATCGCCGGCGCAAACACCTCGCGCCTCGGACGCCGGCCGTAGGCCGCCAGCAATTCGCACCACCCGGCCAGGTTTCCGGGAGTCCCGACGCTATGCGGTCCGCGCATCAAGTCCGCGCGCGTCTTGGTCGTGGCGTCGTAGGTGCCCGGAATCGACGGAATGAAATCCAGCGTGCGAATCCGGCCCTCGCTCGCCGCGAACAGCGTGGCCACGCCCATGCCGGCCACGCCCGACATATAGGGCTCCACCACGTTGAGCGCGGCCGCCGTCGCGACCGCCGCGTCAACGGCATTGCCGCCCGCCAGCAGCAGCCGCAGGCCGGCTTGCGTGGCCAGCGGGTGGGCGCTCGACACCACGCCCCGGATCGAAGCGATCAGCGGACGCGATCCGTGCATGCGGTTTCCCGAGGATGCCGAGCGGCGCATTGTGTCACACGCCCGAATCTAGACTGCCGTAGGGCCCGTCGTCACTCCCGCCCTCCGTCAGTCCCCACAATCGGTCATTCCGAGCGCAGCGAGGAATCCAAGGGGCAGGAAACCCGGCACAACGCCGGTCAACTCCTCGCGGCCGGTGCCCGTCCGTCATTCCCGCGAAGGCGGGAATCCACACTACATTGAATCTTGGAGCGGTTTCAGTTCGTCCGATCGTCTTCAAGCTTGGCTGGATTCGGCAAAGGTCTCCGAAGGCGGGAATTCACTCCGATCGAGCCGGGAAGCGCGCGCGAACCTCCGGCAGGGGCGGGTCTCAGACCCGCCCGGTCGTAGCGATGCAAGCGTCGCCGAAGGCGGGAACCCTGGCCCCGCTCGCCGCTCAATACGACTCCGCGATCGCCTCCAGGCCTTCCCGGTCCAGGATCTCGATGCGCTTCCGCCCAATGGCGATCAGCCCGTCCGCCTTCAGTTCATTCAGCGCCTGGGTGGCCGTTTCGCGCGACGTGCCCACGCGCTCGGCCAGGTCGTTGTGCGTCAGCCCCAGCATCTGGCGGGCGTCATCCCCGGTGTGGCGCAAGATGAACGTGGCCAAGCGGGCGGAAAGCGACTTGAGCGCCAGGTCCTCAAGTTGCGTCTCCGCTTCGCTCAGCCGCTGCGACAGCGCCTGCATCATGCGCACGGCCACGGTCGGATACCGCTGCATGAGCTGCTCGATGTCGTAGCGGCTCATCGCGCAGAGCACGGACGCTTCGGTCGTCTCGGCGAATGACCCGTACATCGACTGGCCCAGGAACGCCATCTCGCCGAAGAACGCCCCCGGCTCGACGGTGGACACCACGAACCGCTTGCCCTCGGGAGAGATGCGGTAGACCTGCACCCCGCCGGACTTGAGGATGAACAGTCCTTCGCCGGTTTCGTCCGGCTGAAACACGATGCGGCCCTTGGGGACGGTCGTCATGCGAAAGACCTGGTGAACATCGTTGATCTGCTGCTCCGACAGGTCACGAAAGATGTCGACTGCCGAGAGGTATTGGCGCTTCCGTTCGGCGACGCTTCGAGCTACCGCCCGCCCCCGCAAGCGACTGGTGGCCGGCTGGGACTCAAGACCCATGCGCTGCCCCTTTCTCCAGACGCGACAGTAGGTCGCTGCGCCACGCCGGGCTCGGATTGCCCAGGTGAATCAATCGACCGTCCAGCACGTATGTTGGCACAGCCACGACCGCTGCCGGCACGCACGCGGACTCGGCGTGCACGTCAACCACCTGTACGGCCAGGTCCGGCGCGGCGCGCGCCACGTCGGCGGCGATGCGCCGCGCGGTCGCGCTTGCGGCGCAGTCGGCGGCTACAAAGACATCCAGGGTTCGCATTGGACGCTAGCGAAGCTCTGAATCAGGGATGAGGCGCGCCCCAGTCCGATTGCCCCCGTATCGAGTGCGGGGCAGGCTCTGCGCGTGTCGAAGGATCCAAACAACAGGTCGGGGCGCCTGCACGTCAGCGGTCCCTACTGTTGGAAGGCCTTCTACCCGAAGCGTGATCTACGGACCGCCCAACGGCAGTGAGTTAGCCCACACTCCCGGCGGGCGCGTGCGCGTCGCGAACGAATGGCGCCAGGGTCTCCGCTGAGGGCAGCGGAGCTGCGCGCACCGCCGCAATGTCCACGGCAATTGCTTCCGCCAATGCCCCGGTGTCGCTGAACGTGCGCTGCGGACGAAGCCGCGAGACGAAGAACAGCCGCATCGGCCGGTCGTAGAAGTCGCCCTCGGCATCCAGCACGTGAGCCTCCACGACTCGCGGATGCTCGCCATACGTGGGGCGCGTACCGATGCTGATGGCGGCGCGCAGCGGCTCGGATCCATCGGCCACGCTCAGGCCCGCATACACCCCGTCCCCGGGCACGCACAGCCAGTCGGCATGCGAGACATTCGCCGTCGCGAAGCCCAGCTTTAGACCCTCGCCCGCGCCGCGCACCACCATGCCCTCGAGACTGTAGGTCCGGCCCAGCCCGCCGTTCGCGGCGGCAATGTCGCCGCGCGCCAGCGCGGCCCGTATGGTTGAGCTGCGATTGGTTCCGGCCGGACCGTGCCAAACGATCTCCCGGAAGCGAAAGCCAAGCTCGCGGCTCAGCGACCGCAGCACCGAGGGCGTGCCGGCCCCGCCCTTGCCGATCCGGGCATTCGGTCCCGATACCAGGTCACGCATGCCCGCCTCGTCCCGCAGCCGGGTCAGAAACTCTAGGGGGCTCTGTTGGGCGAATTCGCGATCGAAGCTGAGCACGACGATGGCGTCGACGCCGGAGGTCGCCAGCAGCGCCAGCCGGTCGTGCAGCGTCGTGAGCAACGCGCGCGGTTCCGTCGGGCGCAGCAGCCACTCGGGCGGCGGCCAAAGCGTGACCGCCACCGCTCGGGTTCCGGGCGACTCTCGCGCCGCGGCCAGCGTGGCGCGCAGCAGGGCGCGGTGGCCCTCGTGCACGCCGTCAAAACGGCCCAGCGTGAGCGCCGTCGGCTCGCCCCCGCCGAAGGCGCCAAGGTCCGTGTACACCGGGCAGCCGCCGATCCGTGATGGCAGGTTCATGCGGCCGCCGCCATCACGCGAAGCTTGCGCCATTCGCCGTCCGCATGTTCGGCGACTCCCAGAAATACGCCGTCGGCATCGTAGAAGCGATGCAGACCCGTTTGCTCGGTTCGAGAGCCGAGGCGGCGTCCATTCAC
The DNA here is from genome assembly GCA_026707285.1 of Chloroflexota bacterium. Lineage (GTDB taxonomy): Bacteria > Chloroflexota > UBA11872 > UBA11872 > UBA11872 > JAJECS01. The sequence goes on along the minus strand of JAPOXD010000012.1, from coordinate 11,509 downwards.
GAAATCGTCGCGTTCGTCCGCCGCCACCAGGCATGCGGGTACGTCGTCCAGGACCACGTCCGGCGCGTGCACCAGTTCCGCGACCTCCGCCGGCGACGACCGGCGCAAGGCCGCCAGGCTAATGGCGTCGGCCAGGCTAAACGGGCCGACCGCGGTGCGCACCAGCGCCAGCAACGACGCCCCGCAACCCAGTGCATCGCCGATATCGCGGGCCAGGCTGCGGATGAACGTCCCGCGACCGCAATGCACTTCGAGGCCGATGACCAGCGCCGGTCGGCTGGGGCCGTCGCCGTCCAACAGCAGCCGGTCGTCGTCCACCGCGGTCGTGACGGTGGCCCGCGCCACGGCCGTGATCGCGTGCACCTCGACCTCGCGCTCGGGGAGCATGAAATCCTCTCCCGCTCGCGCGCGTGCATAGGCCCGCCGACCGTCAACCCGCACCGCCGACGCCGCCGGCGGGCGCTGGCGCAACGTGCCGACGAACCTCGGCAGCACGTCCTGGACCTCCGCCGGTTCCGGAGACGGTTGCAACGGGCGCATCACGGCGCCTTCCAGATCGTCAGTGGTGGTTTGCACGCCAAAGAGCACGGCCGCAATGTAGGTCTTGGGCGCGCGCAGCACGTATTCGCTGAGCCGCGTGGCATGGCCGATCGCCAGCGGCAGCACGCCCCCGGCCAGGGGGTCCAGCGTGCCGCAGTGGCCCACCTTTCGCCGGCCCAGGCAGCAGCGCGCCGCCTGCACCAGCGCCGTCGAACGCGCCCCGATCGGCTTGGCCGTTACGAGGAATCCGCTCGGAACGTCAACCGGCGATGACACAAGAGGTCAGTCTGGACGGCGCGCCGTGCGTTGGGGACCGGCGCTCACTCGGATCGCTCGGCGGGGAGGCGCGCGCCGGGCTTCGGATCGTCGCGCTCCTCGTCCAGCAGCTGACGCATACGCTCCTCGGTGACCATCCCCGGGTCGAGTTGAAATCTGATTTGGGGTGTGAATCGCAGCCGCAGGCGCGCGCTCAACTCGCGCCGCACGACGCCCTCTGCTCGTTCCAGCGCCGCGATCGATTCTTCACACTGCTCCGCGTCGCCAAGCACGGTGACGAAAATCGTGGCGCGGCGCAGATCGGGGCTCACTTGCGCGCGATTGACCGTAACGAGCCGGATATTCGGGTCGCCCAGCGTGAACCTCACGATCTCACTGGCTTCACGGGCGATCTGGGCGGCAATGCGCTCTGGGCGGCGCGTGGGCATGCGGGCGGCTCCGACGATCAGGGCTGCCGAGTCTCGGTGTGGAAGACCTCGATGATGTCGGCAAGCTCGATGTTCGTCGTCGTTTGCACGCCCAGCCCGCAGTCGAACCCTTCGCGCACTTCCTCCACCGGATCGGCAAACCGCCGCACGGTACCGATCCGGCCTTGGCCGATCACTTCACCGCGGCGGAGGATGCGCACGTCGGCGCCCCGATAGATGCGGCCGGTCAGCACCATGCCGCCCACGATCTGCAGCGTGCGTTCACTGCGGAACTCCCCGCGAATCTCCAGCCGCCCGTCAACCACCTCGAATTCCTCGGGTTCCAGCATTCCTCGCAGGGCGGCGTCAACCTCGTCGATCAGCTCGTAAATCGTGAAGTAAACCCGCACGTCCACGCCCTGGCGATCGGCCTCGGCGCGGGCGGCCGGATCGATCCGCACGTCGAATCCCACCACGATGCCCTCGGCGGCGGCGGCAAGGTTCACGTCCGATTCCGTGATCGTGCCCACGCCCTCGTAGATCACGACGGCTCGGGTGCGGGCCTCGCCGACATCGGCCAGCGACTTCACCACCGCGGCCGCCGCGCCGTCCGTGCTCGCCTTCACCACCACGCTCAATTGGTGGAGCTGGCCTGCGGTCATCTGCGCCGCCAGTTGCTCCAGGCTCAGCCGGATCGCCTGCTCGCCGCCGCCGCGTTGCGCCGCCGACCGCTCGGCGCGGCGGCGCTTGCTCCGCTTCGCCACCCGCAGCTGATCGCCGGCGGTGGGCGTCGATTCCAGGCCGACCACCTGCACTGGCGTCGACGGTCCGGCCTGCTTCAGCCGCTCGCCGTTGTGGTCGAACAGCGCGCGAACGCGGCCCTCGACGTTACCCACCCGCACCTGGTCGCCGACGCTCAGCGTTCCGCTCGTGACGATGGCGCTGGCAATGGGTCCCTGGCTGCGGTCGAGCCGCGTCTCGATTACGGTGGCAACCGCCGGTCCGTCGGCAGGCGCGCGCAGCTCCTCGAGCTGCGCCGTCAGATTGATGTACTCCAGCAGTTCGTCAATGCCGTCGCCTTGCTCGGCCGACAGCGGCACGGCCACGACGTCCCCGCCATAGGCCTCCACCACCACCTCATGCTCCGTCAGCTGCTGGTACGCGCGCTCCGGGTTGGCCGTCGGCAGGTCGATCTTGTTGACCGCCATGATCATCGGCACCCCGGCGGCCCTGGCGTGTCCAATGGCCTCGACCGTCTGCGGCATCACGCCGTCATCGGCGGCCACCACCACCACCACGATGTCCGTCACCCCGGCGCCGCGCGCCCGCATGGCGGTGAACGCTTCATGGCCCGGCGTGTCGATGAATGTGATCGCGCCCTCGTCGGTCGTCACTTGATAGGCGCCGATGCTCTGCGTGATTCCGCCGTGTTCGCCCGCGGCGACCTGCGTTTGCCGGATGGCGTCCAGCAACGTGGTCTTGCCGTGGTCCACGTGTCCCATGACCGTCACCACCGGCGGGCGTGGATCGCCCGTCGGCGCCTCGTCGTCGGCCGGCGCGGCTTCCTCGACTTCGGCTGCCGCCGCCGGGGCGTCGGTCTCCTCGTCGGTGACGTCGACGCCGAGCTTGGCCAACACCGCGCGGGCCGTATCCCGGTCGATGGCGGCATTGATGGTCGCCAGCACGTTGCGCGAGAGCAGCTCGACGATGATGTCGGTGCTTTCGACCTCGGCGCGTTCGGCGATCTGCGCGATGGTGGCCGTCTCGGGCAGCGGGACGGTGCGCATCGGCGCGGCTTCCGGCGCCGCGGGCGCCGGAGCGGGCGCGGCCGGAGACGGCGGTGGGGCCTTGCGGCGGCCGCCGGGTCGATGGGGTGCGCGCCGCGCCGGGCGGCGACCACGTGCCACGCTAGCCGCTCATCGTGGGCTGAAGCCGCCGCTCACGGGTCGCCTCCAGTTGATGGCCGATTTCTTCGATTGTCGAATTGGGAATGCTCACACGAAGCTGTGTCGCCAGCGCGCCCCGCTTGATTGCCGCGGGCCAGCATGCCGCATCGCGGCAAATGTAGGCGCCACGACCGGGCGCCCGCCCGCTCGAGTCCAGCTCGATCGCTCCCGCGGGGGTCCGCACGATGCGCACAAGCTCGCGCTTGGAGCGCTTGGTGCGGCAGGCGATGCAGGTGCGCTGAGGCTGGTGACGCAGCGCTATGTCTCCGCGGACCCGGCCGCCGGCCGCTCGGCGGTGGCGCCCGCTGTGTCCACATCCACACCCATATCCCCGGTCTCGTCGACGGCATCGCCGGACTCGACGCCCACCGCGGCATCCGCGTCGGCCTCGTCCTCGTCCGGCGCGGCCACGCCACGGGCTTCCGCGGGCGCCGACGCGTCGCGAATGTTGATGCGAAAGCCGGTCAGACGCGCGGCCAGCCGCGAGTTCTGCCCTTCGCGGCCGATCGCCAGCGACACCATGTCCGGATGCACGAAGACATCCGCGGTGCGTTCGGCGTGGCTGATGTGCACCGTCTGCACCCGCGCCGGGCTCAGCGAGTTGGCCACGAAGGCGCTCGGGTCGGCCGCCCACTCGATAATCTCGGCCTTCTCCTGCCCCAGCTCGCGAAGGATGTTCTGAATCCGCGTGCCGCGCATGCCCACGCAGGCGCCAACCGGGTCCAGCCCGTCCTGCAGCGAGCGCACGGAGACCTTCGAGCGCACGCCGGCGTCGCGGGCGATGCCGGTGATCTCGACCAGGCCGTTCTGAATTTCCGGCACCTCGCGCTCGAACAACCGCCGCACGAAGTCCGCGTGCCCGCGCGAGACCCGCAACTGCGTCCCCCGTCCGCCTTCCGCGACCTCGAGCAATAGCACGCGCAATCGCTGGCCCACGCGATAAAACTCGCCGGGAATCTGCTCGGCCACAGGCATGACGGCCTCCGCGCGGCCCAGTTCCACGAACACTCCGCGCGACTCCACCCGCGTCACCCGCCCGACGAGAATCTCGCCCTGGTGCTCGATGAACTGGGTGTAGACCTCCATCTGCTCGGCATCGCGCAGCGCCTGCTGCATGGCCTGGCGCGCGCGCTGGGTGGCGATGCGCCCGAAATTCGGCGGCGTCACGTCGATCTGGAAAATCTCGCCCAGGGGCACCGTCTCGTCATAGGCCTGGGCGTCGCTCAGCGAGATCTCCCGAATCGGATCGGTCACCTCGTCCACCACGGTCTTGTTGGCGTAGATGGTGGCCTCGCCCGTGTCCGGCGAGATCTCGACGTCAATGTCGTCGTACTCGGTAGTGGAGTCGAGATAGGCGGACGCTACCGCCGTGCGGAGGGAGTCGAGGACGGCATCAACCTGGATGCCCTTCTCGTCGGCAAGCTGCTGCAAGGCGAGAATGAACTCGCTGCGCATCGCTGCCTCCTTCGGCCGTTAGTTCGAGTCCCTCCCCAGAGACAAAGAAAAGCGGGCCGCGTCCGCCAATATGTCGCCGCTAGGCCGCTCCCTTGAAGTATATCACCGAGCGATGTGCGCCGCGAGGGCGACCGTGCCGCGGCGGACTCATCCGAAGGCTTTGCTCCGTCATAAAGAGAATGAATAAGTAGCAGCCGTGCTTTTGCTCCGACAAAAAAGCCGGCGCGTCTACGCCCGCCGCCGCCGCGTCCCGCCCGAGCCGCCCGATCGCAGTACGGCGGTGAACGCCTCCTGGGGCACGTCGATCTGGCCCACCCGTTTGAGCCGCCGCTTCCCGGCCTTTTGGGCTTCCAGCAGTTTGCGCTTGCGGGTCACGTCGCGCCCGTAGCACTTGGCCAGCACGTCCTTCCGCACCGGCCGCACGCTTTCCCGCGCCACGATGCGCGACCCCACCGCCGCCTGCACGCTCACCTCGAACTGCTGCCGTGGAATCTCGCGCTTGAGTCGCAGGGCCAAATCGCGCCCGATCTCCGCGGCGCGCGCCCGGGGCACGATCGTCGACAGCGCATCGACCATCTGGCCGTTGAGCCGCATGTCCAGCCGCACGAAATCCCCCGCCCGATATTCCCCAAAGCTGTAGTCGAGCGAGCCATACCCGCGCGTTGCGGATTTGAGCGCGTCGAAGAACTCCGTCAGCATCTCGCCGAGCGGTAGGCCGTATTCCAGCAGCACGCGCGTCGGCTCGAGGTATTCGAGTCGCCGGTGCTCGCCGCGCCGGGACTGCAACAGCTCGATCACCCCGCCGAGATGAGCCTCCGGCGTCACGATGGTCACCACCATCCACGGCTCGCGCACTTCGGCGATCTGCGATGGCTCCGGCAGGTCGGCCGGTCGGTCCACTCGCAGCAATTGGTCGTCGCGCGTGGCGACCTCGTACTCCACCTGCGGCGTCGTGAGCACCAGCTCCAGCTCGTATTCACGCTCCAGCCGCTCGCGCACGATGTCCATGTGCAGTACGCCCAGGAAGCCGCAGCGAAACCCGAACCCCAGCGCTGCCGACTGCTCCGGCTGGCTCACGATCGCGGGATCGCTCAGCCGTAGGCGGTCCAGCGCCTCGCGCAAGTCCGTGTAGCCCTCGGGATCGGTGGAGTACAGGCTGGCGAACACCAGCGGCTTCGGCGTGCGGTATCCCGGCAGCGGCTGCGTCGCCGGCGCGTGCTCGTGGGTCACCGTGTCGCCCACGGGCCACTCGCGGACTTCCTTGAGCCCGGTAGCCACGTAGCCCACGTGTCCGGTCGTCAGCCCCTCGCGGGCGCTCACCGCCGGGGTGAACACCCCCGTCTCGACCGCCTCGGCCCGCGTCCCGGTCTGCATCAGGCGCAACCGCTCGTTCCGGCGCAGCGATCCATCGAACACCCGCACGCTCGCCACCACGCCGCGGTGCTGGTCGTAGCTCGAATCGATCACCAGCGCCCGCAGCGGCGCGTCGGGATTGCCGGCCGGCGGCGGGACGGCCTCGACGATTCGGTGCAGCAGGTCGTCCACGCCCGCGCCCGATTTGGCGGAAACCTGCAAGACGTCATCGACGCTCGCGCCGAGAAAGTCCGCCAGCTCCTGCGCCACCACGTCCGCGCGCGCGGTCGGCAAGTCGATCTTGTTGACCACCGGGATCACCGTCAGGTCGTGTTCCACCGCCACGTAAGCGTTGGCCAGGGTCTGGGCCTCGATGCCCTGGCTGGCGTCCACCAGCAGCACCGCCCCCTCGCACGCGGCCAACGAGCGCGACACCTCGTAGCTGAAGTCCACGTGGCCCGGCGTGTCGATCAGATTCAGCGTGTAGGCGGTCCCGTCCAGGTCCAGCTCCATGCGCACCGGATGCGCCTTGATGGTGATGCCGCGCTCACGCTCGAGGTCCATGGAGTCGAGCACCTGGTCGCGCATCTGGCGCGCGGTCAGCGTGGCCGTGCGCTCCAGCATGCGGTCGGCCAGCGTCGATTTGCCGTGGTCGATGTGCGCGATGATGCAGAAGTTTCGCGTGTGCGCTTGATTGACCTCGCCGCCGGGGTTCATGCCTGATTCTATTCAGCGCGCCGCGCGCCGCAGCCGGCCGGTGATTTGCCCGACGAGCTCATTGAGCTCCGGGCTGCGCATCAGACGCGCGGCGCCCACGTATACCACCAGCGCCGTCGCCAGGTAGGCCGCCAGCCAGCCGCCGCCCGCGAGGGCGTCCGCCGCCGGCCAGGTCGCCAGCCGCAGCCCCCCGATCGCGGCTCCCATCAGCGCGGCTGCCAGGACGATGCCGAGCGCCCAGCGCGCGTCGTCGCCCTGGACCACCACACCGCCGCGGCGGCGCAGAATCGCCACCAGGATCACCGCCTCGACCAGGACGCCGATCGACAGTCCCAGCGCGATCCCCGGATTCCCCATGACCACCGAAAAGGCCCACGACAGCACCATGTGCAGCGCCAAGGATCCCGCCCCAACGGCGACCGGAGTGCGCGTGTCGTGCATGGCGAAGAACCCGCGCACCAGCACCTCCACCGCCGCATGCCCCGCCAGGCCCACGGCGTAGAACCGCAGCGCGTTGGCCGTCAGCTCGGTGGCTCGGGCGTCGAACGCATGCCGTTCGAAGGCTACGGACACGATGGGTTCCGCCAGCACCGCCAGCACCACCGCCGCCGGCACGCTCAGGAACAGCACGATCCGGCCCACGCCGTGCACGCGGCGGGCGAACGCGGCGCGGTCCCCGCTGATCCAGCGATGGGCCAGATCGGGCAACGTGGCTTCCCCCAGCGCCATGCCGAATACGCCCAGCGGCAGCAGCATGAGCAGGAAGGCGTTGTTGAGCACCGCCACGGCCGACGGACCCTGCAACGACGCCAGGATGTTGATGTAGATCAGGCTGGCCTGAAGCACCGCCACCCCGAGCATGCGCGGCACCATCAGGCGGATGACCTTGCGCACGTCCGGGTCCGCCCACGCCGCACCCGGATGCCACGACTTGTAGTTGAAGCGACGCGCCGTGGCTTCGCCCGCGCCGAAGATTGCCGGTAGTCCGGGAGTCTGTACCAGCAGGTGCAGCCCCGTGCCGATCAGCGTGCCCCACACCAGGCCGGTGAGGCCAAAGACGCGCGCCAATCCCAGCGCGCCCGCGATGATCCCCAGGTTGTAGAGCAGCGGACTGAGCGCCGGCAGGGCAAATCTGCGCTCGGCCTGCAGCGCCGCCTTGGCCACGGCGCTCATGGCCAGGACCACCGGCGAGATCATCAGCCAGCGGGCCGCGTCGGTCGCCAGCGCCACGGTCGCGTCGGGAAAGCCCGGCGCCACCACGCGCATCAACGGCTCGGCCAGCAGAGCGCTGATCCCCGCGAGCACCGCGCTGGCTCCAGCGACCAACGCGCCGATACGCCCCACGAACCGCCCCAGCGCCTGGGGGTCCCCGCGCGCCTTCACCTCCGCGTAGACCGGGATCACCGCCGACAGCAGCGCGCCGCCGGCCAGCAGCATGAAGATCGTGTCCGGAATGCGGAAGGCCGCGAACCACGCGTCGGCCTCCGGTCCCACGCCGAACTCGGCATTGATGGCGGCCTGGCGCACGAATCCCAGCACCCGGCTGACCAGGATCGACGCCACCACAATCGCCGCCGCCCGCCCCACGCCCGCCCCCAGCGCATCGCCCCGCGGCTCGGAGTCTTGCTCTTGCGGGCCTCTCACCCTGACGCTCGCGCCCTAGATCCGACGACTGACGCATTGCAATAGCCAAACCCGGTCGGCAGCGCTGTCGACATCTGGATTCTGGCCGAGCCTCGCAAGCTGGTTCGATTGTGAGATGGGCGCAAGGGGCGGGTCGTCCGTGTAGGGGCGCCCCTTGTGGGCGCCCTCCGGGGTCGTCCAGGGCAGCCACAAGGGCTGCCCCTACACCGACGTAGTCTTGCCCGGCTCCGGTGGCCTGCGCCGCGTTCAGCGTGGCAACTGCCAGCCGCCAATCCCGCCGCGCACCCCTCGGTCATTCCCGCGAAGGCGGGAATCCACCCATCCGCCAATCCCGGCGCGCCACCCTCCGTCATGCCTGCGGATGAAGACCGCTGCCTAAGCGTTCCACTGGAGGTTGGACACCGGGTCCGGTCCCCTCGGCCTGGAAGGGAGAGGGTCATCCGGCGCGCGGGCATGGGCTGTCGACCCGCCGCTACTATGACGACACCAACACCCGCACGCTCCAAGGCCCCCGCCCGCCGCATGTCATTCACCCCCGAAGACCTCGAGTTCGTCTTCCTGTCCTTCGAGGGACCCGACCAACCCTACGCCCAGGCCGGCGGGCTCGGCGTACGCGTCACGCAGCTCACCCGGGCGCTCGCCAGGCACGGCTTCCAGACCCATCTGGTGTTCGTCGGTGACCCGGCGCTGCCCGGCGGGGAGACACGCGAAAACGGCCGCCTGCATCTGCATCGCTGGTGCCAGTGGATCAGCGCCTCGCATCCGGAAGGCGCCTACGCCGACGAAATCGCCAAGGTGCATGACTACCAGGATTCGGTCCCGGCCTTCGTCACGCAAGCCATCGTCGAGCCGGCCCTGGCCGCCGGGCGGCGCGTGGCGGTCATCGCCGAGGAGTGGCACACCGCCGACGCCCTCTCCCGCCTCAGCGACTCGCTGCACTTCGTGGGCATCCGCGACGCCGCCGTCCTGCTCTGGAACGCCAACAACGACATGTCGTTCAACCGCATCAACTGGAATCGCCTGGGATACGTCGCGCAGTTCACCGCAGTATCACGCTTCGTCAAGACCCAGATGTGGGCGCACGGCGTCAACCCGCTGGTGATTCCCAATGGCGTCCCGTCGGAGTTGCTCGAGCCTGTCGACGCCGACGCGGTCGACGCCGTTCGCCAGGCCGTCGGTTCCGGCCCCTGGTTCTTCAAGCTCGGACGCATGGACCCGGACAAGGGCTGGCTCGCGGCGGTGGAGGCGGTGCACCGCCTGCGCGAGGGCGGCGTGCCGGCCCGGCTGGTGATGAAGGGCGGGCAGCTGGAGGATCACGCCCACGAGGTGTACGGCCACATGGCCTGGCGCGGGCTTCAGGCGGTCGGCGTCCACACCGACGACCGTTCGATCGCCGGCATTGCACAGGCATTAGGTGACGCCGATCCCGACGCGGCGGTGCTCAACGTCGAATTCTTCCTGCCCGACGACGCGCTGCCGGTGCTCTACGCCGCCGCCGACGGCGTGCTCGCCAACAGCGGCTACGAGCCCTTCGGCCTGGTTGGCCTGGAGGCCATGGCGGCGGGCGGCGTCGCCTACGTCGGATCGACCGGCGAGGACTACGCCATTCCCATGCGCAACAGCGTGGTCCTGGACGATGTCGGCAGCCCGGACGAGATCGTGCAGGTAGCGCGCCTGCTGCGAGACGACCCAGACTTGGCCGAGCGCATCCGCACCGGCGCGCGGGAGACCGCCCGGCTCCACACCTGGGACGCGCTGCTGCCATTGCTCCTGAGCAAACTGCAGCTCGCCGGACGGCGGCAGGGATTGCGCGGGCTGTAGCATCACGTGGGCCGGATTCGACGTCGGCCCGGGAGTTGACGACCTCTGGCCGAGCAACTGGTCATCTACACGGTGCTGCACCAGCCGCGTCGCGTGCGGCTGCCCGCGGTCGAACTGCCCCGTGGCGCGTCCGCCGCCGAGCTGGCGCGCCTGATGTTCGATCAGGACCTCAACCGCCACTACTTCCAAAAGGTCGCGCGCTGGTGCTACCGACCGGCGCTGCCGCTCTGGCGCCGGTTGCTCGATGAGGGCCTGACGCTGTCGCTCGGCGTTCCCCTTTCGACCATTAAGCAGTTCGAGACCTGGGCGCCGGAGTTGCTGGAGGAAATGCAGGGACTGGTGGCCCATCCCCGCGCCGAGCTCGTGGCCGTGGAGCCGTTCCACGCCATGACCATGCTCATCGACCTGCCGACGTTCACGACTCAAATGGAGATGGCCCGCTCCGGCGCGGCCAAGCGCTTCGGCGTCGAGCCGGTCGTGGCGGACACCACCGAAATGCTCATGTCCGCCGACATCTATCGCGCTCTGCAGGCCGCCGGATACCAGGGCACCTTCATCGACGGCCGCGGCTGGGTTATGGACTGGCGCGAATCCACGCATCGCTACAACTTCGACGGCGGCTTCCTCAAAATCCTGCCCCGGCACTTTCCGCTCAGCGACGACGTCGGCTACCGCTTCTCGAATCACAGCTGGGACCGCTGGCCGCTCATGGCCGATACCTACGCCCAGTGGGTCCGCGACGCGCCGGGCGAATTCGTGCTGCTCGCCTGGGACTTCGAGACCTTCGGCGAGCACCACAATCGCGACACCGGCATCTTCGAGTTCCTGAGAGCCTTGCCGGCCGCGCTTGCGGAAAAAGGCGTCACCTGCGTCACGCCCAGCGAGATCCTGCAGGCGCCCGACCAGGGGGTCCACGACCTGCCGCTCACGCCGTTCCCGGCCACCTGGGCGGGCGAGAATGGCGGCCTCGAGTTCTTCCTCGGCAACCACGTCCAGCAGGCCATCTATCGCCTCATGAGCGTGGCCTACGGCGCCGCGCGAATGACCGGCGACGCGGAGCTGGTCGAGATCGCCCACTGGCTCATGCAATCCGACAACCTGCACTGGCTGCAATGGGTCGGCCGCGTCGGCGCCGAGGCCGACGTGTCGGCCTACTTCACCCCGCAAGAGTGGATGTGGATGGGCACCGAGCGCCTGCTCTGGGAGCACCAGCGCGTCTACGTCAACTTTCTGGACGCCATTGCCTAGCCTGCCTTCTAGCAGCCCCCAATTCGTCATTCCCGCGAAGGCGGGAAGGTGGATTCACATTTCAAGTGCAACGGTTGATCCCAGAAGACCTCGGCTGGGGTT
>JAPOXD010000026.1 GCA_026707285.1 Chloroflexota bacterium | reverse complement strand
GCCGCGTGCGGCGAGACGCAGGTCGTGACCAAGGAAGTGATCAAGGAAGTCCCGGTCGAGACCGTGATCACCAAGGAAGTGATCAAAGAGGTCGAGGTCGAGCGGGTCGTGACGCAGGAAGTCATCAAGGAGGTTGTCAAGGAAGTCGTCGTCACGGCTGCGGCCGAACCCATGACGGAAGAGATGATGGGTCCGGTCAGCGGCGGCACGATCACGGTGGGGGCGGGCACACCGTCGACGCGCTTCTGGAACCCGTATGCCCAGTGGGGCAGCGAGCATCACTTCATCAACGACTACGTCTGGCTGCAACTGTGGTACGGCGACCAGTGGGGCGATGAACGGCTGCCGTCACTGCCCGGCGGCTGGGGCCAGGGCGCGGCGCACAAGTGGGACGAGATCGAGCCCTCCCGCGTCTACGACTTTCACATCCATCCCGATCTCGTGTGGCACGACGGGGCGCCGGTGGTCGCCGACGACGTGGTGTGGAGCTACCAGATGGCCATTGACCCGGCCTATGGGGCGAAGTTCGCCGACATCACGTACATCAACATCGAGGGCTCACAGGCCTGGGCCGAGAACCCCACCGACAACGTGGAGGACTCCGGCGGGGTGGTCGCGATCGACAACAAGACGGTGCGGGTGTCGCTCTCGAGTCCAAACCCGGGCTGGTGGGGGCGACCGCTCAAGGACCGCTCCATCCACCTCCCGCCGTACCCGAAGCACCTCTACAAAGACATCGACCCGGCGACGGCCTTCGAGGGGCACCCGCTGGCGGCAGCGCCCGTCGGGAACGGGGCGTTGAAGGCCGTGCGCTACGTCGAGGGCCAGTTCTGGGAACTGGAAGCCAACAAAGACTTTGCGTATGGGGCGCCCTACATCGACCGTTACATCGTCCGCTACGGGGACCGCGACGCGAACGACGCTGCCATGGAGGCCGGCGAGCTGGACCACATCCGCGCCGGCAGCGTGGAGTCGTTCGTGCGCTTGGGTGAGCAACCGCACCTGCAGGCCTTCCCCCAGCGCTCGCCCTTCGGCAGCGTCATCTGGCTGCAGCGGGGGTCCGAGATTTTCGCGGACACGAACATCTCACTGCTCGCGGAAGCCATGGTGTTGGCGCTCGACCGCGATACGGTCAACGCGACGCTCGACCGCGGCACGCGCTTCAAGACCGACTACGTCTGGGCGCATGTGGGGCTGATCGCCGATCCGCCGCCCGGCACCTACCGGGAGCTGCCCTACGATCCGGAAGCGTCTCGGGAACTCATCGCGGAGTCGGGCTTCGACACCGGCCAGACCATTCGCTGGATCAAATGGGGTGACCCGGGGCCGCGCGACCTGGCGTTCCAGGAGTACTGGGCGGATGTCGGCCTCGACGTGCAGTTCTTGCGCATCGACGTGGCGGCCGTTGTTGAGGAGCTCTACGAGAGCCGCAACTGGGACATCAGTCTGCACAACTTCGGTGGCTTCAACACCTTGGAAGACGGCTGGCAGCGCATGAAGTGCGGCTGGTACTACAGCGAGGCCGGCTTCAACGCTGCCGATGTCTGCGACCCGGTCATCGACGCGATGTACGAAAAGGCGCAGCAGATTTCCGATGTGGCGGAGCTGCAGGAAGCGTGGTTCGAGATCGCCAAGTACATCCACGCCCGCGGCACCATGGTGGCCGGGCCGGTCGACTACGGCACCGTGCGCAACATCTACCACCGCCGCGTGCAGGGGCCGCTCTGGCAGCAAACCTATGTGCAGCCGGTGCGGTCGCCCATCGAGCAGACCTGGATCGACCCGCGCTGGGACGGCAAGGACTTCAGCGGGTAGTCCTCGGATCGAGCCGGCCCGCGGGCCGACTCGACGCCCATTCACCGGGGCGGCGGGGAGAAATCCCCGCCGCCTCGGTGGCTTAAGGGCTGACGTACGGGTGGCCTAGCCAGCCCGGTGGCCCAGGCTGCGTGCAGCCTGGGAATTGGCCCCGCACACGCCCCTGCCTGTCATTCCGAGCCGCAGGCGAGGAATCTAGAGCGCTCGACCATGGATAGGGGCCTCAGGCACAGGCAACCGGCCACCGCGTTTTCTCGGGCAGCGCCTTCGCTAGTTCCCCGACCCGCTGCCCCGAACGTCGAACGCGTCCCGCAGCCCGTCCCCAACGAAGTAGATCGCCAGCACTGCCAGGACGATCGAGAGCCCGGGCGACAGCCACAGGGCCGGCGCGGCGTCGATAAACGCGATCCCGCGGGCGTTGCTGATCATCGTTCCCCAGCTTGCCGCCGGCTCCGAGATGCCGAGGCCCAGGAAGCTCAGCCCGGCCTCCGCCAGGATCGCCCCGGCGACGCCGAGCGTGACCGCCACCGACACCGGACCGACGACGTTGGGCAGCACATGGCGCCGGATGATGTGCCGCAGGCTGCCGCCCAACGCCTGTGACGCAATGACATAGTCCAACTCGCGCTGGACCAGGATTTGACCGCGAATCAGACGCGCCAGTCCCGGCCAGCCGAAGATCCCAATGATCACCATCACGTTGATGATGCTTGGTCCAAGGATGCCGGCCATGATGACGATAAGAATGAATGAGGGAAAGGTCATAACGAGATCGGTAAAGCGCATGAGAACATTGTCGACGCGACCGCCGACCAACCCCGCCGTGGCCCCAATGGCAAACGCAATCGCCAGGTAAATCGATACCGCCACAACGCCCACGGAGAGCGAGACGCGGGATCCGAACACGACCCGACTGAAGGTATCGCGACCGGAGCGGTCGGTCCCCAGCCAGTTCAACGAGTCCGGCGGGGCCAGCAGCTTGTGCAGGTGGTTCCGCGTCGGATCGTAGGGAGCCACGAAGTCCGCGAAGATCGAGATCAGGACCATGTTCAGGAGAATGGCGAGCCCCAGCACGGCCAGCTTGTGCGACATGAAGCGCCGCCGCGCCCGCGTCCAGGGTGAAAGTTCCGGCGGAAGTTCGAGGAGCTCGATCGCCTCCAGGCGTCGCTGTGCGGTCACGGCGGCCGCGCCGCCCTCCGCCTCGGATGGTGGCGGGTGATGGTTCCGTGGAGTCTCCGGTGGCACGGGCCCCAGCCTTACGCGTGCCGCACGCGCGGGTCGACCCAGGCGTAGGCCACGTCCGCGAGCAGGTTGGCGGCGAGGACCGCCGTGGCGCCCATTAGCAACACGGCCATCTGCACTGGATAGTCACGTTGCCGCAGCGCATCGTAGGCCAGCGCGCCCACGCCGGGCCACGAGAAGATGGTCTCGATGATGAGCGCGCCGCCGATCAGCGCGGGCAACGAAAGTCCCAGAATCGTGACCAGCGGCACCAGCGCGTTGCGAAACACGTGCTTCCAAAGGACGAGCGCTTCGCTCAGCCCCTTGGCCCGAGCGGTCAGCACGTACTCGGCGGAAAGCGTATCGAGCATCGACGCCCGCGTGTAGCGCATGTACACCGCGATGTCCTGCAGCATCAGGGCCGAGATCGGCAAGATCGCGTGGCGGGCGAGATCCAACAGCTCGGGGTCTTCGCCGGCCGTCCACATGCCGAATACGGGCAGCCACCCCAGCCACACGGCAAATACCAGCATGCCCGAGAGAGCAAAGAAGAATTGTGGGATTGAGATCATAAAAAACGAGATGACAGAGAGCGAATAATCTATGACTGAATATTGCTTTAGGGCTGAGATAACGCCAAACATCACCCCAATCGATGAGGCAAGAGCCAGCGCCACTCCCATGAGGGTCAGGGAAACTGGCAATTTGTCTAGAACCATCTCGACCACGGGTCGCTTCGTCTGATACGAGAACCCCAGATTCCCGGTCAACGCCTCTTTCAGCCAGATGACGTAACGCACCGGACCCGGCCGGTCGAGACCAAGTTCGCGCCTCATCGCTTCTATGTCTCGCACCGAGAGGGATATCTGGTCCTCGGGGTCTAAGAGCGCGGTAAGCGGGTCACCAGGCGCCATATTGATGATGATGAACGTGATGATCGAAATCCCAAATAACAGTGGAATTGAGATCAATATCCGCCGGGTGATGTATTGCGTCATCGCGGCAGTCCCACGGGCTGACGCATACCTGGCCTACCATCGCGGCGCCGCATGGCCAGCAGTCTCATGCTACGTGGCGCATACTCGCTCTGCAACCCTCGGTAGGGCGCGCCGGCCAGATTCGGCGCGCAAGCCGCGAATCCATGGGAACTACCGTTCGCGCCGTTGCGGTGACGCTGCTCGTTGCCGGGGCGGGTGCGCTGGTCACGCTGCTGGTCGCAATCGCCCTGAGTCAGAACGCCATGGTCCTCAACGGGTGTGCGATTCAATCGGCATTTGCCGAGGCGTGGCTCCGGGAACCGACCCGCTGTCCCGGCGTTGATCTGCGCGGCGCCGATCTTGCCGGCGTGCACCTCCAGCGGGCGGACCTTGCCGGTGCGAATCTCACCGGCGCGGACCTACGGGGTGCGAACTTGCGACTGGCGATCCTCGTCGATGCCGACCTCAGCGAGGCGCGGCTGGACAGGGCCGACCTGACCGGCATCGCGGCCCACGGCTCGCGCTTCGTGGGCGCGTCGCTGGCGGGCGCGCAAATGGTGTGGGCGGAGCTGCGGGACGCCACGCTCACCGATGCGCACATGGCCGGGGTCGAGGCGCGTTCGATCCAGCTGCAGGGCGTCACGGCCCCAGGAGCCGTCATCACCGATGCAAACCTGACACGGGCGTCGTTCACTGACGCCAAGCTGCCCGGCGCCGACTTCACCGACTCGGTGCTGGCGAGTGCGCGGCTGTTCGGCACCGACGCACGTGGCGCAATCCTCACCGGCGTAGACCTGTCCCAGGCCACCATCCGCGACGCCGCCCTTTCCGAGGTTCGGCTCGACGGCGCCCGCCTCTACAACGCCGAGGTCACCCGCACCGACCTGACGGGCGCGGACCTCAGCGAGGCCAACCTGCGCTTCGTCAACTTCACCGAATCCAACCTCTCCGGGCATGCCACGGTTGGGCGCAGCGCCGATCTCCGCGGGTCCGACCTGTTGGCGGCAACGCTCGACCGTGCCGACCTTTCCCATGCCACGCTGGCCGGCACGTATCTCTATGGCGCCGGGCTTCGCGGGACAAACCTCCGTCATGCCGACTTCACCGGCGCCACCCTGCACTTCGCCGACCTGCCCAATGCCGACTTGAGCTTCGCCAAGCTCAGCCGCGCGGACCTGGGACGAGCGCTGCTTGCCGGCGCCAGCTTGCGGGGCGCCATCCTGACGAATGCCGATCTCCGGGCCGCCAACCTCGGCGGCGCCGATCTGACCGACGCCTCGCTCGCCGGTGCGGACCTCGCCGGCGCCAATCTTGACGGCGCCACCCTCCCGCAAGGCTTTGTGTTGCCGGACGCCGCCGCACGCGGAGGCGCGGCGGCGCGTTGACGCCCGTCGCTTGCCTGCCTAGCATCGGGTGTGACCGTCACGCGTGAGCATCCGGCGCCTGGCGGTAGACAGGACGCATTGCCGGTGACAATTCGGGCAGCGACGCTGACGTGACCACTCTCCTCTCCGGCATTGGGCGCATGCCCGGCAGTGCGCGGTTCCTCGTGGCATCGGTGATTGTCGTCGGCGTCGCCCTTGCGCTCCTCCGGATCGTGTACGCGCCAGGTGAAGAGGCATTGCTTGCCAGCATCGAGGCTGCCCGACAAGCGGAAGAGCGCGCCAGGGCCGGCTCGAGTGTTGCGGCGCCCCCGACCCCAACAGCGGCCGTGGCGATAACCGAGGCGGCGTCCTCCGCGGCGGCTGCCGAGGCGACTCCGGGCCAGCCCACCGCGACCGCCGCCTCCGCAACGCCGGAACCGACCGTTGAGGTCACCGATCTCGCCGTCGGAGAAACGGCCACCTCGGACACGAATCTCCAAATCACGCTGGTCGACCTGTACGCCGTGCCGTCCATCCCGCAGTACTTCGGGCGGGACTTCATGCCCACGAACGGGGTGTACGTCATCGTGGTGGCGAGGTTTCAGAACCCCACGTCGGCGCTCATCCAGTATTCGCCCGAGCGGGTCCATCTCATCGACGACCGCGGCGCCCGATTCGGCTATGACGACGCGGGCACCAACGGACTTTCCACCACGCCCAAGCCCGCTAACGAAGGCCGACCGCTGATGTTTGCCTCGTCATTGCACGCCGGCGCCGCGGAGACGGTGTCCATCGTGTTCGATCTCGAATCCGCCGCCGACGAGCTTCGCGTCCAAATCGAGGACTTGATCTACAAGGCGCCGGTTCGCGAAGTCGAGCTGTGACCGAGATTCTGGATCGCCCGCGCATGCCGCTCCGCGCCGAGTGAGGAGGCACGCCTGATGTCCAACGGCAACCCATCCGTCCACAACCCGGACGGCGTGCACCCGCCCATCGGCGCCTATTCCCACGTGGCGCAGGCTGCGGGCGGACGCACGCTCTACCTGGCGGGACAGGTTGGTCTCAACGCGGCGGGAAGCCTCACCGGCGACGGCGGCGCCCACGCGCAGACGCTCGAGACGTTCCGCAACATCGGACGGCTGCTCGAGAGCGCCGGCGCGTCCTGGGCAAACGTCGTGCAGTTCACCACCTACGTCGTCGGACGCGATGCCGTCCAGCCTTTCCTGGACGCTCGCCGCGAGGCCTTCGCCGAGGCTTATCCCCACGGTGCCTACCCGCCCAACACCCTGCTAATCATTCCCGGACTCGTGCGCGAAGACCTGCTGGTCGAAATCACCACCATCGCGGTAGTCGACTAAGCCAACCACTGCCTGTCATCCGGAGGGCCAGCGAGGAATCTGCGGCCGTCGCGACATACTCCCGGAGCCTGTCGTCCGCTGATCGCCCCACAGACCGCGACCTGGACTCTAGTCGCTCGCCCGGCGCCCCCACCGCAGCTGGCCGTTCGGCGGGCCATTCCAGCGCGGCGCGTGCTCACGCAGGAACTCCACCATGTCCCCCAGCTCGGCAATCGCCCCTTCGATCAAGGCCTCGCCGGCCTCGCGCGTGCCGCGGGTCGCGTCGCCCAGCGCCCCGTTGCGGGTTCGCGCGCCTTGGGGATTCGGCCATTCCAGGTCGAAGTCGGCCAGCTTCATGCGGAAGGCGTCGAAGCGCTCGTCCATCTCGGCGCGAACCAGGGCGCCCTCGCGCACGAGCGTCGGGTCCAGGTAGTAGGAGTACGACGCCTCGAACTCGTCCGCGTGTCCGGTCGGCAAGTCGCCGCGGATCGAAGCCTGCGCCTCCTCGGGGTCGAGCATGCCGTGAGAAACCGCGCCCACGAAGTCCACGTCCAGCCGCATGCCAAAGTCCTGGATGGCGGCCCCGGCCAGCGCCTTGTTGCCGCCGTGGCCATTCACCAGCAGAAATCGACGCAAGCCGTGGTGGACCAGGCTGTTGATCACGTCCTCCAGCAGGTCCAGGAACGTCTCCGGCCGCAGCGTCATGCTGCCGGGAAAGTTCATATGGTGATCCGAGATGCCCCACGGAATTGCCGGCGCCGACAGCAGGCGCGGCCGCAGCCGCTCGGCGGCCAGCTCGCAGAACGCCTGAGCGATCAAATGATCCTGCCCCAGCCCCAGGTTCGGCCCGTGCTGCTCGGTTGACCCGATCGGGATGAGCACCAGCTCGATATCGTCCAGCACCGACGCCAGTTCGGACCACGACTGCTGGGCCAGGACCATGGGCGGCTGCGGCGCGGTGGTCATGCGCCGCCCGTCCCATCGCGCCACTGCAGCAGCCGCCCCTGGGCGATCAGGTCCTCCGGCGCTTCCAGCAGGTGCCGGATCAGCTCGTCGGCGCGCCGCTCGATCGCCTCGATCATCTCGCGACCGTCCTCCACCGTCGCCAGCCGGGCGTCGCCGACCGCGCCGTTGGCGGTGAAATCGGAGAAATCCGTATTCATGCGGATGCCGCGACGCCAGAAGCGGTTGCGCGGCGAGCGCAGGCCGCCGCGCAGGGCGGCGGCTTCCAGCGCTCCGGTCTTCACCCGGTCCGGACGCACCGCCAGCAGCTCCGCCGTTTCCAGCTCGTCGGCGTGGCCCCCCGTGCCCGATTGCATGATGCGCTTGGCGAGCGCGTCGTCCTCCAGGTCATAGAGCGAGATGCCGGCCATGAAGCGCACCGGAAGCCGCGCGGGCAAGGTTTGCAGCGCCAGGATCAGGGCGGACTCGTTGCCGGTGTGCCAGTTGGTGAAGAGGAACGAATCGAACCCGTGATGCAGCAGCGACGTCACGTTGTCCTCGATCACGTGCAGATGGGTCTGCGCACGCAGCGTGACGGTGCCGGGAAAGCCCATGTGATAGGCCGACATGCCGTAGGGAATGGTCGGCGCGACAAGAATCTGGGGGTGAAAGCGCTCCGCCAGGCGCAGCGTCAGGTCCTCCGCGATGACCAGGTCGGTGTCGAGCGAGGTGTTGGGTCCGTGCTGCTCGATGGACCCCAGCGGGATCGCGACCAGCCGCACTCCGTCGCGCGCAGCCTTGACCTCGGGCCAGGTCATGTGGGTTAGTCGCAGGGGTCGTGGAAGGTCAGCCATGCACGGAGAGTGGCGGCGAGCGACGGCTATCATAACCTTGGCCCGACAGGTGAGCCGTGGGTCACGTCGCTCGGCTTCAGGCGCTTTTCTCCTTATCCGCCTCCGCCCGGTCGTCTCCCCATCGTCGGGAGGGTGATCCGGTCCCGTCTCCCTCGATGGTGTAAGGTCCGGCCCCGCTCCCGCGGCAGGAGTGATGTCCGGTCCGTTCTCCCGCAGCAGGGTTACGATCCGGTTCCCTCTCCCTTGATGGGAGAGGGTTAGGGTGAGGGTGAATGCGAGCAACGCTTGCGCGGGTCGGATGCCGAAGCAAGCAGGGTGACCCACCAACGACAGGCGGAGCGTGCCGGTGATTCTGGCGGTCGACATCGGCAATACCGACGTCACGTGCGGCGTCATCGACGACGCCACGGTCCGAGCGCGCTGGGCCTTGCACAGCGATCTCAATCGCACCGAGCACGAGTTCGCCGACCTGCTGCGAGCGATGCTGGCCTACGTCGATGCCGGCCCGATCGTCCACGCCGTCGTTGGCTCCGTGGTTCCGGCCCTCACGCCGCGCATCAGCGAGGCCCTGGCCGCGGTCACGACGACGCCGCCCCTCGTCGTGCGCGCCGAGGCGGTGCCGGGAATCCGGCTGCGCGTCGATGAACCGGCGCAGGTAGGCGTCGACCGCGTGGCCAATGCCATTGCCGCGCGCGCGGAGGTCGGGGGGCCGGTCATCGTCGCCGACCTCGGCAGCGTCACGACTTTCGACGTCGTCGACGCCCGGGGCGACCTGCGCGGCGTCGTCATCGCGCCGGGCATCCGGGCGCTCGGCGAGGCGCTCACGGCCTCGGGGGCACAATTGCCCAAGATCGATATCGAACGACCCGAGGGACTCGTGGGTCGCAACACGGTCGATGCCATGCGCGCCGGCGTCTACTGGGGCTACGTGGAGCTCGCGCGCGGCGTGATCGGTCGGCTCACCGCCGAGCCCGGCGGACCCTGGAAAGTCGTCGCCACCGGCGGTCTGGCGGCCAGGCTTGCCGCGGACGTGGGGGGATTCGAGCGGGTGGACGCCGACCTCACGCTGAAGGGCCTGGCACGCATTCACCAGGCGATGACGGGCGAATGAGCGTGCTGGCGGGCGCGCGGGTCGTTCTCGGCGTCACCGGCAGCATCGCCGCCTACAAGGCGGCGGAGCTGGCCAGCGCGCTCACGCAGGCCGGCGCGCAGGTGGACGTGGCGCTCTCGCGCGGCGCCGAGAAGTTCGTCGCGCCGATGACCTTTGAGGCGCTCACCCAGCGCCAGGTCGTCACGGCGGACACGCCGATGACCCCTGAGCATCGCATCGCCCACGTTGAGCTGGGTCGCGCGGCCGACGTCGTAGTCATCGCCCCGGCCACCGCGACCACCATCGCGCGTCTGGCGCTCGGTCTGGCCGAGGACGCCGTCACGGAGATCGCGCTGGTCAGCGCCGCTCCGCTGGTGGTCGCGCCCGCCATGGAGCCCGGCATGCTGGCGCATCCGGCCACGCAAGCCAACCTCGACGCCCTGCAAGGCCGCGGGGTGCACGTCGTCCCTCCGGACGAGGGGCGGCTCGCGTCGGGAGCGACCGGGCAGGGCCGGTTGCCGCCTACGGAAGCCCTCGTCGATGCCGTGCGGCTCGTGCTGGGGCGGTCCGGGCCGCTGGCGGGCCGCTCGATCGTGGTCTCCGCCGGGGGGACTCGTGAGTTCATGGATCCCGTGCGCTTTATCGGAAACCGCGCCACGGGCCGGCAAGGCGTGGCGCTGGCTCGCGCCGCGCTCGAACGCGGGGCCGACGTGCGGCTCGTAATCGGCGCGGCATCCGTGGATCCGCCCTATGGCGTGACGACTCAAGAGGTGGAGTCGGCCGACGCCATGTTGGAGGCCCTGCAAGCCGCGACCCAAGACTGCGACGCCCTCATCATGAACGCGGCGGTGGGCGACTTTCGTCCGGCCGAGCAGTCGGCGGGCAAAATCAAGCGCCGGGCCGGCGTTCCCGCGGTGGGCTTGGTGGAGAATCCGAGTCTGCTGGCGGCGCTCCGCGGCGATTTCGTGCGCGTGGCGTTCGCCGCGGAGACCGACGACCACGAAGCCAACGCCCGGGCCAAGCTCCGCGAGCTCGAGCTCGACGCGGTGGTGGTCAATGACGTGGCGGCCGAGGATCGGGGCTTCGCCGCCGCCACCAACGAGGTCACCATGCTCACGCGCGACGGCGGGCGCCGCGAGATCTCGCTGCGAAGCAAGGCGGCGGTGGCCGACGCCGTGCTCGATCTGGTGCAGCAGCTGATCGACGCGAAATAGCCGTCGGGACGACCCGCGCACGGACCGCCCGCGCCGCGGGAATTCTTGGAGTCTTGCCGGCACACCCCCGTGATAGCCTGCGGCATGAGCGAGCGTCGCGCTGTCCGGGCGGAAACGGAACTCGACCACCCCCGGCTCATCGGCGCCGACGACGTGAATCGCTCCGGCAGACGTCGCGATCCGCAGGAGGCGTCGCCGCTCCCATCCGCGCCGGCTCCCGGTCCTTCGGGCGCCATGTGGATGCTGGTGGCCCTGGTCATGGGCGCGGCGATCGGCGCCGTGACCGGCACCGTGGCGGCGCTCGTGATCTTCGGCTAGCCGCCTCGCGCCGACGTTCCGGCTAGGACTCTGGCTCGGCCGCTCCGCCGGCCAGTCCGGACAGGTCCCCCCACGTCACGGGCACTTGCACCCCCACCGGCTCGCCGCGATTGTTGACGTCGGGCACCGGCGCCAGCACGTAGCCGTGGGCAATGCCGAAATCCAGGATCCGCCGCGTCAGCACCACGTCCTGCGCGCAGTAGTCGATCACCCGCTGCCGATCGTCCGGGCGGCCGGTTCGCCACAGCCGAACCGCCTCCGTGCCGTCCTCCAGGGTCTTCTCCTGGCCGAACATCGTCCGTGCGATGTTTTGCAGGCTCAGCCCGCGGCGGCGGCCGGTGACGCTCTGAATGGCCGCCAGGAGGTCCAGGCTGCGTTCGCGCAGCGTGTCGACGGGGCCGTACGCCGTCATCACTTCGCAATCGAACCGCAGCGAATTGAAACCGACCACGTGGGGGAATCCTTCGAGATACTCAATGAGCGCGCCGGCCTCGGGTTCCTCCCAGGACCGCTGCGCGCCTTGGTCGTCGATGGTCACCGCCACCGCCAGGCCGAAATCTCGGATGCGGCGCCAACCGCCCGGGACTTCGTAGCTCAGCCGCAGCGTCTCGACATCCCACACCACGTAGCGCCGATCGGCGGCGGGTCGGTCGGGCATGGCGGGCATCCGCGCATTATGCGGGATGCCGTCAGCGCCCAGCTGAAAAAACCGCCGCCAAAGCTTCGGCCAAAGGTCTTGCCCAGCCCCGAACCGCCTGATACGTTGGAGCCGAACCTGTCAGGCGGCGGCTTGTCGGCGCGTGGCGGGAGCCGAAAAGCCAACGGCGTTGACGGGGAAGAGTAGGTACCCCTCCAACCCTGAGCGAGCTGGGAACGGTGCGAGCCAGCGGGTTGTGGGCACCGAAGGTCGCCCCTGAGCCGGTCGGTCGATCCACGGGGAGGCCGGCCCGGTCGCCCACCGTTAGCTGGGCGCCGAGTGGCCCGGCGTATGCCGGGCAATCGGGGTGGTACCGCGGGTTGAGCCCGTCCCCTGGGGACGGGCTTTTGTACGTGCCGAGGACAGGATGAACGATCACGTGACGGCAAGTCCGAGCAACGATGGCCGAGCCGCTCGCGCCGGCGAGCCGCTTGGTTGGGCGCTGCCTGTCGCGGTAGGCGGCGCGAGCCGGCGGTAGCGCGCCGGTTCGCGGCTCCCCCTCGATCCCGCAACTCTTCAACCCTGACAGGAGCACCCCCCAATGACCGCCTCTGAATCCAACGGCTCGACCAACGGCGCCGTGCCCGCCCGCTCGGGCGGCCAGGTGATCTGCGAAGCCATCCTGGCCGAGGACATCGACGTGATCTTCGGCATGCCCGGCGGCGCCTCGCTGCCGTTCTACGACTCGCTCTACCACTACCAGGACCGCATCCGGCACGTGCTGGCGCGCCATGAGCAGGGCGCCGGATTCGCGGCCAACGGCTATGCGCGGGCCACCGGCAAGGTTGGCGTGGCCACCAGCACCTCGGGCCCCGGTGCGACGAATCTCGTCACCAGCATGGCCAACGATCACATGGACTCGGTGCCCGTGGTCTACATCACGGGTCAGGTCGCGCGCCCGGCCATCGGCTCCGACGCCTTCCAGGAAACCGACATCACGGGCATCAGCATTCCCATCACCAAGCACAACTACCTGGTGATGCATGCCGACGAGCTGCCCCGCGTCATGGCCGAGGCCTTCTACCTGGCCAAGTCCGGCCGACCCGGCCCCGTGGTGGTGGACGTGCCCAAGGACGTGTTTCTCGAGGAGACCACCGTGCCGGCGCCCGATCGAGTGAACCTGCGCGGCTACCGACCCGTCCGCGCCGGCAATCTCAAGATGGTGCGCCGCGCGGCGGAGGTCATCAACGCCTCCGAACGGCCCATGATCATGGCCGGCCACGGGGTCGATATCTCCGGCGCCGCGCCCGAGCTCTTCGAGCTGGCGACGGGCGGCAACATCCCGGTGGTGACCACGCTGCACGGCGTGGGTGGGTTTCCCGAGACCCACCCGCTGTCCTTCGGCATGCTCGGCATGCACGGGCTGGCCTATGCCAACTTCGCCATGGGCGAGACCGACTGCATCATCGGCCTGGGCGTGCGTTTCGACGACCGCGCCGTGGGCAAGGTCGACGAGTTCGGCCCCAACGCCAAGGTCGTGCACATCGACGTCGACCCGGCCGAGATCGGCAAGGTGCTCGACACCGAGGTGCCCATCGTGGGCGATCTCAAGCTCACGCTGCAGGCCTTGAATCCGCTCATCGAGCATCGCGAGCGGCGCCCCTGGATCGGCCAGCTCAACGAGTGGCGCCAGAACCACCCGTCGCTCGACATTCCCGACAGCCCCGACACGGTGCTGCCGCAGGAAGTCGTGCGGTCGATCTACGACGCTTCGGGCGGCGACGCGCGTGTCATCGCCGACGTCGGCCAGAACCAGATGTGGGCCTCGCAGCACTTCTGGTATGAGAAGCCGCGCCGCTTCTTTAGCGCCGGTGGCCTCGGCCCGATGGGCTACGCGCTGCCGGCGGCCATGGGCGTGCAGATGGGCGCGCCCGGCGAGCCCGTCTGGTGCGTCACCGGCGACGGCGGGCTGCTCATCAACATCCAGGAGTTCAACACGCTGGCCGCGGAGAAGATTCCGGTCAAGGTCGCCATTCTCAACAACGCGCACCTGGGCATGATTCGCCAGTGGCAGCAGTTCTTCTACGAAGGCCGCTACATGGGCGCGTTCCTCGACAATCCCGACTTCGCCAAGGTGGCCGAGGCCTTCGGTCTTCGCGGCGTCTCGGTGAGCTCGCGCGATGAGCTGCACGAAGCCATCGCCGACGCCCACGCCTATGACGGGCCCGTCGTGCTCGACGTGCACGTGGACCGCGTCGAGAACGTCTATCCCATGATCGTGCCCGGCACCGGCGTCCGCAGCGTGATCGAGGACCCGCGATGAACGGGACCAGCCGCAGCCACACGCTCGTGGCCATGGTGGCCGACCATCCGGGTGTCCTCACCCGCGTGGCCAGCATGTTCCGCCGGCGCGGGTTCAACATCGCCAGCCTGGCCGTCGGCAATTGCGAGGAGCCGGGCTACTCGCGCATGACCATCGAGGTCCGGGGCACGGACGACGAGGTCAAGCAGTTCGAGAAGCAGCTCTACAAGCTGGTGGAGGTCATCACGGTCCGCGATCTCACCGACGTCTCCGCCGTGCAGACGGAGACCGCGCTGGTGCGCGTGCGCGTGTCGCCGGAGGACCGCCCCGGCCTGGCCGACATTGCCAGCATCTTCCGCGGCGAGATCGTGGACGTGGGGCGCGACAGCATGATTATCCAGATCACGGGAGTTTCCGAGACAATCGACCGATTCCTGGACGTGATCGCCGAATACGGCATCGACGAGTTGACGCGCACCGGCATCGTCGCCATGGCGCGCGGGACCAAGACCTCGCGGAATGGGAGCGCACGTGGATAGCAAAGTTCTCTACGAGTCCGACATCGCCTCCGACGAGCTGGAGGGCAAGAAGGTCGCCGTGCTGGGCTACGGCAGCCAGGGGCATGCCCATGCGCTGAACCTGCGCGATTCCGGCGTTGACGTCGTGGTGGGCCTGCGTCCCGGCAGTTCCTCGCGCGAGCGCGCCGAGGACGCCGACCTAGTCGTGCTCGACACCGACGAGGCCGTTGCCGTCTCCGACGCCACCATGATCGCGCTGCCCGACCAAACCCAGGCCGAGGCGTTCGACACCCAGATCCGGCCCAACCTCAAGGCCGGTCAGGCGCTCATGTTCGCCCACGGGTTCAACATTCACTACGGCCAGATCATTCCGCCGCCGGAGATCGACGTCGTTATGGTGGCGCCCAAGGGACCCGGCCACATCGTGCGCGACATGTTCGAGCAGGAGGTCGGCGTGCCTGCGCTGATCGCCGTGGCGCAGGATGCCTCAGGCCGCGCGCGGGACGTGGCGCTGTCCTACGCCAAGGCGCTGGGCGCGGCGAAGGCCGGCCTCATCGAGACGACCTTCAAGGACGAGACGGAGACCGACCTCTTCGGCGAGCAGAGCGTCTTGTGCGGCGGCACTACGGCGCTGATCAAGGCGGCCTTCGACACCTTGGTCGAGGCCGGCTATGACCCGCGGCTGGCCTACTTCGAGTGCTTGCACGAGCTGAAGCTGATCGTGGATCTCATCTACCAGGGCGGCCTCACCTACATGCGGCACTCGGTCAGCGACACCGCCGAGTACGGCGACCTGGTCTCGGGCCCTCGCGTGGTCAACGAGAATTCGCGTCAGGTCATGCGCCAGCTGCTCACCGAGATCCAGGACGGCACCTTTGCTCGAAACTGGATCCTGGAGAACCAGGCGGGCCGTCCGGCCTACAACGCCTTGCGCAATGCCGACTTAAATCACGAGTTGGAGCGTGTCGGCAGCGAATTGCGCAGTATGATGGACTGGCTGCCCAAGACTCGCGAGTGAAACGTCGCATCGACATGGTGACCCTCGTCACCGCCAATCCGGCCCTAGATCTTGCGCTTCCGAGCCCCTCTCCGCTGCGAGAGGGGAGCTAGGGAGCGTAGACGCGGTCGTCCCGCGACCGCCCACCACACCGACCGAGGGTTTGACCGATGCGACACATCCGAATATTTGACACGACGCTGCGCGACGGCGAGCAAGCCGCCGGCGGCGCGCTGACCATCGACGAGAAGCTGGAGATTGGCCGGCAGCTCGCGCGACTAAACGTCGATGTCATCGAGGCTGGGTTTCCCCATACCTCGCCGGGCGACTTCAAGGCCGTCAATCTGCTGGCGCAGGAGCTGCGGGACGTGGAGATCGCGGCCCTGAGCGGATTCAAGCGCGAGCAGATCGACAGCACCTGGCAGGCGCTGGAGCCGGCCGCCAATCCGCTGCTGCACATCGTGATCTCGACCTCCGACATTCACCTGCAGCACCAACTGCGCGCGCGGCGCGAGCACGTGCTCGATCTGACGCAGGACGCCGTGGCCTACGCGCGGCAGTTCACCTCGCACATCGAGTTCTCGGCCATGGACGCCACGCGGTCCGACCTGGACTACGTCTGCCGCATCTTCGCCGCGGCCATCGAAGCCGGCGCCACGGTGGTCAACTTCCCCGACACGGTCGGCTACGCGCAGCCGGACGAGTTCGGCCGCATGGTCGCCTACGTCACCGAGAACACGCCGGGGATCGACGACGTGGTGCTCTCGGTGCACTGCCACGACGATCTCGGCCAATCGGTCGCCAACTCGCTGGCGGCGGTTCGCGCCGGCGCCCGACAGATCGAATGCACCATCAACGGCGTCGGCGAGCGCGCCGGCAACGCGGCCCTGGAAGAAATCACCATGGCGCTGCGCACGCGGCGGGAGTACTTCCAGGCCGACACGCGCCTGGACACAAAAGAGCTCGCCCGCACCAGCCGCCTCGTGTCCAACTTCATGGGCATGCTGGTGCCGCCAAATAAGGCCATCATCGGCGGCAACGCCTTCGCGCACGCCTCCGGCCTGCACCAGGACGGCATGCTCAAGGAGCGCACGACGTTCGAGATCATGCACCCCGCGGACGTGGGCGTGAGCGACAGCAGCATCGTGCTGGGCAAGACCTCGGGCCGGCACGCGGTGCGCGACCGCCTGAAGTCCATGGGCTATGCCCTGGATGAGGACGAGTTCATGGAGGTGTTCCGCGCCTTCAAGGACATCGCCGACCGCAAGAAGCAGGTCACCGACCGCGATCTCGAGGCCATCGCGCAGCAACGGCAGCGCCAGGCGTTTCACCAGGCTTTCGTGCTGCAGCACGTGCAGGTCAGCGCCGGAACCGGCTCCATGCCCACGGCAACCGTGCGCCTGCTGTCGGACGACGGCACCGAGTTTTCGGACGCGGCCATCGGCGACGGCCCGGTCCATGCCATTTACCAGGCCATCAACCGCATTGTCGGCGTGCCCAACCGTCTCATCGAGTTCTCCGTCAATGCCGTCACCAGCGGCATCGACGCCATCGGCGAGGTGACGATTCGCATCGAAGCCGACGCCAAGGTTTTCAACGGTCACGGGGCCGACACGGACATCCTGGTCGCGAGCGCGCAGGCCTACATCAACGCGCTCAACCGGATGCTGGCCGGCTTGGGCAAGGACTGGTCGGCCACGCCCGAGGCGCAGGCCATCGTGCACGCGCCGCCGAGCGAAGGCTAGGGCGCGCCATGGCCAACACCTTGCTCGACACCGTCTGGGACCTGCACACGGTTCGGCGTCTCCCCAACGGCGAAACGCAGCTCTTCATCGGCCTTCACCTGGTGCACGAGGTCACCAGCCCGCAGGCCTTCCAGATGCTGGCCGAGCGCGGCCTGCGCGTGCGCTATCCCGAGCGGACGTTCGCCACGGTGGATCACATCATCCCCACCGACGCGCAGCAGCGGCCCTACGCCGACGGCATGGCCGAGCAGATGTTCGCGGCCATCGAGGAGAACGTGCGGGTCAACGACCTGCCGTTCTTCGACCGGTCAACCGGTCGCCAGGGCATCGTGCACGTCATTGGGCCGGAGCTTGGCCTCACCCAGCCGGGCATGACCATCGCCTGCGGCGACAGCCACACCAGCACCCACGGCGCGTTTGGCGCGGTGGCGTTCGGCGTCGGCACCTCGCAGGTGCGCGATGTGCTGGCCACCCAGTGCATGTCGGTAGCCAAGCCCAAGCTGCGACGCATCGAGGTCAATGGCCGGCTCAGCGCGGGGGTCTTCGCCAAGGACGTGATCCTGCACATCATCGGCAGCCTCGGCGTGCAGGGCGGCGTCGGCTTTGCCTATGAGTACGGCGGCACGGTGCTCGACGCAATGTCCATGGACGAGCGTATGACGATCTGCAACATGTCCATCGAGGGCGGCGCACGGGTGGGCTACGTCAACCCCGACGCCACCACCGAGGCCTATATCGAGGGCCGCGAATTCGCGCCGGCCGGCGACGAGTTCCAGCGCGCAGCCGCGTGGTGGCGCTCGCTCGCCTCGGGCCCGGACGCCACCTATGACGACGTCGTGACCATGGACGGCGCCGACATTGCTCCCATGGTCACCTGGGGCATCAATCCGGGCCAGGTCACGGGCGTCGACGACGTGGTGCCGTCCCTCGAAGCGCTCGAAGGACCCGGCCGCGCCGCCGCCGAGGAGGCCCTGGAGCACATGTCCCTCGAGCCCGGACGCTCCATAGCCGGCATTCCCATCGACGTGGCGTTCGTCGGGTCCTGCACCAACGCCCGGCTCAGCGACCTGCACGAGGCCGCGCGCGTGGCCCAGGGCGGGCGTGTCGCCGACGGCGTCAAGGCATTGGTCGTGCCCGGCTCGCAGCGCATTCGCGCCGAGGCCGAGGCCGCCGGCCTTCACGAGATCTTCCAAGAGGCCGGCTTCGAATGGCGCGAAGCCGGCTGCTCCATGTGCCTGGCCATGAACCCGGACAAGCTGCAGGGCGACCAGGTCTGCGCCTCGTCCAGCAACCGGAACTTCAAGGGCCGTCAGGGCAGCCCAACGGGCCGCACGCTGCTCATGAGCCCGGCCATGGTCGCCGCCGCGGCGCTCGCCGGCGAGGTTGCCGACGTGCGGCAAATGGTTGCGTCATGAGCGAGGGGGCAGTCATCGACCGCATCGTGGGCCGCGGCGTGCCGGTGCGGGGCAACGACATCGATACCGACCGGATCATCCCGGCGCGCTATCTGCGGGAGATCACCTTCGAAGGGCTCGGCCCACATGCCTTCGAGGACGACCGCCGCGCGCTCAACGGGGCGCACCCGCTGGACGATCCGCGCTT
Source organism: Chloroflexota bacterium (assembly GCA_026707285.1). GTDB lineage: Bacteria > Chloroflexota > UBA11872 > UBA11872 > UBA11872 > JAJECS01. The sequence goes on along the minus strand of JAPOXD010000026.1, from coordinate 8,467 downwards.
CGCCGGCGCCGGCGTGCTGGTCGTCAACGAGAATTTCGGCTGCGGGTCAAGCCGCGAGCATGCGCCGCAGGCGTTGCTTCGTCGTGGCATTCGCGCGATTGTCGGTGAGAGCTTTGCCGAGATCTTCTTTGGCAACTGCGTGACGATCGGCCTGCCTTGCGTGACGATGGATCCCGAGCACGTCGAATCGCTGCAAGCGCTGCTGGACGAAGCGCCGGACGCCGAGCTCGCCGTCGACATCGAGGCAGAGCGTGTGGTCACGGACCAGGGCGCCTACCCGGCCACCGTCCCCGCCAGCGCCCGCGCCAGCTTCCTGACGGGCCGCTGGGACGCCCTGGGGCAGCTTCTCGAAAACACCGACGAAGTCCGAGAGACGAGCACTCGTCTGCCATACCTCACCGGATTCCCGGCCGCCGAATGAGCGCCAGCAGGCCTTACAATGCCCTCGGCGGCAGCGCCCGCCCCACTGATCGAGACAGGCTCCAGTCCATGACCGCCCCACGCAAGGAATCTCCGCGACCCGTGAAGTCCATGTTCACGGGCGCGGTCGACATTGCCGCGGCAGTCCGCGTGGCGGCTCGCTAGCCGAACCGCCGGCCGGTGGGCCCCGGCCCACGCCTGATCGAGTTCTCAACCCTCCACACCTGCCGAGGAACTTCCGCATGCAACTCTCGCTCTACGACACCACGCTGCGCGACGGCGCGCAGACCGAGGGCATCTCGTTTTCCGCCGAGGACAAGCTCCGCATCGCCGAGCGCCTCGATGCCTACGGCGTGCACTACATCGAAGGCGGCTTTCCGGGATCCAACCCCAAGGACCGCGAGTTCTTCACCCGCGCCGCCGAGCGAAGCTGGAAACACGCGCGCATCACCGCGTTCGGCGCCACGCGCTACAAGGGCATCCGGGCCGAGGCGGATGACAACTTGCAGTCGCTTGCGGCCTGCGAGACGCCGACCGTCACCATCGTCGCCAAATTCTCGCGGTTCCAGGCCGAGAACGTGCTCGAAACCACGCCCGACGAGAACCTGGCGATGATTCGCGACTCGGTGGCCTTCCTCAAGGACGCCGGCCGCGAGGTCATCGTCGACGCCGAGCACTACTTCGACGGCCTCAACCACGATCGCGCCTACGTGGAACAGTGCGTGCGCGCCGCGGCCGACGCCGACTGGCTGGTGCTCTGCGACACCAACGGCGGATCGCTACCGTCCGGAATCAGGGACGGCGTCCTGGCGGCTGCCGCCGGGACCGAGCTGCCATTGGGCATTCACACCCACGACGATTTGGATTTGGCCGAGGCCAACGCCCTGGCCGGCGTCGAGTCCGGCGCCCGTCAGGTCCAGGGCACGGCCAACGGTCTCGGCGAGCGCTGCGGCAACGCCAACCTGCTCACGCTGATCCCGACGCTCCAGCTCAAGCTCGGCCACGACTGCGTCGCGCCCGCGCAGCTGCAACAGACCGCCGCGCTGGCGCGCTATATCGCCGAGATCGCCAACGTGACGCTCGATCCGCAGACTCCGTTCGCCGGCCACAGCGCCTTCGCGCACAAGGCCGGCTATCACGGCAGTGGCATGCGCAAGCACAGCGACGCCTACCAGCACATCGACCCGCTGCTGGTCGGTAACGACTCCCGGATCCTCATTTCCGAGCTGGCCGGGCGCAGCTCGGTCGTGGCCCGCGCCGACGCGCTGGGGCTGGGCTCCGACACCGACGCCGCGCAGGTGGTCGACGAGTTGAAGGCGCTTGAGGAGCGCGGCTTCCAGTTCGAGGGCGCCGAAGCGTCGTTCGAGCTTTTGCTGCGTCGTTTGTCAGGGGACTACGAGCCGCCGTTCGCCTTCGTGGACTTCCTCGTCCTGGCGGAGACCCGCGGCGGGCGCGACATGCTCTCCGAGGCCATGGTGAAGATCCGCGTGGGCGAGGAAATCTTCCACACCGCCGCCGAGGGCAACGGCCCCGTCAGCGCGCTCGACCGCGCCGCCCGCAAGGCGCTGGAGCGGTTCTTTCCCGAGCTGGGCGACATGCAACTGGCTGACTACAAGGTCCGCATCCTCAATTCCAGCGCCGCCACGGACGCGGCGGTGCGCGTGCTCATCCAGTCGTCCGACGGCGACGGCGAGTGGGGCACCGTGGGCAGCTCGGCCAACATCATCGAGGCCTCGTGGCTGGCGTTGAAGGACAGCTACGAGTACGCGCTGCTCCGCGCGCGCGGCAGCCAATCCACGGTGGCGAAACCTACGTAGCAGTCCACGAACCCCCCGACATACGGCGCCTCGCCGCCGCGCTGCCGCATATGCCGTCGAGTCGTGATCGAATTCGGGCGCCACGGACGCCGCGAGCTTCAGCCACGTGACCAGCGCTGCGCTTGCCGCCGAGCTCCCGGGCCTTGCCGGCCCGCGACGCCTCGCTAAGGGTCCGGTCGACCGGCGTGGCACTCTAGCGCCAGCGCGCATGACTAGCGAACGCACGGAACCGGCCGAACGCCCCGACGCGATCCTCGGGCGTCGGCTCGTGCGTAACGAGCCGGACGCGCTCGGGGGCGTCTACGACCTGCTCAGCCCGACGGTCTGGTCGATGGCGCGGCGTGCCTTTCCGCAGGCCGTCGCCGAAGACGTCGTGCAGGACGTGTTCATGCAGGTCTGGACGCGCCGCCACCAGTTCGACGAGTCACGCGGCTCGCTCGCCGCCTGGGTGCTCCGCATCGCGCGCAACCGCATCACCGACACGATTCGCGCCGCCAGCGCCCGTCCCCAGCTCTATCCCTACGAGGTCGATCTCGATGCTCGCCAGCCGGCCGACGGCGAGCCCGCCCCGTGGGAGCACGCGTGGCTCACCGAGCGCCGGCAGAAGCTGTGCCAGGCGATCCAAGGCCTGAATCAGACCGAGCAGGATGTGCTCTGGCTGGCGTATTTCGGCTATACCCAATCGGAAATCTCGAAGCGCCTGGACGTGCCGCTGGGCACGGTCAAGACGCGCACCCGCGCCGGTCTGCGCAAGCTGCGCGAACGCCTGGGCGACCAGGACTTGCTGGGCTAGCGCTCATGGCCTCACCGGACATCCACGACCTCATCGGCGGCTACGCGCTCGACGACCTCAACGAGGCCGAGGCCCGCGAGCTGGAGGCGGTCCTGGCACGCGATCCCGCGCTGCGCCGCGAGGCCGAGGCCGTGCGCCAGGCATTGGAGACGTTGGCCCTCGACGCGGGCGCCCAGACTCCTCCACCAGGACTGCGTGGCAGAGTACTGGCGGTCGCCGAGCCTCCCAGGCGGCGATGGCGAATGCCGTCGTGGCCGATGCTGGGATTCGCGGGCATGTCCACGGTCGGCGCGGCGGCCGTCGCCGCCGTCATCGTGCTCACGCTGCGCATCGGCGATCTCCAGCAGACCGTCGATAACATGCAGAACGAGCTGTCGGCCCAGAGTGCCGCGCTCGTCGACATCTACACGACGCAACCGCACTCGGTGACGCTGCACGGCATGCCGGGCGCCGAGGACGCCTGGGCGCAGCTGATGTTCGACGACGCCGGATCGCAGGTCATGCTCGTCGTCGACGGCCTGCACGCGCCGCGCCACGAGCACGTCTATCACCTCTGGTTGGTCCACGAGAGCGGCGATCGCGTCAGCGGCGCCAACTTCAGCACCGACCACGCGGGCAGCGCCGTGGTGCTGGTGGTGAGCGACCACCCCGTGCACGTCTTCCACAAGTTCGAGGTCACCGAAGAACCGATGCACGAGAGCCCGAGCGGCCCCACCGGACCCGCCATGCTCGCCGGGACGATGCCGCAGTAGCAGCCGGCCCCGCGCCGGATCAGGCCTGGGTGATCAGCTGCGCCGCCACCTGCGTTATGTCCCGCAGGGCGTCGTGCGGCATGAACTCCTCGGTGGTGTGCACGTCGACGTAGCCAACCCCCAGGCAGACCGAGGTGATGCCGTTGAGGTTGAACTCGTGCGCGTCGCTCCCGCCGCCCGTGCTGACGTGCCGCGGCGTCAGCCCCGCCGCCAGGACGGCGCGGTCGGCCAGCGCAACGGCCGGCTCGTCCTCCGCCAATTGGTACGCCACGTAGAACCGGCGCTCCTCGAAGTCGAACGAGCCGCCCAGGTCGGCCGCCGCGTCGGCGACGGCCGAGCGCATGTCGGCGATCTGCCCGGCCAACCGCTCCTCGCTGAGACTGCGCGCCTCGGCCTCGATGCGCGCCGTGGGCGCGACGATGTTCGACTGCTGCCCACCCTCGATCCGTCCGATGTTGGCCGTCGTCTCGTCGTCGATGCGCCCCAGCGGCATCCGGTCCACCGCCCGCGCCAGCAGGCTGATGGCGCTGATGCCCAGCTCCGGCTCGATTCCCGCGTGCGCCGCCCGTCCGTGCAGCGTGGCCGTGCAGCGAATCTGACCCGGCGCCCGCATCACCACGGTGCCCACCGGCCCGCCGGCGTCGAACACGAACGCGGTGCGAGCCTCGATCGAATCCGCGTCGAACGCCTTCGACCCGATGTGGCCCAGCTCCTCGCCCACGGTGATCACCAGCTCGATCGGCGCGTGATCCTGGCCGGTCTCGTCGACCGCGCGCATCGCTTCGATGATTGCCGCCAGCCCGGCCTTGTCGTCCGCGCCCAGCACGCTCGATCCATCGGAGCGCACCCCGTCGGCGTCCACCACGGGTCGCATGCCCGGCGTTGGCTGCACGGTGTCCATGTGCGCGTTGAGCATGATCAGGCCGTCGTCGCGCCCGCGGCCCGGCCAGCGCCCGATCAGGTTCCCCGCCGCATCGTTGCGAAATCGGATGCCCAGCGGCTCCAGCGCCGGTCGAATGATCGCCGCTACACGCTCCTCGTCGCCGTAGTAGCTGTCGACCGAGAGCATGTCGATGAAGTTCTCCAGCAGGCGGTCCCAGTTGATCGGCACCAGGCCGGGGCTTTCAGGCATTGCGATGCTCCTGCGCGCGGCGACCGGGCAGCCGGCCTCGACTAGCCAACGACGATGGCCTGCGCGGCGACCTGCGCCATTTGCCGCAGCGCCTCGTGGGGTGCGAACTCCTCGACGGTGTGCGCCCCGGTGCAACCCATGCCCAGCATGACCGACCAGATGCCCTTCGAGTTGAACTCGTGCGCGTCGCTGCCGCCGACTGTGAAGACGGACGACGGTTCGAGTCCGGCCGCCCTAATCGCGCGGTTGGCCCACAGGACGACCGGGTTCTGCTGGTTGAAGCCGAACGCATCGATGCGCATGGTCTCTTCGTACTCCACCGTGCCGCCGAACTCGTTGGCCGCCTCCTCCATGACCTCGCGCATGTGCGCGACCTGCTGCTCGAGGGCCCTCGGGCGCAGGCTGCGCGCCTGGCCGACCAGCGTCACCTCCGGCGGCACGATGTTCACCGCTTGCCCGCCGTTGATCGTGCCGATGTTGGCCACCGTGTAGCGCGTGATGCGTCCCAGCTTCATTCGATCGATGGCCCGCGCCGCCATGGCGATGGCGCTGACGCCGTTCTCGGGCTCGACGCCGGCGTGCGCGGCCCGTCCGCGAAATACCGCCGTGAACGCCTCAGCCGACGGGCCTTCCGTCACCACCGTGCCGACCGGCCCGTCGCCGTCGAACACCAGCCCCCGGCGCGACTCGATGGTTTCGGGATCGAACGCGCGTGAGCCGATGTGGCCCACGTCCTCGCCGACCGTGAAGACCAGCTCGATCGGTCCGTGCGGCAGGCCGGCGTCCGCCACCGCCTGCACGCCCTCCATGATGACCGCCACGCCCGCCTTGTCGTCGGCCCCGAGAACGCTCGAGCCGTCCGACGCGACTCCCTCGTCCGTCACCACGGGTTCCATGCCGGGCGTCGGCCACACGGTGTCCATGTGCGCGTTGAGCATCAGCGGCTCGGCCTCGCTCTCCAGGGCGTCCCAGCGGGCGATGAGGTTGCCGTGGGCGTCGACCTCCGTCGTGAGACCCGCCGCGTGGAGCATCGGTTCGAGGACCTCCACGATTCGGTCCTCATCGCCGTGATAGCTGTCGATGCGCACCAGGCGCAGGAACGTCTCCAGCAGGCGGTCGTTGTCGATGGGGACGAGCTCAGGCATGAGCCGTGGTTCTCCGCGTGACCAAACAGCGCATTTTGGCTGATTTGGTCGATGGTGGCAGCTTTCGGCACACGTGACGTACCACCGGGCGTGCTAAACATGCGCCATGCCCGCGCTTGAGATCAAAGGACTGCGCAAGTCGTTCGCGGACGTGACCGCCGTTCGCGATGTGTCGCTCACGGTCAATCCGGGCGAAATCCTCGGTCTGCTCGGCCCCAACGGCGCCGGCAAGACCACCACCATCCGCGCCGTCATGGGCATCGTGGCGCCCGACGCCGGGGACGTCCGCATTCATGGCCAGACGCCGACCATCGAGCTCAGACGCCGCATCGGCTATCTGCCCGAGGAACGCGGGCTCCATCGGGGCGTGCGCACGCTGGACGCGGTGGAATACCTCGGGCGGCTCAAAGGGCTCGGCCGCGCCCAGGCCCGGTACCGCGCCGAGTCCTGGCTCGGACGGCTGGACCTGGGCGACGCGACGTCTCGAAAAACCGACGAGCTCAGCCGCGGCATGGCGCAAAAGGCGCAGATCGCCGCCACGCTACTCACTGACCCGGACATCCTGATCCTGGACGAGCCGACGCAGAACCTCGATCCGATCAACGTCAAGCTCCTGCTCGACATCATTCGCGAACGCCGCGACGCCGGCGCGGCCATCGTCATCAGCACCCACGTCATGAGCCAGGTCGAGGATCTGGCCGACCGCATCTACCTGATCGCCGACGGCCGTGGCGTGATCGAGGGCCGCGTGGCGGACGTCCGCCGCGCCTATGCCCCAAACGCGGTGCGCTTCGTATCGCCGGATCGCATCGCCGATCTTCCCGGCGTTGCCGAGCTTCGCGCGGAGGACGGCAGCTATTACGCCGTGCTCGACGAGGGCGTCGCGCCCGAGACCGTCCTCCGCGAGCTGGTGCAGCGCGGCGTGCGCATCGACCGCTTCGAGCGCGCGCTGGCCTCGCTCGACGACGTGTTCATCCAGGCCGTGCGCGAGGCGGGCCGCGATGCGTAACGCCGCAGTCGTGGCGGCCTGGGAACTGCGGCGCACGGTCGGCCGCAAGGGCTTTCTCATCAGCACGGCCACCGTGCCCGTGCTGCTGCTGATCGCGGTGCTGGTGTTCGTCATCTTCGGCGACCGGATCGGCGCGGCGGCGGCCGAGGCGACGACGTCCGAACCCTCCGACGGTTACGGCCTGATCGACGACGCCGGCGTGTTGGAAGGACGGGATCTGCCGCCGGGATTCACGCGCTTCGCCGACGAGCTGGCGGCGCGGGAGGCGCTTTCGCAGAAAGACGTCGACGGCTATTTCGTCGTGGATGCCGGATACATGGCGTCCGGTGAGGTGCGGTTCGTGGCCGAGGACTTCGGCACGTTCGGCGAACGCGAAGGCGATGCCCGCCGCGCCATCCGGTCCGTGCTTCTCGAGGCGCTGCTCGAGGCGCACGTGGCGCCCGACATCGCCCCCCGCATCCAGCAACCCGTCGCGCTTCGCGCCACGAGCATGGATGGCTCACCGCCGCAAGGATTTGGCGCCGGCATGATTTTCAACTCCGTCGTGCCCTACGTCGCGGCCATTCTGTTCATGGTCGTCGTCTTCACCAGCGCCGGATATCTGCTGGAAGGCGTGAGCGAGGAGAAGGAGACCCGCGTCATCGAGGTCGTGCTGTCATCCGTGACGCCCGACCAGCTGCTGCTCGGCAAGGTGGCCGGCCAGGCCTTAGCCGGACTCACGCAGCTGCTGGCCTGGGTTCTGCCCGCGCTCGTGCTGGTCCCCGTGCTGCTCGCCCAGTTCGACGATCTCGGCGACCTGACCTTCAACCTCGCGGTACTCCCGCTCGCCCTGGCCTATCTGCTGCTCGGCTACCTGCTCTTCGCGGCGTTCTACGCCACCGTGGGGTCGATGACCACCACGTTCAAGGAGAGCCAGCAACTGGCCGCCTACCTCATCCTGCCGTCCATCGTCCCCTTCATGCTGAGCGCATTCATCCAGGGCGATCCCGACGGCACGCTGGCCGTGGTGCTCAGTTGGATTCCCATAACCGCGCCCGTCGGAGGACTTATGCGGGTGGCGGCCGGGTCGCAGGACACGCTGTCACTGGCCATCAGCGTGGGCATTCTGGCCGCCTGCGTCCCGTTCGCCCTTTGGATCAGCACGCGAGTCTTCCGCATCGGCCTCTTGATCTACGGCCGGCGCCTGCGCCTAGGCGATTTCGTCCGCGCGGTGCGAGGCTGACTCAGATTCGACCGGGTCCGGCTCCCTCTCCCTGGAAGGGAGAGGGCTGGGGTGAGGGTCATCCCACCCCCGTCCAAGCGGCCAAACATGCGGTGCCTCCGTCATTCCCGCGAAGGCGGGAAGGTGGATTCACATTTCAAGTGCAACGGTTGATCCCAGAAGACCTCGGCTGGGGTT
>JAPOXD010000011.1 GCA_026707285.1 Chloroflexota bacterium | reverse complement strand
GACGCGGGCGCAACCATCAAGGTTCGGGTGACGTTCTCCGACGACGCCGGCCACGCGGAGTCACTCACCAGCACGGCGACGGCTTCGGTTGACGCCGCGCCTTCCGAGCCGCTGACGGTTGCCTTCGACAACATGCCGGAAACCCATGACGGGCAGTCGACATTCACCTTCGAGATTCGGTTTAGCCAGGAGGTGAAGCTGAGCTTCCGAAACCTGCGCGACCATGGATTCGACGTCACGGGCGGCACGGTCACGAAGGCCAAGCGGCTGGAGAAGCCCAGCAACATCCGCTGGCGAATCACCGTCCAACCGGACTCCGGCGCCGACGTGTCCATCGTGCTCCCCGTCACCACGGACTGCGACGACCCGGGCGCCATCTGCACGGCGGACGGCACCATGCTCTCCAGCCGGCGGGAGGCTGTGGTCCAGGGACCTCAGGAATAGTATCGGGAGTGCCTGTTGCCTGAGCAGTCACGAGGTATCGACGGTCATATCGTCCGCGTGCCGCCAAGACCTGGCGCCCCGCGAATCTCCGGCCCCGTCCCGATGGGGGGAAGGCGCCTGGTGGCTAGGCAGAAATGGACGAGACCCAGCAGACCGCAATTCCTACCCCAATAGCTCGGGCCGAGGACGACGGCAGTGGCCCGAGGGGCTAGAAGTTCCCGATCGCGGCGTCGGCGCTCGGGGGCGGGCCGCAGGCGGATGCGGGAGTCACGCCCCAGCGCCGAGTCGGCCGCACCGGCGAGTCCCGACGCTCCGCGCCGACCGTGGCCGCGACCCGGCTATGCCGACGCCCTGGCTGGCGTCGCCGCCGTCGCCGGGCCGCTGGCGCTCTACGTCGTCACCATTCCCCACACGGTGGCGCTTGAGGATGATGGCTGGTTCCTGATCGTGGGCTGGTTCCAGGGCATCGGGCATCCGCCCGGCTACCCCCTTCATACCCTGATTTCGAGCTTATTCCTAAAGCTGCCCTGGGGATCTCCGGCTCTCTTGGGCCATCTGCTCAGCGCGGTCTTGGGCGCTCTCGCCTGCGGGGCGGTGTACGCCTGCGCCAGGCTGCTCGGCGTCTCGGCGGCGATCGCACTGGTCGGGGCGTGGCTGTTCGCCGCCTCGGAGCATTTCTGGGCCCAGGCCATCATCACCGAGGTCTACACCCTCAATGCGCTGTGCCTGTTCGGCATCTTCGCCCTGCTGCTCTACCTGCGACGCGACGGTGCCGACCGGCGGGCGTGGGTGGCGGCGGCATTTCTCTACGGCATCAGCCTCGCCAACCACTGGCCGCTGATGGTTCTCGCCTCGCCCGGCCTGCTGCTCGCCGTCCTGCCCATGTGGCGGGACTTCACCCGGAGGCTGCCGTTGCTGCTGGGGGCGTTCCTGCTCGGCCTCGTCCCACCGTATGCGTGGATGGTGGGGCGCTGGTTGCAAGAGCCGGAGTTCAGCTTCCCCGGAACGCTGCGCTCCCCGGACGACGTTGTCGCGCACGTCTCACGGCGGGCCTACAGCGAGGTGGATACGAGCGTCTCCGCCGGGTGGTCCGACAAGCTGGAGTTCCTGCAATGGCTCGGCACCGACTTCGTGTGGCAACTCACGCTGCCGGGATTCCTGCTGGCGCTGGTGGGCCTGGCCGTGCTGCTCGGACGTTCTCCGCCGTCGGGCCGCGCGTCCGTCACCGGCAATGGCGCGCTCGAACGGGTCGGTCGGTGGGCTGGTCCGGCAATCTTCGTGGGGCAGAGCGTCCTGCTGCTGTGGCTGCTCAACTTCGACTTCGACTTCTTCCACGTGCAGGTGTTCCGGGCCTATCCGCTGGTCTGCTACGGACTCCTGGCGATCTGGGCGGCAATGGGTCTGCAGCGCACGGTGTCTTGGGCGGAAGATCGCGTGCCCTGGTCGGTGTTCCGCCGCCCTCGCCTGCTGCTGGGATATGCCGGGGTGGCCGGATTGGCGATGGTGGGTTGCTCCACAACCGCCCACTGGGAGGCCAACAACCGCGCCGATTCCAACTTCGCGCAACATTACGTGGATATGGTGTTCGAGGTCCTGCCGCCTGACGCCGTGCTTCTGACCACCGGCGACGAGATCACGCTGCCGCTGGGCTACTTCCACTTTGTGGAGGAGCAGCGGCCCGACGTGCGTCTGGTGGAGATGCACGGCATTGCCTTTCCCAGCAATCTCTTTCCCACCCTGGCCCAAACCACGCAAGGGCTGCAGCAGGATGCGCTGCGGCAGTTCATCGCCGAAACCGAGCGGCCGGTCTTCCACACCTACCGGTCGCACGCGGTGGACCACGGGCGCACGGTGCGGGACTACGGCTTCTTGCGAGAGGTCCTCATTGACGGGGAGGCCGATACGATCCAACTTCGCACGTCCGCCGCCGGCGAGGCGTACTTCGCCAGCCTCTTCGAGCGCGAGTACGCCAACGGCTGGGAGCGCGTCGCGCGCAACCACCAGGTCAACGACTACGGCCAATACCTGGGCTACGTGGTGCTCAGCGGCATCCCGGACCTGATCGAGCGAACCGCACCCCTGCGCGAGCTTGCGGAACGGGACTACTACGCGCTCAACGGCATGGCGTCGGTGCTAGCCAGGTTTGGCAATGCCAAGCAGCTCGAGCAGGCGATGCGATGGCTGGAGATGGCGGAGCCGCTCCGCGACGCCGCCCTCACCAAGCAGGCGCAGGCCGGGCTGTACAACAACATGGGGACCGTGCGCTGGCGGCAGGGGGATGGAGACGCCGCGATCGCGTTCTACCGGAAGTCCCGCGAGATCATGCCGCATCCGGACAATCCCGCCGTGCAACATCTGGAGCAGATCGGCCGCTAAGGCTCGTGTTCGCACGGCCTGCCGATCAGAAGGCCAGGAATCGCCGAAGATCTACCCCACCATCATATGAGCCGCTTCGCTCGCCGAGTTTGCCCGGCTCACGTATGATATGGCTGGTTAATAGTCTGGGGAGGAATTTCTAGTATGCCAAAGCTCAGTCGTCGAAGATTTCTGACCATGACCGCCGGGACAGCGGCCATGTCCGCGTTGGCTGCATGCGGCGAGGCCGAGGTCACCGAGAAGACCGTGACGGTGACGGTCACCGAGATCAAAGAGGTCATCAAGGAAGTCCCGGTCGAGACCGTGGTGAGGCAAGAGGTCATCAAGGAAGTCCCGATCGAGACGGTGGTGACGAAGGAAATCATCAAGGAAGTCCCGGTTGAGGTCGTCAAAGAGGTTCAGGTCGAGACGGTTGTCACGAAGGAAGTCGTCAAGGAAATCCCCGTCGAGCGCGTCGTCATCAAGGAAGTGCCGACACCATCCCGCTTCTCCGAGGCGCCGATGCTGGCGGCCAAGGTCCAGGCGGGGTCGCTGCCTCCGGTGGACAGCCGTCTGCCGAAGGATCCGTGGGTCATTGAGCCGGTCGAGCAAGTCGGGAACTACGGCGGCACGCTGCGGCTGGGCGGCATTGTCAGATCGATTGAGATCGGCTACGGAGGCGACGCCAGTCTCATGGCCTACGCCATGTCGGGAACCGAGCTGTTTCTCGACCTCGCCAAGAACCTCGATGTCTCGAGTGACTTGCAGACGTTCACCTTTGAAATTCGGGAAGGCCACAAGTGGTCCGATGGCGCGCCGTTTACGGCGGACGACTTCATGTTCACCTACGAAGACTACTGGGGCAACGACCTCGCCAACCCGAGCGGCAGTCTCCAGCACGGCGCCGAGAGGATCGGACTGCGCGAGATCGTCAAGGTCGAAGATACGGTCGTCGAGTTCAAGTTCGACCGGCCGGCGCCTCAGTATCTGGATCGCATGGGACGGTACTCCGGAGATCCCTGGGTGTTCTCACCGCGGCACTACCTCGAGCGGTTCCACGAGAAGTACAACCCGGACGCGCAGCGGCTGGCCGAGAATGCCGGATTTGAAACCTGGGCCGACCACTTCAAGTCCAAGTTCTACTACGGGCCCAGCACTTCGCTGTCGCGAGAGGACGCAGCGTTCCGTCCGGCTCTCGGGCCATGGGTCAACGTCGGCGCCTCGCCCGAGATCACGCAGTTCGAGCGGAACCCCTACTACCACGCCGTCGATACCGCGGGAAACCAGCTGCCCTACATCGACTACGTCAACCACTTCTGGATCAAGGACAAGGAGGTCTACCAGATCAAGGTCACGGCTGGTGAGCTCGACTTTGCGCAGTTCGTGCTCGACCTCAAGAACATGGAGCTCTATCGGGCGGAAGAGGACCGCGGCGGATACCGCACGTTGGTCGCTTCGAGCTTGCGAACGTCGGCCATGTCCTTGTTCCCGAACCAGACGTACAAGGATCCAGCGGTCGCCGCCATCTTCCGGGAGAAGGACTTCCGGGTCGCGGCTTCGGTGGCCATCAATCGCGAGGCCATCAACGAAACCTTGTTCTTTGGCTTGGCGCGGCCCTTTACGCCCTACCTGCTTGAGTCCTACAGCTTCTTCAAGCCGGAGTGGGCCACGCTTCACACCGAGTACGATCCCGACCAGGCCAATCGCCTGCTCGATGGGATCGGGCTGGACAAGCGCGACAGCGAGGGCTGGCGCCTGAGGCCCGACGGTGAGCGATTCAGCATCTTGCTGACGGTCTCCGACCAGGAGGGGCCCAAGGAAGACATCGCCACGTTGGTCGTGAAGGACTGGCAGGCGGTGGGCCTCCATGCCGAGTGGCAGTTCGAAGCGGAAGCGCTCTTCCGCGAGCGGGCGCGGACGTTCACCGAAGTGATGATGCCCCAAGACATCAGCGAAGCGGCGGCTTACTTCACGCGTTGGGCGTCGTGGCACTACGGCATGGACACCTATGAGAGCTATTGGGCCGGCAGTTGGGCCCAATGGATCCAAACCGACGGTGCGGAAGGCGAGGAGCCTCCGGACTGGATGAAAGAGGCCAAGAATCTGCGCGAGCAATGGCGCCAGGCAGTGCCGGGCTCAGCCGAGTACGACGATCTCGGCGTGAAGTTCTGGTCCTACTTCTACGACCAGTACCCAATCATCGGCACGGTCGGGTATCCGCCGCAGCCGACCATCGTCAACCAGTCGCTGCGCAACGTGCCGACGGGCATCAACTTCGCTGCCGCGATCAACTTCGTGCGGCCCTACGGCTTCCCGCAGTTCTACTACGACGGGTAGGGTCGGTCGGCGGAATTGGCTTGACGCGGCCCCAGTCCTTGGACTTCCAAGGGCTGGGGGCCGCGACGGATGCGAGGTCGCGCCCTTTGCCCACGAGCGCAGCGCGCGACCAGCGGCGACGTCGGTGGTGTTAGGGGGGCGCGATCATGAACGGCGCGACCGATCCCCAGGGGCGTTGCGGCAATCGCCGACCTAAAGCGGCGCTGACAGTGGCCGGCCACCAGCCTTTGAACCAGCCGCTTACCGGGGAAGCTGTCGGCTGGTCGCACCGACGCCGCCGATGGATCGCCGGCTGCCTGCCGAACCTCCGGCGCCGCATGTGTGACTTCGCAAGGCGCCCTGAGGGAGTTCCGTGAGGGCCTACCTCGTCCGGCGCATCGGCTACATGGTGCTCGCCTGGTGGATTCTGAGCGTGTTGATCTTCATTGTGATCCAATTGCCTCCGGGCGACTATCTTTCGACCCGCCTCGCCGCACTCAGGGCTGAAGGTCTAACGCTCAACGAATCCGAGATTGAAAACCTTCGCATCTACTACGGATTGGATCGAACCCCGGTCGAACAGTATGTGAATTGGATCACGCGGTTCATTCGGGGCGACATGGGGCGGTCATTCGGAAGCTACGGTGGAGGCTCGCGCCGGACCGTCCTCTCGATCCTGCAAGAAGTCGTCCCCCCGACGATACTGGTGACGTCCATTTCACTTACCTTTACCTATTTGATCGCCGTCCCAATCGGCATTTACTCGGCTACTCATCAATACAGCATCGGCGACTATGCATTTACTGCCGTTGGGTTTATCGGCCTCGCAACTCCTAATTTCATGATCGCCCTCATGCTTATGTATTTCCTATTCCTAGTATTCGGTGTCAGTCCAGGAGGACTCTTTTCGCCCGAGTATCTGCTTGCTCCATGGAGTCTTGCGAAGCTCTGGGACATGATCAATCATTTGTGGGTCCCAGTGGCCGTTGTTGCCTCTGCCGGAACGGCCGGGCTCATTCGCGTGATGCGAGGCGTGCTTCTGGATGAGCTGGGCAAGCAATACGTCATCACTGCGCGGGCCAAGGGCGTACCTGAGCGCAAATTGCTGTTCAAGTACCCGGTTCGCATGGCATTGAATCCCATCATCAGCACGGTGGGATGGACGTTGCCGGCAATCGTCTCAGGCAGCGCCATCACCGCCATCGTGCTCAACATTCCGATGACCGGAGCGGTTCTGCTGGTGGCATTGCGTGTTCAGGATATGCACCTGGCGGGCAGCATCCTTATGGTCGAGGCCGCACTCACGATTTTTGGCACCCTCCTGTCGGACGTGCTGCTGGTAGTCGTTGACCCTCGTATCCGCCAGGAACGAACGGCCGTCTGAGATGGGAGTTTCGGCGGACACCGAGGTTGCCGGCGAGCAAGTGAACATTCGTGAATTCACCGACGAGGAACGCCACTTCACGGCCGGGCAATGGACGCTCATGTGGCGCAAAATGCGGCGACATAGGCTGGGCATGTTTAGCCTGTGTCTATTGGGGATCGCCTATTTCTTTGCACTGACCTATGACTTTTGGATCCCGTATAAGGAGACGTCAGACCACGGCTTTCTGAACTCACCGCCTTCCCGCATCCACTTTTGGGATAGCGAAGGCAACTTTCAGGGTCCGTTCGTCTATGGGATCAAGTCAGAGCTGGATCCGGTGGAGTTCAAGCGAGTCTACGAAGATGATCTTTCCACGATAAATAAAATCGTCTTCTTTCAACGCGGTGAGCCGTACAAATTTTGGGGTCTTTGGGAGATGGATCTCCACTTCTTTGGCGTCGAGGATGGCAAGGTTTTCCTCTTTGGGACGGACAGGCTGGGACGCGATATGTTCTCTCGCGTCCTGGCGGGTGCCCGGATCAGCCTCTCCATTGGTCTCATCGGGGTCTTGCTGAGCTTCGTGCTCGGGGTGGTCATCGGCTCGGTGTCCGGCTATATCGGGGGTACGAGCGACATCCTCATTCAACGGTTTATCGAGGTCGTGATCTCGATTCCATCGATCCCGCTGTGGATGGCAATCGGTGCCGCAATCCCGCCGTTCTGGACGCCCATCCAGCGTTACTTCGCCATCACGGTGGTGCTGTCGGTCATCGGCTGGGCCGGCCTGGCTCGGGTGGTGCGGGGCAAGATCCTCGAGTTGCGCGAACACGACTACGTGATGGCGGCCAAGGTTGCCGGCGCCGGGCACATGCGGCTCATCTTCGACCACATGATTCCTGGGTTCATGAGCTATTTGATCGTCAGCCTGACGTTGACGGTGCCGAACATGATTCTCGCCGAGACTTCGCTGAGCTTCTTGGGGCTGGGGATTCGTGAGCCCTCGGTGAGCTGGGGAAGCCTGATGCAAGATGCCCAGAACGTGCGCAGCATCGCCCTCTATCCCTGGATGCTCATTCCTGGCCTGTTTGTGATCGTCGTGGTGTTGCTGTTCAACTTCATGGGTGACGGTTTGCGCGACGCCGCCGATCCATACACCTAGTCCTGCGCCGCAGCGGCATCCCGCAGGCGCCACACGGTGCCGTCGAGCGTCCCGGCGACCAGCACGTCCTTGGCCGCTTCGTCACTTGCGAGGGTCAGAGCGGTCACTGGCGGCGCTCCCATGCCGGCCGACAGCCGACGCCAGATGCGGCCGCGGTCCGACGATCGGAACACGCCGCGGCTCGTGGCTGCATATAGGGTGTTGTTCGTGGCGAAGTGCGCCGAAGCGACGACGGCGAGGACCGACAGACGCGCCTCGGTCGGTCGCGTCGCGCGCCACGACGGCACCCGGCGTCCAGCCGGCGTGATCACCTCACGACCGGTGGCGACGGCTATGAAGTCGTCCCCGGGGCCGTAGGTCGGTGGAATTGCCAGCGAGGCCCAGCCGTCGCCGGCGTGTTCGAGGATTTGGCTCCAGGCACTGCCGCGATCCGTCGAGCGATACACCGCGATCATTCCATCACCCGTGGTGGCCGCAAGGAGCGTGGCGTCCAGGGCGTAGTTCGGCGAAAATGCCACCGTCACGACGTTCGCGCCCCCGAAGTGCTCGGCCGACCGCGTCCAGGACTCGCCGCCGTCTCGCGATAGCGCCAACGCCCCCGCCGCGCCCCCAACCGCGACGGCGTGGCCGGCCTGTGCATCGCAGGCGCTGGCAAGGCTCAGCGGCACGACATCCCCCGGCAGACCGGCCACCGGCGCCCACGTCTGCCCGCCGTCGAGGCTTTCCACGAGGCTCGCCCCGGCAATCGCCCATACCCGGCGATCAGCCGGAAACGTCCGGGAGAAGGTCAGCGACGTGACGCTCGGTGCCTCCAACCCGTCGCTGGCGCGGGACCAAGTCGCGCCGCCGTCGGTGGATCGCAGCACGCCTTCGGCCGCCGTGCCGACAAGGAGCGTGCCGTCGGACGCGAATCGGGGGGACAACGCTAGGGCCAAGACCGGGCGGCTCGACAGCCCGACGTTGGAAGGCTCCCAGGACCCGCCGCCGTTTGCCGAACGCAGGACGCCGCGCTCGTGCAGACCGGCCAGCCACACCTGGCCGTCCGGGCTGGCACAGCTCGTGAGGGCCAGGACCGAATTTGCATCGGCGGCGCCCGCCAGCGGCTGCCACGAGTCGCCTCGATCGTGCGACCGCATGAGGCCACGCTGGGTTGTGGCAATCATCAACGTCGCGTCGGCGCTGAAGTCCGCCGACACGGCAATGGCATTGACGCTGGAATCGGCGTCTATGGTCTCCAGCCGATGCAACGCGTCGCCGTCGATGGAGCGCCAAAGCCCCGCACCCTCGGTTCCCACGAACAACGCACTATCACCTGGCGTCGGTGCGACGACGATTGCCTGGACCGGATTGCCGGCCGGATAGCCGGCGACGGCGAACCATTGCCGTGCCTCGGCTGCCCATTGATACAGGCCGGTCGACGTTCCCGCGAACAGCAATCCGTTCCCCGCAGGCCCGAGGTGAGCGGCCAGCGCATTGACGGATAGATCGGCGAGACCAAGGTTGGCGGCATTCCAGGTGCGGCCACGATTGGTCGTGACGTACACGCCGTCTTGGCTCGTCCCGGCCAGGATCATTCCGTCATTGGCGAACGTCGGTGAGAACACGAGGGCCGTGACGTCCGGCCTCCGACCCCAAAACTCCTGTTCACGCCAGGAGGCTCCGCCGTCCACCGAGAGGAATGCGCCGGAGCCTGCGGTGCCGACGATAAGCGTGGCATCGCTCTCGAACGCGGGAGAGATGGCAGCCGCCTGCACATAGCGGTTGCCCAGCGCGCTCAGCTTTTCCCACGCTTGCCCGTACTCGCGACCCACGAACAGCCCGCTCAGGGTTCCGGCAACCACGACCTGGCGGTCTGCACCGGGCGGGCCAGCTGCCAGTGCCGTCACCGTGCCGCCCTCGCCCGTCGTCAGCGGCGTCCAAGCCGGCGGCGATTCAGGGTGCCTCATCAGCGACTCCAGACCCGGCCGCACTGTCGTTGACTATCGTGCGGGATCCGCACGACGAGGGTACTTGCTGGAGGGCCGCCAAGCGCCGGGATGACCGTTCGCACACGCCACGGGCATCCTGTGGGCGGCGGTCTCGGCCCCTGTCGCCACGGACTTTGCCGCGAGCCATCGGCGCCCGGCCTCCCGGTAGAATCGACTTCACCGGCAAGTGCAGCGTTGCCGGGCGGTCCGTGACTCGGGTGGCCGACGTGAGGAATGGCATCCGCGCCCTCGGGGCTTTGGCCCTGGTGGGTCTCGCCGTGACCGGCTGCGACTTCTTTACCGAGAGCGAGTCAAGCGCCCCGGCGCTGATCACGGCGCCCCCGAGCTACCTCGACCGTCCCACGGTCGAGGTCCAGCGAGGCCGCATCCAGCAAGACATCCGCCTGGAAGGCCGAGTCGCGGCCGAGCTGGAGACGGCCCTCGCCTTCGACGTGCCGGGACTGCTCAAGGTGGTCCACGTGCGGCGCGGCGACGAGGTGCGGGCCGGCGAGGTGGTGGCGGAGCTGGACACGGGCGCGAGGGCGGAAGAGATCGCGGCGGCGCAGGGGGAGCTCGAAGGCGTTGAGCAGCGGCTCACCACCGCCGAAACCGAGCTCATTGAGCAACAAGCGGCGGCCGAAGAGGCCTTGCTGCTGGCCCAGAGCCAAGTCTTCGTCCGGCAGCAAGCGCTCGAGGCGTTGTTGGCTGGACCCTCGCCGGCAAGCCTGGCCTCCGCGCAGGCGGCAGTTGCCACGGCGGAGGCCGCGGTTGCCGGTCGCCGGGCGGAGGTGCGCCGCATCGAAGAGACGCTGCCGGCGGCTATCGACGCCGCCAGTGCCGATGTCGAATTCCATGAGCTGCGGCTGATGAGCGCCCAGGAGGAGCTGCGGCGCCTGGAAGGGCAGCGCCCGCCGGCTTCCGCCGAAGCGTTGGCAGCGGCCGAGCAGGCTTTGGCCGACGTCACGCTCGCCTTGGCCGGTGCGCGCTACGAGCTCTCCCTGCTCGAGCGTCCCGAGGGCCCGCCCACGCTGCAGGTTGCGCGCGCTTCCACGGCGGGCGCTGCGGCGTCGCTTGCCCGTGCCGAAGCCGAGTTGGAAGCTCTCCGGACCGGAGCGGATGAGGCCACGATCGAACACGCCCGGACCGTCCGGCGGGCCGCTGTTCTCAGGCGCGATGCCGCCCAGCGGTCCCTGGAGGCTGTCGAGAACGGCGAGCTCGGAGCGGCTCACGAGGTCGCGACGCTACGCGAAGCGGCGGCGGCTGCCCGTTCGAGGCTGGCGGAGCTGACCGCGCCCACGGACGACCATCGACTCACGGCTCCGTTCGACGGCGTGGTGACGTATGTGCCTCGCGTGCCCGGCACCCAAGTGCAATCGGGTGAGGCGATCGTTGAGATGGCCGATGCAAGCACGCTGGTGGTGCGCGCCAGCGTGCCTCGCGGACATCAGCCCCAGCTTGCAGTGGGCCAGGCGGTGGACGTGGTCGTGGGTGGACTGGAGGGGATGGTCTTCCAGGGACGGGTTGCCGTGTTGCCGCACGAGGTCGGGACGCCGGGCGGCGGCACGGTGCGCATCGACGAAGCGAAGATCACCGCGGATTGGGCCGACGCGGATGTCGAGATCGGAATGCGCGCGGTCATGACGATCACCCTCCAGGTCAAGGATCACGTCCTGAAGGTCCCCATCACGGCCGTCCGTACCGTGAACTTGCGCCAGTTCGTCGAGGCGCTCATCGATGGGCGGCGCCGCAGCTTGCCGGTGCGCACCGGCATTCGCAGTGACTCCGAGATCGAAATCATCGACGGCGTCGAGGAAGGCGCCGTCATCTTCGAGTCCTACTGACCGTGACATTCATGCGGGCGCTCGCGGGACTTGTTCTCCGGCGCCTGCGGAGCAGTGGGCCGGCAATGCTGATCGTGGCCGTGGGCATGTGGGTCAGCGTGGCCCTGGTGACCGCGGTGCCGCTCTTCGCCGCGGGCTTCAGCGATGCCTTGCTCAGACGCGAGATCGAGCACGCCCGCCTCCCGCTGGCGTCGAGCGTCATCGTGCGCCACACCGAAGGCCGGACCCGCCAGCCGGCGATGGGGCGAGAGGGGTATCAGCGCGCCTCCGCGGTCTTCGGTACGCAGCTCGCCGACCGCGTCGGACTGCCTGAGCGCCAACAGGTGAGCTATCTCGAGTCGGACCGGATGCCCGTCGAAGCGTTTGCGTCTACCGGTGAGCCGCTGCGGCCGTCCTCATTCATTTTCGGATACCTCGCCACCATGACGGGGATGGCCGACAACGTCGAGCTGCTGGAAGGGCGGCTTCCGGCAGATCCGGTCAGGACGGCCCAGGGCGCATCCGGCGCGCGGTTCGCGCTGCTCGAAGGGATGATGTCGTCGCGCGCCATGGACGACCACGGTCTGCTGCTTGGCGACCACATCGAGCTGACCCACAGCGACGCCCGCGCGACGGGCTCGCTTGTCGTCCGCGTCGAGATCGTGGGGCGCTTCGTTCCCACGGACCCCGACTCAATCTACTGGTTCAAGGAGCCCGGCGACTTCGACCAAGGCGCGGTGATCGTCGACCGCGACGCCTTCGTGAGCGGTCTCCTCGTCCTTCGACCCAGCCTCTACGGCGAGGCGGCGTGGTACTCGAACTTCGACCCGGACGCCATTCGCGCCGCCAACTACCAGCGCATCATCGGCGGGTTGCGCCAACTCGACCCGCTGGCGGGGACCGTTGCACCCAACGCAAGGGTGGAAACGCGTCTCGACCGCATTCTGGTCGCCGCGGACCAGCAGCGAGCGACGGTCGAGCTCACGTTATTTGTCCTCAGCGCTCCCGTCGTGGGACTCGTCCTCTACTTCATGGCGCTCTCGACCGGGATGGTCGTGGACGGGCAACGTGCCGAGATCGCCGTGCTCAAGAGCCGCGGCGCCAGCACGCGGCAAGTCGTTGCCGTCTATCTCCTTGAGACTCTGCCGCTGGCCGGGCTGGCGATCGCCGTGGGGCCGTTCCTGGGCATGGGAATTGCTCAGGCGATGGGAAAGACGCTCGGCTTCCTCGAGTTTACGAATCGGGCCGACCTGCGACTGGAGCTGACGGCAGGCCACTATGGGCTGGCCATGGCCACCGCGTCGCTGGGGATTCTCGCCATCCTGGCGCCGGTAGTCGGCGCCGCGCGTCGATCGATCGTGACCCATCGGCAGCAGGTCGCGCGGGCCCGGCGCGGGCCGTTCTATCAGCGATTCTTTCTTGACCTCGGGCTGCTGGGGCTGGCTCTCTATGGCTACGCGACGTTGCGGAGCTGGGATGCCCTGCCGGACTTGGGTCCCGAGGCCGAACCCTTCTCGCGAACCCTGCTTGTGCTCATCCCCATCGTCTTCATCCTGGCGAGCGCCTTGGTCTTCCTGCGGCTGATCCCGTGGATCGTCCGTTGCCTGACGTGGGCGGCATCGCGCATGGGTGGCGTCGTGTTGTTTCTGGGCTTGCGGCAGATGGGACGGCGCACGGGTCCATTCACGGGACTGATGATCCTGCTCATGCTGACCTTCGCCACCGGCACGTTCGGCGCGTCGATGGCGGCCACCATCAACCGGAACCTGGAAGACAGCGCGTACTACCAGATCGGCGCGGATGCCCTCTTCGAGGAGTACGGCGAGTTCGACGACAGCCAGGGGATCTGGCACATGCCCCCGATCGAGGGGCATCTGGACGCGTCGCACGGCGGCGCTGCCGCGGTGGACCGGGCGGCTCGCCTCTGGAGTGATGACGCCGTGGTCAGACTGTCGGGTGGACCGCTGGCCTACTCCCGCCCGGTGACGCTCTACGGCGTGGACCCGGGTCCGTTCGCCCAAACCGTGGCGTGGCGCCGCGATTTCGCGCCGGCGTCACTCGAGGCGCTGATGAATGCGATGATCACCGACGATCGGGCCTTGCTGGTCGATCGCCTTCTCCTGGCAGAGCTCCCCGATCTGCAAGTGGGCGACCCCGTCAACGTCGACATCGGCGAGGATGCGTTGGGGTTCTTTGTGGCGGGTGTCATCGACACCTTCCCCACCCATTTCTCTAACGACGGCTTTTTCGTGGTGGCGGACCTCGGGCGTCTCGAACGGTCCTTGGGGGAGTCTCCGTGGAACGTGCTGGCGCGACTGCGTCCTGACGTGGGAGCCGAAGAGCTCGTCGGCGGCCTGCGAGAGCTGGGCTTCCGCGTGATAAAGGCGTTCGATGCGCGGGAGCTGCTCGCGAGCGCCCGCAACGACGCCATGCGGATCGGAACGTTCGGGATTCTCACGGCAGGGTTTGTGGTTTCCGTGCTGCTGACGGTGGCCAGCCTCGCGGCCTACGCCCTCATTTCGTTTCGGCGTCAACTCCCCGAATTCGGAATTCTGCGGGCCATGGGGACTGCGCGGCGCCAGATGGTGGCGCTCATCGTTTTCGAGCACGGCTTCCTGGTCGTGCTGGGAACGGCGGCCGGCACCGCGCTTGGGATCGTCACCGGCGCACTGTTCACGCCATTTATGCAGCTCCAGGGAGAGCGACTGGACAGGGCACCGCCGTTCGTGGCCGTGACGGCCTGGGATGACCTGGGCAAGCTATTCGCGGTGCTCGGCATCGCGCTCGCGTTGGTGCTGGCCGTGACCATGCGGAGACTGTGGGGCATCCGCACGCATGCCGCCATCAAGTTTGGGGACGAGTAGACCTCGCGTTTCCCTCCTCCGAGCACCAGCGGTCCGTCGCGTCGACGTCGGCGTCCATCGTCCGTGGACAGCAACGCATTGCGTTAGCGCCGTGACCGTGGCCGCAGATTGGGCGGCTCGTGGCCGCGATTAGCCCTCAGTCAATCGACAGCCCGGCGAACTTTGCCGCGTTGACGCCGAGGACGAGCCGCTTGTCTTCGTCCGACAGGAAGTCCGCGTGCGTGGTGACCATGGTGAGGTTCTGCTTGTAGGTGCAGCGCCCGTCGGTCCACGGCCAGTCCGTACCCCACATCACGCGCTCCGCGCCGGCGCCCTTGACCAGCCCCTCCAGTAGGGCGAGCCCATTGGCATAGGGGTACTCCCACTCCGCGCCCTCCATCCGGCCGTTCGTCCACGCCATCTCATCGCCGAAGAAGATGGTGATGGCGGCGATGTCGGTGTAGAGGTGCTCGTGCCGGTTCAACAGCGCCACGAAGGGGTCAAGCAGGGGAAACGGCGGGCGGCAGTTCTGCAACCACAGGTCGCCCCAGGTGAAGCAGCCCCAGTGGGTCAGCAGGAATTTGACCGTCGGGAAGTCGCGCGCGACCGGCTCGAAGAGGCCGAGGAACTCCTCGTAGTCCGAGACGCAAGCGCGCAGCCTCGGATCGTTCCAGCGCTCCCAGGCCATGATGATCGGCACGTCGCGCTCGGCGCACAGCTCGTAGACCTTGCGCAGCCCGGGATCGGACGGCAGGTGTCCCCGATAGGCCGGAAAGAGCTTGAGTCCGACGGCCCCCGCGTCGAGGTCCTCCCGGATCCGATCGAGAAATCCCGGCCGGTCGGGGTTGATGTGGTCGGTGAACCAGATCAGCCGATCGGTGTTTCCGGGCAGGGCGTCGAGGAAATACTCCTTGGTGATGCGATTCGCGGCCGGATCGTTCCAGGCGTCGCCCAGGTCCGGCCAGATGTCCTCCGCCGTGTAGCTGATGAAGAAACACTTGTCCACGCCGGCGTAGTCCATCTCGTCGAGCAGCAGCTCGGCCGACATGGGGTGCCAGGTGTAGTGCATCCGCACGCCGCGATCGTTGGCGTGGGCCTTCTCCAAGATGTGGACTTGGGTGTCGATGATCATCCTTCCCTCTTCTCTCGGCTATGCGGCTGGCGCGTCTCGATGGCGCCATCCGCGGCTGTCTCCCCTGAATCGTCAGATCGTCCCTGACCGGCTCTCAGCGAGCGCGTCTTCGGCACATCGACCTGCCCGGTGTCCTGGTCGACGCACACCGCGTAGTCGGACTCCGCCTCGGCCGGCGTGATGTGGCCGCGACGCAGGTCGTCCATCACCCGCTCGATCGCACGCTCGCGTGGGTCGCCGTAGCCGCCGCCCCCACCAGTGAAATAGACCACGCGCGACCCGGCTGGCAGCGCGTGGTTGGTGCACTTCTGCACGCGCTCCCCGCGGTTGTCCGGGTGGTGAATGTCGATGAAGCTGCCCTGTCCCGGCTGTCCGCCGTGCAACCCCCAGGGCAGACACTGCGAGCGCTCGAAGTTCGCTACCAGGCGCACGTCGGCCAGGAGGCGGGTCGCTCGCCGCACGCCAAGGCCGCCGCGAAACGCTCCGGCCCCGCCCGACCCTGCCCGGAGCTCGTAGGCCTCCACCCTCACCGGGAACTTTCGCTCTGAGACCTCAACCGGGTTGTTGCGAATGCCCCCCATCACCATGGCGTCCTCGCCGTCGGCGCCCGGCCGCGCGCCCCAGCCGCCGCCGGCTTCGTCCACCATGGCGAAGAAGCTGCCGTCGGCCGGATGTTCACCGAACACGTGGGCGCCGCAGCTCCAGCCGTAGTTGCCGGCCACCGGCTGCCCAACCACCGCCTGCGTCGCGGCGCGGCGAATGCAATCGACCAAGGTGCCCGCCGTCTTGAAGCCCCAGAACACGGGCGACGGCCGCAGCGCGTTGAAGACCGATTCGTCAGGCACGTGCGCTCGAACGGGCCGGAAGTGCCCTTCGTTCGACGGCTCATGCGGGCTCGTCAGGCTCTTGAACGCAATCCGACAGATGGCATTGGTGTAGTTCGGGTTCATGTTGTAGGGCCCCGCGCACGGGCCGCTCGAACCGGTCAGGTCCACCACCATGTCGGAATCGTCGACCACCAGGCTCACTTTGATCCGGACTGGCTCGTCCCGGTTGACCCCGTCGTCATCCAGGAACAGCTCCGCCAGGTAGCGGCCGTCGGGGATCTCACGGACTTTGGCGCGGGCATAGGCCTCGCCCTGCACCAGCAGCGCGTCGCAGCACTCGCGGTAGAGCTCGTAGCCGTAGCGGTCGATCACCTCGACGAGACGCTCTTCGCCCACGATGCAGGCGCCCACCTGCGCCTGCAGGTCGCCGAGCATGGTGGACCGCGACATGCGGCTGTTGGCCGCCATCAGCCGCACGATCTCCTCGTTGAGCCGGCCTTCGCTATGCAGGTGAACCGTCGGAATCACCAGGCCCTCTTGAAAGATCTCGGTGGCGTCGGTGCTCGCGAATCCGGCCTTGCCGCCCAGATCGATCAGATGCACGCGCACCGCGGTGAAGCCGAAGAGCTCGCCCCGGTAGTAGGCGGGCTTGACGATGCTGACGTCTTGCGGGTGCTGCGAGCAGCGATAGGGATCGTTGACCAGAAAGACGTCACCGGCGCGCATGTGCTCGACCCCGCCCACGTCCTCGATCACCGCCCGCACCGCGTTGGGCAGGTCGCACAGGAAGTACGGCAGCCCGTCGGCCTGGGCCAGCGTCTCCACGCGCTCGTTGAAGAACGCGACGGAGAAGTCCAGCGACTCGTAGATGATCGGGCTAAACGCCGATCGCATGATCTTGGTCCGCATCTCGCCCGTCACCGATATCAGCGCGTTGCGAATCAGCTCGATCGTCACTGCGTCAGCCGGCATGCCCGCCCCCATCCGTGTCGACGATCAAGAATCCGAAGGCGTCGACCGTCAGCCGTGCGCGCGGCGGTATTACGGTCGTGCTGCTGGCCTCGGTGACGATTGCCGGACCGTCAAGCGCGTGACCGGCGCGCAGATCGGCACGATCGAAATGCGGCGTGTCGCAAAAGGCACCGTCAAAGTAGACGGGAGTTCGTCGGTACGGCACGGGTTGCGAACCGGGCTCGACGGCGTCGATCGGCTTCAGCTCCGGCCGGTCAGTGGCGCCGCGCGCGGCCAGGCGCAGATTGACGATCTCAATCGGCTCAGCCAGGTCGTAGCCGTAGACGCGGCGATGCGCCTCATCGAACGATTCCTTGACTGCGCTCGGGCCAAGCTCCGGCGGCGCCGGCAGCGTCAGCGTGTGCTCCTGTCCCCGGTAGCGCAGGTCAAGCTGACGCACGAACTCGTGCGAGTCCTCGAGCACGTCTTGCCGCATGAGCAGGGTGCGGCCGCCGGCCTCCAACTCGGCGAATAGCGACTCGATCTCGCCCAGCGAGCCCGGCTCGACGGCGAGCACCACGGTGCGAACCAAATCCTGCCGGAAGTCGGCGAACAACATGCCCCACGCGGAGAACGTTCCCGGAGCCGGCTGGACAACCACTCTCGAGACGCCGATTTCCCGCGCGATGCCGACCGCGTGCATGGGTCCCGCGCCGCCGAAGGCGAGCAGGCTGAAGTCCTTTGGCGACAGCCCGCGGCCTATGGTGATTTCGCGCACGGCGTTGGCCATGTGGTTCGTCACGAGCCGCACGATCCCTTCGGCCGCTTGCTCGACGTTCATGCCGAGGGGACAAGCCACCCCGCGAGTCACCGCGTCCGCGGCCAGTTCGGGCTGGACTTCGAGACCCAACGGGGCAAACGTATCCGCGCCGATGCGCCCCAACACGAGGTTGGCATCGGTGACGGTCGGCTCGCGTCCGCCGCGCCCATAGCACGCCGGACCCGGCCGCGCGCCGGCGCTCTGCGGACCGACCCGCAGGGAGCCGTCGATCTCCACCCGCGCCAATGAGCCTCCGCCCGCGCCGATGGCGTTCACTTGCAGCATCGGCACCAGCACGGGCAGCCGGTTGATCTCGGAATCGGTGGTCAGGCCCACCTCGCCGTCGATCGCCAGGCTCACGTCGCAGCTCGTGCCGCCCATGTCCAGGCTGATCATGTTGGCGTCGCCGAGCCGGCGCGCCACCTGCGAGGCGCCGATCGCGCCACCCGCCGGGCCGGACAGCAGCGTCTGGATCGACCGGGACTTGGCGAGCGCCGCATCCATAATGCCGCCGTTGCACTGCATCACATACAGCGACCGGTGATATCCGCGCCCGGCCAGCTGTCGCTCCAGATCCTCCAGGTACGCCGTGATCAACGGCTGCAAGTAGGCATTCATCACCACCGTGCTGGTGCGCTCGTACTCGCGCCACTCCCCGCTCACTTCATGCGAGAGCGAGACGCTCACCCCGTCCAGGAGCCGTTCGAGTATTCGCTTGATCTCCAGCTCGTGCGCCGGATTGGCGTAGGCGTGCAGGGTGCACACCGCCACCGAGCGCACCCCGCGCTCCTTCAGTGCCGCCGCGATTGCCTCCACCTCGGCGGCGTCCAGCGGAGCGAGCACCTGGCCGAACGCGTCCATCCGCTCGTCCACCTCGAACACCAGGTCCCGCGGCGCCAGCGGTCGGGGCTTCTCGTAGATGTAGCTGTACATATCGGGCTTGTCCATGCGCCCGATCGCGTAGACGTCGCGAAAGCCCCGGGTGGTCACCAGCCCGGTCGGGACGCCCTTGCCTTCGAGAATGGCATTGAGACCGACCGTGGTGCCGTGGACGAAGAACTCGACCCCGGCAAGCTCCACGCCGGCGCTCGCCAGGCACGCCAGCACGCCTTCCGCCAGCGCGTCGGGGCTCGAGGACGACTTGGCGACCCGCAGCTCCCGCGTCTCGTGGTCGAACAGCACCAGGTCGGTGAAGGTGCCTCCGATGTCGACGGCCAGGCTCCGGCTCATGTCGGCGCCGCCTCGCGCTCGGCCTCGGCGTAGAGGAAGCAGGCGACTCGGTGGCCCGGCTTGGCTTCCAGCAGCGACGGTTCCTCGTGCCGGCAACGGTCCATCACGAAGGAGCATCGCGTCTGAAATCGGCATCCGCTGGGAATGTTGGCGGGGCTGGGCGGTTCGCCCGGCAGCAGAATGCGCTCGCGCTTAGTGAACGGGTCCGGGACCGGAATCGACGCGATCAGCGCCTGTGTATACGGGTGCAAGGCGTCGTCGAAGACATGCGCGGTGGCGGCGATTTCCACGATTGCCCCGAGATACATCACCGCCACGCGGTCGCAGGTGTGCCGCACGATGGTGAGGTCGTGCGAGATCAGCAGGTAGGAAACCCCGGTCGAATCCTGCACGTGCTGGAGCAGATCGACCACGGTGAGCTTCAAGGATGAGTCCAGCGCTGAGGTCGGTTCATCCAAGACGATGAAGTCGGGCTCGGTCGCCAGGGCTCGCGCAATGGCCACCCGCTGCTGCTGCCCCCCGCTCAGTTGATGGGGATAGCGGTTGCGGTGCATCGGTTCGAGCCCGACTTGGTCCAGGAGCTGGAGTACGCGCGTCTCCGTGGCCTCGCCGCGGGCCAGGCCGTGGATGCGCAGGGGCTCGGCCAGGGTGGCTCGCACGGTGCGCATCGGGCTCAGCGATTGGCCCGCGTCCTGGAAGACGATCTGCATCCGACGACGCAGCTCGCGCAGCCGTTGGCCGGCGGCCCGCGTCACGTCCTCATCGCCAAACGCCACAGACCCGGCGGTGGGCTCGAGCAGCCGCAGGATGCATCTCCCCAGGGTGGACTTTCCGCACCCGCTTTCCCCCACCAACCCAAAGGTCTCGTGCGAGTGCACCTCAAACGTCACCCCGTCCACCGCGCGCACTGGCCCGTCCTGTCGCAGCTGCTCGGGCGTCCCCCGGAGCTCGCGCTGACCGCGCGACGAGAAGTACTTGAACAGCTTGGTGACGCTAAGGAGCGGCGAATTCACGGATAACCGTCTCCTGGCAGAGGACGTGGTGCCCAGGCGCCACTTCAAGCCTCGGGGGTTTCGCCGGCCGGCAGGCCGGCAGCACGTATGCGCAGCGGTCGGCGAAACGGCAACCCGGCGGCGGATGCAACAGGTTGGGCACGGTGCCGGGAATGCGTTCGATGTCCGACAGCGGGCTGTCGCGGTCGATACGCAAGGTCGAATCCAAGAGCGCCCGTGTGTACGGGTGGCGGGGATCGCGAAAGACGGCGCCGACCGGCCCCACCTCCACGACGTGTCCGGCGTGCATGACGCCCACGCGATCGCACATCTCGGCAATCACGCCCATATCGTGGGTGATCAACAGGATGGAGGCGGCGTGCTCTTCCTTGAATCGCCGGAGGTGCTCCAGCAGCTGCGCGCCCACGGTTTCGTCCAGCGCCGTGGTCGGCTCATCGGCGATCAACAGCCGCGGACGCGACGACAGCATCATCGCGACCATCACCCGCTGGCACATGCCCCCCGAGAGTTGATGCGGATATTTCGTCAGCGCGGCCTCGGGGTCGGGCATTCCGAGGTCGCGCAACATCCGAACCGACCGGCGACGGACTTCGCCGCGGCCAAGATCGTGATGGGCGCGCAGCGCGCGGGACAGCTGCACCGCCACGGTGCGCACCGGATCCAGGGAGGCCCGGGGATTCTGGAAGATCATCCCGATCTCGCGTCCGCGGATGGTGCGAACCACGCGCTCCGGGAGCTCGCGCAGGTTGCGATCGCCAAACACGATGTCGCCGC
This sequence comes from Chloroflexota bacterium, assembly GCA_026707285.1. Taxonomy (GTDB): domain Bacteria; phylum Chloroflexota; class UBA11872; order UBA11872; family UBA11872; genus JAJECS01. Next base: position 111,177 of record JAPOXD010000011.1, on the reverse strand, counting down.
CGACGATGCGCCCGGGGGATGGCACCAGCCCTAGGATCGAGAGCGCGGTGACCGACTTGCCGGAACCGCTCTCGCCGACGAGACCAAAGACCTCGTTGGACCCGATCTCAAAGTTGATGCGGTCCACGGCCTCGAGGGAGCCGTCGCGGGTGCGGAAGTGGACCTGCAGGTCGGAAACCTGGAGCAGGGGGCCGTTGGCGCTCATTGTCGGCGCCGCCGGGGGTTGAGCACGTCCAGCAAGCCGTTGCCGACCAGGTTGAACCCGAGCACGGTGACGAAGATCATCAGCCCGGGAAACAGGGAGATCCACCACTCGCCCGTGCGGACGTAGGGCGAACCCTCACTCACCATGATTCCCCACTCGGGCGCCGGCGGTTTGACGCCGACGCCGATGAAGCTCAGCCCGGCCGTTTCCAGGATCACGTAGCCAAACGTCAACGTGGCCTGCACCACCAGCGGCGGCAGCGAGTTGGGCACCAGGTGAACCGCCAGGACGCGCAACGGTGAGCTGCCGATGGCGCGGGCAGCTTCCACATAGAGACTCTCTTTGCGGTGGAGAATCTCGGCCCGCGTGATCCGCACCATCGGCGGGATGGCGATCACCGTCAGCGCCACCACCAGGCTGAGCATGCCGCCTTGCTGGATCGTCACCGCGATGCCGATGGCCAGAATCAACGGCGGAAACGAAAACACGACATCCATGGATCGCATGACCAGTTCGTCCGCCACTCGACCGGCGAACCCGGCCAGGGCGCCCAGCGCCACGCTCATCACGAAGGCGACGGACACCACGATGCCTGCCACCGCCAGGTCGACCCGCGCCCCGTGCACCACCCGCGAAAAGATGTCACGGCCGAACTGATCCGTGCCCATGAGATGCTGCGAGGACGGCGGCTGCGTGGTGTTGAGCAGGTCGCCGCTCACCGGGTTCGCGGGCGCGATCCAGGGCGCAAAGATGGCAAACACCACCACGATCGTGATCAGAAGCAGGCCGACGACGGTGAGGGTGTTTTGGCTCACCTGGTACCACACGGTGGCCACGCGCCGGCCCGACACATCGAGAGCACCGCGGAGTCGGCTCGGGGAGAGTTCGGCAGTGGCCACGTCAGCGCACCCGAATCCGCGGGTCGATGGCGAAGTAGAGCATGTCGACGGCGAGGTTGATCAGTGCGAACAACACCCCGACGATGAGGACCAGGCTCTGGATGGGTGCAAAGTCGAGCCCGATCACGCTGCGGTAGAGATAGAGCCCAATACCGCTCCAGGTGAAAACGATCTCAACCAGCACCGCGCCCCCAACCAGGTATCCCAGCTGCAGGCCCACCATGGACACCACCGGGATCAGGGCGTTGCGCAAGGCGATCTTGACCACGACTTGCGTGCGCGAGAGACCCAACGCCCGCGCCGCGCGCACGAAGTCCGAATCCAGAGCCTCGATCATCGCGGCGCGCGTCATGCGCGTGATGGGCGCCAGCGGCAGGATTCCCAACGTGACGGCCGGCAGCACCAGATAGAGCAGGCTCGAACGCAGGGCCTCCCAGTTGGCGGTCAGCAGACTGTCGACCACGTAGAGACCCGTGATCTGCGTTGGGGCCTCCACGTCCGACGCCAGCCGGCCCAGGGGCGCCGGCAGGACATGCAGTTGGGTCACGAACGCGATGATCAGGAGCAGGCCGATCCAGAACACCGGCGCGGAGATTCCCAGGATTCCGAGCAACGTGGCCAGGTGATCGAACGGGCCGTTGCGCCGCAATGCGGCCGCGACCCCGAGGGAAACGCCGAGCACTACCGCAAGGAGCAACGCGGCGAGGGCCAGCTCGATGGTGGCCGGGAACCGCTCGACGAAGTCCTCGGCCACCGGATTGTGGGTGCGCCACGAGTCTCCGAGATCCCCCCGAAACACGTTGCCCATGTAGGTGACGTATTGCTCCGGCAGCGATTTGTCGAGACCCATCTCGGCTCGTTTGAGCTGCACGAGCTCCTCGGTGGCGAAGACTCCGAGCCGCGAACGGGCCGGATCGCCGGGGAGCACGTGCACCAGGAGGAAGGCGACGATCGAGATGCCGAAGACGACGAGCACCAGCAGCGCCAGCCGGCGCCCCAGATATCGTCGTCGCGTCATCGTGCGTTCATCTCCTGATCCCGCACCCGGCTACCACCGCCGTTAACCGATCGATCCAATCCGTGCAGCGACACGGCGCGGCGGACGGCGCCCGGGATGAGCGAGGGCCCGCCCCGCCCGGATCGGCAGGACCCTCGCCCAGCCGAATTCCCCGAATCGGGCGTCAGCTCGTCACGCGGATGTCCTCGAACCGCGGCCAGACATCCATGATGCGGACGTCCTCCACGCGGTTCGTGCTGACCACGTGTGAATCGACGTCCAGGAACGGCACGCGCGGCGATTGGTCGGCGATGCGCTGCTGGATCTCAGCGACCTTCTCGAACTTGCTCGATGCGTCCAGCTCCGCCACGGCAGCCGTAATCAGGTCGTCGGTCTCGGACGTGCCCCACCGGCTCCAGTTGGATCGCGAGTCGGACTTGTAGCCGAAGATCATGAAGTAGGCCGCGTCGAAGATCAGCGGCGGCCAGTTCATGGTCGCCGCCACGCACTGGGCCTGTTGCGTCCCATCCTCGCGCAGGTCGCAGCCCTCCAACACCGCCGCCGACGAGAGCCGCTGGATCTCCATGTTGACGTTGATCTTGCTCAGCTCGCCCGCCAGCACTTGCAGCGCCTGCCCTTGAATGGCCGAGCTCTCGTCCTGGCTCACGGTGAAGCTGAAGCCATCCGAGTGGCCGGCGTCCTGGATCAGCTGTCTGGCCTTGTCCAGGTTGTATTCGTACTGCTGGTAGTACGGCTGGTAGCCAAAGCAGATGGATGGCACCGGACCCTCGGCGGCGCGGGCGAACCCGAACGTCAGCTGGTCGACGAGCTGCTGACGAGGCAGCGCATGGTTGAGCGCCTGCCGCACGCGCACGTCGTCGAACGGCGGCTCGCTCATGTTCAGTGCCAGGTAGTGATGCTCGCTGCCCGGAGCGTGATGGACCGTGAAGGCCGGATCGTCGTCAAACTCCTTCAAATCCTTTAGCAGGAGCTGTTCCGTCATGTCGATGGCGCCCTCGCGGAGCAGCAGCGCCCGCTGGGTGGCATCGGTGATGACGGTGCCTTCGATCGCGCCGACAGCCGGCCGGGCCGAGTAGTCGGAGCCGCCCCAGTAGTCCTGCCGGCCGCGCAAGAGGAAGCGCGTCGACTCGAACTCTTCGACAATCCAGGGGCCGGTGCCAATCGACGCGGCGCCCTCCACAGTCGCCGCCCACTCCTGCGCCCAGGGATCGTTGCTGGTCGCGTGGGCCTGCAGCGCCTTGCTGTTCATGATCGGCGCATAGGGGCCCATCTCGGTGGCGGACAGAATCGTGAACGAATTTGCCCCTGGGGTGAGGTGCATCTTCACGGTCATTTCGTCAATGACTTCGGGCTTGGTCTCCGCCGTGAAGTTGCCGATCACGCCCAGAATGAAGGCTGGGATTCCGGGAATCGTGAGCGATCGCTCCATGCTGTAGGCGACGTCCTGGGCCGTCAGCGGCGTGCCGTCACCGAAGGTGATTCCCTGGCGTAGGCGATAGGTGACGGACTTGGCGTCGTCCGCAATCTCGTAGCCCTCGGCCAGCCACGGCACCACCGAGTTGTGGTCCTTGGTACGGGTCCCCTTGCTGGTGGCCTTGTAGCCGTAGCGCGTCAGGTTCTCGAGGATGTTGGCGATCACCGCCCGGCTGGGCTCGGAGTTCGGGTCGGCCTGGTTGTCGAGGGATCCCATCTCGGCCGAAGTGCCGAATCGCAGCACCTGCTCCTCGGCGCCTCCGGGAACCATGACTTCAACCGGAACTTCCTTGATGACCTCGACTTCCTTGATCACTTCCTGCGTCACGACCTTCTCGACGACTTTTTCTTCGCCACAGGCAGCCAAAACGGCGGCCGCTCCCATTCCGGCCGTTCCGAGAATCGCGGTTCGAAGGGCCTGTCGTCGTGACATCAATTTCGCGTGCATCTCCAACCTCCCAATCAACACCGTCGGGTGTGTCCGACCCACATCAGGGGTGGGAGTCTCTCGCTGCGCCACGAATCGTCGCGGGTCCCAGAAATGCTGATTCTTCCCGCCGGTGGGCGGCTGGCAGAGCGCCCGAGTTCCCGCCACCGTTTCTCGATCTGGCCGAGAGCCATTGACTCCTGCACCTATGTCGTCGACACAATCCCGAACATCGGCCGTTTACCTCTCAGGCTTCGCGATGGGCGCCTCCCTTCAGCAGCAGCGACTCCTCCGGTGAATTGATCGATTCAATCAGCCGGCCCGCGCGCTCCGGCTCTCCCGTATTTGACTCGTCACGGAGCTGACCCATCGCGCGGCGAATGTCGGATTCGGTCCGCGAAAGGTGCCGCGACATCGCATCGGCGGCCGCGTCGGCGTCCCCGCGAATGATGGCGGCGACGATCTCAGCGTGAGACCGGGCGGCGTAGGACACCGGGTCCGACTCGCTGCCAAGGGTCGATAGCCGGATGACGGTCCGTACCAGTGGAAATAGCGGCGAGAGCGCGCGATGGAGGAAGCGGTTCTCCGTGGCCTCGAGGATTGCCGCGTGGAGCTCGATGTCTCGCTGGTTGAAGAGCGTCGGATCGTCGCCGATCGTGGTGGGGATTGCCGCCAGCGCTTCGTCGATCCTGCGTTTGTGCTCCGGCACCGCGTGCCGCGCCGCGAGCGCCGCCGCTTGGACTTCAACCGCGCGTCGCGCTTCGAGCATCTCGTCAACCAGCGCGGGAAACTGCGGGCTCTCGTGAAACGCCCCGGTGACCCCAGGATCGAGAACGTTCCAGTCGCGCGCCTCGCGCACGATCGTGCCTATGCCGTGGTGAACGCCCACCAGGCCGCGCGCGGCCAGGACTCGAAGGGCCTCTCGGACGACCGCGCGGCTGATCCCGAACTCGTCTCCCATGATGGGTTCCGGGGGCAGGAAATCGCCGGGAGCCAGCTCTTCGCGCACGATGCGGCCGGTATACGCCACCACGACTTCGTCATGCAGACGGGATCGAATCGGCCGCGCCATCGTGAGGTCATTAGGTCATCAGATGACATGCGGAATATAGCCTTAGAACTATTCGTCGGTCAATCATTTTGAGGGCGATATATCGGCTCACGCGTACCGGGGCCGGGTGGGTCTTCCGTTCGCGGCGACTAACAGGTTGTGTCCACGGTCGCTGAGAGCGATTCCAGTCAATCCGGGTCGCCCAAACGCCCTTGCACGTCGCTAGAGCGGGGCAACCGGAGACTGCCAAAAACCCGCCACACCATGGTGTGACGCGTTTCACTCGGGGTCCCCAGGTGGGTGCCACGGCGCTTGGAGCAAAATCCTTGGTAGTGACGAGGCCCCCGGTTCAATTCCGGGTGTGGGCTCCAGATACCATTTCAAGGGCCGGGAAGCCTCGCTCGGTGTCTGAGGCGAAGCAGCATGGATAGGCAATACGACCACATCGTCGTCGGCGCAGGATCGGCAGGTTCGGTCTTGGCGGCCCGACTGTCGGAAGGCCGCCACCGGTCGGTCTTGCTTCTCGAGGCCGGAAGGGACTATCCCGCGTTGGAGCAGATGCCCGATTCGGTGAAGTACGCCTTCGGGACCGGGGAAGCAATTTGGGATAGCGGACACATCTGGAATTTTCGCGCCAGGGCCACGGACGAGGCCTGGATAGATGTTCCGCGTGGAAAGGTCACGGGCGGCTCCAGCGCTGTCAACGACGCGCAGTTTCTTCGTGGAATGCCGGAGGACTTCGACCGATGGGCGGAATGGGGGAACTCCGCATGGCGGTACGAGAAGCTTCTCCCCTACCTGCGTAAGTTGGAAGCGGACCAGGATTTCGCCGATGAGAGCCACGGTTCGGATGGGCCCATAAGCTGCCGCAGGTATCAGCCCGACGAGTGGGGCCCCCAACAACACGCCTTTTACCGGGCATGTCGAGACGCCGGATTCCCCGATTGCCCGGACCACAATCAGCCTGACTCCACGGGCGTCGGGCCCCTTGCCTTCAACGTCTCGGGTCGCGTGCGCGTGAGTGCGGCCATGGGCTACCTCGGCCCGGCGCGCCATCGAAAGGGCTTGACCATCAGACCCCACTGCCTGGTCGTCGGGATCATCGTCGAAGGCCGGCGGGCGATTGGACTGCGAGTCAGCAGCGGCCAAGAGGAGTTTTCAGTCTTTGGCGATGAGATCATCCTCTGTGCCGGCGCCATAGGGTCGCCGCATATCCTGGCTCTGTCGGGCATTGGGCCCGCGGATCAATTGCGGCAGTTGGACATCCCCGTAGTACAGGATCTTCCCGGAGTCGGGCGGAATCTTCGCGATCACCCGGATGTGCCGATGGCCTGGCGGACGCGTGAGGGGTTCCCACTAGACACCGACCAGGTTTCGACCGGCACCGTCACCCTGCGGTTTACGGCCTCGGGCTCGTCCTTCAAGAACGATTTGGTTATCTACATGGGCAACTATTCGGCGGCGAGCCCCATGCGGGGATTGGATCATAGGAACCCGATAGGCGTAGGCGTAAGCTTGTGCCTGTACCTGGCGTTCAGCCAGGGCGAGCTGCGCCTCCAATCCAGCGACCCCAGGCAACCGCCCTATCTCGACTTCAACCTGCTGGACGATCCCTTCGATCGATCGCGGCTCCGTGAAAGTGTCAGGCTGTGTGCCGGCCTCTTCAGGCATGAGGCCTTCGATCAGATCGTCGAGGAGCGGCTCGCACCATCGGACGACGTGCTGTCCGACGATGATGCCCTGGATACTTGGATGAGGCGGAATGTGATCACCGCGCACCACGTATCAAGCACCTGCAAAATGGGTCCTGCAGATGATCCGCTGGCCGTTGTGGACCAGTACGGGAGGGTCTACGGTATCGATGGATTGCGCGTCGTCGATGCCTCGATCATGCCCGACACGGTCCGGGCTAATCTCAACCTAACTGTCATTGCGATGGCGGAACGCGCAGCCGATTTCATCAGAGGCAACTAGCTTGGCGCAGGGGCGCTCGAGGTGGTTGACGTCTAGAGGTCGAGCGACTTAACGCCTCTGTCCGAGAGCGCTCCGCGGACGGGTCGACAATCGGACGCACCAAGCAGTCACCGTGGGGAAGGTGCCGGACAAAGTCGTGGACGGTCCGACCTCCCCAAATGACGGCCTTGGCCTGGGGGGAATCAATCCGTAGCATACTCGGTGGTACACTCGCCGGAGCAAACTAAGTGCGAAGGTGACTGGTATGAATGTCATTTGGATAGTATCCGATAGTTTTCGCAAGGATCATATTGGCGCATATGGAAATCCCTACATACGAACACCCTCTCTTGACGCGTTGGCGGCGGCCTCGGTCAGGTTCGACGCTCACTATTCCGCTGGATTCCCGACCTTGCCCTCACGGGCCGACCACCATACCGGGCGATGGACGATGTCCTTCATGGGTTGGGAGCCACTTCCCGCCGGTGTGACCACTCTGGCGGAGATACTAACCAAACATGGCTTTCACACGGCAGCTTCAGTGGACACTCCATACTATCTCAGGGATGGAATGAACTACGACCGAGGCTTCCAGACATTCTTCATGAACACGGGTCAGGACACCCTATGGTCGTTGATCCCCGAGCCCGGCTATCACAATGAGTCATTGGATATCAGGGATTCGTGGCACTACGAATCGGACAGGAACGCGCCGAAGACATTCATGACTGCCATACAGTGGCTGGAGCGCCACTACAAAGAGGACTTCTTTCTTTACCTGGACACATGGGATCCCCACGAGCCCTGGGACGCCCCATCATATTACACAGAGATATATATGCCCGAGTACGATGGTGAGATCGTGCTCCCGCTCTACGGCAACTGGCATGATATGCCAGGCTACACAGAGGCGGAGATGCGTAAGGGGCACGCCACATACTGCGGTGAGATCACTATGGTGGACACGTGGGTGGGCCACATTCTCCGGTCTGTAGAGAATATGGGGATTGCGGACAAGACCGCTGTCATTTTTACCTCAGACCACGGCTTTTACTTCGGGGAGCATGGGGGCCTCTTCGGCAAGATGAGCTCAGACAAGTACCCAGACGGAACGCTTCGGCCATATGACGAACCGGGTTCGCAGTGGAGCTACTCTCCGCTCTTCGAGGAATTGGTGCATTTGCCGCTTTTGATCCGGGCCCCTGGCGTGTCTCCCGGGGTGCGCAACGGCTTGAGTTCGGCAGTCGACATGATGCCTACGGTGCTTGACCTGTTGGGCGTGGCCATTCCGGACTTCGTTCAAGGCCGGTCACTGGCGCCTGCTCTGAGCGACGCCTCACGATCGGGGCGCGACTACGTGGTCAGCAGCATCCCTTTCGCCAATCCAGGCGACGCGGTCCAATCAGTCGACAACTTCCTTCGTGATCTCAAAGATCCTCCGGTCACAACCGTCACCGCGGGACATTGGAGCCTGCTTTACAGCCCTGACCCAGGGGTATCGCAGCTCTACAATCTCGCATCCGATCCGCAACAACTCGACAATGTGATTGAGCGACACTGGGACAAGGCACGAGAGATGCATCGGATGCTGGTGGAGTTCATGCGCGAGAACGAGGTTCCCGAACGTCTGCTTCGGCCACGGTTGGAACTTCGGCTGTAAGCACGGAGCCAGGCAACGCGCGGCGGCATCCGGTGGACGATCTGCTCGACTGAGTCAACTCACCGACCGCGTCGCCTGGTCCCAGGCCCTTGATGGATCTGAGGTCAAGCCGATCTCCGGCAAAGCCGGCGACCTTAAATCCTGTGAACGACAGTCGAGATTCTCGTCCTAGAGCTTGACCGTTGGAGACGGCTCAGCAGGCTTGCCTTTCGGGGCAGCCATGATGACGATGTTGGTGTCGTTGTTTGGATACGCGTTCACTGTCATCGTCCCTGCCCTCGCTGCCATTGGAGGGTTTGTCGCGGGTAGCCTGGCCTTCCTCTCGCTTCGCTCAAGGCCCGAGAAGTGGACATGACTGGTTGCGCACAGCGGGCAGCCGCATGAATTCGGCGCGTCGGGATCGAAAATTGCTGCGCCCAGCACTAAGGCGACTGGCGAGTTGCGGGAAGTTTGGCGCGTGTCGCGTGGGCGGATGGCGTCCGTGACAGCTCGCCTCCGGTTTGCCGTGATCACGCTCGCGGTCGTCGCGCTCGTGGCGCTCGTCTACGTGTTGAGATTGATCCTCAGCAACGATGCGCTACTGCTGGACCACGTTGCCGAACGCCGGACGGAGCTGACCGAGATCGCGCTCTGGGCTGGCGCCGACCCCAATTTCCGGGACGACGACGGCCGTTCGGCCCTTCCGGTCGCTGTCGAGCTCGGCGACTCGGAGCTGGTGCGAATGCTGCTCGCGGCGGGCGCCGATCCCAACGCGCTCACGTCGTATGGCGAGCCTGTCGCGGTCGTGGCTGCCGGGAGTGGCGAATCCGGGATTCTGGCGCTGCTGCTGGACGCCGGTGCCGACCCGAACGCGAGGGGTGAAACCGGCATCGCAGTCCTGGTGGCGGCCGTGCTCAGCGGCGATGCCGAGATCGTGCGCATGCTCCTCGAGTCTGGCGCCGACCCCAACGTCCTGGCCGAGGAAGGCTTTTCGGTCCTGGCCCTGGCGGTCGATCGGGGCGACGTCGCGGTCGCCCAACTGCTTCTGGACGCCGGCGCCGACCCCAACGGCCCCGGGATCGCAGAGCTTGCCAGGCGGTCCGGCAACGCAGACATTCTCCGGATGCTCGAGGCCGGATTCGTCACCGGGGAAGCGCTGATGGCGTTGGCCGAACTTGGCCTCAACGCCCTGGGCAGCCTCGACGAGATCATCGGGGGCATGATCTGCATCTTCACCCTCGGCCTCGGTTGCTAGCGGTTCAGAAACCACTGCGGAAGTGGCGCCGTCTCGTGAATCAATCTGGACATGCCTGGATTGAGGGAACGTTGGCTGTTCCCGGATCTGACCACGCCCCGCCGGGTGAGCGAACACGGTAGTTCCTCAGGCAAGCCGGCGAATGCGCTTCGGTGAGAGTCATGGGAGCGGCGTCTGAGATTCGCACTTCGGAGGCGATCTCAATGTACTCCGCGGGAATCGGAATTAGTCGCACGTCACTGTTCATGGCGCAGTCGCGTCGAGGATCACGATTGACACTGGAGGTCGAGGCCAGGGAAGCCCACCACACCATGATTTGGCGCGATTCGCTCGGGGTCTACAGGTGGGCGCCACAGCGTTGGGAGCGAAGTCCTCGGCAACTACGAAGTCCCCGGTTCAATTTCGGGCGTAGGCGGTCGCGATCATGCGGCTCGGGGTCGGTGACGTGCGGGACTCTGACTTCGAGGCCCCTACCGGCCTACTCCGGGAAGTGGCAGGCGACGCGCGCACCATCGAGTGGATCGAGCCGAGGGAGCACGGTGCGGCATTTGTCCTGCGCCTTCCAGCACCGTGGATGGAAGGGGCAGCCGGGCGGGATGTCCGCCGCGCTTGGCACCTCGCCCGCCAACTCTATCGGGACGTCGGTCCGCTGGCGGGTGCTGGGAACCGCCGAGAGCAGCGCGACCGTGTACGGGTGACGCGGATGCTCGAACACCTCGTCGACCGGGCCCGATTCGACGATTCGGCCCAGGTACATGACGGCGACGCGATCGCACAAGTACCGCACGACCGCCAAGTCGTGAGAGACAAAGAGCATGGCGAGATGCCGGCGCTCGCGAATGCGCTCCAGCAGTCGCAGAATCTGCGCCTGCACCGAGACGTCGAGCGCGGAGAGCGGCTCGTCGGCGACGAGCACGGCGGGCTCCAGGGCAATGGCGCGCGCCAGCGCCACCCGCTGCTGCTGACCGCCGCTGAGCTGTCCGGGGTAGCGGCCGCCGAGTTCGCTGGGCAGCCCGACCTCCTCGAGCACCTGGCTCACGTGGTCATCGACCAGGCCCGGAGCCACCACGCCGCCGGCCTTGACGGGCAGACTCACGATGTCACGCACGCGGCGCCGCGGATTGAGCGATCCGGTGGCGTCCTGGAACACCATCTGGATCGACCGCCGATCCGCCGATTGGGTGGATTCGGCGCGAGCGCGCACGTCGCGACCGCGAAACAGCACGCGGCCCGCGGTGGCCGTCTCGAGTCGAACGATGATGCGACCCAGCGTGGTCTTGCCGCAGCCGCTTTCGCCGACGAGGCCCAGGGTCTCTTCGGCAAAGATGTCGAGGCTTACCCCGGCCAGGGCGCGCAGTCGGCGCGCCGCCCCGAAAAAGCCCCGATGCGGCAGGTCGAAGACCTTGACCACATCTTGAACCTGGAGCAAGGGCTCGGGACTCACGGCCATCAGTACAGGTGGCAGCGAACGGCGTGCCCGGTCTCCACGTCACGGGGCTCAGGATCCTCGATCGGGCATCGGTCGAAGCGCTCGGCGCAGCGGGGCTCGAACGCGCAGCCGCGGCTTTCGACGGTCAGGTCGGGCGGGAACCCTTCGAGCGGAATGAGATCGTGGCGCCCGCCCTTGACCTCGGGCACACAAGCCAGGAGCGCCTGCGTATACGGGTGAAGCGGCCTTGCGAACAGATCGCCCGTAGCGCCAGACTCGGCGATCTTGCCCGCGTACATCACCAGCGTTTGGTGGCAGTTCTCCGCCACGAGTCCCATGTTGTGGGTGATGAACAAGACCGCCATCCCAAGCTCGCCGCTCAGTCGATGGAGGAGCCGGATGATCTGGGCCTGGATCGTGACATCCAGCGCGGTTGTCGGTTCGTCGGCGATGAGGAGCTTGGGTCGATTGGCCAGCGCCATGGCGATCATGGCGCGCTGAGCCATCCCGCCGCTGAATTGATGGGGATACTGGTGCAGGCGGCGTTCGGCCTCGGGAATCCCGACGCGCTGCAGCAAATCCAGGGCGCGCTCCCGGGCCGCGCGGCGACCGACGCGATCGTGTTCGAGGATCGCTTCCTGGATCTGGAAACCGATGGTGAGCACGGGATTGAGCGAGCTCAGCGGGTTCTGGAAGATCATGGCGATCTCCTTGCCCCGAATCTGGCGCAACGTCCCGCTGGACGCGCCGACCAGGTCCTGCCCCTCGAACAGCACGCGTCCGGACACGATTTCGCCCGGCGGCCGGATCAGACCGAGGATCGAAAGCGCGGTGACGCTCTTGCCGCAGCCCGACTCGCCGACAATGCCCACCACTTCGCCCCGACGGATGGCGAGCGATACGCCGTTGACCGCTCGCACCAGTCCATTCTTGGTATGGAATTGCGTGCGCAGGTTCTCGACGCTCAGCAGCACGGAGGCGCTCCCGGCATGCTCGGCGGAACGGGCCGCCGCAGGACCCGATGTTGAGTCTGGCCCGGCCACGGTTCCAACCACTGGCATCACGCTAGCTCGCTGCGCCAATGGCCTCAGCGTCCCGCCGGGTACGCATCGGCATCATCTCCCCACAGGAACCGGCACGCGGTCCCACCCAGGATCATGGCCGACTCCTCGGGGCTGAGGAACGGCGCCTCGCGAATGGACCTTATGAGCTCTGGATATCCCACGTGTCCCAAATACGGCCAATCGGTGCCAAAAATGATCCGGTCCGCGCCGAGTCCTTGCGTCAGCACTTCAACGATCCGCAGCGCGCTGCGATAGGGATACGCCTCGCTTGCCGGGATGACGTGTTGATAGGCCGACAGTCCGCAGAACAGGTTCGGGTGCGGCGCGATCATGTCGATTGGCCCCTGCAACAGCTCGTAGTCAATCTCTCCGCCGGCGAGTGCCTTGGGCTCGGCCTCGCCGTATTGAATGCTCTTGAGCTCGTTTCGCCTGAGGATTGGCGTCCCGTAGTGCGTGATCTCCATCCGCACGTCGGGATACGCGTCGGCCACCGTGTGGACGGTCTCGGCGAATTCCCCGAATGATCGGTATTTCCCGACGAGCCGCGGTGCAAACCAGGGGAAGTGCAGATACCAATACGAGAGATCGATGATGCACGGCACTTGCCGGTCGGACATCAGTTCGAAGATGGGACGCCACCCCGGCTCGTCGATGGTCGAGTTCGTGAAGGCGGGCAGGATCTTGAGACCGGTCGCGCCGTTGTCGAGGTCGCGCGCCGCTCGTTCCACGTAGCCCGATACCCGTGGATCGATGGAGTCCGCGAACAGGAAGAAGCGATCTCTGTGCGCCGCCCAGTCGCGCCAGTAGCAGGCCTTGTTGATGAATGGATCGAAGCTGACCAGGATGTCGTCGCGGACGTCGGGGTGAAAGTGCTCCATCACGTCGATGATCGTGGACGTGAGCAGGCAGGCGTAGTCGATGCCGGCCTGGTCCATCTGCTCGAGCAGGTCGTCAACGCCCCCGCCCCAACGCGCGCCGCCCCATTTGTGCGCCACCCCTTCATAGCCGGGCTCCTGCCGGTCGATGAGATGGGCGTGTGTGTCGATGACCGGAGTCATGCCTGCACCTCGCTTCCGCACCATTCCATGGCCATGGCTGCCACGAACTGGATCACGGGCACCATGCTCGGCAGCTCGATGTATTCGTCCGGAGCGTGAGCCCCGCCGCCGCTGCCTGGGCCGAGAATCAGCGCCGGCGTGTACTGGTGGAAGCTGAAATGCCGGATGTCGCACCAGGCGTTGACGGTGATCCAGCGCACGGGGATGCCGGCAATCTCCTCGTGCACGCGGGCAAAGGTCCGATAGAAGGGGTCGTCCTCGCGCAGCAGCCAGACCGGTTCGGTCGCCAGCCCCTCGAACTCGATCTCGGGCGGATGGCCGCGCAGCCACGGGTCTTGCCGCGCGAACGCGTCGACCGTCTCCCGGATCTCCTGCCGAATCGACTCCAGCGAGTCCGGGGGGTTGAAGGCCATGCAGCACTCGATCTCGCACTTCGCCGGGATGTTGGAGTACCACTCCCCGCCGCGGATCCGACCGACGGAGAAGTGAAGCTCGTTCTCGATCGCGTTCCAGCCGCCGGGAAGCGGCGCGGCGCGTTTCCGGTCTCGCAGTCCGCGAAGCGCCTCGGCCACCTGCATGGCCAGGTGAATGGCGTCGGTCTCGCGATCCCACCGCACCGGTGACCCGCCGCTGCCGTAGACGCGAATAACAAACTGCACTTGCCCTGAATGGTTGGTGTAGGCGCGACCCAGCGGCGAACCATCGACCATCCAGGCCGCATCCGCCGTGTATCCGCGCGCCATGCAAGCCAGCGTTCCATTCGCGGCGGCCTCTTCGTCGATGGCGCTTTGCAGAATGATGTCGCCCGCGGGCTCGAATCCCGCCTCCTGCAGCGCACGCACGGCGGCCAGGATGTCAACGATTCCGCCCTTGTCGTCGACGGCGCCGCGCGCATACATGCGGTCGCCCACGATCGTCGCCCCCCAGGGATCGTGGGACCAAAGCTCGACGGGTTCAACCGGGACGGTGTCGATGTGCGCGTTGAGGATCAGCGAGCGGCCGCCGCCGGTACCTTTCCACACGCCCACGACGTTTGGACGGTTCTCGTAGGACCACTTGGACGGCGTCCAGCCGGGCAGCGTTGCCATTGCCTCCGGGTCGCAGTCGAACACGTCGACCTCAAGGCCGAGTGCCGAGAATTGCTCGGCCACCCAGGCCTGGGCGGCGGCCTCCGAGCCCGTCGGGCTTGGGATGGAAAGCAATTCGCCCAGCAGCCCGATGGTCTCGGCGTGCATGGCCTCGACGCGATCGAGCGCCGCCTGACGTACCGACGCACGCGATCGGTCGCTCATTTCCCGACGCCTTCTCCCGCCGGCGGATTCACCTTCACTACCAACCTCCTCGTACGGCCTCGCGTGCGGATTCGAGGCCTATCGAACTCGTTCCTCACCCAGCGTCCGTTGCAGGGCGTCCCCCAGCACGAAGAACACAAACGAAACCAACGCCACCAGCACGCTCGGAATCAGTGCCAGATACGGGGCCCGAAAAATGTGGCCGCGCGCTTCGGCGATAAGCGTGCCCCAGTCCGCGTCCGGCGGCCGGACACCCAGGCCGAGGAAACTGAGCCCGGCGATCGCCACGATCATCCAGCTCATCTGGATCGTCATAAGCGCCACCGCCAGCGGCAGCACGTTCGGAAAGATCTCGTACCGGATGATCCGCCAGCCGCCGAGCCCCGAAACCTCCGCCGCCTCGACAAACGGGCGCTGCTTGATCGAAAGCACCAGGCTGCGCAGGGTCCGGGCCGTTCCCGGAGTGCCGCCGATCATCAGGGCGATCATGGCGTTTCGAATATCCGTGCCCAGCACCGCGACCATGAGGATCACCAGCAAGAGGAACGGAAAGGCCAGCAGCACGTCGATGATCCGCATGAGCACCGAATCCACCCAACCCCCGAAGTATCCGCTCGTCATGCCAATGACAAGGCCAGCGACCATCGCTCCGAACGCCGGGATGAGCCCGGCCATGATCGAAAGCCGCCCGCCGACGATCAGCCGGCTGAGGTAGTCGCGGCCAAGGTGGTCGGTTCCCATCGCGTGCCCTTCCGACCACAACGGCAGGTATCGCTGCGACAGCACGACCTCCGTTGGATCGCCGGGCGCAATCCAGGGGGCGACGATTGCGAACACCATCATCGCCACGGCAATGACCAGCAGGACCGATATCCATCGATTTGCGCCGACCCACGCGGCAAGGGCGGCGGTTCGACCGGTCCCAGGCACCCTGACGCGGTTGCCGCCGCGCAGCGCCGCGTCCACCGAATCAGTCCCGCGCATAGCGAATCCTGGGATCGATGAGGCCGTAGGAAAGGTCGACGAGGAGATTGACGACGGTGAAGATCACGAGGATGAGCAGCGTGATGCCCTGCACGATCGGGAAGTCCCTGGCGAGGATGGCGTTCACCAGCCCCCGCCCAAGACCCGGCCAGGCAAACATGAACTCCACCAGCACCGAACCGGAGAGGAAACCGCCAAACATCAGCCCGGTGTTGGTGACGATTGGGACCATCGCGTTGCGCAGCACGTGGACCAGGAACACCCGCCGCTCGGACAGGCCCTTGGCATAGGCGGTGCGCGCATAGTCGCCGAGCAGGGCGTCGGTGATCGCGGCCTTGACAATGCGCCCGAGCACAAAGCCGGGCACTGTGGCCAGCGTGACGGCCGGCAGCACCAGGTGCCGCAGCCGGTCGAGAAGGCCGGAATCCTCGACCGATTGCATGCCCAGCACGGGCAGCCACCCGAGATTGACCCCGAAGATGATCATCAAGATCAGCGCGAGCGAAAACGAGGGAATGCTGATCATGACCACCGAGAAGCCGGACAGCGCATAGTCCGCCACCCACATGCGGCGATGCACGAGCAGGGCGGCGACGATGCCGATTCCGGTTCCGCCCAGGACGGCGATGACCCAGGCCGTTGCGCCCAGGACCGCCGTATTGATTGCGCGCATCCGCATGAAGTCCCCGACGGATTGCGGTTGGACGATCGAGTCCCCAAGGTCGCCGCGGACCAGCTGCCCGACCCAGTACAGATACTGGACGGGCGCCGGTAGATCGAGTCCAAAGCGCTCGGTGTACCTGGCGACCAACTCGGGATTGGTCACGCCATGGGTCCCCAGCATCAACTGGATGGGATCGCCGGGAATCGCTCGCAAGGCGCCGAAGACGAGGATGCTTCCGCCGACAATCACCAGGAGCGAGGCTCCGAGGCGCCGCAGCAGAAAACCGGTCATCGACCGTCAGCGTCCCGCCGGCCGCACCGCGACTGGCGCGTGCATCCCGGGCGTCCCGACCGATCCATATCCCACCCTAGACAAATCCCAACCATTCGTCCCCGCGCCCTCCCGGGGACCCCCCAGGGGTCCCGGGAGAGTCACAACGGCGGGTTGGCCTCCTTGGCGAAGACGGGGACGGGTTACCGATCGAGCCAGACGCGCTCGAGCTCGTTGACCCGATAGGGTCGGTAGAAGAGACCGTGGACATCGGACTTGATCAGCACCGGGAATCGGCTGAGCACGCCCCATTGCATGATCGCGCCCTCGGCAATGATCTGCTGAACCTCCCGGTAGGCGGCGGCGCGGGTCTCCGGATTCATGTCCTTGCGAGCTTGCGTCAAGAGCTCGTCCACCCGCGCGTCGCAGAACTGCGCGAAGTTCCAGCCGGCGCCCGCCTTCTCGGCCGGCGGACGTTCCTCGCACAGGTAGGTCGGGTCCAGCAGGAAGCTCGGGTCCGGCAGCGCCGTGTTCCAGCCCAGCGGATAGAGCTCCAGCTTGTCGGGGTTCCGGATGCCTTCCACGTCGTCGAACACCACCGACGGGTCCATGATCCAGAACTCCGTCTCGATCCCGATGTCCTTCAGGTTCTGTTGCATGAAGAGCCGGTTGTCGTCCACCGGCGTGCCCGCCGCCAGCCAGGCGGCAATGGTGAAGCTGGCGCGCTTGCCGTCGCTCTCTCGCACGCGTATGCCATCGTCGCCCAGCTTCCAGCCGAGGTCCTCCAGGATCTGCCTGGATTTCTCCGGGTCGTACTCGTAGGTCGGCACGTCCCCGTTATAGGCAAACCCGTGCGGGTACCACGGCGTGGGCAGGTAGTCGTTGAACGGTTCCAGCTCCTTGATCCGAGTCTTCCAGTCGTAGGCATGGGCCAGCGCCTTTCGGAACTCGGGGTTGTCGAACGGATCGATGGCGTTGTTGGCCGACAGGTAGAAGTAGGTGTTTGTGGCGAACAGTTGCAGCCGGAACTTGGCGTCGTCCCTGAGCTCAAGGATGTCCGGCGTCAGCGCAAACGGGAACACATCGAGGTTCCCCGCCCGAAACTCGGCGGCTGCCGCCTGGGCGTCGGGAATGATGCGGTAGATGACCTTGTCGAGAAACGGGGCGTTGTCAGGGTTCCAGTAGTCCTCGTTGCGGACCAGGCTCAGCTGAACGCCCGGCTCGAAGGCGTCGAACTTGAACGGCCCGGTTCCCACGGGGTTGAGATCAATGTCTTCCCCAAACTGCTCGATGGCGGCCGGGCTCGTCATATAGGTGGCCTCGGTCGTCAGCCGCCAGTGGAGAATCGGGTCGGCGTCGAGTCCCGAGAACACCCGCACGACATCGCTGCTCACCTTCTCGGCGTGGCTGAGCAAGGCCCAGTTCGTGTAGGGATACACGCCGGTCGCGTGAAATGGGTGGTCGGCGTCGAAGACGCGGTTCAAGTTGAAGACCGCGGCATCCGCGTCGAAGTCGGTGCCGTCCTGGAACTTGATGCCGCCGCGGATCGTCAAGTCGATGAACGTGCCGTCGGGCGAGATCTCGAAGGCCTCGGCCAGCCACGGGACCGGCTCGACCTTCTCGAAGTCGAACTTGAGCATCGTCTCCGAAATCATGAAGGCGATGCTCTTGTCCACTTCGGCAAGCGCCTGCGGCCCCTCGATCCCACCAACCTGTGGGTCCCGTGTGTGGCGCAGGATCAGGGTGCCGCCGCGACGAACGTCAACGGGCCGCTCGACCTCGCGAGTGACGACCTTTTGGACTTCGACCTCGCGGATGACTTCCTTCTCAACGACCTTCTCGACCTCGACCTCTTTGACCTCGACGACCGGAACTTCCTTGATGACTTCCTTGGTGACGACCGTCTCGACCGGAACCTCCTTGATCACCTCTTTGGTGACGACCGTCTCGACCGGGACTTCCTTCACCACCTCTTTGACTTCGGTGACCGTCACCGTCACCGTCTTCTCAACGACCTCGGCCTCGCCGCACGCCGCCAGAATGGCGGCCAACGTGGCGGATCCGCCGCCCAGCATGGCTGCGCGCAGTAACTGCCGACGCGTCATCCCAGGTCCGATTGCTCGTCCCATTCGAATCCTCCCCATACACCGATACGCGGATCGGGCCCGTACGTCGGCAGACGCCCACGATACGCAGCACTTCGCCGCAAGATGAATAATTCGACGACGATTTGCTTTGGGCCGAATAAGTATCAGGCCAAACGTTCTGGGTCGTCAACGGAGGGCGGGCTGGTGGAGCACGCCGACGCGAGGGGGGCGGCGTGAGGCGTATTGACCACTGGCGGATCCACTCCTCGCTTCGATATCCCACGTCCACCCGCAACTGCTGGGCAGAGGTCTAGCCGACCCTCACCGCCCCCAAATCGCAAGCGGAGCGTCACGCGCCTGCCGCCCAGCGCGGAGCGCACGCGGCTGCGCTGCGGTCGCGGTGTCAGGCGTCGCGCACCGGGCCGCAGTCAGGGCCAGCGCTGGCGCCATTGCACGCCGGACGGCGCATGCTGTACGGGATCGCTTGCGGAAACCGCCTGGTCCCGGCCGCCCCGACTTCGTATCGATTGCTACCGAGACGCTTTGGGTAGCTATCGAGACCGTTGAGTTCACTACTGAAGAATTGTCCACGGCGACTCAATCTCAGATGGGGAAGATAGCTGCAATTTGGAGTACGAATCTGGTACTGGCCAATCGATGCGTCGCGATTCTCATCCACTCATTGCCGTGGCCGTACAAGTCAATGCAGCGTGCATCGCGCTCGACCGCCGGTTGTGGCTTTCCGCCTTAGCTATGGGGTCTTTGGATACCTTTCTCGATAGGTATCTTCAGACCTTTTCACATTTTGTTGTGCGCAGTAGAATGGGACTGTCTAGTTTGGCTGGAGGAATCGTACCACGCCACAAGTTAGATCTGAACGCATTGCCTTGCCCGCAAGTTGGATCTGTGGTGTGAGTCGAAGGTCGATTGTATCGATGATTCCCGAGTTGCGTGGTAGAACCGCGAGAATAAGCGGGCATAGCGTTGGTTAGGCTGAAGGAATATCCTCTCTACATTCGATCGTGGCTTGAAAGCAATGCCCGAACGCATCCAGATGAGATTAGGCACGCTGCGACAATAGCTGTCTGGGCGAGATGGACATTCGCTCTTGGTTGCATTGTGCTCCTTGTATATCGGCCTGATAACGAGACTTATCCATACGCGCTGCTTGCGGGTCTTCTAATCGTGTTTGTGGGGTTCAACGCTGGGTTGCACGGCGCGATACTCCTGCGAAAGACAATCACATGGCGCTGGATGTTTGCGGCAAGCGCGATTGACGCGTTGTTGATCTCAAGTGTAATTGTCGTGGGAGGCGGATTTCAGCACTTCTTCTTTGTCGCCTACTATCCGGCGCTAGCGCTCATCGCAGTCGCGTCGACGTCGATCGCGGTCTGGGTAATCTGGACGACGCTAGTGGCGATACTATATGCACTGATTAGTGTTTACGCCGGCGAAGGTCTCGATTTGAGCATGCGGGATGAGAAGACACTATTCGCTAGAATATTAGCAATGTATATTGTAGTGATTACAGTGAATCTGATAAGCCGGATCGAAAGGATGCGGAGGCGGGCGGCGGTGCGAAGCGAACGAATCCTCTTTGAAGAGCGTATGGACGTCTCGCGAACCATTCACGATACGACGGCGCAGTCGGCTTATATGGTGAGTCTTGGAATCGAGACGGCGCTTGACCTCGCTGACAAATCGAACGAGAGATTGATGTCGACACTCGGGGCGACCTTGGCGCTCGCAAAATCTGCGATGTGGGAATTGCGTCGGCCGCTCAACATGGGTGGAATCTTCGAGGGCAAGATGATCAGTGACGTGTTGGGTACGCATATTCGTACATTCACGGCCATCACATCGGTACCTGCGAAGCTGCAGCAGTCAGGCGAAGAGCCGCCGTTGGATGTCGAGACTCGTTCGGTTCTATTTCTGATCGCTCACAATGCGTTGACCAATGCCTTTCGTCATGCCGAAGCGTCGAATGTGACGGTCGGGCTGGAGTTCTCGCGTGGGCGTATTCAGCTGTCGGTGGCCGATGATGGCAAAGGGCTTCCAGAAGACTTCGAAGAAGGTGGGCATGGAATCTCGAATATGCGCCTGGACGCTGAACGCATTGGAGGGAGTCTTTCCGTGGAATCTGGTGAAGCTGGTGGCGGTACCTCGGTGATCTGTCACGTTCCGAGACAGCGTGCCATAAAGGGGGATTGACAAGTTGCAATCGAAAGAGATCAAGGTGCTTCTTGTCGACGATCATCCGATCGTCCGACAGGGGCTGCGTGAGATCCTGGAACATTCAACCGGCTTCAGAGTGGTGGGAGAAGTCGGCGATGGAGCAGAGTCCGTGAAGGCGGCGGTGCGGCTGGTCCCGGATGTCGTGATCATGGACGTGCTCATGCCGAACATGGATGGCGCTGAAGCGTGTCGTGAAATCATGAGCGCATTGCCGGAGACTCGGGTACTGATCCTGACGGCTTCGACGGAGGAGGAGGCGGTCATCAACGCAGTTGCCGCCGGCGCAACCGGATACCTGCAGAAATTCACGGGCAAGGAGGACTTTCTTGCGGCGGTTCGCGAGGTAGCCGAAGGCGGCTCGCGGCTACCGATCGAAATCGTTCGCCGGGTATTTGCCGATCTGCGTAGTCCGTCGCCACCCGTGAGCCCGGTGCAGTCCCAGGAGCTCACGGCGCGAGAGCGTGAAATACTCACCATGTTTGCGCACGGCAAGGCATATGCTGAGATTGCCAAAGCTCGAGGCAATAGTCCCCTGACCATTAGGAACGCCATGTACCGAATACAGGAAAAGCTGGGCTACAGTTCGAAACAGGAGATCGTCGTCTGGGCCGTGCGGAACGGATTGCTCGATGATCCGGATACCAGTCGTGTGGACGCGCCCCAAAAGAGTTGACGAGGAGTTTCCGGCAGTTCGAAGCGCGCGTCGTGACCTCTGAGTCGGCCGCTGGCTAGGTGGGGGTGGGACGGCTTCGAGAAAGCCCGACCGAGAGGGCGTTTGGTCCCAGATGGGCGCCCAGCACTGGGCCCAAGCGGGATTCAAAGATCTGGTCGGGAGGCGCGAGGCTGCTCAATTCGTCGCGGATGGCCATGGTTCCCGCACGACCCGTTGTATGGCTGAGGTGGAGCATTCGAATTGCGGCCAATTCACGAACGGTTGCCGTGAGCCGTGAGATTGCGCGCCGTCGCGCACGGCGACGCTCGACGGGCTGAACCTCGCCGTCCCGAATGCACACGATGGGTTTGAAGTTCAGCAGGCTGCCGAGGAATGCTTGCGCCTGGCCAATGCGGCCGCCCATTTCAAGGTATTTCAGCGTGTCGACCATCACATATCCTGAATATGCAGGCGCAGATTCACGGACGCGCTGTGCCACGTCAATGTGTGAGCTTGATTCCTTCGCCCACCGAGACGCGCTGAGCGCCAAAAGCCCAAGTGAACCGCCGGCGAGCCGAGAGTCGTCAATCTCGATGCGATGCGGCTCTCCGATTCCGGCCTTGGCCTGTGCCGCGGAGTTCACTGTTCCGATCAAATTTGCGCTGACATGAACTGAGACGATGTCGTGGCCCTGATCGATCAGGCGCCGCTACATCTCGGGCGGAGGACAGGTTAGCTGGCCGTGCGCCGAGCGTCGCTAGGGCTTCGCCAGGCGGTAGCCGACTCCCGACTCGGTGAAGATATAGACGGGGTCTCGCGCGTTGTCCCCGAGCTTGCTGCGCAGGCCCTTGACGAACGACCGCAGGAGCGGCTGATCGGCTGTGTGGCCCGGCCCCCAGACGCTTCGCAGCAACTCGTCGTGCGTGAGGACCCGTCCGGCATTGTTGGAAAGCTCCGCCAGCAGTTTGAATTGGGTCGGCGTGAGCGTGATGGGACGGCCCGCCACGGTGACGGTGCGTTCCAGGTAGTTGATCGTGAGGTTTCCGATGCGGAAGGGCTCGACCGCCTGGGCCTGTCGGTAGACGGACCGCTTGTGCAGCGCCGCCCGGATTCGTGCCACGAGCTCGGTCGGCGCAAACGGTTTCACCAGATAGTCGGCCGCGCCCATTTCGAAGGCTTGGGCAAAGTCCTGCGCCCTGCCGCGACCGGAAAGGAAGATGACCGGAACTTCGAAGACATTGGGAATGCGCGTGATCAGCTCGAACCCACTGGTCCCGGGCAGCATCAGGTTCAACAGAACCAAATGCGGCTGCTCAGCCTGAATGAGGTGGTCGAATTCGGCCGGTTCGCTGGTGACGGTGACCGAGTAGCCGGCTTCCGAGAGAACATTCCGCACGTAGCGCAATACCTGTGGATCGTCGTCCACGGCGAGTACGCGTTCCCAGCCGGCGGACGCTCCGGGCGTGCTCGCCGCCTCGGGGCTCGCGGACGGTTCCGCCATCGTGTCGACCGCAGGCAGCGTAAACGTGAAGCGGGTGCCCTTGCCCTCGCCATCGCTCTCGGCCCAGATGCGGCCGCCGTGCGCTTCCACGATGCCGCGGCAGATCGCCAGGCCGAGGCCGGCCCCCTCGATTTCCGGGCCATGCTCGAAGTCGATCCGCGAGAACTTGCTGAACAGGCGGGGTAGCTGCTCGGCCGAGATTCCCCGTCCCTCGTCCGTGACGCTCACGGCCACGTACAGGTCCTGAAGCGAGGCGGTGACGCGTATCGCGGACCACTCGCGCGAGTATTTGGATGCATTGGTGAAGAGGTTGTAAAGGACTTGGCTCACACGCTGTCGATCCAGCGGAATCCGGCGAAGGTCCGGCGCGACCGACACTGCAACGCTGTTGCGATAGCCGCTGCCCAGGAAGGCGTCGCGCGCGCCGTGAATGACGTCGCCGATGTCCGTAAGTTCAGGAGCGACTGAAAGGGTGCCCGCCTCGATCCGGGCCAGGTCGAGGAGATTGTTGATGAGGTCCCGCATGTGGTCGGCTTGTTCCTCGATGATGCGGAAAAACTGCCGCGTCTCCGCGGGATCGAGCGGGACCGAGGCGCTCCGCGCGGTTGCGGCGGAACCCTTGATCGACGTTAGGGGCGTGCGCAGCTCGTGGCTCACCATCCCGAGAAACTCGGCGCGCAGTCGTTCCAACTCTTCCAGCGGCGTGATGTCCTGGACCGTGGACACGACCGACACAATCTCTCCGTCCTCCGAACGGATTGGCGTCGCGTTCACCAGCGCCGTCACCGTCTCACCATCCGGGCGGTGGATGACCATCTCTTCGGCGCGCACGGTCTCGCCGCTGAGCGCTCGCTCCACGGGCATTTCAGCGCGGGGAATCTCTCGCCCATCCATGCGTCGAAAGGCGAAAAGCGAAAGCCCGTGGTCATAGTCTCGGCCCTGCCCGCGCACGCCACCGCCGATACGGCGCGCTTCTTCATTGAACTGCACCAATTCCCGCGTTTTCGCATCGAGGACCATCACCCCGACGGGCGAGGTTTCGACCAGGGCTGCCTGGTCGGCCTTGGCCCGCTGCTCGTCGCCGTAGCGCCGGGCGTTGGTGATGGCCGTTGCCGCCTGGGCGGCGAACATCTCGAGGGTCTCTTCGTCCTCGAGGGTGAAGTCCAGGCCGTGCTTCTTCTCGCCGATGAATATGGTGCCGACCCTATTGCCCCCCTCACCAATCTGAGCGCTCAAGAACGTGCCAATGTTCGGGGTGAAATCGGGAAATCCGGCCAGCTTGATGTGGGCCACGAAATCCCGGGTGCGCAGGGGCTTCTGCAGTCCGCTGAGGTATTGCAAGAGGGCCGGGCCATCCGAGAACGCCAGCGTCTGCTCGATTCCCTCGGACGTCAGACCTGAGAAGACCAGGTCCTGGAGGTCGCCGGAGTCGTTGATGGTGGTGATCGCGGCGTAGCGCGCCTCCGTGAGCGATCGCGCGCTATCGGCGACGTCCTGCAGCACCGTCTCGAGCTCCAGGTGCTGGCTGATTCGGAGGATTGCCTCCGTGAGCCGCGAAATCCGAGATCGTAAGCGCTCGTTTTCCGACCGTAGGTCTTCGCCATCCTGCAAGGCTGCACCTCGGGACGCTTGCCACCTCGCCAGCGACAGTCTGCCATGTCGCCTGTGGGTGAACACGCCATATGGCTCTCACGGCGTAACGGCCCGCCCAGGGTTTCGCCGTCGCCGCAAGCCGCGCGAATAGGTCCGAGTGTACCGGTGCAATCCGCCGTTGGTGCGGTGAGATTGAGTCCACGGGCTTCGTCACGGACCGTCGCCCAAGTGATGTCGCGGCGCGGGCCATCAATCCACGACCAGTGATCGAGGCCGTGGTTTACGTGTTCAGGGGAAGGCGAATCGTCGCGGTGACACCGTGTCCGGGCCCCTCGCTTGCCAGGGCGATTTCGCCCCCATGAGCTTCGACGATGGCTCGGGCGATGGCCAATCCCAAACCCGTGCCACCGGCTCCACGACTTCGAGCCTGATCGGTGCGGTAGAAGCGGTCGAAGACATGGGGCAGGTCCGCCGCGTCGATGCCGATTCCGTCGTCGGTGATCGAGACCACCAGCGACTCGCCGCCATCGAGGGCCGCTCCGACCACGATGCTTCCGCCGGCGTCGGTGGCCTGGAGCGCATTGTTCAGCACGTTTCCCAGTGCCTGGCTCATGCGCATGTGATCCAGGTTCAGGTCCGGGAGGCCGCCGGTCAGGTGCAGCGACAGCTCTACCTGCCGAGCCTGCGATTGCGGCTGCCAGCGCTCCACCTCCGCGGCGAGCAGCGCGTGAATCGAACACTCCTCGAGCGCAAGCCTCAACTCGCCGTAATCGGTCTCGGCCAGCCAGCTCAGGTCGGTGGCAAGTCCGCGCAGCCGCTCGACTTCCTGGGTGATGTGGTCGGACGCGCGCCGGGGCGACTGCAGTCCGTCGCGGAGCCCCTTCGCCTCCAGCTGAATGACGCTCAGCGGCGTGTTCAGCTCATGGGAGACGTCGTTGATCAGTCGCCGGCGGAGCTCGCGCTGCGATTCCAAGGCGGTGGCCATCCGATTGAATGCCGCGCTCATCCGGCCCAACTCGTCCGAGGAGGTGACCGGCAGCTGCGCTGCCTCCCCATGGGCAATTCCCTGCGTGGCCTCGGTCAAAGCCCTCACCGGCGCCGTGATTCGCTTGGACCACCAGGCGGCCAGCAGGATGGCAGCGCCGGCCGTTAGCGTGCCTCCGACGAGGGTGATGGCGAGGAGCGTCGTGAGAAAGCCATGCGACTCGGTCGATAGGAACTCGCGATCGACATCCACGTTGACGTAGCCGACGATCTCGTCTGTCGCCAGGTCGAGCACCGCTTCACGACGCCCGTCCAGATTGGGTGCGAGAGTGCCTGGTGACAATTCGGACGAGGTGTCCTTCACTACCCGGCCATCGACGTCAGCGACGACGATTCGAATCTGGTCGTGACCGGAGGACTCGAGGTGCTCCCCGCCGCGTTCTTGCGATCGCTCCTGTTGCTGGACGCCCTGGTAGGAGATCCCGGCCTCGGTGAGCGGCCGGTCCACCGTTTCCCAGCCTCCGCTGGCGGTGTATTCCCGGCTCAGATTCTGGGCCAGTTGCCGCGCCTCATCATCGCCAATCTCGTCGACAAACGCTCCGAGCCGGGCCTGTGTCGCGAAATACGCCACGCCAATGTTGACGAGGATGGCAAGGATGATCACGGCGACCATGGCCCCCATGATTCGCCAACGCAGCGACACTAGTCGTCCTCCACCACGAACCGGTAGCCGGCGCCGTAGACAGTCTGAATAGGCTGGGCGCCGTCTCGGCTGATGCGCTTCCGCAGGCGCGAGATCTGGCTGTCGATGGCCCGGTCGAACCCCTGGAATCCGTCGTCGAATGCCATGGCGATCAGCTGGTCGCGTGTGAGCACCTGGTTGGGGTGACGCATGAAGGCTGCGAGCAGCGCAAACTGCGCTTGACTGAGGGTGATGGGCTCTTCATTGATTGTCACGCTGCGAGTGGACTCATTGAGGGTGATGCGCCCGCATGTCAAGACCCGCTGCACCCTGCCCTTGACGCGACGCAGCACGGCCTCGGCGCGCGCGATGACCTCCTCGGGATCGAAAGGCTTGACAATGTAGTCGTCGGCTCCGGTCTCCAGCCCGGCGATTCGCTCGGCAGGGGCTTCTCGGGCCGTCAGCATGATGATCGGAACGTCAGACTCCCGGCGCAGGGTTTGGCACAGCTCCACGCCATCGAGGCGCGGCAGCATCAGATCGAGAATGATCAGGTCCGGAGCCAGATCGCGGGCCAGATCCAGACCGGCCCGGCCATCATGAGCAACCTCGGCGACGTATCCGGCGCGCTCGAAGTACACCTTGACCCAGCGCGCGATCCTCGCGTCGTCTTCGATGATCAAGACCGTGCTGTTCATTGCCAATTCTCCACGGAGTCTTCCTGGAATCGAGGCCCGGATGGAGGCGGCGCCTCCGCGAGGCGCCGCCTCCGTCTTCGGGAAGAGCCCCTGGATCCCGCGAGAGTTGAGCATCTTCCGTGGGCCGGATCCGATGGACTCTAGCCGCCTCTGCTCCGTTCGCCGCCCGAGCCATGCTCGCCGCCGGATTCACCGCGGCCACCGTGCTCGCCGCCGGACTCTCCTCCGCCGCCGTGCTCGCCGCCGCCCGATTGGCCGCCCTCGCTTCCGCTGCCAACCTCGGCGTGTGCGATCCATCCGGTGAACGATTGTGGCGTCGACGGCAGGTTGACCGTTGCCACCTGGCCGGGCGCCAGGTCGATCGGGGTCGTCGGACCCAGCTCCGTGCCGTTGGACAGGTGCACTTCGATCCTCACCCGGGTCAAGACGCTAGCGGTCGTGTTCTCGACCGTGCCCTTGAAGGTATTGCTGGCGGCGTCGTAGCTCAAGATCAGCTGGGCGCCGCCGCGAACCTGGTCGAAGGTCTCGTTCGGCGCCAGGGTATTGGCCCCGCTGCCTTCTTCGCCACCGCCCTCACCGCCGGCGCCTTCGCCACGGCCTTCGCCGCCGGGACCGTGTCCCTCGCCGCCGGCGCCTTCGCCACCGCTGCCCTCGGCGCCGGTGTGTGGCACAGGGCCCGTGCCGCCGCAGTCGAACACTTCGAGGTGAACCACGTAGCCGTCGAATGCGACTCCCGCCAGGCTCGGTTCACTGGCCACCGACACGCTGGACGTTGCCTGCCGGCCGGGGCTCAGGTGCCCGAGCACGTCGGGACCAAGCTCGCCAACGGTCGTCGTCCCCTGCTTCAGGTGCGGTTCCGCCTGCACGTAGCACTGCACCTGCGAGAGCGTGTTCTGCACCGTGTACTGGACCGACCGGGTCGCCGCGTCGTAGCGGGCGGAAACCGCCAGCCCGCCGAGAACACCGGTCCACGGCTGATCGAGCGGGGTGATCGGGCTCGACATCGCGGCTTCCATGGCCGCTTCATTGCCGGCGCCGCCACCATCGCCGCCGGGACCGTGTCCCTCGCCGCCGGCGCCTTCCGCTCCGCCTTCGCCGGCTCCTTCACCGCCTGACGGGCCGCCCTCGGCTCCGCTGCCGACCTCGGCGTGCGCCACCCAGCCGGTGAACGATTCCGGCGTCGACGGCAGATTGACCGTCGCCACCTCGCCCGGCGCCAGGTCGATCGGAGTCGTCGGACCCAGCTCGGTTCCGGTGGACAGGTGCACCTCGATCCTCACCTGGCTCAAGGCATTGCCGGTCGTGTTCTCGACCGTGCCGGTGAAGGCGTTGCTGGCAGCGTCGTAGTTCAGGATCAGGCGAGCCCCGCCGCGGATGGCGTCGAAGGTCTCGTTCGGCGCAAGCGTATTCGCGCCGCTGCCTTCCTCAGCGCCGGCTGCACCGCCCTCACCGCCGCCGCCTCGTTCGCCACCGGCGCCATGTTCGCCGGCGGCTTCGCCGCCTGACGGCCCGGCGACTTGACCTGCGGCTGCGCTGCCGGTCGCCGGGCCGCTTCCGGCGCCGGCGTCACCACAGCCGATCAGGACCCCCGCGCCGACCAGGGCGCCCAAGATCGCCCCGGCGGGGAAGATCTTCGTCATCAACTCTTTGAAGCGCATCTCATCGCTCCCTTCGTGAAACGTCCTTCACGCTGATGACGGTAGGGGCGAAATGTCTCACGAATATGTCACCGATCGACCGAAATGGCCGTTGCGGAGAATCGACCGGGCCAGACCGGAGGAATCCGGCGGAGGCGGGCAGCCGCGATCCCTGGCGCCGGCTGCGACGAGAATTCAACCAGCGCTTCCAAGTCTTCACGCCCTCGGACGGCGTCGAAGAGTCTCGATTTGGGGAATCGTGGAAGCGCCGCCTACTCTGCGGTGGGGATTTCGCCGGAGGTTCCGCGCGGTGGTCGACCTCGTGCGACGCTGGGCGCGGCCCAATGGGTTGACATAATGGGAACCGATGACTGACATCAACGCCTTCATCGAGCTGCGCGAGTCACTCCCGGCCGTGCGCCATTACCGCTGCCTGAACTCCGGCGGCGTGGCGCCCACGCCCCAAGCCACGCTCGACGCGCAGCAGGCCTTCTACAACCGCGAAGCGGTCATGACGACGACGAATCCCGAGCTGTACCAGGTCTACACGGCGGAGCTCGCCGCACTGCGCGGCGAGATTGCCGCGCTGATTGGCGCGGAATCGGACGAGATTGCGCTGATCCGCGCCATCTCCGAGTCGATTTCATGGGTGGCCGCCGCGCTCGAGCTGCGGCGCGGCGACCGAGTGATTCTCACCGCCGAGGAACACCCCAGCGGCTATCTGCCTTGGCTCACGCTGCGGGATCGCCTCGGTCTGGAGCTGGTCGCAATCGAAGTTGACGGCGACGACGACGCGTTCCTGCGAGACCTGGAGGCGGCGCTGACGGCCAACACGCGCGCGATCTGCCTGAGCCACGTCACCACCGAGCGCGGCGTTGTGCTGCCGGTTGACGCCGTGTCCGCCCTGGCCCGGGAACGTGGAATCGTGACCGTGGTGGATGCCGCGCAGTCTTTCGGCGCCCGTCCCACCGAGGTGCGTCAGCTTGATTGCGACGTCATGGCCTTCCCGGCCTTCAAGTGGAGCATGGGTCCATATGGCATCGGCGCCATGTACGTGCGGCGCGATGTTCAGGAACGCCTGCACCCATCGGGCAGCGGCGGCGGGGCGGTGACCGAGGCCGAATTCCCTCCGGGCAGCTTTGGTTTTCATCCCACGGCCGAGCGGTACGAGTTTGGAGCGCGGCCCTATGCGCTCTACGCCGCGTGGCGCTCCTCGATTCAGCTGGTGAGCGACCTGGGGCTGGAAGCCATTCAGCAGCGCAGCGCGGCGCTCGCCGCCGAGGCCCGGCAGGTATTCAGCGACGTGCCGGGCGCCCGCATCAAGTCTCCCGACCAGGGCGCCGCGCGTTCGGGGATCTTCACCGTCGGCCTCGAGGGCGTGGCCGGAATGCCGCTGGCCGAGCACTGCCTCAAGACCCACCGCATCCTGTGCCGGGCCGCCTACGGCTATACGGCCGTCCGCTTTTCCTTCCACGCCTTCAACGACGCCTCGGACATCGAGGCCGCTGCGAACGCCCTGGAGGACTTTGCCGGCTCGACCGGGTGAAACGCAGATCGCGCCGCTAGCGGGGGTCGACCGCGGTTGCGAGGAGCGGCGCTCCCGAGCTACCGGTCCGGCCCGTGGTGTGGATGTGGCGAATCCAACCCGTGCGGCGCGCAGGTCCAAATGCTGCTGATACGATTCGCCCGAGTTCAGGAAGCACCGTATAGCTTTGTGGCCGCTGCGTCACCGTTGACGCATCGAACCGGGTGAACAATATGCGTTACGAGCCGGCGGAAAAGCCCCCCCTGCGGCAGGCGATTGGCGCGGCTCTTCTTATCTTCATTCCGAATACGATCAGCATCATTCTGCTCACCACGTTCGTCGTCCGAGCGTCCGGCGAATCGGATAGCTACCTCGCCTGGGTCACGTTTACCGGGCTGGCAATCTCCGGCTTGAGCATGATTCTGCACGCCTTCCCGTTTCGCTATATGGGCTCGGGGGGGCTGGTTGTCACGAACTTGAACGTCCCGCTGCTGGCGATGTCGGTATTGGCGCTCGCCGAAGGCGGTCCGGGCCTGCTGGCAACCCTGGTCATCGCGTCGACGCTCCTGCAGTTCGTCCTTGTTTCGCGCCTCTCGTCGCTGCGGCGAATATTCACGCCCACGGTCAGTGGAATCATCATCATGCTCGTGGCAGTTTCCGCTGTTCCATTCATTGTGGATCGGACGATCGCTCAATCTGAAGATCAGTCGGCGATCGTCGTCATTCCGGGAATCGTCGCGCTAGGCGCCGGCCTGTGGGGCGCCGTGCAGGTCTCGGCCGCGCGCCGTGTGTGGACGCTGCCAATCGCTGTCGCTGCGGGGTTGGCCGTGGCCATCCCCATGGGACTGTATGACGGCGGGCCGGTGGAGGAGGCTTCCTGGTTGAGCTTTGGCGATCTCGAGTGGCCACAGTGGGAGTTCGACTTCGGAGTAAGGTTCTGGTCAATGTTGCCGGCGTTCTTGATCGTAAAGCTCACGGCGTTCCTCAAGGTCGTCGGTGATCTCTCGGTCATCAAGCGGGCTTCATTTCGTGAGCCGCGTGCGCTGGACTTCAGGACGATCCAAAGCGGCCTGAACGTCTATGGGGGCACGACGCTGCTTACCGGACTCCTAGCCACGCTACCCGTATCCGCACCCTGGTCGTCCACCGCCGTGTACATCGGATTCACCGGCATTGCCGCCAGGACCGTCGGAATCTACCTCGGCGTGCTCACGCTCCTGATCGCACCGTTTGGGAAGGTGATTGCCGCTCTTGCCGCAACGCCGAACTCGGTCGTAAGCGCCGTCTACATCATGGTGTTCGGGCTGCTTTTTATCGAGGGCGCGAAGTGGGTGTTTTCTGGTCCCTTGAACAATAGGAAGTCCGTGATCACGGGCGTATCGCTGGTGCTCGGCCTCTCGGCGGGCAGCATCGGCCAGCTCAGCGATGGCATTTGGAGTGAGCTGGTCGGGAACACGGTGATCCTGGGCGCGGTGACCGCGATCGTCATGACCGCGGTCACGGAGTTTCGCGGGCTCTGGCCACGCAAGCTGCACGCCGACTTGTCACATGCGGCCTTGGCGGACATCGGTGCGTTTTTGAATCGCTTTGCGTCGCAAAACAAATGGAGCGATTCGGCAACGACGCGTCTCAACCTGGCAGTTGAGGAGGCGGTGCTCACTCTACTGGATCAAGGCGACGACAGTGCGTCCGACCACGGGCGCCGGCTGGTGGCCTCGGTGCACGCTGACGGCGACGCCGCCGAAGTGGAGCTTGTGGTCTATTCGCGGGAAGACAGCGACGGCAATATCGAAGATCAACTGGCTCTGGTCAGCGACCACGCGGGATTTGACGACGCGCAGCAACTGTCGACACGGCTCCTGCGGCACTTCGCGTCCTCGGTCCACCATCGCAAATACCATGGCGTCGACGTGATCACCTGCCGCGTTGAGCAATAGGCGCCGCCCGCACGCCCGCGGCAGTCGTTTGATGTAGCGCCCGGCGTGGTCGGGTTGTCGTGCACTCCGCACGTGCCGCCCGATGCGTGAGATCTTCCAGCAACGCTTATGAGCGCCGGGCCGCCGGTATCGGCCGCCGGCCCGGCGCTCAACTGGACACTCGACGGCGCCGAGCGTCCGCTTAGGCGCTATTCATCGTCGAAGTACGCCGACCCGAAGATCAGCCCATCGTGGCGAATCACCCACGCGTGCGCCGCGCTGCCCGTGCCCTGCGCCGACGGACGCAAGATGTGGAACCAGCGTCCCTCCTCGGTCACGCCGGCGATCTGTTCGCCGTAGTTGAAGACCATGCCGTCGAGCCCACGCGCCCGCAGCAGTTTCACGTCCGTGCCGATCCGCTGCGGCAGCAACGGGTGCACCAGGTAGAGGTCGTTCGCGTCGACGAGGAACAGGAACGACGCACCGTCAAAACTCGCTGGGCTGCTGTAGTGGGCAACCGTCGCCTCCAGGCCGTCGGCCTCGTAGCGATCGATCGCCGCCTGCACGTAGGCCATCGTGTGCGCCTCCGGATCGTCGGCCACGGGGTAGTAGCCCGAGGCGAAGATCCGTCCGTCGTGGCGGATGGCAAAGGTGACCTTGGGGGCTTCTTGCAGCGTCACCGGGTGCGGCCAGAGGTACTCGACCCAGATGCCCTCCTCCGTCGCCTGCGCGATCGCCTTGCCCAGCTCGAAGCCGTCGGACCCAACCACGTCCTTGATATCGGTGCCGATCAGCCGCGGGAAGAGCGGATGGACGAAGTAGATGTCGTTCGCATCCATCGCGAACAGATAGAACTGCCCTTCGAATGCCGCCGTGCTGTTGTAGTAGTTCGTCATGGACTCCAGGCCGTCGCGCTCGTAGCGCTCGATGGCCCGCTGCACGTAGTCCACGGTGTACTCACGTGGGTCGGCGTCGAGCCAGGCCGGCGGCTCGGCGGTGGGGTCGGGCGTGTAGTAGCCGGAGGCGAAGATCAGGCCCTCGTGCCGCACCACCCAGGTGGTCTTGGGCTCTTCCCGACCCGTCACCGGGTTGGGCCACAAGTACTCGACCCAGTGCCCCTCGGCGGTGGCCTTGGCGATCTCGATCCCGAGCTCGTAGCCGTTGGACCCCACGACGTCCTTCACGTCCGTGCCGATCAGATGGGGGAAGATCGGGTGGGCGAGATAGATGTCGTCGGCGTCCATCAGGAACAGGTACAGCTCGCCGTCAACGCTTGCACGGCTGTTGTAGTGGTCGATGGTCGCGTCGAGGCCCGCCGTCCGGTAGCGCCCAATCGCGTTGCTCACGTACTCCCGGATCACTCCTGCGAGGTCCGCGCGGACCGAGAAGTGACCCGAACTAAAGACGATGCCCTCGTGGAGCACGAAGTAGCTTCGCTTGGGCTCGCGCTGGCCGGTCAGGGGATTCGTCTGGAGGTGGTTGATCCAGACGCCGCTCTCGGGCGTGGCGCGGACGAGCCGTGTCAGTGAGTGAGCGGGCGGCAGTGTCGCCCCGACCAGGTTGCCGAATATTGGCGCGGCCAAGACCCGGAAGGTCGACCGGTCGACCATGAGCAGCGAGCGGTCGCCCTCGATGCTCGCCTCGCTGTTGTAGAACTCGACGGTGGCCTCCAGGCCGTCCTCGCCGTACGTGGCGATGGCCGCGGACACATACGCAAGCGTCTCGGCGTCTGCCTCAGTGTCGGCGCCAACGGCCATCGATGCCGGCTCCCAGGCAAACCGTTCGATGCTCAGCCGCTGCTGCAGACCCCGTGGGCCGATTGCCCACGTGCGGTAACCGTCGGTGAAGCCGGTCCAGTTGGTGGCCTTATGCCAGACGAGCGTCCCGCCCGTGGTTTGCTGGCGCGTGATTTGATCGCGGGGATCGTGATTCTCGTTTTCCAGGCAGTCGCCAACGGCGTCCGGAATCGCGGCCTGAACCGCCTCGAATCCGAGAACGAACTGGCAGTCCGGGTGGTCCGCCGAGGCCCGCCCGGCGCCGAACGCCGTGAACGCCATAGCGAGCAACGCCGCGACGGCCGCCATGGCAACCAAGCGAAACGCCGCCCGGGCGCTTGCTGGTGTGGAAATTGCGGCGACTGACCCCTTTGTCGGCACCATGCTCGAATCCCCTCTCAGCAGCCCTCGTAAGGCTGCTCTCGCCCACGGCGGATGCGGGCGCCAGAGTACAACAGATACGAGGTGTCGATATGGCGATTCCGGCGAGCGATCGATGCCCATTGAATCAGTGCGTCGGCTTGAACCTGAGGCTCGCGTTCCGCCGGGAGCCCGCTATCCTCGCCCACGGCCACTCAAGCGATGCGGCCGACCGGGAAAGAGCACGCCATGACAACCGAACCATGGGTCGCCAGCGCTGCGGCCCGGTGCCTCTTCGACGACGCCGTGGTGATCGACGGTCTCGACACCAGCAACTGGGACGACGAGCAAGTCTTCCGCGACTTGCGCGACGGCGGGGTCACGGCCGTCAACGCGACCTGTGCCATCTGGGAGGGGTTCGAGGAAGCCCTCGCCAACATCACCGCCTGGCTGCGCTGGTTCGAGGACTACGCCGACTGCATCCGACCGGTGCGGCGGGTGGCCGACATTCACGCCGCCAAGGCCGAGGGACGCGCCGGCATCATCCTCGGCTGGCAGAACGCCGCGCCGGTGGGCAACGACGTGCGGCGCTTCCGGCTCTTCCACGCGCTGGGGGTGCGCATCGTCCAGCTCACCTACAACGAACGCAACCTCTTCGGCAACGGCTGCTGGGAGCGACACGACGACGGCCTGAGCGTCATCGGCCTGGCGGCGATTCGTGAGATGAACCGGCTCGGCATCCTGATCGACCTCTCGCACGTGGGCGATCGCACGGTGCTGGAGACCATCGAGCACTCCGAGCAGCCGGTGGCCTTCACCCACGCCAATGCGCGGTCCCAGACCGACTATCCGCGCAACAAGACCGACGAGGCGATTCGCGCCCTCACCAGCCGCGGCGGCGTCGTCGGCGCCAATGCGTTTCCCGCTCACCACCGCTACGGCTACGACTCGACGCTGGACGACTACCTGGACGCCATCGACTACCTGGTGGACATGGTCGGCGACGACCAGGTGGCCATTGGCACCGACTTCTGCATGGGCCGGTCGCTCGAGTGGTTCGACTGGATCGGGGCGTCGCATGGCCGCGAGCCTTATCTCGATTCAGGCGACGTGCCCCAGCCCTTCCGCCTCTTAAATGGATTCGCCAGCCCGCTGGAGTTCGTCAACGTCGCCGAGGGCCTGCTGCGGCGCGGCTACAGCGAAGACGCGGCGCGCAAGATCCTGGGCGGCAATTGGCTGCGGCTGTTCGGCAAGGTTTGGCACGACGACTGATCGCCCGCGAGATGACGTGGCGTTACCAGCGCCCCTCCATGGACACCGGTTCGCGGCTCGGGCGGTCGCTCGGCGTCGTGGGGACCCGGGATTCCGCGGCCGACCTGGGCCAGGCAAGAATCGGGCGGCGTTCGCGAGGCGACACCGCAGGCGCCTGACCCAAGAGTGATCTGCACATCGAAGCCACCCTTGATGATGGCTATGCTATGGGAGGCCCGCACGCGTCGGGCGAGTGGCGGGAGTCGTGTGGCGACCAATGAGCTGGCCGACGGCGGCGCCCGTGAGCCTGGGAGCCAATCGCCGGCAATCGAAATGAACATCCGTTCGCTCCTGGTCACCATTGGCGCTCCTGCGCGGAGTTGGTCCGGCGGTCTCTCGACCTTGTGGGCCGTTGTCGCCACGGGCCTGCTGCTGGTTGTCGGCTGTGGTGATCCGCCAAGCCCCAGGTCGCTGCCGCCTGAGGATTCCGCGGTGCAGCAACCGGCGTTCGTGCCCCGAAGAGCGCCGACCCTAGCCTCGCCGAGCCCGACACCGGCCACGGCCACGACCGCTACGCCATCGCCACAGGTCACGCCGTCCGCCACCGTCGCACGTGATGACACCGGGCCAAATCGGTCCGCGTTTGTGCAGGTGGGAACCGGCCGGGACCACGTCTGCGCCGTGCGCAGCGATGGAAGTGCGAAGTGCTGGGGCGGCAATGACGACAGACAGTTGGACGTCCCGAGTGAAGTCAGGTTTCGGCAGATTGCGTCTGGCTGGCGCTACTCCTGCGGTGTCACAACCGTCGGAACGCTGGCGTGCTGGGGCCGGAACGATCATCAGCAGGCCAATCCCCCCGACGGCCAGTTCACCCAGGTGGCGGCCGGCTGGGACCATGCGTGCGCCATCGGCCCGGACGGCGCCGCTTGCTGGGGACGGCAGGCAGACGACCGCGCGGCCGTCCCGTCCGAGGTGGCCCTGACCGCCATCGGCGCCGGTGCCGAACACAGCTGCGGCCTGACTGCCGAGGCGGACTTAACCTGCTGGGGAAAAAACGACAATGGACGCGCCGATTCGCGCCCGGGACCGTTCCGGGCCCTGGCCGTGGGAATCGCCCATACGTGCGTCCTGCGTCTCGACGGCACAGCGCTCTGCCAGGGCCAGAGCACCCACGGGCGGTCCGAACCGCCGGCGACGGCGTACGACCACATCAGCGCTGGTGATCACCGCACGTGCGGCACCTTGGCGACCGGCCAAGTGGAGTGCTGGGACGCTCGGCCAACCGGCACGCCAATTCAAACGTTCGGTCCACCTGGCGCCTACACGTCAGTCAGCGTCGGCTGGTACAACGCCTGTGCCGTCAATGAGGTCGGCCAAATCGGGTGCTGGTCGTCCGGTCCAGATCCGCTGCCCGAGCCTTTTGACCGCCTGCTGGTGGCCAACGCGATTCCTGAGATCGAGCTTTCCCAGCCCGTCGAATTGATCTCCTGGCCGTATGGCGGTCTGGCTGTGGCCGACAAAACGGGCTCAATCGCCGTTTTGTCGTCCGAGTTCGGATCGGAGCCGGTGCTGGATCTGACCGACGTTGTCTTCTCCGACACGACCGAGGCTGGAATGCTCAGCATGGCGATCGCCCCGGATTTCGACAGCTCGCCCTTCCTCTACGTGTACTACTCCACCCAGGACAAGAATGACGACGACCGACTATTCGCCCGACTCTCACGCTTTCCAGTCGCGGATGGCATCGTCGCGCGCCAGCAGGAAATGGTCATCCTCGAGATTCCGAGAACAACGCAGTCGGAACTTCATTGGGGCGGCGCCATCAGGTTCGGACCCGACGGCATGTTGTATTTGGGGATTGGTGACAGTCAATGTGCTGAGTGCCCGCAGAACCTCAATTCGCTCCACGGAAAAATCATCCGCATCGACGTGCGCGAAGCATCGGCCGATGAACCTTATCGGATTCCCAACGACAACCCGCAATGGAACGCACCGAATGCGCTACCGGAGGTCTGGGCCTATGGGTTGCGGAATCCCTGGCGCATGGCATTCGATCCGCAGGATGGCAGGCTATGGGTCGGCGACGTGGGACACCATGGCGAAGAAGAAGTGTCAATAGTCACCGCGGGAGCAAATCTCGGCTGGCCGTATTTCGAAGGATATCGTTGCATTGGCCCA
This sequence comes from Chloroflexota bacterium, assembly GCA_026707285.1. Lineage (GTDB taxonomy): Bacteria > Chloroflexota > UBA11872 > UBA11872 > UBA11872 > JAJECS01. Next base: position 73,422 of record JAPOXD010000011.1, on the reverse strand, counting down.
GACATTTACGTTAATAGCACCGATATTGATCCCAAGATCGTATCGGCGCGCTTGTGCCAAGATCATCCGGAGTATTCAGGTTTTGAACTTCCAATTGTTTCTTACACCCACCTTGATGGCTGTGCGATCGTCGGAGGTATTGTCTATCGAGGAAGCTCAATCCAATCGCTCAAGGGGGCGTATCTGTTCGGCGACTATTGTCGAGGGCGAGTGTTTGCGCTCGACGGCGATGCGGACGTCGGCTGGCGCCTCTTCGAGGTTGCGGATCTGAACCGACCGCTCAGTTCCTTCGGCATCGACGCCGACGGTGAAGTGTTCATGCTCACGTTTGGCAATCCTCTCGTACGCCTGGTGAAAACCCAGGTGGGTTACGCGCCGTCCGTGATTCACAGAGTACGCGTCACGACATTTGGCCCGCCGCTCGATACCGGAATTGCCCCAACTTTCGGAGATCGAAAACCCTAGCCAGTGGCCCGCGCCGACCCGGCCGGCGCCCCGTGGACGCCAACCACAGGACGCCGCTTCAGCGGGCAACGATGTCCTGCGGCGGCGCGGCTACGGCGAAGACGCGGTGCGCAATATCCGGGGCGGCAAACGGCTGCGGCTGCTTGGCGGGGTCTGGCCCGACGACCGATCGCCCGCGAGACGTCTCGGCGTTACCAGTGCCCGTCCATCGACACCGGCTCGCGGTCTAGGCGAAAGCGCGTCAGGTCCCAGCGGGTTCGGCCGTGCACGGCCAGGTCCGCCAGGATTTGGCCGATCAAAATCCCGAACTTGAACCCGTGACCTGAGAATCCCGCCGCCACGATGGCGTTTTCCATATCCGGCAAATGGTCGATCACAAAGTCGGTATCGGGCGTCATCGAATAGGTACAGGTCTTGCTGTAGACCACCTCCGCCTTGCTGAGGTCGGGCATGTGGCGGCGCAGAAAGTCCCGCAGCTTCGTCAGCGCTTCGGGGTCCTCGTGCTCACGCTCGCGGTCGGGATCGAACGTCGCGCCAATGGTGTCTTCCGCCACCTTCACGCAGCCGCGCCAGTGCACCGGAAAGCCGTAGAAGTTCGTGTCCATCACGAAGAACGGCGGCAGCCGTGGATACGAATAGGCGTCGGGATCCGGGGGCGTGAGGTAGTGGAGCCGCTCGGCGGTGGACCGTATGGGAATTGAGAGTTCGGGCAGTAGCATCGGGGTCCACGGTCCGGCGGCGATCACGAAGACTTCGGCCTCGAAGGCGCGTCCGTCGCGCGTGATCGCACGCGTGACACGCCCGCCGGACTCCCCCAGCTCGGTCACCTCGGCGCCGGTCAGCACGTCGGCGCCAAGCTCCGCGGCCGCTTGGGCCAGCGCCTGGGTCGCGGGCCGTGCGGCCACATAGCCGCCCAGGTCCTCGAGTAGGTAGCCGGAGTCGACATTCGTGAATTGGGGATACCGGCGCCGCACCTCGCCCGCGTCCAGCCACCGCGGCTGGTAGCCGAGATCGAGCAGCCCCTCGTAGCCCTCCATGAACGGCGCATTGTCGGGCTTGGCCTGCAAGGCAAGGGCGCCCTGCTCGCGATAGAAGCTGGTTCCCATCCGGCGGTCGAAGTCCTTCCACAGCTCGACCGCCGCGGCAACCATCTCCGTATAGAGCGTCTGCCCGCGGTACTGATAGCGCACCATGCGGGACTCGTCGGCGGACGACGCCCGCACGTGGCCGGGGCTGTACTTGTCCAGCAGCGCCACGCGCTTGCCCGCCCGGCTGAGCCAATAGGCCGTCGCGCCGCCCATCACGCCCGCGCCCACGACCACGACGTCAAACACGGTTGGCGCCGGTCAGCCTTCGGTGGCCCAGGGGTCGATCACATCGACGCCGCAGTCTTGGAAGGCGCTAAAGTCTCGCGTGGCAACGGCCGCCCCAGCGACGCGGGCGATGGCAGCGATTTGGCAGTCGGCGTAGTCGATTGACAGTCCCGCAGCCCTACGCGTTGCGGCGATAGTGGCGTACGCCTGCGCGGCAGACCGATCAAACGGCAGGATGCGTCCCGCGAAGTCCTCACGCAGCATTTCCTCGACTTCTGAGCGCAGACGTTCGCGGCGTCTACCGGGCGAAAGAATCTCAATGCCAAAGCGCAATTCCGCTTCGCTGATGGTCGAGAGATATAGGAGCGGGGCGAACTGCCGTGCCATCCAGGCGACAACGCGATCGGCAGGATTCGGGCGCATGAACTCGGAAACGACGTTGGTGTCGAGGACGATCACGACTGCTGTCTCAGTCCAGCGACGGCGGGTTGCGAATAGGCTCGCGGGGCGGCAATTCGAGTTCGACCCCGCCGAGCGGAGAGAATCGGGCGCGAATGGCGCTGCCAAGATCGGTGCTGGCTGCGGAGGCGTCGTCCAGAGCCGCCCGCAGAATGTCCCTGGCCTCCTGCTCCATGGACCGTCCGTTCTCCGCGGCGCGGATTCGCAGACGACGCTTCAATCCGTCGTCGAGGTTGCGCACGGTGATACTGGCCATTCGTTAGCCTCCGCTGCATTGTCACCCAATCATACATTGATTGCATTGCATTCACCACAAGCGTCGCATTGACGATGTCTTCAGATTCCGTGAGAGACTCTTCGGCATCGGAGTCGGCCGTGAAAGCCAGACACCATGCAGCTTCGGCAATCCGCCGGACTTCTCGTCCTTGCGACGCCCCCGACTCACGGCCGTACGATGCGGACGCCATTGCAGGTTGAATGCCACACTGCGCGGCATGCGGTCACGCCTCGACACCTGGAGACGACCCTCACAATGACAACGCCACCCGGCCCGGTCGCCATCGACCACGACCGTCTGCTCAAGATCTTCGTCGACATCCTCAGCGTTGACAGCTACTGGGGCAACGAGGACCGGGTGGTGGCGATCCTGCAGCCGCTGCTGGAGGACGTTGGGGTGATCTGCTCGCGGGACGAGATTGGCAATCTCATCGGCAAGTGGCCGGCCAAGGGCAAGCAGTCGCACCCGATCATGCTCAATGCGCACATGGACACCGTGCAGCCCACGCCCGGCATGGTGCCGATCGTCAAGGACGACGCCGTCTACTCCGACGGCTCCAGCGTGCTTGGAGCCGACGACAAGGCCGGCGTGGCAGCCATTGTCGAGGCGGTGCTCGCCGTCCATGAGGCGGGAGCGGATCACGGACCCATCGAGCTGGTCTTCACTGTGGGCGAGGACGTGGGGCAATTCGGCGCGGATGCCTTTGATCCGAACGACATCGAATCGCGCGTGGCGTTCGTGCTCGATGCGGGCGGTCCCGTCGGCGATCTCGTTACCCACCAGGCCGGATCGTTCGGCTTCGAGGCAGTCTTTCACGGCAGGGCCGCGCACGCCGGCATCGCCGCCGGAGACGGCATCAACGCCATCGCGATGCAGGCGCGCGCGGTCGACAACATGCCGCTGGGCCAGGTCGACGACGTGACCGTGGCCAACGTAGGCGTCGTGTCGGGCGGCCAGGCGGCCAACATCGTGCCGCCGGAGTGCAAGCTCGTCGGCCAGGCGCGCAGCCTCGATCAGGACGCATTGGAGCGGCAGATGGCGGCCATGCGCAAGGCCTGCGAGGATGCGGCGGCGGACCTCGGCGGTCGCGTTGACTACACCCAGCGGGGCCGCTTCAAGGCCACCAGCTTCGCCGACGACCACCCGGCCATTCAGCTGGCCGACACCGCCATTGCCGCCGCCGGCCTCACGCCTCGCCACATCTCGACCTACGGCGGCAGCGACGCGCAGAACTTCAACGAAAAGGGCATTGCGACGGCAATCCTGTCGGTCGGGTATCTCGACGTGCACTCCGTGGCCGAGTCGATGCCGCACGACGAGCTGCAACGCCTCACCGACGTGACCGTGCAGCTCATCCTGAACGCGTAGCAGATCGGAGAGCTGACATTGCCGTGAAGCTCGCCTACAACACGCTCGAGTGGGGACCGACGCCGGACCTCGCGCGCATGCTCGACGAGATCAAGCGGACCGGCTGGGACGGCTGGGAAGTGCGGCAGTCGCTCGACTGGCTCGGGTCGGCCGAGCGCGTGGCCGCAGTCTCAAAGGAGGCCGGCCTGCCGGTGGCGGGCGTGTGCGGCCAGGGCTGGAACTTCGCCGACGATCCCGTGGTCTTTGAAATCAACTGCCGGCGTATCGAGTTCGCGGCAGACGTCGGCGCGGACGCCTTCGTGATCATGGCGCCGGAACGCCCCGAGAATCGTCCGCCTTCGACCGACGAAATCAACCGCTTCGCGGCGGCGGCCGAGGCGCTGCGGAAGCTCGGCGCCGACCAGGGCACGACCGTCGTCTTCCACTTCCACACCGGGCAGCTCGTCCAGACCGAGCAGGAGATTCGTCGGGTCCTGGACGCGGCCCCGGACCTCCAACTCTGCATCGACGTATCTCACGCGCAGCTCATTGGCTGGGACGCCTGCGAGTGCCTGCGCGAGTTCGCCGGGCGGCTGGCCTACGTTCACCTGCAGGACTACCGCGGGTGGCGCTACGTCAACGTCGGGGCGGGGGACCTCTTTCCCAGCATTCCCGCGATCTTCAAGACCCTCGACGAAATCGAGTACGACGGTTGGGTCGTCTGCCACGGCGGGCGCCTCGTCGATCAACCGCCCCGCGAGCGGGCGCGCGTCTCGCGCGAGTACCTGCGGAGCATCGGAAGGTAGTCGCGGCGGAGTTGGAGGCTAGCGCGTAAGCACCGACCGCAGCCGCCAGATCGCCACTACATAGAACCCCGCGGCGTACCCGAGCAGGATGCCGAGGAACGGGAGCACGTCGCCCACGCCGCCATCGCGGAGCGCCAGGACCTCGAATGCGTCCAGCGCCCAGGCATGCGGCATCACGTGCGCCGCGGTCCATACGGCGGGGGCGAACAGCTCCATCACATAGAGCGGCAGCATGCAGCCGCCGAGGGCCGCGGTACCCAGACCCAGGAACACCCCCACCGGCGCCGCCTGCTGGTCGTTGCTGAAGAGCGCGCCCATGAGCATGGCGGCCCCGCTGCCTACGAGGCCGAAGGCCGCCACGATCAGCAGGGCGCTGAGCGAATCGCCCCAACGAACGCCGAAAATCACCATGGTGCCCAGCATGATGTAGACGCCCTGCACCAGGGCGACGCCGAATCGCCCCAGGCCCTCGCCGAGCAGGATGGTGCGCACGGTCGTGGGCGTGGCGAACATGCGGCGTGCGATGCCCAGCCGCCGCGTCTGCACCAGCGCGGCCGAACCCGCGAGCGAAGTGAGGAACATGAACAGCATCAGCTGCTGCTGTGCCCCGAGATCGAATTGCCCCCAGCTGCGGCGGCCGATGAACGACTCTCCAGCAACCGTCGACTCGACTTGCACTCCGGCGGTTTCGCCGGCAACCGCGGCCGCCTGGGCCAGAGCTTGGTCGTAGGGGATTTCGCCCTCCCGGGCAACGAACGCCGCAATGCGCGGCAGCGCCATCTGCTCCGCCAGCAGCGCGTCGATGGTGCGACGGATGCTCAGCGAGTCCTGTCCCGCGCGGGCGATGAAGTCGATCTCCACCGTGTCGCCGGCGCGAATCGCGTCGTCGTAGTCAGGCGGGACGATCAATCCGGCCTCCAGCTCGCCGCGCTCCACCGCGCCTACCACCGTGTCGCGGTCGGTGTGCCGGTGCACCGCGAACTCCTCATGTGCCTCCAGCCCGTCGACCAGGGCAGTCGTCAAGTCACCGGTCCCGGGAGCCACCAGCCCCACGCGCGGCTCGAAGCCGCGGCCAAACACCGAGCCCAGCACCAGGATGAGCAGCATGGGCAGGATGAGGACGAAGAATACGTTGGATCGCTCGCGCGCGAAGCGGTGCAGGTTCGAGGCGGCGATGGCGAGCGCCTTCACGGGTTGAGCCTCCGCCGCAATAGCACGAGCGCGATGCCCGACGTCAAGGCGGTAAACACGAGAAGCGCGGTGACCGCGGGCACGATATCGCCCAGCGCGCCGCCGGCGAGGTCGCCCAGTCCTTGCAGGAACCAGGCGTGCGGCGTGACAAATCGCAGGCCCGCCAGCACGCCGCCGGCCTGATTGATGGGGAAGAACGTCCCGCCGAGGATTCCCAGCACGACGGCGGCGATGGCCGAGAACACGGCGCCCTGCTCCGAGGTTCGCGCCAGGGCGCTCACCATGGCCATGACGCCGATGGCGGACGCCGTGGCCGCGACGACCAGCAGCGCGACACCGATGGGATTCCCCCAATCGGCGCCCAAGATGAAACTGGTGGCCACGATCATGATCAGCATGCTCACTACGCCCAGGCCGAACGCCGTGATTGCCTTGCCGAGGATGATCGACGACCTCGGCATGGGCGCTGCCAGCAAGCGGCTCAGCGTGCCCGCGTGGCGCTCCTCCAGCAGGCTATTGACGCCGAATTGCACCGTGAAGAACAGGAAGAACGTGGCCAGGCCGGCGGCGTAGAACGTCGTGCTGTCCAGTTGCTTGATGGAGGCGGATACGTCTCGCACCGCGACCGGGCCGGGAGTGGCCCCAGCCCGCTCCGCGATGGCGGCCGCGTCGACCAGGCGCGCGGGATCCGACGAAACCACGGTTGTCAGCGCGCCCTGCACATAGTCGAGCTGGCGGGCGTATTCCTGGACGATCGCCAGCGCGAGGGTCGACGCGAGAGACGAGTTCGCATTCTGGACGACCCGGAGCTCCGCCGGCCGACCGGTCTGCACGCGGGCGGAAAACCCGGCGGGAATGATGATGGCTGCGTCGATGTCCTCGTCGGCTCGTGCCCCGTCGCCCTCCACGAGTCGCGTGGCCTCCTCCGCGCTCGCCGCGTGCACCAGGTTGACGTTGCCGTCCTCCTCAAGACCGCCGAGCACGCCGTCGACCAGCGGGGACGCAAGCGGCCCTTGGTCGACGTTGGCCACGGCGAACGTCGCCGTGAAGTCGGCATCGCTGATGGGGTTGAACACGAAGCCGAAAATGGCCGCCAGGCCAAGCGGAGCGACGATGGCAAACACGTACACCGAGCGGTCGCGGGCGCGCTGCCGCAGGTCCTTTCCGGCAATGACCAGGGCGGACCGCATGCTCAGTCGCGCAGCGAGCGCCCGGTGAGATGCAGGAATACCGCCTCGAGGTTCGGCTCGTCGATCTCGACGCCGGTGATCGACACGCCGGCCTCGTCCAGCGCCGACAGCATCGCCATCAGCGAGTTGCCGGCTTGCTCGACCAGCACGTCGATGCCGCCGTCGACGATGTCGACCTGTTGCACTCCGGCGATGCCCTCGATGGCCTCCGCGCCGGTGTGGAGCGAACCGGACGCGCTCAGGCGCACGCGGTCGTGCTCGCGCACGATTTGGGCCAGCTCGCGGCGCGTGCCCTCGGCCTTGAGCTGCCCGCGATCGATGATGCCGATGCGGTCGCAGAGCCGCTCGGCCTCTTCCATGTAGTGGGTCGTGTACAGCACCGCCAGGCCCTCGCTGCCCAGCTGCTCAATACTCTCCAGAATGGCGTTGCGGCTCTGCGGATCCACGCCGACGGTCGGCTCGTCCAGCACCAGGAGGCGCGGGGCGTGCAACAGCCCAATGCCGATGTTGAGCCGGCGCTTCATCCCGCCGGAGAAGGTGTCGGCGCGGTCGTCGGCTCGGTCGCTCAGCCCGATGATCTCGAGCACCTCGTCCACGCGGCTGCGCAGCTCGGTGCGCGGCATGTCGTAGAGGCGGCCGAAGAACCGCAGGTTCTCCCGCGCCGTCAGGTCGGGGTAGATGGCCAGGTCTTGCGGCACCAAGCCAATCTTGGCCTTGAGGCTGGTCGTGCCGGGATCGAGGGGCTCGCCGTCCAACAGCACCTGGCCGCCGTCGCGCCGCATCAGGCCCACCGCCATGGAAATGCTGGTGGTCTTGCCCGCGCCGTTTGGGCCCAGCAGGCCGTAGGTCTCGCCGGCGGCAATGTGAAAGCTCACGCCGTCGACCGCGGTGAGTTCGCCAAAGCTCTTGCGTAAGTCTCGGCACTCGAGGACCGGCTGGCTGTTGTCCGTGGCACTTCCTTCGCTGCGCAATGCGACGCCATGGTATCCGGCCCGTGCCCGCGGGCGTCGCGAAGCCCCTCCGTGTGGGGGCGCCCCTAGTTGGCGCCCGGCGGCGGAGACCGGTGAGCATCGCGACGCTTTCGAGCGATCCGCCCACTAGAATCCGGCGCTGCCTCTTCGCGAGCATTCAATGCCGGGCCTATTCGATCCGTTGCAGGTGCGCGGCGTGACGCTGCGCAACCGCGTCGTCATGGCTCCAATGGACCAGCTGGCCGCCGTGGACGGCGGATCGGCCGGCGACTGGCACGTGGTGCACTACGGCTCGCGCGCGGTCGGCGGCGTGGGGCTGATCTTCACCGAAGTGACGGCGGTCGAACCCCAGGGCGTGATCTATCCGGTCAATCTGGGCCTCTGGGACGACGCGCAAATCGAGCCGCTGCGTCGCATTGCGGCCTTTTGCGCCTCGCAGGGCGCGGTGATCGGCATCCAGCTCGGACACGCCGGGCGCAAGGCCTACTACGACGAGCGCGGCCATTCCGGGCACCGGCTCGTGGCGCCCAGCCGGTTGCGCTTCGACGACGGCTGGCGCGTGCCGGTGAGCCTCAGCGTGGCCGAAATCCAGGGCATCGTGGACGCCTTTGCGACCGCCGCGCGACGCGCGGTCGTGGCCGGCTTCCAAGCCATCGAGATTCACTCCGCGCACGGCTATCTGCTCAGCGAGTTCTTCTCGCCGCTGACCAACCTGCGCGACGACGAGTACGGCGGCGGTATCGAGCATCGCGCCCGCATGCCGTGCGAGGTCGTCGCCGCCGTGCGAGCCACGATCCCGGACTGGATGCCGATCTCGGTGCGAATCTCGGGTACCGATTTTGTGGACGGCGGCAACACCGCCGACGACATGGCCATTGGCGCGCGGTGCCTGCGCGAGGCGGGGGCCGACCTGATCCACGTCAGCGCCGGAGGCGTCACGCCCAGCGTTCCCAGGGTCTATCCCGGCTACCTGTTGCCGGCGGCCGAGACCATCCGCCGCGTGGCCGGCGGGCCGGTCATCGCGGTGGGACTGATCGAGAACGCTCGGATGGCCGACGAGGTCGTGCGCGGCGGTCGCGCGGACCTGGTCGCGCTCGGACGCGAGCTGCTGCGCAACCCCTACTGGCCGCTCCACGCCGCCGCGGAGCTCGGCGTCGACGTGCCGTGGCCGGGAACCTACGTCCAAGCCAAGCCCAAGCCCACGGCGGACTAGTGCCCTGTGGGCGCCGGAGCCCCATTGCGGCGCACGATCGGCGCCTCCGCGGGCTCAATGGCCACGTTCACCAGGCTCGGCAGCCCCGAAGCAAAGGCCCGCTGGAGCGCGGCATCCAGGTCTGACGGTTTCGTCACGTGCTCGCCGTGACCGCCGAGGGCCGCGACCGCGAGGTCGTAACGCGACGGGAGCAGATCGCAGGCAAAGATTCGGTCGTCGCCATACGTTCGCGCCTGCAAGCGGCGCTCGGCGTTCCACCCGGCGTCGTTGCCGACGACGGCGACGAACGGCAGGTCATGGCGCACCGCGGTGTCGAACTCGAGCAGGTGGAATCCGATTGTGCCGTCGCCCTGGATCGCGACGACCGGCGCCCTTCGGTCGAAGAGGCGGGCTGTCAGCGCGAATGGGATCGAGGTGCCAATGGATCCGGCTGGACCGTTGATGACCCGTCGCCGGCCGCTCAGCAGCGCCTGGGCCCACTGCCCGAACTCGCCGCCGTCGATCACGACGATGCCGTCATCCACCCACGGCCCGATCGATTGGCAAACCTCGATCGGATGTAGCGGGCCGTCGGGCGGCGAGTGCCAGTCGTCCCAGGCCGCCGGGCGGTAGGCCGCGGCGGCGCGCACGGCGTCGCACCAGCCATGGTGCCCGGCGCTTCCGGCGGCGGCCGCGAGTTGGCGCGCCGCCTGCCGCGGATGCGCCTGAACCGCAATTTCCAGTCGCTGCGGTGGCCGTACGTTTCGCCGGGTGCGGTCGAGCTCGGCGACGTCGGCGTCGACCTGCGCGAAGCAGGCGTCGGCGGCGAAGAACGGCGGCGCGCCAAACTGCAGCGAGTGATCGAGGCGCTTGCCTAGCAGCAACACCACGTCGGCCTGCGCCAGCACCTCGGCGAACGCTCCGAGACTCGGGTCGTTCACCCCCCGTGGACTCTCGGTCGCCACGACCGGGACGCCCGTCGTCGCCTCGAGCTGCTCGAGGCCATCACTCGCCGGCGACCGCATCATGGCCGGACCGGCCAGAATCATCGGGCGCTGGGCGGTGTCGAGTAGCTCGCCGAGCCGACGCCGATCGGCGTCGGTCAATGTCGGCACGTCTGAGATTTCGAAGGCGGAGTCCCTGCGCCGCGCCTGCGCTTCGAGCACGTCGCTGGGAAGGCTGACCGCCACCGGACCGGGTCGACCTCGCACGGCAAGGTCCAGCGCGCGGCGCACGTCGCCGCCGAGCGATGCCGAGTCTTCCGCCGTCCAGGCGGCCTTGGCGAGCGGTTGTGCAAGCTCCGCCTGGGGCATCTCCTGAAAGGCGCCGCGGCCGTCGTCCGCGCGCGCGCTCTGGCCGCTGAGCACCACCAGCGGCGACTCGGACTGCCGCGCGACGAACAGCGCCGACAGCCCGTTCGCGTGACCGGGACCCGCGGTGAGCAGCGCCACGCCCGGTCGGCCCGTCAACCGGTCCCAGGCGTCGGCCATGTGCACCGCCGCGGCCTCGTGACGCACGTGAATGATCTCGAGCCCCGCATCGAGGCACGCGTCGTAGACCGAAAGAATCTGGTTGCCGGACAGCGAGAACAGGCGCTCGACTCCCGCTTCGATCAGCGCCGCCACCAGGTGAGACGCGCCCGTATTGGATGAGCGCCCGGACACCGAACAACCCTCCCGAATCAGGCGTTGGGCTGGCGATGGTACCCGCGGACGCGCACCGTGGACGCCGACCCCAAGGTCATTTCGGTCTATCCTGCGGCATCGGTGACGCCGCCGCAGCGGGGAGCGCCCGGATGGGCGAGATGTTCAAGGGTCCGACCGCCGGCTCGTGGGAGGACCTGGGGGCATACACGGGGCTGGCGGCCGTTGAGCGGATCGTGGGCGAGCAGCGGCGCGCCGCCTACATCGTCAACTACAACCAGCTCGACGTGAACTACTCCAGGACCGTCGACTTCCAGCTGCGCCGCGAGCTCGTGCTGCTCTGCCCGCAGACCGCCGATTTCCTCTATCGTTCATATTCGCCCGAACGCACGACCTACATCGCCGGATCGCGCCCCGAGCTGGAGGATGTCGTGCGCCGCGCAACGCGTGGGGCTAAAACGCCGGCGGGCAAGGCGCTGGCGCTGATGCGCTTCTGCCGCGACGCGCACCTACAGGCCGGCCGTGACCCTTCACACGACGACTACGTCTACGGCGGCACCGAGGAGGAGTTGATCGCCAAGGGCGAGTGGCTCTGCGAGGGGCTCTCGCGGCTCTACGTACCGCTGTGCGAGGTTGCGGGCATTCCGGGGCGAATCCTGTACCACGTGATCGGCGGGCACGTGACGGCGGAGGTGTTCGTCGGCGAGTGGGCCTATGTCGATCCCCGCATGGGCGTCTATTTCCGCAAGGCCGACGGCGGATTCGCCTCGGCGTGGGACCTGATGAACGACCCGTCGATCATGACGACCCAGCCTGACGACGTGAAGCGCGACGTGAGCTATCAGTCAACCTGGGCTGAGCGCGTGGCGCGCTGCCGCGACCTCTTTTTTCATCCGCACGAAGTCAACGGCTTCATCAACTACCGCCTGGCCGACGCCCCGCGCTACGACTACGCCCAGACCACCTCGGAGCAAGCTTCGGAAGCCGGTCTGTGGACGATCAACCGGGAGTACCGGGCGCTGATCGAAGCGGTCTTCGGCCAGGAAGTCACGGGCTTCGGCTAGGCGGCCCTCAGGCCGGGTCCGCGTCCCACTCCAGGATCACGCCGAGGGCGTCGCCGGGTCGTTCTTGCAGCAAGGCAAAGGCGTCGCCGGCGCGTTCGGCGGGAAAGCGGTGCGTGGTCATGGCCGCGGCGTCGATCGCGCCGGACGCGAGCAATTCCATTCCCGTCCGCGCCGTCCAGGCGTCGTTGGCCCGCCCGTAGTACCCCCCGAGCAGACGCCGGCCTTGAATCTTCGAGGACGGCAGCGGCAGCGGCTCGGGCTCACACAGCCCGATGAGATGGAGGAGTCCGCCAACGGCGAGCATGTCCAGCGCCTGGAGGAAGGCCTCGGCGCCGTGGCTGCCGCCCACGGCATAGATCACGATGTCCGCGCCCACGCCAGCCGTGAGGCTCCGCACCGCTTCGACCGTGTCTTCGCGGGCCGCGTTGATCACCACGTCCGCGCCCAGGCGTTCGGCCAGATCGCAACGCAACTCCAGGGCGTCCACCGCCACGATGGGACTGTGGCCGGCCGCCTTGTGCACCTGGAGCATCAGACTTCCCACCAACCCCTGGCCGAGGATCACGATGGAATCCCGTGGTTGCACGCGCTCGATCTCGACCCACGTCGCCGCGGCGGCGGCCAGGATCCAGTAGGCGGCCGTCTCGAACGACATGCCGTCTGGAATCGGGAACACGTCTGGTTGATCGTCGGGCGCAGCCGGCGGACTGACCACCACGTAGTCGGCATGCGGCTCGCGGGCGACCACGCGTCGGCCGAGCCAGTGGCGCGCGACGCCGGGTCCAAGCGCATCTACGACGCCCGCGAGGGAATACCCCAATGGAACGGACTGCCCGGCGGCTTCTTCGGTCGAGTAGCGCTCGTCGTCCGGGCCGATGGTGAGACGCCCGGTTTCCGAGCCGCGGCTGATGAGGCTCCGCACGGCCCTGACGCGCACCTGCCCTGGGCCCGCCTCGGGAATCGGAACCTCGGCAAGCGCGACCGTCGTGGCCCCGACGGGCTTTACCACCTGGCGCATGTCACCAGCCTTTCGCGCCGGTCCCGCGGGGGAACCGATCACTGCGGGGGACACGATTCTATCGACGACGGATGGTGGGGTTCGGGCTTTGGATGCGGTCCACAAGGAGATTGCGTAGGGGCGTTGGCCTGGAGGTCGCGGGCCTGGGCTAAGTGGCGGTTGGGGTGGTGAGGCTGCTGGAAGTGGTCCCACTGCGCGACGGCGCCGCTCATGTCCGGTGACGGCGGCTGAACAGGAATCAGCTAGGGCCAATGGGAATGGTATGATTTTCCGTGTACGTAATTCGCATTGCGTGATTCATGCGAGTATCTGAGCGGGGTCAAATCACCATTCCCAAGGCTCTGCGGGACCGTTTCGGGATAAATCCCAATGTGGAAGTTGAGGTCATTCCGACTGAGAACGGCCTTCTCATCCAAAAGCGCACGGCCGCAAAGCATCCAGTCGAACGCGTGTACGGAATCCTGGGTGCTGGCGCCCTCGGCGAGGGTGTAAGCGTTGACGACTACATTGAGGAAATCCGAGGCCGGTGATCACGGCCGTCGACACCAACGTCCTGATGGATGTATTTCTACCCGATGAATGGCACGGCCCTCGATCGAGCGAGTGGCTCCGCGGCGCCTACAACAGCGGCGCTGTCATCCTCTGCGACATTGTGTACGCCGAATTGGTGCCGGCCTTTGCAGACCGGTCCGCCTTGGACCATGCCTTGCGAGGGTTAGGCGCGACGCTCTCTCCAATCGACACGTCCATTGCCTCCGAGGCTGGTTTGAGGTGGAAGCAGTACCGCGTGGCCGGCGGACCGCGGAATCGGATCATTGCCGACTTCCTGATCGGCGCCCACGCCCTCGTTTCTGCCGATACTTTCCTCACCCGCGACCGCGGCTTCTACGCGACGTACTTCCCGGAGCTGCGGGGCGCTTGAAGCCGACGGCGGCTCAGCCGTCCGCAGGCGTCGCCGGCGTCCTCATGGGCGGGACGGCGCCGGGATCCAGTGTCTCGTACTCCTGCAGCGTTTCCATGAGGCGGTCAACCGCCTGCACGCTCACGCCCAGCGCCGTGGTGAAAGTCTGAAAGTCGAGCCCGTCCAGCGAAGTTACGACCAGGGTCACGTTCTCCGCCGTCGATCCCAGCGCGGAAACCAGCGTCAGGTGGAAGCGCACCCAGTCGTCCGGCGGATCTTTCCCGACGAGACGATCGAAGATGCTGGACAGCCCAAAGGCCATCTCCCGAATCTCAATGTTCCAGAACCCGTCGTCCAAGCGCGGAGCGTGCACCAGTTCGCGGGCCTCGGGCGTGATCGCGCGCAGCGTGGTGACGATGCTGCGGAGGAACGCCACATAGGCTTCGTCGGGGCTGAGGGTTGGGACGGGAGTCGGTGTAGGCGGGGTCGTTGGCGTGGGCGTGGCGGCGGGAACGGGCTCGGGAGTGGGTGTCGCCGGTTCGTCGCCGCCAATGTCGCACGCAATCATGACAATCGCGGCTGCGGCGATGACCAAACAGACCTTGAGTATTCGCGCTAGCCAGTGGGACCGTTGCCTATACAGAGTCAGGAGGTTCTCCTAGCCGACGACCTCGAGCGATGTCCGGGTGACAGCGACATTGTCACCCATCGAGGCGCGCGGCGTCGTCTCGGCGGATGGGCGTTGTTCGATGCCACAGCTACTCCGCGCTCAGCTCGACGATGTGACGGCCGGGACCAACCGCGACTTCGACCGTCGAGCCCGTGTCCGGCGTTTCCAGCCGCTGGCCGTTGTGCGCGAACACGGAGGATGCGTCGCCTGCGAAGTCCAGCACGACATCCGCCGTGTGGCCGTCGGGCAGGTCCAGCGTCACCTGTGTCGCGCCGGCGCGGCGACGCCACGCCACCTGCACGTCGCCGCCGGGAATGGGAAACGTCCCGCGCGCCCAGGCCAGGTTCCCCGTGCGGGGATGCACCCGCAGGTGCGACATGCCCGGCGCGGCGGCGCGCACGCCGAGGACGCGGGTCGAGAGCACCCAGCCCACGTAGACGCCGCCCGAGTGCACCAGGCTGCGCACGCCCGCCGGTCGGACCTTGTGGGCGGTGTGCCGGAGCTCGAAGTCCGCGTCGGTCTTGATCGCCGAGCCGGCGGTGAACGGATCCCAGCCTTCCCAGAGCGTCGGATTTTCATGCGCCGACATCATCCAGTCGTAGCGGTTGTGGATGATCCGCAGCGCCTCGGCCCCGAAGCCTCGCGCAAGCATGCCTTCGAGCACGTAGGGGTACCACAGGGGCGACGCCTCGAACAGCTCGGCGCCGCGCCCGACTAGGCTCTCGCACATCCGCTCCGCCTGCGCATCGGTGGCGATGCCGTACAGCAGCGCGAATCCCTGCGCCAGCTCGCCGGTCACGCCGGTGAGTTCACCGCGGTAATGGCTGTCCTCGAACACGCCGAGATCGGCATTCCAGAAGTGCTCCCGCAGCGCGGCCCGCACCTCGTCGGCAATGCCCTGCCAGCGAGCCCGATCGTCCTCGCGCCCCATCTGGGCGGCGAGCCAGGCGCCGTCCTCCAACGAGTTGAGATAAAGCGCGTTGGTGCTGAAATTCGCGCCCCGCAGGTCAACCGGCGTCCAGTCCATCCATTGGTTCTCGGGTATGTCGCGCAGGAGGCCCATGTCGCCGCGATACGGCTCGAACCAATCGTTCAGCCGCCGCACGCTCGGGTAGGTCTGCTCCAGGAGCGTGCGCCGCCCGATGTACTCGTAGTGCTCGCGGATGCGCGTGGACCACTGCAGTAGAAACTGCGGGTGGCAGTGGTTCGTCGGGTTGTCCCGCGGGAACACCATTTGCAGCCTGCCGTCGCCGCGATCGGTGGTGATGAACTGGCGCAGGAACCGGTCGTGGAGCGCAATGTCGCCGTAGGCCATCAAGGCCCCGTGCATGCCGTGGCTGCCGTCGCCGGTATTCCACGGAATCCGCTCGCGGTAGGCGTCGCACACGATCGTGTCCTCGAGATGCAGATCGGTGGTGTCGACGCAGGCTTTCCACAGGGTCGTCAGCACCGGATCGGCGCACTCGAAGCTGCCGCGCAGCGGCGCGGGATAGGCGTACTCGTTGAGCGAGATCGAGCGGATGCGCACCGGGCTGTAGGTGCTGCGGATGGCGATGAAGAGGTAGCGAAACTGCTTGTACTCGGCGGCCTCCCAGGTCTGGTCGCCGTCGCGCGTGATGTAGCGGTCGGCGTAGGACAGCGCGCCGGGGATACGGTCGTTGATGAGCTGCTGGCCGTACGTCAGGTCCAGGATGGCGCCGGCCTCGGCTTCCAGCCGCAGGCGTGGGAACCCAAACACCTGGCGCCCGAAGTCGAGGATCACGTAGGGCGCGCGAATGCCCTTGCGGGGCGCGAACACACCCTGGAACCGCGCCGAGTCCGGACCGTCGTCCAGGACGGCCTCGACGTTTTCGGCGATCGCGTGCTCCAGCGGGAAGTGCAGTCCCTCCAGGATTAGCTGGTAGATGTCCGTCTGCCGCGCGTTTGCCATGTCGATCAACTCGCCGACCAGCGACACGCGGGCGGGCGGCACATCGGTTTCGCGCATCAGGGGAATGTCGCGGGCTTCCAACAGGTGCCATGGCTTATCGGAGAGCGGCACCAGCCACGCCCGCGTCCACTCGCTGTCGTCGAACTCGACCCCGGTCCAGTCGAGAATGTCCGCCGCGGCGTTGTAGATCTCGTTCGATCCGATCATTCCGCAGTTGACCAGCGGGGTTCTCCGATCCCAGGCCGGCGAGGGCAGCAGCCGCCAGTCGGGACCGGTGCCGCAGACCTGCGTGGCGCCGTCGGCGTCGGTGATCTCGATCTGCGCCCACAGCCCGGCGCGCTCGCCCACCGTGAAGCTGTTGCCGCTCATGCTGTTCCAGCCCTCGCCCTGCACGGGCTGGCCGAAGTGATAGGCGCGCACGGCGATGACGTTGCGGCCCGGACGCAGCGCGGCGGCGACGTCGTGGGTGTCGTACGTCTTGAATCGGGGATCGCTGCGGGCGGGTCCCCGGCCCACGTAGGCGCCGTTGAGATAGAGCATGTAGCGGTCCGACGCCGTCACGTGGAGCTTCGCGGACGCCGGCGCGCCGTCGAGGTCGACCGTCCCGCGCGCGTAAAGGTAGAAGTTGTAGGGCTTGGCCTCGCCCTCGATCCAAATCCACTGCCCGACGGTTCGCCGGGAGGGAGTCTGTGCGCCCTGCATCACTTGGGTCATTGGCCTGCTCTCATGCGGCGAGGGGCCGGTTGACATGGTGAGTAACAGAACCGGCCCGCGCCTGCAACGCAGCCTGCTGCCGCGCGTACCATGAAGGTCGGCGTTGAGGCGGTGGAGCGAATGTCATGGCGACCTACCGGGCAGGGCTCATCGGTCTGGGATGGATGGGCTGGCTGTACGACGTTGCGACGCGACAGCAGGCGAATTACGGGCGCGCCGGGCGCGACACGCCCATGCCGCCGCTGCGGCCGGACCGTGACCCGCCGCCCACGGCGCACCCGGGCCGGGAAGGCCTGCCGAGCGGCTTCGCCGACTCGCTGGTGCTGCACCCGGCGACGGAGCTTGTGGCCGCCTGCGAGCTTTCGGATCCGCGTCGAGAGGCGTTTGGTGAGCGCTACCCGGGCGTGGCCCTCTACGACGATTACCGGGAGATGATCTCCCGTGAGCGCCTGGACATCGTGGGTGTTCCCTCGAATGCCGCGCTCAGGCCCGAGGCCACCCGCGTGGCGGTGGAGCACGGCGCGAAGGGTGTGATCACGGAAAAGCCCATGGCGCCAACGCTCGCCGGGGCCGACGCCATGGTCGACGTGTGCGCGGCGGCGGGCGTTCCACTCGTGGTCGGCGCCGTCAGCATGAACCACCCGGCGGTGGCCAACGCGCGACGTTTGCTGGACGAGGGCGCGATCGGCCCTCTCCTGAGCCTGGACACGAATTTGGTGATGGCGCAGCACAACTCGTGGAACTACCTGCTCGATTCGCCGGGCGAATGGGTGATCGGCATTGCGGACGACGACGCTAAGGTCGAGGCCGGGCGCGAGTTTAAGGGCTCCGGATTCATCCGCCTGCAAAGCGGCCTGCCCGTCTGCCTGCGTCCGGGCGCGCCCTGGGTGCGAATCACCGGCGAAACCGGCGAGCTGACGTTCGATTGGCAAGAGTTGCGCCTGTGGCAAGACGTGGAGACCATTTCCGGCACGCAGCGCGTCGAGGTGCCGTTCCCCGAGCCGCGCCTGGCCCGCAACTGGTCGGTGATCTACGGCATCGACGACCTGATCACGTGCATGGAGAACGGCGGCGAGCCGCGTGCCAGCGGGCGTCGCGTGCGCAACGCGATGGAGATCGAGATCGCCCTCAACGAGTCGCACCGCCGCGGCAACGTGCGCGTCGACCTGCCCCTATCCGACCGCAGTTTGGGACTGGTCTACGACCCGTTTCGCTAGCCGCGTCGCAAGTTTCGCTTCGCGGTACCCGACATGTCACTCCGAAACACCCTCATGTCATTCCGAAACGAAGTGAGGAATCTAAGGACGTTGGTGCATGCTTCGCGCCCCTTAGATTCCTCGCTGGCGCTCGGAATGACCGGGAGGTGTCTGGCGGCGCGGCGGCCTATCGCTGCTGGACGGCTGCCGGCAGCAAGCTGAGCTCCGGCACGTAGGCCCTTTCCGGCAGCGTGCTCACGAACACCACCGCGCGCGCCACGTCCTCCGGCTGGAGCGCCTGCGCCACGATCTCGGGCGGCGTCGGTGTGGGCCGTTGCTCAAGCAGCGGCGTGTCGGTGAGCCCCGGATAGATCACCGTGGCCCGCACGCCGTTTTCCGCCTCTTCCTGCATCATGCCGAGGGTGAAGCCCGCTTCGCCGCTCTTGGCCGCCTGATAGGCCACGCCCGACGCGTCGGGCATGATCGCGGCCGCGGAGGAGATAACCACCAGCCGTCCGTGCGACGCCCGCAGCGCCGGCAGCGCGGCCTGCGCCACGTCGTAGAGCCCCCACAGGTTGACGCGCTGCATGGCCTCCCAGTCGTCGCCGCTGAGCTCCTCGAGGCGTCGCTTGGGGATGTTCCAGCCGGCGGCGTACACCAGTACGTCGATCCGGCCCAGGCCGTCGACGACCGCCCGCACCGCCCGCCGCGCCGCGGCGCCGTCGGTCAGGTCCACGGGCTCCACGTGGGCGCGGCGTCCGGACTCGCGGATCTCCGCCGCCACGTCGTCCAGCTCGACCTTGCGCCGCGCCAGCACGGCGACGTCCATGCCCTCGGCGCCCAGCGCCAGGGCCGACGCCCGGCCCATGCCGCTGCTGGCCCCAAACACCGCCGCCACACGGGGCGAGCTCACGACGCCGCCCCCTCGCCGGCTTGCTGCAGCGCCGCCCAGCGCGACCTCAGGAACTGCAGGTCCTGCGCTGCTCCGCGGGCGCGGACGGCGTCGGCGTCCGCCGACTGGTCCTTGCCGCCCACCGTCGCAATGACGTCCTGCCGCGAGGTGTACTCCGTGTGCACCGTGAGCGGCCCGTCGAAGTCCCGCTCGGCCAGCAGCTCGAGCACGCGGCCCCACGGGGCTGCGCCTTCGCCCACGTATACGAACGCGGGACCGTAGGCCGCCGGGGCGTCGGGCCGGGAGTCCGGAAGGTGGCAGGCGTCCTTGGCGGCGACGGCGGCCAGGTACTCGTCGCACATGGCAAACGCCATATCGATGTCCTCGCCATCCACCGCCAGGTGCCCCGGGTCGATGTAGGCGCCGACGTGGGCGGGGTCGCGACCCTGGAGCAGGTGCATCAGGCCGGCGCAGTTCGAGCCCAGCACCGCGCCGCTGTGCGTGTGGTGGAGGGACTTGACTCCGGTGCGCGCGCTCAGCGCCTCGAAGCCCTCGAGCTGCCGTCGCCCATGGTCCACCGCCCGCCAGTAGTCCATACCCGGCTTGAAGATGAAATAGCCGGTCTTGATTACCTGTACGCCGGCCTCCGCCGCCGCCTCGTAGATCGCAACCGCGTCCGCGTGCGTCGGGTCGTTGAAGTCCGTCGGCATCGTGATCATTGGGCATGAGAGGCCGAGCGATTCCCACAGTCGCGCCGCCGGTGGCAGCGCCGTTCGCACGTTGTCCGGATTGATCGGGTGTCCGGGGCGCACGGTCAGGTCCAGCCCGTCGTAGCCCAGGCCGGCGACGTGCTCGCCCAATGCCTGCGGTTCCAGCGTCTCGAAAAACTTGGTGAAGAGGATGATTTGCATGGGCCGTGCCGCGCCTCCGCCAGGACCGCGTGGTGCGCGCCTATCATGCCAGCGCAAGGCGATTGCTACCGAGGAGCGGCTCGATGTCGGCGCCGCGCGTGCTGGTGACGGTCGAGCGCCCGCTGCTCCGGCGCATCTCGACGCCTGAAGCGCTGGCGCGGCTTGAGGAAATGGCCGAGTCGGTAGCGTTCAACGACGACGACCGAGCCTGGGACGCCGCCGACGTGCGAGAGCGCATTGGTGGCGCGACGACCGTGCTGGCCTCGTGGGGCTCGTGCGCCTACGACGAGCGGCTGCTGGACGCCGCGCCGGAGCTGGAGATCATCTGCTACGCGGCGGGCACCATCCGCGGCGTGGCGCCCCCGGCCGTGTTTCGACGCGGCGTGCGCGTCACCCATGCCGCCGACTTCATCGCCATGGGCGTCGCCGAGCACACGCTGACCGTGGTGCTGGCACTGCTGCGTCGAACCGGCCAATTCGACGCTGCCATGCGGGCCGGTCGCTGGCGCGACATCGGCCCGCCTGCCGATCGCGAGCTGTATGGCAAGCGCTACGGCATCGTTGGCGCGAGCAAGGTCGGGCGGCGGCTGATTCCGCTGCTGCGGCCGTTCGACGTGGAAATCGTCGTCGCCGATCCCTATCTGACCGAAACCGACGCCCAGCGCCTGGGCGTGCGCAAGCTGGAGCTGCCGGACCTGATGCGCACCAGCGACGTGATCAGCATTCACGCGCCCGTGCTGCCCTCGACGCACCACATGATCGACGCCAGGATGCTGGCGCTGATCAAGGACGACGCCGTGCTGGTCAACAACGCGCGCTCCGCCCTGATCGACACCGACGCCCTGCTAGCCGAGCTGGCCAAGGAGCGGCTCGACTGCGCCCTGGACGTATTCGACCAGGAGCCGCTGCCGACCGACCATCCACTGCTGGGGATGCGGCGGGTGCTGCTTTCGCCCCACGTCGCGGGGCTCACGCCCGAGCGGCGTTCCAGGCTGACCGACGAGATGCTCAATGAGATGGAGCGGCACGCGAACGGACTGCCGCTGCGGCACGAGGTCACCATCGATCAGCTCGAAAGCATGGCTTAGAGCGCGCCGGCCGCGCGTATACTTGCGGCGTCGAGGATCCGCCGGGCCCCGAGAGGCAGCGCCGACAAGCTCCCAATGTCCCCCCAACGTGGAGGAATAGGGCCGACCGCCCAGATGGACGAAGCGTCGAGCCTGCGCGCCTATCTACGTGAGATTCGCCGGTTTCCCCGACTCACCGCGCGCGAGGAAGTCGAATTGGCGCAGCGCATCGAGCGCAACGAGCCTGGGGCTCGCCAGCAAATGGTCACGTCCAACTTGCGCCTCGTCGTGTCGGTGGCGCGTCGCTTCGCCGACGGACGCGCCCCGCTGCTCGATCTGATCCAGGAGGGCAACACGGGGCTCATGCGCGCCGTGGAGCGCTTCGATTGGCGGCACGGCTTCAGGTTCAGCAGCTTCGCCATGCAGTGGGTGCAGCAACCCATCGCGCGGACCGCCGCCGAGGCCGACCTGCCGCTGCGGCTGCCCGACTACGTGCACCGCAAGCTGGCGACTTCACGTCGAATCTGGGACGAGCTGCGGGCCGAGTTGCACCGCGATCCCGACGACGGCGAAGTGGCGCGCCGCGTGGGGCTGCCCACAGCCGAGCTGGCGCGGCTGCGACGATTTGCCGGTCGTACGATCTCCCTGGACGGCGCGGCCGTCGACGATGACGCGTCGGTAACGCCGCCCGACGCGGACTCTGCGCCACAGCCGTTCGACGAGTTGCGCGCCAAGTTCCTCAGCGCCGACCTCAACCGCGCGCTGGCCACGCTGGACGTGCGCGAGCGGACGATTCTGCGCCTACGATTCGGTCTGGGCGGGCGCGAGCCGCTGCGCCTGGTCGATGTCGGCAACCGACTTGGCCTCACCGCCGAGCGCATCCGACAGCTGCAAGCCCAAGCCCTGGCCAAGCTGCGGCGATCCAGCGCCGCGCGCATTCTCGAAGGCTACGCCGCGGGATAAGCCGGTCTCGATCCACCGTGACAAACGGATCTCCTCAATAGTTGACCATATAGCCATACATGAGGTATGGTTTGCTTTATAGGACGGCGAGCGGATTGCCTAATGAAGACCACGCTGAATCTCGACGACGCGGTGATGCGCCGTCTGCGCGAAGAGGCCGCGCGGCGCGGCACCACCATGACAGCGCTGGTCGAGGCCGGCATCATGCGGGTGCTCGAACCGGAGCCGCCGTTTGTCACGAAGCGGGATGCGCTGCCGGAGCTGCCGCGCTGGAACAGCGGCGGTGCGCTGGTCGATGTCGCCAACCGAGACGAGCTATATGCGGCGATGGGCGAGGACTGAGTGCTCGCCGTAGACACGAACGTCCTTGTCTACGCGGCCGACGAAGATGCCGAGCCGCACGCGGCTTGCCGGCAGCACTTGAACCAGTGGCGAGTTGACCCGACGCCAACCTTTCTCACGTGGAACGTCTGCTACGAGTTTCTGCGCATCAGCACGCATACGCGCGTGCTCCGGTCGCCGTGGCATCCCAGTGACGCGTGGCGCTTTCTCCGCGTGCTGCTCGACTCGCCCGGCTTTGCGCTACTGCGGCCGACCGAGCGGCACAAGGCGGTCCTGGCGCAGACGCTGTCGGAGTTGCCGGACGTCCGGGGCAACCTGATGCACGACTTGCACACGGCGGTGGTGATGCGCGAGCACGGCGTCAGCCGCGTCTGCACCCGCGACACGCATTTCCATCGTTTCCCGTTTCTCGAGGTCGTCGACCCGCTGCGGTAGCCGGGGCGGCCGCTTGAATTGACGGCCGCGAACTAGGGAAACACCGCCAACAAATCGTCGTCGGACTCGCGGCGGCGGGACAGGCGCGCTTGGCCGTCCGCGACCATCACCACGGCGGGCCGGCCGACCATGTTGTAGGTGCTGGCCATGCTCATGTGGTAGGCGCCCGACGCGGGCACGGCGATGAGGTCGCCCCGTCGCAGCGGCGGCAGCACGGTGTCCCGCAGCAGCACGTCGCCCGACTCGCAATAGCGCCCCGCAAGCGTCACCGCCTCGGGTGGACCGTCGCCCGGCCGATTCGCCAGGAGCGCGGCGTACTTCGACTGGTAGAGCGCCGGACGCGGGTTGTCGGCCATGCCGCCGTCGACGGAGACGTAGGTGCGGACGCCGGGGATGTGCTTGACGGTGCCCACGGCATAGAGCGCCACTCCGGCGCGCGCCACGATCGAGCGTCCGGGCTCGATGAGCAGCCGCGGCGGATGGGCGAGCCCACGCGCCAGCACCGTCGACCTGATCGCCGCAACGATGTCGGCCGGGTCGGGCGGATCGTCGTCCAGCGTGTAGCGCACGCCCCCGCCACCCCCCGGACTCAGGTCG
Organism: Chloroflexota bacterium; assembly: GCA_026707285.1. Taxonomy (GTDB): domain Bacteria; phylum Chloroflexota; class UBA11872; order UBA11872; family UBA11872; genus JAJECS01. The sequence continues at coordinate 49,868 of JAPOXD010000011.1, read as the reverse complement.
CGCAGGTCGAGTCCGTGGGCGGCGCGCATGCGCTCGGCGAAGTCCAGCGTGATGTTGATCGTGTCGGCGTAGGGCTCGGTGTCGAAGATCTGGGACCCGATGTGGGCATGCAGCCCCATCACGTCGAGGTTCGGCGCCCGCATCGCCCGCGCTACGGCCTCCTCGGCGGCGCCGGAGTCGAGCCCGAGCCCGAACTTGCTGTCCACGGCGCCCGTGCGGATGTACTCGTGCGTGTGCGCTTCCACGCCTGGCGTGAGCCGCAGGAGCACCTGTGCCGTAAGGCCGCGCCGCCGCGCCAGCTCGTCGATGATGGCAATCTCCTCCAGCGCATCGACGACGATGCGCCCCACGCCAAGCTCCAGCGCCAGGTCGATTTCGCGCGGCAGCTTGTTGTTGCCGTGCAGCACCACGCGCTCCAGCGAAATCCCGGCGGCTTGCGCCACGCGGACCTCGCCGGAAGAGACGGCGTCCATGCCCAGGCCCTCGGAGGCCGCCACCTGTAGCAGCGTGGGATCGACATAGGCCTTGCCGGCGTAGAGCACCAGCGCATTGGGATAGCTGCCCGCCAGCGCGCGGGTATAGCCCCGGCATGCCGCCCGCAGCGTCGCCTCGTCGTAGATGTAGAGCGGCGTGCCGAACTCCCCCGCCAGCTCTTGGCATGAGGCGCCGCCGATGACCAAAGCGCCGGCATCGTCGCGGGCAGTGTCGAGCGGAAATACCTGGTCGAGCAGGTCGTGCTCGGGCAGCTGGCTCATCAGCCCCCCGGAGCGAGCGCGCTGCGGGTCACGTGGCCTTCGTCCTGGCGTTCGAACGCCTCGTTGATCTCGTGCAAGGGATAGGTGTGGGAAAGCACGCGATCGAACGGCAGCTTGTCGACGTTGTGGGCCACGAAGTCCAGCGCCTGCTTCAGGTCCCGCCAGCGGTAGTGGGCCACGCCCAGCACCGTGATGCTCTTGAAGACGATGGTCGACGGATCGAAGCTCGCCGTGTGCCCGACGCAGACGTTGCCGATTTCGACGTAGCGCCCGCCCGGCGCGGTCATGGCGACGCCCTCCGCGAACACGGCGGGATGCCCCACCAGCTCCAGGGTCACGTCGGCGCCCAGGCCGTCGGTGAGCTCTTGGACTCGGGCCACCCGCGACTCCGGAGTCTCGAAATCCCGCATGTCGACCGTCTCGTCCGCGCCGAACGCCTTTGCCAGCTCCAGCCGTTCCGGCACGCCGTCGATCACGATCACGCGGGCGGCGCCCCGCGCCTGGGCCACGGCTGCGGCGTAGACGCCCAAGCCGCCGGCGCCCTGGATCGCGACGGTCTCGTTGACCGTCTGCCCGGCCCGGTCGAGCCCCGAGACCACCTGGCTCAGGGCGCAGTTCACGCCCGAGATGAGGTGGTCGTCCAGGTGATCGGGGACCCGGAAGATGGCGTGCTTCGGAAACAGGTAGTAGTAGTCGGCGAAGGTGCCGCGAAAGTAGGGCCACTCGTCCAGCAGCGTCATTCGATTGGTCTGCCGCGTCGGACAGGCGTAGGTATGCCCCTTCATGCAGTTTGGGCAGCGCAGGCACGGGTGGAAGAACCCGAAGACCACCCGGTCGCCTTCGCGCAGCGGCTGGCCGTTGGTGTCCACGGTGAGGCCAGCGCCCAGCTTCGCGATTTCGCCCGTGCCTTCGTGACCGAGCGTGCCCGGAAGGTTGAAGCCGCGCGCGACCAGGTCCGTGTCGCCGCGCCAGTAATGCATGTCGGAGCCGCACACGTTGGCGAGCCGCATGCGAATCACCGCGGCGCCCGGCTCCGGGTCCGGAACCGGGAATTCCCGCAGGTCGAAAGGCTCTCGAATTCCGTTGAAGACGGCAATTGCGCCGGTTTCAGGCATGGTGGGTAAGGCTGGTTTGCTGGCCCGTTCAGACTACAGCAACACTCGACGCGGATGCCTCGCAAACTCGCCGCCACGTTCTATTCGCGTGTCGCGACCGCCGTCCCGTACGCTGCCCTCGCCGCGCCAAGCTGACTGAGGCGTCCATGGCCTGGGTCCAGATCTCCCCGCGCATCTTTCGCTGGACCGACACCTGCAACGTCTACTGCGTGACCGCCGGCGACCGCGGCCTGCTGATCGACTCCGGATTCGGCGCCGTCGTCGACCACCTCGACGAAATCGGCGTGCGGCAGGTCGAGTGGGTACTGCATACGCACCATCACCGCGACCAGTCCTGGGGCGCCGGTCGGCTCAAGGATCACGGCGCCAAGGTGGCCGTTCCCGAGCACGAGCGCCATCTCTTCGATCAGGTCGAGCTGTTCTGGCAGCACAAGCGCGTCTACGACAACTACAACGACCGCAACACCTTTTTCACGCTGGCGGAAAGCGTCGCGGTCGATGCCGACCTCGAGGACTACGAGACGTTCACCTGGCGCGACGTTGAGCTGGAGATCATCCCGGCCAAGGGCCACACCCACGGCAGCAGCATGCTCATCGGCCGCATCGACGACCGGCGCGTCGCCTTCACCGGCGATCTGCTGTGCGCGGGCGGCGTGCTCTACCAGTACCACGCGATGGAGTACGGCTACGCCGATCAGCAGGGCGCGCTGTTCACGCTGGAGTCACTCCAGGCGCTGCGGCGGCACGCGCCCGACCTGGCGCTCCCATCGCATGGCGACCTGGTCGAAGATCCGGTTGGGGATTGCGCGCGGCTGGAAGAGCGGCTGATGGCGCTGGCGCGCCTGGGCGCCGGGATGCGGTTCCTGGGGCGCGACGGGGGACACGGGCTCGAAATCCTGCCCGATCCGAAGTTCATCCAGGTGTCGCGGCATTTGCTCTGGGGCGGACCGCATACCTGCTCGAACTTCTACGTGCTGCTATCCGATAGCGGCAAAGCGTGCTTCATCGACTACGGGCACTCGCACTTCGCGCACATGGGCGTCTCCCAGGAGCGTGAGGACGGCGACACGATGCGCTTCGTGGTGCACCACCTCGACGAGCTGCGCGAGAGATACGGCGTGCGCAAGATGGACATGGTGCTGGTCACGCACATCCACGACGACCACACGGCGGGCATTCCCTATCTGGTGCGCCACGAGGGCGCGCGAGTCTGGGCGCTGGACGAGGTGGCGCAGGTGTTGGAGGACCCGGCCGGCTGGTGCAGCACGCCGTGCACAATGCCGACTCCGATCCCGATCGAACGCAAGCTGCGCGACGGCGAGCGGTTTCAGTGGGAGGAGTTTGAGTTCGAGGTCCACCACGCGCCGGGCCAGACGGAGTTTCACTCGGTCCTCGCCACTCACGTCGATGGACAGAAAGTGGCCTTCACCGGCGACAATATCTTCCTGGAGCTTGCGCCCGGCATCACCGGCGAGATGACCGCGCAGCTCTATCAGACCACGGTGCTGCGCAATAGCCTCCAGCTGTGGATGCATCGTCGCTGCGCCGACGTGATGGACCTCGTGAAGCCGGACCTGGTGTGTCCGGGGCATCGCGAGCTGATTCCGTGGGACTCGCGTCGCGCGGCGGAGTACCGAGACTTCATCGCCCGCAAGGAGCGCGTCGTGCGGGACCTATTGGACGAACCGGCCGACGAGGGCGTTGACCTCTGGTGGGCGCGGCTGGTCCCATATCTGCGCCATGCCGAACCGGGCGAGTCATGCCGGTATCGCCTGCTGCTCCGCAACAACGCTGAGCGGGCCGTGCGGCTCGAAGCGCGGCTGCTGGTTCCCGATGCGTGGCGCACGAGCGAGGCATTTGAGTCCCTGGACCTGGAGGCCGGCGCCCGCGGCGAGTTGACGCTCACCGCCACGGCGCCAGCGCATTCGGACATCCGTCGCATTCTCACGGCCGAAATCCGCGAGGACGGCCGGAGCCGCGGCCCCGTGACCGAGGCGCTGGTGACCGTCGGCGACGGCGCGGGATAGTCGGCCAGAAGACCTATGCGTACCCCCTCCGTCATTCCCGCGAAGGCGGGAATCCACCCCCAACTAGACGGGAATCGCCCCGGCTGCGTGCAAGACATCCCGCGTCTGACCCGGCCAATCGAGAGACCCCGTAAGAGAAGGAGAGCAGCATGCGCGTGATGATGATGGGATCGGGCGGAGTCGGCGGCTTTGTCGGCGCCGGTCTCTTCGACACCGGCCACGACGTGACTTTCGTCGCCCGCGGGGCGCATTTGGAAGCCATTCGCGAGCACGGCCTGTGCATGCTCAGCGAGGACGGATCGCGCCGCTTCCTCCCGGTCAATGTCGTCGAACGGCCGGCGGGCGCCGGGGCGACGTTCGACCTCATCGTGTTCGCGGTCAAGGCCTACGACACGCAGTCCGCCGCCGAGCTTCTGGTCCCCGCCGTTGGCGACGAGACCGCGGTGCTCACGCTGCAGAACGGCATCGACAGCGTGCCGATGCTGTCGTCGGTGCTGGGCGCGGAGCACGTGATCGGCGGCGCCACCTGGCTCACGGCCCACATTGCCGGGCCGGGCGTCATCGAGTACCAGGACGCGCTGGTGCGCGCGGCCATCGGCGAGCCCGGCGGCGGGGTGTCCGAGCGTGTGGAGACGATCGCCGAGGCGCTGCGCGGCTGCGGCATCGAAACCGAGGTCAGCGACGACATCACCCGCATCCTGTGGAGCAAGATCGTGTTGCTCTCGGTGCACGGCGGCATGAGCGCCGCCTGCCAGCTACCGCTCGGCGACATCCTGTCCACCGAGGGCATGGAGGATGTCTACCGCAAGATGTTCAACGAAGCGGCGTCCGTTGGGCGCGCGTTGGGCGTCGATCTGCCGGAATCCACCAGCGACGACCTGGTCGCCCTGCTGCAATCCGCCCCGGCGGACAACACCACGTCGCTCCAGGTCGACTTCGGCCACCAGCGCCGCGTCGAGCTCGAATACCTCACCGGCGCGGTGGTGCGCCGCGGCCGCGAGGCCGGCGTGCCCACACCGGCGCTCGAAGCCATCTACCTCTCGCTCAAGGCCAAAGCGCGGGCGTTCGGGGGGATCTAGGCGCCCGCTGCCCTATGCGGTTGGGGGTGATGGCGGGTCGTTCGCGCGGGTGATCTTTCGCCGCACCCAGGTCCCGGCGCGGGCCGTTGCGTAGCCAAGCAGCGCGAAGGCGAGCACCAGCCGAGGCCCGATGAATCGTCCGACGGCGCGGGCGCCCCGTCCAAGCGCGGGCACTCCGACGCGGATGATCCACCAGAGGAGGCGAATCAGGTGGCGACCGATGATGCCGAGCGCCTGCACAACGACGTTGAGCACACGCCAAAGACTGTGGGCGACTAGGCGCGCGGCAAGGCCAACCGTGGCGAAGATCGCCCCAAACAGCCCAATCATGAGGACTGCACCATCCCAATCACCGCCGCAATGCCGGCGACGAGCCAAATGGTACCCAGCGCCGGGGCCGCAGCCAGCTCGTCGCGTCCGACTCGAAACGCCGGGTAGTGGACCACCTTGAGTCCGTCATTCCCGCGAAGAGCCTGCCCCGTACTCGATACGGGGCGGGAATCCACCACGGAAGTCAAGCGACGCATCGAGGCCGCCCGCCGATGCTGGGTCTCCATGCGGCGCTCAGATGTCAAAGTCGCCCGCTACCGTGCGACCGACTTCCCGGCCGGGCGGTGTACAATGCGACATCCCTTGGCCAGTGCCTTGGGCGTGCGCGTGGTGAGGCCGGGCACGCGCATCGGTCCTCCCGGCTCTGCGGAACGTTCTGATGCCCCGACGCGGTGATCGACTTGTCATAACGCTCGAATGCACGGACTGCGGCAGCCGTGGCTATGTGTCGAGCAAGAACCGGCGCAACGACCCGGATCGCATGGAGCTGAGCAAGTACTGCGCGCGCTGCCGCGAACATCGACGCCATCGTGAAACTCGTTAGAGAACAATCTAGCCGGGCACCGGCCCGCGGCGGCCGTTCGCGACGCCGCACGGCGCCGCCGAGCCGCCTGGCGCGGCTGCCGGGCGGGGCGTTCATTCGCGACGCCTACGCCGAGCTGCGCAAGGCCCACTGGCCCACCCGCGAGCAGACCATCCGGCTCACCGGCCTGGTGGTGGCCATCAGCCTGCTCATGGCGATGCTGCTCGGGCTGGCCGACTTTGTGTTCGCCGAGCTGTTTGACGTCGTCGTGGCCTAGAGGGGGATTTTCGTGGCAATTCAGCCTAAACCTGCCGAGACTGTGACGACCGCCGCTCGCGACGAGGCGGGCTGGTTCGTGATCAACACCTACTCGGGCTACGAAGGCAAGGTGAAGGACAACCTGGAGCACCGCGTGGTCTCCATGGACGCCTCCGACAAGATCTTCGATGTGATCGTGCCGACCGAGGAAATCGAAGAGGTCAAGCACGGCCAGCGCCGCCGCGTGAAGCGCAAGATGTATCCCGGCTATGTGCTGGTGCGCATGGTGCTTGACGACGAGTCGTGGCTCGTCGTGCGCAACACGCCGGGCGTGGTGAACTTCGTCGGCTCGGGCAATCGCCCCACGCGGCTGCCGCCCGAGGAAGCGGACGTGATCTTCAAGCAGATGGAGGGCGAGACCCCGCGTCCGGAGGTCCGCATCCAGGCCGGCGAGCGCGTCAAGATCATCGACGGCCCATTCACCGATTTCTTCGGTACCGTGGATGAAGTGCTCGACGAGAAGGAGCGCTTGCGCGTGCTTGTATCCTTCTTTGGCCGCGAAACTCCGGTCGAGTTGGACTTTCTTCAGGTGGAGAAGCAGAGCGGCGGGCCGGTGGCCGGGGCCGGAGGCTAGGCTCGAAACAACATGGCGCGCAGACTCCGATCCATCGTGAAGTTGCAGCTTGCCGCGGGGCAGGCCACGCCGGCCCCGCCGGTTGGCCCGGCCTTGGGCAGCCACGGCGTCAACATCGTCGAGTTCACCAAGCAGTACAACGAGCGCACCAAGGACCAGATGGGATCGGTGATTCCCGTCGAGATCATGGTCTACGAGGACCGCTCGTTCACCTTCATCACCAAGACGCCGCCCGTATCTGATCTGCTGCGCAAGGCCGCAGGGGTCGAGAAGGGCGCGGCCATTCCGCACGAGGAAGTGGTCGGCACCATCACCCGCCGCCAGTTGCGCGAGATTGCCGAGACCAAGATGCCGGATCTCAATGCCTATGACGTCGAGTCCGCCGAGCGCGTGATCGAAGGCACCGCCCGCAGCATGGGCGTGCTGGTGGAGGGCTAGCCATGCCGCGCCACGGCAAACGCTACCGGCAGGCGGCCGAAATGGTCGACTCGGAAGCCAGGCTTTCGATCTCGGACGCCGTCGATCAGCTGGTGCAGTTCCCGCCCGCCAAGTTCGACGAAACCGTCGAGTTGCACATGCGGCTCGGCGTGGACCCCACCCACCAGGATCAGCAGGTGCGCGGCACGCTGTCCCTGCCGCACGGCACGGGGCGGTCGATCCGGGTGATCGCCTTCGCTACCGGCGATGGGGCCGAGGAAGCGCGTGAGGCGGGAGCCGACGAGATCGGCACCGACGACCTGGCCAAGCGCATCCAGGGCGGGTGGCTCGACTTCGAGGCGGCGGTCGCCATGCCCGACACCATGCGCATCATCGGGCCGTTGGGGCGGATTCTCGGTCCGCGCGGCCTCATGCCGAACGCGCGGGCGGGCACCGTGACCAACGACGTGGGCCGGGTCGTCAAGGACCTCAAGGCCGGGCGCGTCGAGTTTCGAGTCGAGCGCTTGGCCAACGTGCACGTGCGCGCCGGCAAGGTGTCCATGGGCGCCGCGGCGCTCAAGGAAAACCTCGCGGCGATCGTGGACGCCATCGTCCAGGCTCGACCCGCCGCCGCCAAGGGCACCTACCTGCTTTCCGCCACGCTTACCACAACCATGGGACCGGGCGTCTCGATGGACGTATCCCGCATTCACGAGGAGGCCGCCGCGCTGGCCGCCTGAGGCGCCCAGCCCACCAGTCACACCCCTTTTGCCGTCAGCCGAAGACCGCGGGTGCGCTGCATAAGCTCCCTTGGGGACGCCCGCCGAGGCGCGAATGACCACGCGAGCGGCGCGTGTCACGGCGCGCCGCCGGACGCCGCGGCACAAGGTCATTCGAGGAAAGGACGTTGACACGCATGGCCACCAAGGCCGAAAAGGTCGAAATCGTCGACGCGCTGTCGTCGGCGCTGGCGGACGCGCCGCTGAGCATCGTGGCCGGATATAGCGAGCTCACGGTGTCGGACATGCAAGCGCTGCGCCGCCAAATGCGCGAAACCGGCGCGAAGTTTCGCGTGGTGAAGAATTCGCTAGCGATCCTGGCGGCGCGCCAGAGTAACGCCGAGCACCTGGAGCCGTTTTTTCACGGCCAGACCGCGTTCGCGTTCAGTGGCGAGGACGTCATTGGCACCGCGCGGGCCTTGCGGGGATTCACTGCCTCGAATCCCAAGATGGAGATTCGCGGCGGTGTGGCCGGAGGGCAGGCGCTTGACACCGATCGCATTGCGCGGCTGGCCTCGCTGTTCGGGGTCGAGCAGTTGCAATCGGAGTTGGTTTGGTCAATCGAAAGCCCGATTTCCGGCCTGGTGCACACCCTGGCCGGCACGATTCACGGATTGGTTTACGCCTTGCAGGAACGCGTCGAACAACTGCAACCACACGCGGAAGGAGCGTGACGGATGGCCACGATCAGCAAGGACGACATTCTCAGCGCGATCGACTCCATGACGGTGATCGAGCTCAGCGAGCTCGTGGAGGCGCTGAAGGAGAAGTACAACGTCACCGGCGCGCCGATGGCTGTCGCCGCGGCGCCCGCGGCCGATGGCGCCAACGGCGCGGCGGCCGAGGCCGAGCAGACCGAGTTCACGGTGCACCTGGAGTCTTCCGGTCAGCAGAAGATCCAGGTCATCAAGGCCGTGCGCGAGATCACGGGGCTTGGCCTGCGCGAGGCCAAGGGCGTGGTCGACGCGGCGCCGGGTCCGGTGAAGGAAGGCGTCTCGAAGGACGAGGGCGACCAGATCGTCGCCAAGCTTGCCGAGGTGGGCGCCACCGCCGAGTTGCGCTAAGCCCCTCCCGGCGGCTCCGGGAGGCCGTCCATGGTTGACGCGGTCGTTGTGGCCCATGGCAGCGGCGCTCGAGCGCGCCGCTGCATCAACGCGCTGCGCCACAGCTCGCAGCCCCCGGGGCGGATCGTGCTCGTCGACACGTCGGCCGACGGCGGTGCGCTGGCGGCGATGAGCGACGCCGGGTCGTGGGTGACGCCCATCGCCCGCCCGGACAACCCCGGTTACGGCGCGGCCGCGAATGACGGCATCGCCGCCACCGACGCGGCCTACGTGCTCGTCATGAACGACGACGTGTTCGTGGACCGCGACGCGATCGAGCACCTCGTAAATCACGCCGAAGCGTCGCCTGACGTGGCGTGCGTCGGCCCCGATTTCCGGAATCTCGACGGATCGCCGCAGGAGGGGGCGTTTCGCTTCCCCGGCGTGGCGCAAGCCGCCATTGACGCCTGGCCCGCGCCGGCGTGGCTGCGGCGCGGGCGCCTCAACGGTCGCGTGGCGGCGGATGGCGTCCCCGTGGACATCGATCACCCGCTGGGCGCCTGCATGCTGCTGCGGCGGCTGGCCGTCGACCTGATCGGCGGCTTCTCGCCGGACTATTGGATGTATTGCGAGGAGATCGACCTGTGCCGGCGGCTCAAGGACTTCGGCTGGCGCGTGGCGCACCTGCCGGCGGCGCGCGTGTGGCACGTCGGCGGCGCGAGCACCAGCGAGCAGCCGGACCGCATGCTAGCGCAGCTCTACCGGAGCCGCGTGCGCTGGTACCGCACGCACACATCTCCGCCGGTCGCCAAGGCGGCGTTGGCGGCGATGCATTGGGGACTGCGCGCCCGATCGGCCATGGATGAAGCCGCCGGCCGGTCGGTGACCGGCGTTCGCGGTGCACTAGAGGCCCTCGACGAGCCGTGAGTCGCCCGGCGCCGCTGAGCGCGATCGTGATCGCCGCGGGCGAGGCGGCCAACATCGAGCCGTGCCTGCGGACGCTTGCCTGGTGCGACGAGCGCCTGGTGTTGGACGCGTTCAGCGCCGACGGCACGCCATCAGCCGCCCCGGCCGGAACCCGCGTGGTCGAACGCCGCTTCACCACGTTCGCGGCCCAGCGGCAGGACGCCCTGGCCCGCGCCGCCTACGACTGGGTGTTCTTCGTCGATGCCGACGAGCGCGTGTCCGACGCGCTGGCCGCCGAAGTGCGCACCCGCGCGGGACGCGAGGCCCACGCGGCCTATGACGTGCCGCGTCTGAATCGAATCTTTGGCCATTGGATGCGCGGGAGCGGATGGGCGCCCGACCATCAATTGCGCGTGATGGACCGTCGCCGCGTGAGCTATCCGATCGAGCGCGCGGTGCATGAAGTGCCCGACGTCGACGGCAGCATCGGCGTGATCGAGGCGCCGCTGGTCCACCACAGCTATCGCACGATCCGTGAGTTTCGCCGCCGGCAGCGGTGCTACGCGCGGATGGAGGCAAAGAGCCTGTACCGGGCTGGCGTGCGGCGCCGCCGCACGGCGGTTGTGGCGCAACCCCTGCGTGAAATCCGGCGCCGATTGGTCGAATACAACGGCTATCGCGACGGCTGGGTGGGCCTGCAGTTGGCGCTGCTGATGGCCGAATACGAGTGGCGCCTCCAGCGCGGACTGGCCCGGTGCTGGCGCCGCCGCGCCGCGTCGGGTTAACCCACGCCATGCGGGCGTCCGCGGTTGTGGTGACGCACCAATCGGCGGGTCACATCGGCGCGTGCCTCGAGGCGCTGCGGGCCGACGGCGGTGGCGAGCTCGAAATCATCGTGGTTGACAACCGGTCAAGCGACGGCACCGCCGAGCAGGTGCGCGCGCAGTTTCCGGCGGTGACGCTGCGCGTCACCCACCGGAATATCGGCTACGGCGCCGCCGCAAACATCGGCATCGGCCTTGCCACCGGCGATCCCATCCTGGTCCTGAACGCCGACGCGGTCGTCGAGCGCGGGCTAATCGCCGCCGTCGGAGCCCGGCTCGAGGCCGACCCCAGCCTCGGCTGCGTGAGTCCGGTTCACCTGGACGCCGACGGCAGCAGCCGTTCGCCGGCCCGCGCGTTTCCCTCCATCGGCGCCGCGATTGCGGACGGCACGATGCTAGAGCACTGGCTGCGAGGCTCGGCCGTGCTGCGCTCCTACTATCGCGACGCCGCCGTGCCCGACGCGCCCCCGGATTGGCTGGACGGCGCGTGTCTTGCGTTCCGCGCGCGCGCCTTGCGCGATGTCGGCGGATTCGACGCGGGATATTTCATGTATTCGGAGGAGCTTGATCTGCACCGGGCGCTGCGGGCGGCTGGATGGACCTGCGCCGTCGAGGAAACAGCTCGGGTGCGGCATGTGGGCGGCGCGTCGGCGGGACGCGATGTTGTGGCCCGTGAGCGCAATTTCTTCCGGAGTCGCTATCGATTCGCGGGCAAGATGTGGGGGCGCCCCTTCGCCGTATTCCTGCGCCTATTCGTGGCCCTCGTGAATCTCGTCAGGCTGGCCGAGCAGCTCCTGCGGTTGCTGCTGGGGCGCGGTGCGCCCTCACCGCGCGCCGAGGCCGGGCGCATCGCGCGCGTCACGCTGTGGCAGTGGTTCGGCTGGCGCCGCTAGTGGCAGTGTCGCCCGACGGCGTCTCACCGAGGAGTCGACGCTAGTGCCCGCGCCGACGCGCCGAATTCTCTTCGTCACTGCCGAGTTTCCACCGCGCCGCGGCGGGATCGCCGATCATGTGATCCGCTTGCGCTCGTCGCTGGAGGATCTGGGCGCGCGCACCTACGTGGCCACCGAGGCCGCGTCGCAGGACAGTCCGGTCGATCGCGTCTACCGCCTGGCGCCTAACCCCTGGTGCCGCCAGATTGTCACCGTCCTTCGGCTGGTCAGGCGATTTCGGAACGACATCGTGCACATCCAATACCAAGCCGGGGCGTTCGACTCGGCGCTGCAAGCGCCGCTCATGCCCTGGGCTCTGCGCCTGATGGGCTTTAGCGGCCTGGTCGTCGTCACGTTTCACGATCTGGCAGAGCCGTTTGTGTTTCCCCGCGCGGGCCCGTTGCGCCGACGGGTGGTGGATCTGCTGCGCGGCTGGGCGGACGTCTGCATTTACGTCGACGCCCTCGATCGCGCGTGCGTGAGCGCTCGCATCCCGGGCGAATGGCGTCGATCCCAGTACATTCCGGCGGGACCGACCATCGAGCCGCCCCCGTCGTTGGGAACGCGTGACGAGGCTCGCCGCGACCTGGGCCTGCCGGCGGACGCCTTTCTCGTCGGCTTCTTTGGCTTCCGGCAGGCGGGGAAGGGATTGGACGTGCTGGCGGCCGCGATGCGAAATCGGGCCCTAGCAAAATGCGATGCACGGCTCGCGCTGATCGGAGGCGCGGGCCCGGATGTCGGCGCGCGGCGAGCGGCAGCCCCGGTGCCACCATCCACGTTCGCCGGCGTGAACGTGCTGGAACCCGGATATTTGGAGGCTCCCGAAATCTCTCGGTGGTTGCGCGCCTGCGACGTTGCGGCGCTGCCATACGACGATGGACTCTCGACGCGCCGTGGGTCGTTCATGGTTGCCGCGGCCCATGGATTGCCCGTAGTAACGACGACTCCCGTGCGGCCCGACCTGCTGGATGTGCGCCCCGGCGAGGTGGCGTTTACGCCGGTGCGCGATCCCGAGTCGCTGGCGGCGGCGTTGGTTCGAGTTCGAGACGACTCGGAGTACCGATCGACGCTCGAGGCGGGATCACAAGCCGTGGCCCGCCGCTATTCGTGGCGCCGCATCGCCCGTCAGACGCTCGATGCCTACGGCGGGTAGCGCCGGCGTGGCTGCCGCGGCCTCGACCTGGGGGCGGCGGATCGCGCCCTTGGTCACCCCCGAGCGAGCGGTGCTGCTGCTCGTGGTGCTGGGGGCGGGCCTGCGCCTGTGGAACCTGGAGGGGCTGGGCGACTTCGATTTCGATGAAGTCGCCGCCATCTGGTACGCGCGTGCCGGCCTGCTCGATATCGTGGCCGATCTGGCCGCGGCGCCGTTCGAGCATCCCCCGCTCTACTATCTGGCGCTGCACCTTTGGATCGGGTGGTTTGGCGAGTCCGAGCCGATCGCGCGGGCCTTCTCGATCCCGTTTGGGCTTGTGCTGATCCCCGCGACCTACCGCCTGGCCCGTTGCTATGTCGCGGCCTGGCCCGCGGTGGTCGCCGCCGTCGTCGTCACCACGTCACCGCTGCTGGTGTTCTTCAGCCGCGAAGCGCGGATGTATGCGCCCGCGGCCCTCTTCGCCGTGCTTTCGCTCTGGCTATTCGAGCGGGCCATGCGCTCCGGACGGCGTCGCGATTGGCTGGGCATGGCCGTCTGCGTGGCGGCGGGCAGCTACATCGACTTCACCGTCGCAATCGCGCTTGCCGCCATGGTGCTGGCCTTGCCCTGGCATTGGCGGCGACACCGCCGCCGCGTGCTGGTCTTCGCCGCCGTGGGCGCCACAACCCTCGCCATTCCGCTGCCCTGGCTGGTCCTGGCGCGCGGGTTGCACGACAGCCTGCCGGCATTTGGCACCGGCGATCTCACACGCGGCTTGCTGGTCGAGATTGGCCGAGTGGCGTGGCTCGATCTGCTGGTCGGCATGGAGGAAGTCCGCAGCGGACGACTCTCAACCGCATTTGCCCTCGGCGCCGCGGCGCTCGCCGTATGCGGAGTCGCCGCCGTCGTCATCCGCCGCCGCGGTGGGCTCATGATCGGATTCGTGGCGTCGGTGGTCGCCTTTCTCGCGCTGTTGCTCATCTTCGACAAGCCCTATCAGCCTCGATATCTCCTGCCGGCGATTCCCGCGATCGGCGTGCTCGTGGCCGCGGCATTCGACGCCGCGCCGCGGGTTCCGCTGCGAAGGCTGGCCGCCACCGGGGTCGCGCTGGTGGTGTTGGTCGGGCCGGTTGCGGCGAGTCGCGCCTATTTCACCGACTACGTGCGGGGCGACTACCGATCGATCACCACGACCATCGAGAGCCTCGCGCGGCCCGGGCGCCCCGGCATTGATCAGACCAAATTCCGCGACGCCGTCGTGCTCGCCGGCCCCTGGCAGGGGTGGTTTTGGCGACACTACTTCCCCGACTTCCTCGACAAGGTCGATGTCTGGCTCCTCCCCGACGAGGTGCCCCCGGCCGTGAATTACTTGGAGGTCGAACACAAGCTGGGTCAGGCGGCGCGGAACCACAACCGCGTGTGGGTGGTGCTGGCGGGGCTGGAGCAGGCGGATCCCCGGAATCTCACGGAGACGTGGCTCACCCGCCACTTGTGGCAGGCGCGGTCCGAAGTCTTCCGCAACGGCGTGCTCCAGCTGTACATGACGCACGTCTACGACTTCGTGAAACGCAAGGGCCAAATCAGCATCAATGACGATTTCGAGATGGCCGAAATGTGGTTCACCGGCCATCGCAAAGACCAGGGTCCGCGGGAGGCCGGCGACGGCATGCGGTTCAGCATCCGCCTGGCGATGCCGGCGCCGGTCGACTACGACCTGCGGATACGCGTGTGGGTGGAAGGCCCGACCGGCGCGGTCTACTCCAAGGAATTCCACGCGCAGAATTTCGCCGGTCAACGCACCTCGGCATGGTCGCCAGGCGAGATCCACGAAGTCCGAACCGGGCTTTGGATTCCAGCCGACTCGCCTCCCGGCACTTACCAGACCTTCATGGGCTTTGTGGGACCCGAGGGCGAGGGTCTGCCGATGTCGGGCGAGTTCGCCCTGCGGACGTATGTCGGCCAAAAAGGCTTGTGGCTCGGCCGGACGGTATTCGTGCCGCCGTCCCTCGGTGAGCCGGGGGGCGCCGCGTCGAGCTGAAGGCATAAGCCGCGGCTGGCAAGCTGATGCACGGCGCTCTTCTCTGGAGTCGCCGCGCTAGGACAATCGCAGTGAGTCGCGGATTGCGGCGAGCCGAAGCCCGCCGATGACGGCCAGCACCACGACGTAGGCGGCCATCGCCGCCAGCGCCGCGCCGATCCACGAAAGATCGCGCAGCAACACCGCCACCACCGCCGCCACTCCGGCAGCCAGTGCCGGGCGCGCGCCCGGCTCGAGCACGCGACCGAGCAGCCGGTCCCGGCGCAGGATCCAGCCAAGACCTGCCAGCAACACGACCTCGCTCCCGATCGTCGTCGCCGCGGCCGCCACGAATCCCCAGATTGGCACGAGCGCCAGGTTCAGCCCCACATTGATCAGCGTGGCGACCAGAAACACGGGGGTGAGCCGCCATTGGCGGTCCGAGGCGATTACCACGTATTGCAGCGTCCCGTTGAGATAGCTCAGCGGCAGGAACCAGATCAGAATCGCCAGCGCCGTGGCGGTCTGCGGCAGGTATTCCGACCCGAGCAGCGTCTCGACCACCGGCTCGGCGAATACGAAGAGCAGCAAGACGGCGGCGCCGGCGGCCGTGGCCAGGATCCGCCACGCGCGCGTGAACCAGCGCGCCAGCTCGGCCGGGTCGGCCGACGCCCGGGCCATGAGGGGGAAAGCGGCGAGAACCACGGTCGAGGGCAGGATGTTCAAGAAGCTGAGGAACCTGAAGGCGGCGTTGTAATGCCCCACGATCTCCGTGCTCTGCAGGGCCTGCAGGATGAGGATGTCGATCTGGATGAACGCGGTGGCCAGCAGGCTGTTGAGCATGAGCGGCAGCGCGGCCTGTCCCAATCCGCGCATTTGCTCCGGCGGGACGCGGATGGAGCGGCGCAGCAGCCCGAATCCGACCGGTCGACCGATGGCGATCAAGGTGAAGCCGGCTGAGATCACGCCCGCGAGGGCAACCCCGACAACCCCCATCCCGGCGGCGAGCAGAAGCAGCCCAAGGCCAGCCGTCAGAGCCGCGGTACCGGCTGCCACCAGCGCCCGGCGATCCATGCGCTCCCAGGCGCCATAGACCGCCGCAAACGCTTGGTTGACCGCCTCCACCGGCAGTGACAGCGCGAGCACGGCGGTCGCGAGCAGCGCCGTCACGTCGATGGCGCCGGCGGCCCAGTAGATCAGGGCAATGCCGACCATTGCGGGCATGCTGACGCCCAGTAACCGCACGCGAAGGGCCAAGGTTGTGCGGAATATGCGCTCGAGGCTCGCCGCATCTCTGGCGACGTCCCGCGTCAGCAGGGTGCCGAGGCCGAAGTCGACGATAATGGTGAAATACAAGAACAGGTTCATCGCAAACGCGTATTGGCCGTTGCCCTCCGGCCCGATGATTTGCAGCACCACGAGCGTGAAAACCGCGAAGAGCACGCGGTGCATCACGCTGACGGCACTCGGCGCAATGGCGTTGCGCGCAAATCGACGGTGTTCGGCCGCGTGAGTGCGATCTGTCGGCCGCGTGAGTCGCCGAGTGGCGAGGAACGCCAGGTGGACGGTCGCCGCGGCAACAAGCAGGGCGCCAACGGCAACGAGTCCTATGCCGTTGGCGCCCAGGCTCATGGGGAGGGAGGCGAGTCCGAGCTTCCCGCAGGACCGCTGCCTTGGACGTCCGGACCCGCCGAACATACATCGCGGCTCGGACGCGAAACGTTGCGCAAATCGGCGCGACTTTTTTCCCACGTGAGCATGGGAGCGCGCTCCGCGGTGCGCCGGGGTGTCATGCGCGGCAGCATACGCGCCCCGGCGTCATGAATCCGCTGCGGGCGCCGTTCTTCATGTGACCGTCACACCGGTGCGCATGCAACCCCGATGGAACCAAGAATCATGAGCGTCAGCGGCGCGGGTCAACATGGGTCGGCGCTCTTGGTCGCCGCTAGACTGGCAGGAGCCAACCGTTCCCGCTCCATTCGCACGCCATGAATCCCCGCCCCTTCGGTCGACGCGCCCTCCTCGCCGGCTTGGCGCTGGCGCCGTTGTCCGGCTTGGCGGTGCGAACGGTGTCCGCGCAGGACGACGACGAGCCCTTGGCGGTCACGCTTGCCGCCATCCGGGGAGTGGGCCGCGAATCCTCGCCGTGGGGCGTTGCTGTCGATGACGACGGATTTCTCTTCGCGACGGACTCACGCGCCAGCCGCGTCGTCCGAATTTCTCCGGACGGATTTGAGCTCTTGGTCATCGTCGATGAAGGCACTGCCGCCGGCTCGATCTCCCGGCCCAAGGGCATCGCGCTCGGACCCGATGGGCTGCTCTACGTGGTCGACGGGGGCAATCGACGCGTTCAGGTATTCACGCGGGATGGCGAGTTTCGCAGCCAGTGGGGCGGTCAGGGGGGTGGTGCGGGCCAGTTCAACGCGCCGCGCGGGATCGCGGTCGACGCCGACGGCTTCGTCTACGTGGCCGATGGCTTTAACGATCGCGTCCAGAAGTTCGGGCCAGATGGCTCGTTCGTCGCCATGTGGGGCAGCCGCGGCGAGGAGCCGGGAGAGTTCAGCACGCCGAATGGCATCGCCGTCGGCCCCTCGGGATTGGTGTACGTCGCCGACACGTTTCGCGACCGGATCCAAGTCTTCAGTTCGTCCGGAGAGTTTTGGCGGTTCGCCGTAACCGCGCCGGCGGTTCGCAACCCTGTGGGCGTGGCTGTCGACCAGGCGGAGCGGCTCTATGTCACCGAAGAAGCCGACCACCGGGTGGCGGTATTCGAGCCGGACGGCACGCTGGTCGGGAGGTTCGGCAGCGAAGGCGTCGAGGAAAACGAGTTTCGCTTTCCGCAGGGCATCGCCGTCGACGGCGACGGCCGGATATACGTCGCCGATAGTCTCAACAGCCGCGTGCAGGTGTTCGA
Organism: Chloroflexota bacterium; assembly: GCA_026707285.1. GTDB lineage: Bacteria > Chloroflexota > UBA11872 > UBA11872 > UBA11872 > JAJECS01. The sequence continues at coordinate 32,183 of JAPOXD010000011.1, read as the reverse complement.
ATCGCCGCTCAGCCAGGCGCCGCCGCCGCCGGAAGCCGAGGACCTGGCAGTCGGAATCGCGCTGGAGGACGCGGCGCCCGGCCCGCTGCGTCACAGCTTGACCGATTGGCGCGTGCGGCTGGATGGCGAACTGCTGACGGCGGGCTTCGCCACCTATTTCGGAGCCACGGGCGGCCTGCGACGGTGGGGCTATCCCACGTCCGATCCCTGGCGCGAAGTGCCCGGCGTCATATCGCAGTGGTTCCAGCGCGGGGTCATGGACTGGAACCTCGACACCTTTTCAGGCAAGCGGAAAGTGTTTGCCCGCCCCGCGTGGGACCTCATCGGCGGCGGTCGCGACGGCGCGCCCAATCTCGGCATCGAACCCACCCTGTTTTCGAATCAGGAGGGCGTGATCGTGGGCACGTGGGGCCATCGCGTGTCCAACTTCGCGGTCGACGGCACCGTGACTGGATTCCTCGACTTCTTCGAGCAATTCGGCGGCGCGTTGGCGTTTGGCGCTCCACGCACCGAGGCGCGCGTGGACACCGGCGCGCCCGGCACGATCATTGCTCCCGGCGCCGAGCCGGGCGTAATCCGGCAGTACTTCCAAAACGCCGTCTTCGAGAGCTGGCCTCATTCCGGAGAGCCGGTGCAACTGCGACTGCTCGGCGACGCCCTGCGAAATCGCAAGTACCCCGACGGTGCGTGGCGGGCGTTGCCGGCCTTTCACGATTCTGAGTTCGTGCACAGCGGCGAGGCCCGAAACTTTCCCCGCATGGGAGCCGCCGAAGGCTAGCTCGGGTAGTAGGCCTCGCAGTTGTCGGCGATGAAGACCGGCTCGCCGGCCGCGTTCGTCGGGGTTTCCAAGGATCGTGCGAACGCGTCGGCCACGAAGTCTCGAATCGCGACCAGGTCCGGACGCAGGAGGAATGCCCCGTCCTCGCCCGTGAACCACTGCAGCAGCTCACCGCCGCGGCTGTGCACGGCAAACGAGTGCACCCGCTGCGGAGGGGTCCGAAGCGCCAAGTTGGCCAGCGCGGGAAGCTGCTCGAGCGGAAAATCAGTGCGGAACGCGCCGCCGAGCTCCTCGAGCACGGCGGGTATGTTCACGATCAGCGCCGGTGACAAGGCCTGCTCCCGCAGGCCGCGCATCACCTGCTGCTGGCGGCAAATCCGGGCAAAGTCGCCCCCCGGGTCGTACTTGCGCGAGCGGCCGTAGGCGACGGCCTCGCGACCGTTGAGCGTGTTCGAGCCCGGCTCCAGGACCAGGCGAATCTCCTCGTCCGTGTCCAGGTAGACGAACCGCTCGTCAAACTCGCGCGGCGACCAGACGTTCACGCCGCCCAGCGCGTCGATGATGCGCTCCACGCCGTAGAAGTTCACCAGCAGGAAATAGTCGATTGGAAGGCCGGTGATGTTGTGAAGCGTCGCCTGAAGCGGCTCCATGCCCTGGCGCTTGAAGATCTCGTTTACCCGGGTCGAGTGCGTGTCGCAGGTGTCTAGACAGAGATCGCGCGGAATCGAGAGCACCAAAGCCGAGCCGCTCTCTGGGTCCAGACTCACCAGCATGATGACGTCCGTGTTGCCCTCGAACGAGTCCGCCTGGTCGATGCCCAACAGCAGGAGTGTGACGCGCTGCTCGACCCCGGGCAGGTCGGTCACGGCAGTGGGCAGCTGGACGGGTTCGGCGGGACCTGGATTTGGGGTGGCCGCCCCGGCCGCCGGCGTGTCGTCAACTGGGGCGGCCGGCTCCGGCGTCGGGGCCACAGGAGTCGACGGCGGTGTTGGTGTGCTCGCGACCGCGGGAGGCGGGGTCGCGGCCGTGGGCGACGCCTCCGGCGAGGCGGTGGCGCTCGGCGTGTCCGTCGGCTGCGGCGACGGCGAGTCTGGAGCGACGGCGGCGGTCGTTGGCGCCACGGGCGACTCGGGCGTCGGCGCCACGACCACGATCGCGGTTGTGGCCGAACCTGGCCCAGGCGTGGCGTCGCCGCACGCGGCGACCGCCAGCATGCCGATGGCGATTGGGGTGAGGGCGCGCGCCAGGAATCGGATCAATGGCGTGGCGGGCTGGAAAATCGAATTCTCGTGCGGCGCACGATCCTTTTGACCGTACCATCGGCTCGCGGAGCGACAGTGCATGTGCATAGCGATTCAGGCGGGCGTTCCGTGACTAGCCATCTGGAAATCGACCACCGATTTCGGACCGCGTTTCAGGACCGCCTCATTCGCTGGTACCGCGCGCATCGGCGTGACCTGCCGTGGCGTGAGACTCACGATCCCTTCCGCGTGGCCGTGTCCGAGCTGCTGCTCCAGCAAACGCAGGCGTCTCGGGTGGCACCGGTATACCGGGAGTTTGTGCGCCGCTACCCGACCATCGAGGACCTTCATCGCGCGCCCGCCGCAGAGGTCAGCGCGCTGACCGATCCGCTCGGGTACCACATTCGAGGCAAGTGGCTGAAGGCCATGGCGGCGGTCGTCGTCGCGGACCACGGGGGCCGCATGCCGGATTCGCTCGAGGGTCTGCGACGCCTTCCGGGCCTCGGTCCCTATGCCGCGGCTGCCGTGCACACATTCGGCAACGGCAAACGCGCGCCACTGGTAGATACCAACATCGCGCGGGTCTACACCCGGGCCGTCGGGCTCCCGGCCGAGGGCTCGGCTTACCGCGACGCCCGCCGGCTCGCCGAGCTTGCCGAGGCGCTGACTCCGGCCCGGCGCTTCTACGACTACGGGCAGGGCCTCATGGACCTGGGCGCCACCGTGTGCACCGCGCGAGCGCCGGACTGCCCCCGGTGTCCGTTGCGCCGGCTCTGCCGGGATCTCACGGGCGGACCGCCCGTGGCCGTGTGGCGCGTCGAGGGCGTGCCCATGGCCGCCGAACGCACGGTGGGCTATCGCGTCGGGTCGCGGGCTACGCCCCGTCGGGCGGCAGCAACGGACTCGTGAAGGTCTAGCCCGCGGGGCCCTCGGTCCGTTTCGGCAGCGCGTCGAGGGCCGCCTGCTCTACCTCGGCAGTCCCCGGGCTGTCGACCAAGCCGCTCGAGGGGCTGCCGCGATACACCCAGACTGCGTTCGGCGCGTAGGGTCCATAGACCCACGGCTCGGTCGTGGTGAAGACGGTGACCGACGGCGTGCCCACGCAGGCGGCGAGCTGCGCCGCCGTCGAGTCGTTGCCGACAAACAAATCCCCGCGGGCAATGAGCGCCGCGAGCTGTCCGAAGCCGGTCTGCCCGCTCAGGTCGATCGCCGACGCGCGCATGGCCGACCGTACGGCGGCATTGGAGCTGGCATCGGACGGCAGGCCCACCAGCACGACGGTTGCGCCGCGGCGTTCGATCAGTGCGTCGGCCACATGCGCATAGCCCGCGGCGGTCCAGCGCTTCGAGACGTCCACCGCGCCCGGATTCAAGCCGCCGCCGGGAGCCATGATCACCAGCGGGCGTCCGGGCGTGGCGCCAAACTCCTGGTGCAAGCGGTCGGCGGCCGCTTCGTCGCTTACCGAGGGGCGAAAGTGGCAGCGAACGTCGCTGGTATCGATTCCCGCGGCCCTTGCGACCCGCAAGTAGGCATCGACTTCGTGCTCGTCGTCGGCAATCGGAACTCGCGTGGTATGCGCAAACCCGCGCCCTTTGTTGTGGAGGCCGATGCGGTGGGGAATGCGCGCGAGGTAGGGCAAGAGCGCCATGAGCGGCGAGCGGTCCAAGATCACGGCCACGTCGAATCGGCCCTTTCGAAGCCGTCTGGCGAGACCCAGATAGGCCTGCGCGTCGTACCGGCGCGGCGTTCCGAGCTGTCCCATGTCCAGCATGTCGTCGATGTGGGGATTGTTTTCGAGCGTGCGTCGGGCGTAGTCGCCGACGGCATAGGTGATCCGTGCGTCGGGGTGGGCCCGGCGCAGGGCGTGCAGTAACGGCGTCGTCCGCAGCACGTCGCCTAGCGCGAGCGGCTTGATGACGACCGCGGAGAATGGCGAGGGCGGCAGCGCGTGAACGCCCGGTGGCGCGGGACGGATGACAAGCGCGGCCGCGCGGCACAGCGCCGTGACCGTGTGCGCTCGCAAGCCATGGCGGCGGCGCCAGTCTTTGCTGGGCTCCCAACGCCTCATGGCAGCACGCTCGAACGAGCTCGCGCGGTCGAATTGCAGCACCGAGCCTAGCACCGCGGGCATCCGCAAACTGGGGCGCGCCGTACACTTGCGGCGTCCCTGCGCTGGCCGTTCCAGCGCGGCCTCAACCCTCCGGTGCCAGTCTTTGACTACCGCTGCCCCGACTGCCGGCAGCGCTCCACCAAGCTCTTCAAGACCTTCGCCGCGGTGCAGGATCCGACGTGTCCCCACTGCGGCTCGGATCGGCTGGAGCGCCTGCTGTCGCGCGTCACCATCGTCCGCAGCGGTGCGTCGGACGACGGCGCGGGCGACGACGACTTCTCGGGCATGGACGCCGCTATGGAAGGCCTGGAGTCCGGCGATCCGCGCAGCCTCGCCCGCATGACGCGCCAAATGAGCGAGGAGATGGGCGAAGCATTGCCCGACGAATTCGAGCCCATGTTGCGGCGCATGGAGGCCGGCGAAATGCCCGACGACGCCGAGTTCGAGGACGCGGCTTCCGACCTGGACGATGGCGGCGACGCGTTCAATGAGGACTAGCCTGCGCCCCCGACTCCTCGCGCTCGACGTGGACGGCACGCTGACCTGGCCCGGCGTGGGCCCCGATCAGGACGTGATCCGGGCGCTCGGCGGCGTCGCCGCGCAAGACGTAACCGTCGTCGTCGCAACCGGCCGCGGGACGTATATGACCGCCGAGGTCACGCGTCAGTTGCCGGCAGGCGCGTACGCCGTCCTCAATAACGGCGGCATCGTGCGGCGCGTCCGCGACGGGCACGTGCTGCGCGCCAGGCACATGACCCACGCCGCCGCGGCTGCGGTGCTCGGGGTCTATCGAGACTGCGGCATGGCCGGAGTCTGGGTCGAGTCGCCCTTCGCCGGCGAGCGTTACTTGTGCGACGGCGCGTGGTGGACCCATGCCCCGACGCGGCTCTACCTGTCCACCAAGCTGCCAATCATTCGCCCCATGCCCAGCACGGCAATCGCCGCGCCGCCCGTCGAGGTGTTCGCCTTCGGCGACCGTGAAGCCGTGGCCGGCGCCGAGCGCCGCATCAACGATGAGCTCGGCGATGCCGTCTCGACGGTCTCCTGGTGGAGCGAGCGTCTCGGGGCGGGTGGTCTGGAATCCCTGCCGGCCGGCGGGACGAAAGGGGAAGGCGTGGCCTGGCTGGCCGACGAGCTGGGGATCGACGCTGCCGAAGTCGTGGCCGTGGGTGACGACCGCAACGATATCGAGATGCTGCAATGGGCCGGACGCGGCATCGCCATGTCGCACGCTCCGCCCGACGTGCAGGCCGCCGCCGACGAAGTGGCCACCATCGAAGGACCGCCGGCTGTGCGGCAGGTCATGCGGGACGTCTGGGGCCTTTAGCCGGCTGCCTTTGCCTGCGGCGAAACCTGCGCTTGCCTCGCGTCATTCCCGCGAAGGAAGACCTTCGCGCAACCCCTCCGTCATTCCCGCGAAGGCGGGAATCCACCATTCATTGAACCTGGGGGCGGACCGGATGCGCCCGCTCGTCCCCAAGCCCCACCGGACTCTGCAAGAGTGTCCGAAGGCAGAAATCAAGGTCCGGGCCAACGTGGAAATGAGCGGGCTGGCTTCCAGGCGTGCGGGCAACGTCCGGGTGGGTCAAGGGCCGCCGGCGAGGGAGACCATTGAGCTGATTGAGAGCGACTACGAACGTCCGGGTGCTAGCATTTTCCCCGTCCGCCGATGTAGCTCAGTTGGCAGAGCGGGGCTTTCGTAAAGCTCAGGTCGTGGGTTCGAATCCCACCGTCGGCTCCGGTTTTTTTCTAGCCGTCAGACGCCATCCCGCGCTGCCATCGTGCGGACGGGGTACCGGAGTATGTTGGCGTCGGCGGTGACCAGGGTGAGCCCCTCGACCTGCGTCTGGGCAACGAGCATGCGGTCGAACGGATCGCCATGAAGCTTGGGCAAGCTCCCCGCCTGCTCGGCGTGAATAAGGGTCACCGGAAGCTCGCTGAATCCGGCTGCCTCGACCGTCGCGGCCAAGTAGTCTGGGGCTCGCAGCTTGCCCAGCGCGCTCTTGACAGCGACTTCCCAGACGCTAGCCGCGCTGACGAATACATCGTTGCGCGGGTCAGTCAAGGCTCTACGTACGTCGCTCCCTAGCATTTGCTCGGCCCCAAGTGCCCACAGGAGCACATGGGTATCCATCAACAGACGCCTCACAAGTCGCCTTCGAAGGCCTTGATGACTTCCTCGGGCGTCTCGTCGAAGTCGGGAGCGATCCAAATCTGGCCCTTGAGGTCGCCAAGCCTCCGCGGCTTGTTCTGTGGCCGAAAGGGCACCAGCCGCAGATACGGCTTGCCCGCTTTCGCGATGACGACCTCTTCGCCCTCCCAGGCCCGCTCGCCGAGTCGTGAGAGTTGCGACTTGGCCTCGTGCATGTTTACTTGCATGGCGATCCCCCTGCATTAGCTAAGCTAGCCTAAGTCTAGAGTTCGGCTGCCTCGGTTTGCAAGCGCCGCACCGCGGCCCGTTCGTGGCGAGCCCTTCGACGGGCTCAGGGCAGGCTCTGTCGAACCATGAACGCAATTGCTATTCGGACGTTTCTTCGCTCGTCCCCGCCGGCCCCAGCCGGAACACCCGCCGCGCATTGCCGTGCAGCACCGCGGCGTAGGCCGCGGAATCCAGGCCGGCGCTATCCACCAGTCCCACCATGAGCGACGGCGAGAGCAAGTCCATGTCCGTGCCGAACATCACGCGCTTTGGTCCGAGCCGCTCGACGGCCGCGCGCACCGGGTTGTCCTGCGGCCAGGAGCTGGCGTACTCGACATAAAGATTGGGCAGCGGTTCGGCAAGCTCCAACATCCGCTCCCAATCCAGACCGCCGCCGTGATAGGCCACCACGGTCAGGTCCGGATGTCTCGCCGCCAGCTCGACGATGCCGTCCACTTGCTGGGTTTCGGACGGCGGATCGAAGCCACCCAATGCCATCACGTGATTCACCACCGGTTTGCCGCGAGCGGCGACTTCCTCAAACAGCGCGGCCATGCGCGGATCGCCGATGGGAACGCGGGACAGCTGCGTGTGCAGCTTGGCCCCCACGACGTGCGGCTCGGGATACCACCGGTCCATCTCCTCGCACGAGCCGGCCACGTCGTGCGGGGTGATCGTCACCAGCGGGCGGATGGTGCCGCGTCCACGGCTTCCCTCCACGAGCTCCCGGTTGCCCCGGCGGAAGTCGTTCGTGATGGCCAGCGCCGAGGATGCGAACGTCTGCTCGACGTTGTACTCGGCCATCAGCCGCTCGAGCGTCGTGATGCCGTGGTTGTCGCGGCTGGTGGCGCCGGCGTAGGGCCAGGCGCCGTTGTGCGCGTGGATGTCGATGATCGGCACCGTCTCCGGACCCCGCACGGGCGGGCCGAATGGATCGGGCGCCAGATCTGGCGTCGCACGATCGGCCATCCCATGACCCTCGATCAGCCGCAGCGCGTTGCCGGCCAGGATGAGCCGGCGGTCCAGTTCGGGCAGGTTGGCGTGCCGCACCAGGTTGAGCGCCGATAGCGCGTTGAAAGGCGGCCCGGAGGTGCCAAACAGCACGCGGTCGGCGCCGACCTCGGATGCGATCAGCTCCAGCGTGTCGGGGCGGCACAGCCGATGGCTTTCCAGGTGGATCCGGGGATCGGTCCGCATCACCGTGAGCGCCTCGCCCAGCGTGGCGTAGGACACGTTGGCGAAGACGATCGTCAGGTCCAGGTCGCCCAGCGCGTGCATGTATTCAGTCAGCTCGCCGATGGGGTTGCCGAGGTCCGCCATCAGCACCAGGCCCGCCCCGGCGATGCGGCGGGCGGCGGCCAGAAACGTCGCCTCGTGCGGCGGCCAGGCGCCCTGCGCCCCGCGAAACGCGCGGAACAGCCGCACGCCGGCATCGATCGACGCCTCGACCTGGTCCAGCGCGCGGCTGCCGGAGCGCGGATCGACCACGGCGGCTGCCGTCAGCTCGCCATGCCGCGCCGCCGCGGCGAGGGCGTCGGCATTCCCCACGCCCGCCTCGTGGTAGACCCCGCTGAGCGCCGCGACGTAAGTGTGGGTGATCCCCGCGTCCGCCGCGCGGTCCACGACCTCTGCCGGAGTCCACGCGGCGCGGGCGAAGGGCACGGCGCCGAAGTGCCCGGATACGTCGATGATTTGGTCGGTCATCAGGCGAATGGCGTACGGGTCGGCGCGCGCATTATGCGCCAGGCGCCGCTCGGATCAGAGCCGGACGAAGCGCTCGAGCTCCATCGTGAAGACCGTGGCGCCGCCGACCTCGACCTCGACCGGCTCGGCCAACAGCATGGTGTCCCCGGCCAGCGAGACGATCTGCATCTCGCTGCGGGTCTGGCATTGGCCGGCGATCAGCTCCATCAGGGTTTCGTGGCGGGTATGCGAATAGGCCACCATGATGGCCTCGCTGGCGCGCTGCAGGAATCCTCCGCGCGTCGGAATCCGCGTGTGCGCGAATCCGGCGTCATTGAGCGCGTTGGATAGGCGCATCGCGTCCGCGTCCTGCACCACGGCGATGGCCAAGCGGTCGTTCTCGCCTGCGGTCATGGTCACGTCAGAGCCTCGCGAACTGGCCGGCCCGCACCACGAACACGATGCCGTAGGCCGAGCCGCCGGCGTCCGCACCCGCCGCTTGGTGCGCGCTCCGTTTCAGCACGTCGATGACTGCGTCGACCGCCGACTGCGCCACGCCAATCACGAAGACCGCGTTGCCCCGTCGCAGGAAGCCACCCTGCGCCGTGATGCGGGTGACGCCGTAGCCCCCGTCCACCAGTGCCTGATTCACGCGGTTGGCGTCGTCGTTGTGCACCACCGCGCATACCAGCCGGTCGATCGCATCCGTCATTGCCGCATCCCGTTGGTCAAGCGCGTCCTTTCACTTTCGCACATGCGGACGGCGGACGCGGCTCTACGTCCGCTCGTCCCCGTATCGAGTACGGGGCAGGCTCTGAGCTAGTCGAAGGAGGTGGTTCGACTGGCTCACCACGAGCGACGCCGGCGTCGCGACATACATCATTTGCAGACGAGGTTCGCGGGCCTCACGGCAAGCGGGGAATCCTCAGGTGGCTGCCGAACCCGTGGGCATCCGCGTGATAGGGCGAGTCGAAGTAGGTCGACGTCTTGAACCACTCGTGGCGGCCGTCGGTGGCCTGGCGCCGCACCCGATCGCGGAGCGCCTCCTGCTCGTCCTCCGACATCGGCGTGAACGTGCGGGCGATCTCGAGATCCTGCATGACGTCGGCAGGTGTGACCGCGCCGCAGGCCAGGGACGTGATCGGCTGCGACAGGGCGTAGCGCCGCAACTCTTGCGCCGTCAGCCCGCTCTCGGTGATGAACTGCCCGTTGCCGCCCAGCGACTTCATCCCGATGCAGGCGATGCCGCGCCGGTTCAGCTCGGGAAGAATCTCGGCAATGAAGCTGCGGTACTGGTGGTCGAAGACGCTCACCGGCATCTGGCAGGAGTCCCACTCGAAGTCGGCGGCCAGCATGCCCTTGAAGATGTGCGGGCTCTTGTGCCCCGTGAAGCCCACGTAGCGCACCTTGCCCTGGGCCTTGGCGATCTCGGCGGCCTCGGCCGCGCCGCCGGGCTCGAAGATCCACTCGGGGTCGTTGTCGTAGTTGATCTCGTGAAACTGCCAGAGGTCCAGGTAGTCCGTGCGCAGGCGGCGCAGGCTCTCGTCGAGCTGTTCCAGGGCGCCGTCGCGGGTCCGGTCGCAGACCTTCGACATAAGAAAGATGTCGTCGCGGTGGTCGGGCAGGACCCGGCCGTAGCGGCGCTCGCTGAGACCCTCGGCATAGTCCCAGGAGGTGTCGAAAAACGTGACGCCGTTGTCGAGCGCCGTGCGGATCATGCGTTCGGCTTCCTGGTCGGTCACCCCGGGCCGCGAGATGTGCCCGCCGCCCAGGGCGATGATCGACACCCGGTCCGAGTGCCGGCCGAAGGGTCGCGTCGGCAGCGTCGCCGTCGTGCTTTCGGTCATGGACGCGCCTTAGACCATGCCCTCGGTCGTGTAGCCCCACAGGTCGTACTCGCCGCCCTTGGCCAGCACCTCGTCCGCGTAGTCCTCGGCGTTGTCCCGCGGGCGGTACCCGAGCTCGGTGACGGCATTGGTGATGTCCCAGTAGGCGCGCGCGTTGGCCGAAATCCCATAGTAGATGCCCCAGCGAATGCCCGGCGCTTCGACCGATCGGCGCACGAGATTGACCAGGTCCCGATCGCTCAGCCAGGTGGAGAGGATGCGCGCGCCTGTGTCCCACTCCGGCGGCTTCCGGCGGTATTGGTAACTCCCGATACGCAGGCAGACGACCTCGAGCCCGAATCGATCCGCGTAGTACCGGCCCACCGCCTCGCCCCAGACCTTGGCGACGCCGTACATGCCGTCGGGACGTGGCGTCGACTCCGCGTCGCAGCGCTCGCCGACCAGCTCGTACCAGCCGGTCGCGTGATTCGAGCTGGCAAATACGAAGCGCTTCACCCCGGCCCGCCGCGCCGCTTCGTAGGCGTTGTAGACGCCGACCACGTTGGGCTGGAGATACGGCCCCAGCTCGTCCGAGTCGTGGTTCGACTTGGCGTGCATGTGCACCACCGCGTCCTGCCCGGCGAACGCCTCGGCGACGGCGTCGATGTCGTCGAAGTCCAGCACCCGAAACCGCGCATCGTCCTGCGGCTGGCGCGACGTCCCGGTGAGCGCGAAGACGCCGTCCAGGTCCTCCATCAGCGTGCGCCCGATGACACCGGTGGCGCCGGTGACGATCACTTTCAGCTGATTACTCAAGGGCGGGACTCCTCAATGAGAATGGCAGGCGGGAATTGGGCTGTAGCGTACCGGTCGCTCGGCGCGCAGGCACGTTCACGGGGGTTTTCCCGGTCCGTCACCCCGGCGAAGAGACTGCCCCGTACCCGATACGGGGCCGGGATCCAGCGGGCGATCCGTGTAGGGGCAGCCCACGTGGCTGCCCGTCCGCACTCCCTTGCTCAAAAGGCCCCGGGGTACCCACTAGGGGCGCCCCAACAACAACGGGCATTCTCCGAAGCGAGGAATCTCGAGTCCCGGGCAACCCAGGCCAAATCCGACCGCCGCTTCGGGCCACGCCAGAATCCCCCGTTCGTGCCGAGCCGGTCGAAGCATGAACGGCGCGGCATACATGCGCGGTTTCAATGTAATGAAAGTCACAGCATGCTAGAGTGCGGCGCCGCGCCCCGTGCGGTGGTACCGGTCCCGCCAGTCGCTGAATTGTTGCCTAGAGGTCGAATCCGGAGGCGCACATGATCGGGCTCAGGAGGCACAGTCTTCTAACCCTGCTGGCGCTGCCGATCATCCTGGTGATGATTGTCGCCTGTGGGTCCGAGGCGCCCGCCGAAAGTGCATCCAGCGGTGAAATGGGTCAAGTCTCGCCAGAAATTCCTGTGACGGAGACAACGCCGGCCGACGGTACACCGCCAGTGGAGTCTGCCGAGGAGACGCCCTCAGTCACTCTGCCAGAGTCTGCTCCCGCTGCAGCGTCAACCCAGCAGCCCGAGGCATTCATCTCCGTCAGCACCGGCCAATACCACACATGCGGCGTGAGAGCCGACGGATGGGTCGAGTGCTGGGGCTTTGACTACACGTGCCGGGATGTGGCCAGCGGAGGCGTTGTATGCGTAGGCGCGTCATTTAAGCCGCTGCCGCCAGCCGACGTGTTCCTCTCCGTCAGCGCGGGAGGGTTTCACGCGTGCGGCGTTAAGGCCGACGGCTCGGTCGCCTGCTGGGTGCTGGACGAGGATGATGAGTCCAGTTGGCGCGGCCAGGCCGACCCGCCCCCCGGTGAGTTCTCGCCCGTCAGTGCCGGCGCGTCTCACACATGCGGTGTGAGGATTGACGGCTCGGTTGAATGCTGGGGGGCGAATGAATTTGAAGGAACGGTGATCGGCCAGGCCGCGCCGCCGCCCGGTGAGTTCTCTTCCATCAGCGCCGGCGTGTTCCACACGTGTGGTGTGAAGACCGAAGGCTCGGTCGAATGCTGGGGGGCGAATGAATCTGGAGGAACGGTGATCGGCCAGGCCGATCCGCCGCCCGGTGAGTTTTCTTCCGTTAGCGCCGGCTTGTTCCACACGTGCGGCGTGAAGACTGACGGCTCGGTTGAATGCTGGGGGCTGAATGAGGATGGAGATGGGAACTACCTCGGCCAGGCCGACCCCCCGGCCGGGCGGTTCGCATCCGTGAGCGCGGGGGTGTCCCACACGTGCGGGGTGACGACCGACGGCTCGGTCGCCTGCTGGGGCAGCAATTACCTGGGCGAATCCACGCCGCCCGGGACCGAATCGACTCCTGCGGAAAGCACGCCCGCCGCGGGAAGTCCTGCCGAGCAGACGCCCACGGCGATGCCGGTTGCGGAGGCGCAAGATGCGTCCCGACCGTCTCCCGACAACTACCTGGCGGTCTGTGACCGTCTTGGTCAAGAACCGGAAGACCCGTTCAGCAGCCTTCGTGAGTTCTCGGAATTCTTGGGAGGTTTCATTGACGAGCTCGAATTCGTGCAACCGCCGGAGGAATTTGCCGACTGGCACGATGCAATGTTGGTCTATGTGAGAGCCGCCAAGAAGGTGGTGGACGATGCTCCCGGACCCGGAGAGGGTGCGTCTCTGGATCGACTGGAGGAATACCTTGCCCGCATATTGGATCCGGTGAGCGTTCAGCATCTCCCGAAGATAGTTGAAATCGTCAATGGCATGGACCGGGACGCAATTGCCGACATGATCGAGGCCGGCTGCATTGATGAGAGCATCGTTGATGAGGCCTTTGCTGGGGAAGACATCGGACAGCCGGGGTCGGCAGATGGTGGCCGCGTTGACTCAGGCGCGACCACTGAATTCAGCTCAATAAGCGCCGGCGGATTTCACACCTGCGGCGTGCGCACCGACGGCTTGGTTGAGTGCTGGGGTTCCAACACGTCTCTGTTGGGCGACCTTACGAATCAGGCTACGCCGCCGTCCGGAAGGTTCGTCTCCGTAAGCGCTGGCGGATATCACACGTGCGGAGTGACGATCGACGGTTCGGTTGAATGCTGGGGCGACAATGAGTTTGATCAGTCCACTCCCCCCGGCGGACTCTTTGCCTCAGTCAGCACGGGAGGGCACCACACCTGCGGAGTAAGGACGGACGACTCGGTCGAATGCTGGGGTTCCAACACGTCTGTTGTGTTAGGCGCCCTTATGGACGATCCCCCGGATGTCGGCCAGGCCACGCCGCCGCCCTGGGACTTCGCCTCCGTGAGCGCCGGTGGAGCCCATACGTGCGGCGTGAGGGAGGACGGTTCCATTGAGTGCTGGGGCTTTGACCCGGTCGCGCAAGCTTTGGGCTTGGGGCACGCCAAGCCACCGGAAGGTTCCTTCGTCTCGGTCAGCGTCGGAAGTTCCTACGCCTGTGGCGTGAGAGGCGACGGTACGCTCGAATGCTGGGGCGGTGACGTTCTCGAGGGTGAGGTCCCGCCACCGCCAGGGGAATTCGTCTCGGTCAGCGTCGGGGGGCGCCACGCCTGCGGCTTGAGGCGGGACGGCTCCGTCGAATGCTGGAGAGATAACGAATACGGCCAGTCCAGTCCCTCCGGCGGTCTCTTTGCCTCGGTGAGCGCAGGGGACTTCCACACGTGCGGAGTGAGGACTGACGGCTCCATCGCCTGCTGGGGCGCGGACGATCATGGCCAGGCCACGCCGCCGGGAGCACCGTGATCCCAGCGGGGAGGTTGTCGTAGCGCTCTCCACCTCAGCCGTGTCTCACTGCTCTTTGGTCGGTACGGCCAGGCGGCGTCGAGGACCCGCGCCAGGCCGTGCTGCTGTTTGAGCCGCAGGCCGATGCCCCAGCGGTTGTGAGCGCATTGCCTCAGGGCATCAGCCGTTCGATCCATCCAAGGCGGTGACGCTGCGCAGCGACGATCGAATAGGCGGCGTCGACCGGCCCTGCAACGGCCAAGTTGGTGAGCAGGCGTTCCGCGGCAGGACCGAGGGCTTCGGCCAGCGCCCGCCGCAGCGCCGGGCCGGCGGAGTGCACGGTGCCGTCGACATCCGCAAAGTGCAGGGCGGTGCGGCGTTTGGAGGCTGGGAGCGGCGCCAGGAGCGGATCGGCATCGGGCCGGTTGAAGTCAAGCAGATCAAGGCGGCGGCCGCGGTCAATGCGCCACAGGACTCGGGCGCAAACCCGGCAGAAGGCGCACTCGCCGTCGTAAAGGACTACCGGACGCCCCCTCACACTTTCCCTCCCACTCGGTGGGGAGAGCGAACCCGGAGCGCGCGACTGGTGGCCAACTCCCGCGGTCTTGTGTGGACTAGGCACATCATGAACGCATGTTCGGAGACATGGTGAACATACGTGGGCGACGCCCGGGGCGACGATTCCCGCCGCGCCGGAGTGCGATTTGCTATCCGACTACCGCGGATCGCCGGTGACGGTATACCCCAGCGCACGCAGACCGCGTATCGCCGAGTTCCGCTGGTCGGTGGCCCATGTCTCACACGGTTCCCAATCGCGCCTCTCCGCGAAGCCCGTGTAGAAGTCGGCATGGAAGGGGTGCATCTGGCCCAGGTAGGTGCCGTTGGGCCAGGCCGGCGTGTCCCGACAGAAGGCCTCGCCCGCGTAGCTCTCACCGATTGTGAGACCGCACGCGCTGAAAACGCGCCGGACTGGATGGTTCGGATCGCTGCGCCCATCGAGGGTGAAGTCCGCAAAGTACTGGTTGCCGCTCAGCAGGTCGGTGGCCTGAATGCGGAATCGGCTTGATTCGAAAATCTGCCGTGCCATCGCCACGGCGGCGCCTGAGAAGATGAACTGCTTGTCCGTCGCTGTGCCCCACACGCCTGAAATCGTGGGATTGGCGTCGAATCTCCATTGCGTCGCCACCAGACCATTGATATCGCCTGAGATGTGGGCGTCTTCGCCAAAATAGACAATGGTGTCAATGAGGTTGTCTTGGCAACGAACCGCGAGGACCCGCCGATTCTGTGCGGCAAGGGCAATGTATCGCTTGGCTCCCGTGGCCTCGTCATACACGCTCGTGTCCAAGACCCACGTCGTCGTTGCGTTCGCAGTTTGCGCGGGCACGGGCGGGGGCGTAGGCGCGGGGTCGGGCGTCGGTGTCGCGGTCAATGGCGGCGAGCCCCCGGGAGGCTCGACAACGGTGTATCCAAGCTCGCGCAGCCCGCGGGCTGCTGAATTGCGCTGGTCCAACGCCCAGGTCACACACGGGTCCCACCCGCGACGTTCGGCGAATCCCGCATAGAAGTTCGAGTGGTACGGATGCATTTGGCCCAGATAGGTCCCGTTGGGCCATGCCGGATAGTCCCGGCAGTAGTCCTCGCCGTCGTAGTTGAGGGCGAGCACAAGCCCTGCCGTCACGGTCCCAATCAGAACCGCACCAGCGAGCGCTCCGAGAAGTCGCCGCATGCTGCGCCTCCCGGCGGACGACGGATTCACCACGAATACGCGAGGCCAATTTTGAAACCACCCATGCGTCCCGGCAACTGCCGACTGCGACTCGTCGATTCGGCGGCTCTTCGACGGCGACGCCGTTCCGGCTGCAAGGCGGGTCCTCCTGCGGGCCAGCGCCAGGCGCCACTTCGGCGCGCGAGTGAGAAACTGACCACGAGCCGCCGCCCTCGCCCTGCCACCGGACGGAAGAACACGACATGGCGCATCACGAGTTCGAGCCCACGACCTATCACAACACCTTCGGCTGGCACGAGCCGCCGCTGACGGTCCAGCCAGGCGACAGCGTGCGCACCAGCACCGTCGATGCCCGCGGCGGTGACCGGCATGGCAACACCGTCGCCAATCGCGGAAACCCGCAGTCCGGCCCGTTCGCGGTCGCCGGCGCCGAGCCGGGCGACACCCTGGTCGTCACGCTCGACAAGGTACGCATCACGCGGGCGTGGGGCTTCAGCTCGTCGGCGCTGGCGGCCAACGTGCTCGAGTTCGACGACGTGCCCGATTTCAGCGATGAGGCCGACCGTTCGTTCTGGGACATCGACCTGGAGGCTGAAGCGATCAGGCTCCAGCCGCCCGAGCAAGCCCCGGCGGGAGAGCCCACGCCGGCGCGAAACCGTATCCATGACGTGGCGCTGCCGCTGCAGACCATGATCGGCTGCGTGGCCGTGGCGCCGCCCGGTCGGCAGCACATCTCGACCGCCACCTCCGGGCCGTTTGGCGGCAACATGGACTACAACGGCGTGGTCGAGGGGCTGCGGCTCTACTTTCCGGTGTTCGCGCCCGGTGGGCTATTCCACACCGGCGACGGCCACGCCCTGCAGGGCGACGGCGAGATGGATGGCACCGGCGTGGAGGTGCCCCTGGACGTGACCTTCACGCTGGACCTCATCAAGGGCAAGACGATCGAGTGGCCGCGCTTCGAGAACGACACCCACATCATGACGGCCGGCAACCTGCGACCGCTCGACCAGGCGGTGCAGCACGCCACGTCCGAGATGGTGCGCTGGCTGGAAGCCGACTACGGCCTGACGACCCGCGAGGCCCATCTGCTGCTCGGCCGCATGGTCGAGTACGATTTGGGCAACATGTTCGACCCCGCCTACACCATGATTTGCAAGCTGCGGAAGGACGTGCTGCGACAGGTAGCGGGCGGCTAAAGGCGGTCCGAACCGAGGGGAAGGTTAGGATGGGGGTCATGCCGGACGGCCCGGGCGGAGTTCGTCGGCCGACCCCCTGAATTGCCACGGATCCCGTCATCGCGAGGAGCATTCCAGACCCTCCCCAGGAGCATGACCATGGCTGAATCTCGTGTAGCAATCGTCACCGGCGGCGCCACCGGCATCGGCGGCGCCATTGCCCGTCGCCTGGCCGCCGACGGCGAGCGCGTGCTCATTGCGGACATCGCCGACGAGCTATCGGCGTCGAATGTGGCGCAAATCGAGGCCGCGGGCGGCACGGCCGCCGCGATTCACTCCGACGTGTCCCGGCACGACGACATCCGGGAGATGGTCCAGGATGCCGTCGACCGCTGGGGCCGCTTGGACATCCTCGTCAACAACGCCTTCCCCGCCATGGAGGCGCTCCCCGGCGGCGTGGAGGAAGTCACCGAGGAGCAATGGGACTTCGGCATGTCGCTCTTGGTCAAAGCCCTGTTCCTGGGCGCCAAATACGCCGTCCCCGAAATGCGCCGCGTCGGCGGCGGCAACATCGTCAACATCGCCTCCGTCCACGGCTTGCTCATGGCCAAGGACTACCTGGTCTACGAAGCCGGCAAGTCCGCCGCGATCGGCGTCACCAAGCAAATGGCCATCCAGCACGGCCCGGACAACATCCGCGTCAACAGCATCTGCCCCGGGCACATGGTCACCGAGAACATCCAGCGCGTGATGTGGGACGACAATCCGGACGGGCTGAAGCTGTTCGCCGATCAATACCCGCTTCGCCGCACCGGCAAGCCCGAGGAAATCGCCTCGGCCGTCTCGTTCCTGTGCTCCGACGACGCCTCGTTCGTCACCGGCCACGCCCTGGTCGTTGACGGCGGCCTGTCCATCCAGCTGCAAGAAAACATCGGCGTCCAGCAGGCCAACTTCATGCGCCGCCATCCGGAGACGCAACCGCCCTACTAGGCCAGTTCGCGTGGCGGTCCCCTCGATGTCATTCCGAGCGCAGCGAGGAATCTAAGGAGCGCGGGAATGGCGCAATGCCCCTAGATTCCTCGCATTTGTACGGAAAGACTGAGTAGCGGTCTAGGATCGCGCAGGCGATGCGGTTTGAGGTCGGTCGCCGCCGAGGAGACCTCTGGACCTGCCTAGCGTCGCCCGGCAGCCGCATCCTCTCGCGCCCGAGCCGCCAGCGGCAGCGCCGCCAGCCCCGCCACCATGGCCGCCGCGCCCACGTATAGCGCGGCGGCAAGCGACGACGCCGCAGTTGCGAACACCACCGCCGCACCAATGACGGCCCCCGCCGAAAACGCCGTCCCATCCAGCACCATCACGCGGCTCAGCGAGCCCGACGGCGCCACGTCGCCGCAGAGGCTCACCGCCATGGTGTTGATGCCCCACATCGCCACCGCCCAGACGGTGGCGACCACCAGCAGCCCGGGCACGTTCTCCACGAATCCGAACGCGGCCGTGGCCGGAACCGCCAACAGCAGCGTGCCGGCCAGCACCGCGCGCCGGCCCAGCCGGTCCGACAGCCGTCCGATCGCCAGTTGCGCCACGGCGCCGCCGACGGACGCGACCAGCGTCATGGCGCCAACGGCCCGCAGGTCGCCGCCGACCTCGACCAGTCGCGGCCCCGCCAGCAACACCATGGCCGCATAGGCAACCGTCGACGCGATCCGCACGACAACTACCGCGGCCACCCCCCGAAAGCGCATCAGGCGGATGAAGCCGACGCCAGGCGCCGGTTGCCGCGTCCGGACAGCCGCCGGTCGCGGCAACGCCCCGAGCGTGAGCGCCAGCGCGGCGGCAAGCGCAGCTCCCGCCCCGATGGCGAATACGCGGAAGCCGAGGGCGTCCGCCACGAAGCCCTGCGCCACGCCGGCGATGCCCGGGACCAGGACCACCACGAACCCAATGGCGCCGACGGCGGCCCCGCGTCGGGACTCCGGCGCGATTTCGATGACGTATGTCTGCAGTCCCGTCCAGAAATAGGCCATGGCCAGGCCCGCCACGGGGGCGGCCGCGATTACCCAGCCAACGTCGGGAGTGACGACCAGCACCACCATCAGCGCCGTCATGCCGGCGAGACCCAGCGCGTGCACGCCGCGGCTTTCGAGCCGCGTGACCCAGCGACCCGTGACCGTGGCGCCGATCGACCGCGACACGTGCATCGTGCCGATGACCAGCGCCGCCCCCGCGATGCCGCCGCCAAGCTGCTCGCGCACCAGCAATGACATGAAGTACGAGGTCGGCAGCCACCCCGCCACGCCCAGCGCTGCCACAAGCGCGAAGGTCGCGAAGCTGCGAGTGCGTAGACTGGCGGATTCCGGCGCGACGCGCTCGCTGGCTGGCATCGCGTGACGGTAGCAAGGCCCCGGCAACCGAAGGATCAACACATGTTCTGCGCTGCGCCTCCGCCGGTCGCCGTCCGTGGGCAATACCTGCGTCTCTCTCCGTCATTCCCGCCCAAGCGCACCCTAGTGACGTCCTCCGTCTTTACCTCGCTCTCCTCCGTCATTCCCGCGAAGGCGGGAATCCACCCGGCATACACTCCCGTCGTCCACGAAGAGACTCCACTCATCCCGCGCCCAAGCGAATTGCGCAAGGGACTTGCCGACGGTTGCCTCTTGTGAGCAAACGCGCCTACCTACCCATGGTCCTCAACATGCAGGGCCGCACCGCGCTCGTCGTGGGCGGCGGCCCGGCGGCGGCCGACAAGGCCGCATACCTCGCCGACTTCGGCATCAATCCCACAGTCCTCGTCGAACCGGAATCCGCCGTCGCTGAGAGCCTCCAGGCCCTCGCCGACTCAGGACAGGCCGAGCTGCGGCGCGAGCCCTACGACCCATCCCATCTCGACGGCCATGCGCTCGTGATCATCGCCACCGGCGACCGTGGCCGCGATCGAGCCATCGCCGATGACGCGCGCGACCGCGGAGCCATCGTCAACGTCGTGGACGACCCCGAAGCCTGTGACGTCTTCGCCGTCGGCTATGTCCGCCGAGGCCCCGTGGCCGTGGCCGTCAGCACCGGCGGCCGCAGTCCGGCATTCACCGCCGCCCTGCGCGAGCACCTGGACGACATGCTCGGACTGGAAATCGAGCAGCACCTGGACCACTACGTGCGCTGGCGCGAGCGCGTGCGCCGCGCGGTGTCGGGCTTCGGATCCCGCGAGCAACTCTGGCGCGAGCTCCGCGCGGCGGGGCTCTACAAGGTTCTGCGACGCGACGGCCCCGAAGCCGCGGCCAGTCTCGTCGACGCCGCCATCGCCCGCCACCAGGCCGACCGCTCGGATAGCTAGTCGGCAACGACGGCAACGCCTCCATCCCGCTCCCCTCCGTGTAGGGGCGCCCCTTGTGGGCGCCCGCAGCCCGACGGATTCACCGCTGCGCCTGCCGCGGCCCGACTCCCTCTCCCACGGGGAGAGGGTCGGGGTGAGGGGTTCCGCCCACCTCCCGTTGTGCCGGCGCTCACGGCCGCCGCGTAGGGGCGCTCCTTGTGGGCGCCCGTTGGACACGGGCCAGGGCAGCCACAAGGGCTGCCCCTACACCGAATCCGAAGCTCTCCACCAAGCGCCGGGTCCGGCTCCCTCTCCCACGGGGAGAGGGTCGGGGTGAGGGGATCTCCGGCCACCACCATTGCGCCGACGGCTGCGGCCGTCACGTAGGGGCGGGTTTCAAACCCGCCCCTACCTCGGATCGGCCACCAGTGTCATTTCGAGCGCAGCGAGAAATCTAGAGCGCCCGTCCTCGGCCGCGGGATTCAGGCGCGGGCCGGCTGTCCGGACCTGGATTCCGGCTCATGGCCGGAAAGACGGCGTTCGCCAATTCGCGGCCCTACTCAAACCACCGCCTCGTCCGAAACCACCGCCGGCGCCAGCACCGACTCCGGCGTGCCGTGGATCACCTTGTTCGCCGCCGGCACCACCGTCACCAGCACGCCCGCCAACGTCACGTCGTCGTTCGCCACGATGTAGAAGGGCGAAATGCGCGTGCGCCCGTCCATCTCGCGCACTTCGTCCGCCTCGAGATCGAAATACGGCACCTGCACCCGACGGCTCTCGTGGTAGGGCTGAACGACGTAGGGACTGGTCGGGAAGCTCGCCAGCGCCTTCTGCACGGCTCGTCCCCAGTCGTCGGCCGACGCGTCGTGTCCCACCGTGACCCCGCGCGCGCCCCAGGCCAGCTCCGAGAACCCGGAAGGCTTGATCACCAGCCGTCGCTGCCGCTGGGTCAGCCCCGGCAGCTCGTCCCACGTCCGCACCTGCCGCCCCGCGGTCTCCAGCGCCGGATCGATCGCGGCGAATGGCGGCAGCGACGCCGGATCGAGCACCCAGGTCGGTGCCAGGGCCACGCCCAGGCGTTCCATCACGTCCTTGCCCAGCTCACCCCGCCAGAAGTCCTGCAAGGCCGCGTGCCGGAAGAGCGCCAGCAGCAGCTTTTCCTCCAGGTAGGCCTTGAACGGCGGCGTGACCACGGCCAGCCGCTGCTTCATCGCGTAGATCAGCAAATCGATCTTGGGGATGTTGGGCAGGTCGTGCAGCTCCAGGAATCGGTACACCACGTCCACGCGCCGCGCGTCGTCCCCGAAGCAAAGCGCGTCGCCTTGCAGCAAGAGCTCGCGCGGATGCACCGCATGCGCATCGAGCCCGAGTTCCCGCAGGTCGTGCGCGATCGAAATCATTTCGGGGCGATAGTCCTCGGACTCGTCCGCCACCACGATGGCCACCGTCGGGTCGTCGCCCTCGGCCACTTCGCGGAACATGGCCGCCAGCGCGTGCGGAATGCCCTCGGCGCCGCCCACCGGATCGAACCCCAGACCGGCATAGCGCCGGGTCAGGGCCGCCAGCGTGCCGAACCCTCCGGGCACCGAGTCCAGCTCCGTCGCCCGGAGCGTACCGTCGTCGCCCGCCATCAGATCGGGCCGGATGAGGCGCGGCAACTGCGACCGCATCCGCCGCAGCTGGCCCAGCTCTCGGACGCGCTCCGGCTTGCCCTGGTTGAGCAGTTGCAGCACCCACGGCGGCTGCCGGCCCCGCGCGGCGCTCAGATACAGGCGGTTGACCGCCTGGTAGAACGCCAGCAGGTCGTGGCCCAGCACGCGCAGCCTGTCCACGGTTTCCGGCCGCAGCGGAAAAGGCTCCGGCGAAACGCGCCACGGGACGCCCGGCGCGTCCGGTCGGACGCTCGGCACGTCGCTGCCGAGGTAGAGCGCTCGTTCTCGAAGGGAGGGCGTGTGAGTGTTCAGCAGGTGCGTCTCACGCGTTGGCGCCGTTGCGCCGTGCGGCCAGCGTTCCGCGGCAGCCGCCGGGAGTCTAGCAGAGGGCCTCCAGCAGGCCGGTTATGGTATCCGGACAGCAGCCCAGGGAGACACCCATGACAATCATCCGCTCGGAATCCAAGCCGCTCGCCCCGACGGATATGCCCGGACTCGAGGCCTGCGAGGCGCTCAACGCCGAAGCCGAGTCCGGTGCGCTTACCGCCGGTGCTTTCCTCCTGCGCCCCAACAGCGAGTTGCCGGTGCACCGCCACCGCATCGAAGAAGGTTTCTACGTCGTCGAAGGCGCCGGCACGCTGCTGCTCCGCGACGAGGAGCACGCCGTTTCGGCCGGCGACTTTCTCCTGGCGCCGGCGTGGACCCCCCACGGCTTCCGCACCGGCGACGGCGAGACGCTGCACTGCGTCTACATGTATCCCGCCCTCGACCCCTGGACGGAGATGCTGTAGGCGGACACGCAGCCGCGCCTACTCCCCCGTCCCGTAGGTCTCGAAGCTCCAGCCGTCCAACTCGCGGATGCGCGTGGTGGCGGGCGCCAATTCCGGCTCGCCGGCCGCGCGCCAGGCGCGAATCTCGTCCACGTGCCCCAGGCGCCGCAGCCCTTCCCACGAGCCCGGCTTGTAAGGGCTCGTGTCCCAGAAATACAGGTTCTCCACGCCGGCGTCGTAGAGCGCGCCCGCGCGTCGCCGGTAGTCGGCTGAGGCCAGCCCGCGCGGCATCACGTTCGGCGCCAGCCGCGTGACCGTGCCGTGCGTCAGGCGCACCCACGGTTCGATGTCGGCCGGGTCCGTCCACGACTGCTGCACGCTGCCCCATGCCGGGTGCGACGAGTAGGGAATCAGCGTGTCCACCAGGCCTTCGCGCACCCAGGTCGGCGCGTCGATGCCGTAGAACAGGTTTTCGTCTTCGTATCCCGTCACGATGGCCGACACGGCGATCCGGGTCGTGCGACCCAGCCGCGCCGCCTCCTCGTCCAGCGCCGCCCGCAGCTCGCGCATGAAAAGCGTCAACGTTTCGGCCCGAAAGGCCAGCCAACGAGCGTCGCGCGGGTCGAGCAGGCGCGGGTCCTGTCCATGGCGTTCCAGGAACCCTTCCACCAGCGGCGTCTCGTACTCCAGCACGGGCATGCGCCGGTTGAAGAACATGCACACCCCGTCGACGCCGTAGGCCGCGACCTCCCGAAACAGGCTCAGCACGTATTGGCGTGCCGCGGGATGGCTGTAGGAGATGCGCGGCGTCGGGCGGCCCTGCCGGTCCATGCCGCGCTGTTCGGGGTGGTCGGCAATGTACGAGGCGTCGTGCAGGTCCGGCAGCGGCGGCGGCTCGTGGAACCCCGCGACGCGATAGCTGGCGTGCAGTTCCAGGCCCACGTCGTGCACGTGCTCCACGGCGATGCGCAGCGGGTCGATGCCCTTCTCGCGGAAGATGCGCCAGCTTTCGGCCACGAAGCGGTCGCCCTGCCGACCGAAGTCCTGCGCCGTGTCGCACGTCGCGGGCTTGCCGATCGCGCTCAGGTAGTTGGTGCGGTCGCCCGCCGCGAACTCCCAGTAGATGCGGCCGAAGTCGGAGTCGCGGTAGGGCTCCAGCTCACGCCGAATCTCGTCGGCTTCCGTCAGCCGATAGGACCAGTGCGGGCCGTGGGCGTCGTTGTGGGCGAAGAGGCGCCGGCGGCTCGGGTCGTCGCGGTCCAGTTGCAGCGCGCGCACCTCGTCGTAGGCGAGGGGCACTAGCTTGACATAAGCAATCGTCGCGTCCGATCCCTGCACTGACCCCGGCGCGTCCCCCGGCGTCACGCGCCAGTTGATCTGGCGAATCTCGAGTTGCTTGCCCGTCAGGTCCGCGACCGTCCAAAACAGCTCCGTGAACTCCTCGTTATCGGCGGAGTGCGTGGTCCACCCGGGCTCCAGCTCCGGCACCTGCAGAATCGAAAAGGCCGAGTCGCCGCTCAGCCGCACCGCCAGCCGGATGGTGGCGTCCGGAAACGTGTACGAACCGATGGAAATGGCGTGCCAGCCCCGCGCGTTGATCGGATAGCTGATCGGCGGCGCGGCGGTTTCCGGGCCGGCGATCAGCAGCGTGCCGGCGAGATCGCCCGCGGTGTACGAGACCGTCCGCCAGCGCCCCCGCGCGGCGCCGGCGCTGATCGCATCCGAGGGCTGGCAGCGGTCCAGGTCGCAGCGGTAGTCCGCCGGCGCCCGCAGCCACCGATCCGTGAATCCGTCCCCGGGCATCTCAGACATCTGGGACTCCTTTCGGTCGCTGCTTGTTCGGTGTAGGGGCGGGTCTCAGACCCGCCTTTTCGCCTTCATGCAAACGTCTCATCGAGGGTGAGGGTATCGAGCGAATACTGCTCTAGCGCCGGTCCGGCTCCTTCTCCCTTGGGGAGAAGGGTGGGATGAGGGGACGCTACTCCCGTCGCGCATGGTGTCACCCGCGCCACCGTGTCGCGATGTGGCAATTGCGGGAAATACTCCGCACCTACGTCGGTCCCAGACGCACCGGGCCGAGGTTTGCGCGGTCCAGAATCTGAATGCTGTCCACGAATCGAATCACCGACGACGGCAGGTCCATCACCAGCGAATGCGTGCGCGCCCCGCCGCCGAAGAAGCGCACCCCGCGCAGCAGGTCCCCGTCGGTCACGCCGGTGATCGCCACCGCCAGTTGGTTGCCGCTGGCTAGGTCCTCGGTGCGGAAGATGCGTTCCTCCGCGTCGGCCACTCCCATCCCCGCCAGTCGCTGCCGGTCAGCCTCGTCCCGCGGCTTGAACCGGGCCTGAATTTCGCCGCCGAGGCAGCGCAGGGCCGCCGCGGCCAGCACGCCCTCCGGCGCGCCGCCGATGCCCATCACGGCGTGGTCGGCGGTTCCCGCCACGGCCACCGACACCGCCGCGGTCAGGTCGCCGTCGCTGATGAGCTTGATCCGCGCCCCGGCCGTGCGGATTTCCTCGATCAGCGTCTCGTGACGCGGGCGATCCAGCACCACCACGGTCAGATCGGCGATTCCTCGGCGGAGCACATCCGCGATGATCTGCAGGTTTTCGCGAACCGGGTAGTCCAGGCTCACGCGTCCCGCAGCCGGCGGACCGACGATCAGCTTGTCCATGTAGGTATCCGGCGCGTTCAGCAGCCCGCCGCGCTCGGCGATGGCCATGGTGGCCACGGCGTTCGGCAGGCCGCCGGCCACCAGGTTCGTGCCTTCCAGCGGATCGACCGCAATATCGAACGGCGTGCCGGTCTCGGGACCGACGGTTTCGCCGATGAAGAGCATTGGCGCCTCGTCGCGCTCGCCCTCGCCGATGACGATGCGTCCCGCCAGACCGACCTGGTCGAGCGCCGTGCGCATGGCGTCCACCGCCAGCGAGTCGGCGTGTTTGCCGTCGCCGTGGCCCATGGCGCGGGCCGCGGCCACCGCGCCGGCTTCCGTCACCCGGGCCAGGGCCGAGGCGGCCGGACGATTAGCGGCGATCACGAATCAGCTGCTCCCCGCGCGCTCGCGCGGCCAATTGTGCCCACGCGAATGGTCATTCCCGACCTCATGCCATGCACCGCAGAGGCCCAATGTGAGTCCGTCATTCCCGCGAAGGCGGGAATCCACCCGTGGAGGGCAACCAGCGAAACGAGGGCGTCGTCCGGCGCTGCGTCGCGATGCGCTGTGCGCACGTGAAAGTCGCCCGCGACCCCGCACCCGGCCACTCGTGCTATTCGCGATGGTGCGCCTCGACCGGCTTGCCGCCGGAGTCGACAAACTGCTTCAGCCCCAGCTGCAGCGTGTTCCACCCCAGCACCGCGCACTTGATCCGCACCGGAAACTGCCGCACGCCTTCCAGCGCGATGCCGTCGCCCAGCAGGTCCTCGTCCGGCTCGTCGCCCTCCAGCATCATGCCGCGAAGCGCCTGGACGATTTCGTCGACCTCCCCGATCGGGCGACCCTCGATCGCTTCCGTCATGATCGACGCCGACGCCTGGCTGATGGAGCACCCATGGCCGGCAAAGCGCACGTCGGTCACCGTCCCGTCCGCGATGTCGAGCCAGAGCGTGACCTCGTCGCCGCAGAGCGGATTGGCCCCCTCGACGACCACGTTCGCGTCGTCCAGCGTGCCGCGGTTCCGCGGGCGCTTGTAGTGATCCATGATCACTTCGCGGTAGAGGTCGTCCAGCGCCATCTCAGATCGTGCCGAAGAAGCGCTGCGCCTTGTCCACGCCCTCGACCAGCCGGTCGATCTCGTCCGTCGTGTTGTAGAGGTAGACGCTGGCGCGCGCGGTGGCGTGAACGCCCAGCTTGCGCATCAGCGGCTGCGCGCAGTGGTGCCCGGCGCGGATGGCAATGCCTTCGCCGTCGAGCACGGTCCCCACGTCGTGTGGATGCAGGTCATTCACTGTGAACGACACGACCCCGCCCCGTTCCCCGTCCGCGTCCGGCCCATGCACGGTCACGCCGGGCATGTCGCTGAGCACGTTGACCGCATAGGCCCCGAGCTCGCGCGCGTGCGCGTTGATCGCATCCATGCCCACTTGCTCGAGATAGTCCACCGCAACGCCCAGGCCGATCGCGCCGGCGATGTTGGGGGTGCCGCCCTCGAACTTGTCCGGCAGGTCGGCCCAGGTGGACGACTCCAGCTCCACCATGCGAATCATGCTGCCGCCGAAGTGCGCGGGCTCCATCGCGTCCAGCAGCGCCTCCTTGCCGTAGAGGATGCCGATGCCCGTGGGCCCGGCCATCTTGTGTCCGGAGAACGTCAGAAAGTCCACGTCCAGCGCCTGCACGTCCACCGGCATGTGCGGCGCCGACTGCGCTCCGTCGACGGCGATCACCGCGTCGTGCTCGTGAGCCAGGCGGGCCATCTCGGCCACCGGCGCGATCACGCCCAGCACGTTGGAGACGTGGTGCACGGCCACCAGCTTCGTCTGCGTACCCAGCATGCCGCCGTAGGCGTCGAGGTCGATCACGCCCGCGTCGTCCGTGGGAATGAAGCGCAGGCGCGCGCCGCGCCGCTTCGCCAGCGCCTGCCAGGGCACCAGGTTGCTGTGGTGCTCGACCTCGGTGAGCAGGATCTCGTGGCCGGATGCGATGTTTTCGTCGCCCCACGCGCGGGCCACCATGTTGATGCCGTCCGTCGTGCCGCGCGTGAAGATCACCTCGTGCGGGCGCCGGGCATTGATGAACTTGGAAATCCGCAGGCGCGCGTCCTCGTAGGCCGCCGTGCCCTTCTCGCTCAGGTAGTGGATGCCGCGGTGGATGTTCGCGTTCGTGGTGGTGTAGTAGTCGTGGACGGCGTCGATCACGACCTGCGGCTTCTGCGAGGTCGCCGCGTTGTCCAGGTAGACCAGCGGCTTACCGCGGACCTCTTGGGTCAGGATCGGGAAATCGCGCCGCAGCGCCACGGCGTCGAGCGGGGCGGCGCGGTCGGCTGGCGCGACGGCGCCGCGGGTCGAGGGGCTCATGTCCTAAGTATCGAACAACACCAGGATTCGGCCCTGCTCGACTTTCGTCTCGTAGACCTGCACCGGCAGGATGGCCGGCAGGGTTCGCGGCCGGCCGGTGCGCACGTCGAAGTGGGAGCTGTGGCGCGGGCAACGGACCGTGCCCGCCGACGGGTTGAAATCGCCCTCCGATAGGTAGGCCTCGTCATGCGTGCACAGGTCGTCCATGGCGAAGATCTGGCCGTCGACGTTGTACAGGCCGACCGGCTCGCCATCGAAGTCCACCGCCGCCTTGCTGCCCGCGGGAACCGATTCGATTGGGCCAACGTCCACGTAGCCGCCCGCTGCGCCCTGTGGTTGGGTCACGCCTCAGATTCCCGTCGCGCCGTCGCGGGTCGATGCGGGCGCCGTCAGGACTCCGCGCAGCACGTCGCGCACGCCCTCGTGGGGCACGCGGTCCAGCACCGCCTCGAAATAGCCCTCCACGATCAGCTCACGCGCTTGAGACTCGGAGAGGCCGCGCGAGCACAGGTAGTAGAGGTGGCTCGGCTCCAGCGTCGACGTGGTTGCGCCGTGGGTGCAGCGCACGTCGTCCGCCATGATTTCCAGCCGTGGAATCGAGTCCGCGCGCGTGCCGCTGTTCAGCAGCAGGTTGCGGTTGTTCTGATAGGCGTTGGTGCGTTGCGCCTTCGGGTCCACCACGATGGTGCCGGCGTAGACCGAGCGCGCCCGGCCGTCGAGCACGCCGGCAAACAGCAGGTCGCTGGTGCCGTCCGTGGCCAGGTGACCCTGCGTGGTGTGGTGATCCACGAACTGCCGGCTGCCAAGTCTGAACGCGCCGTTCATCACCGCGCTGGCGCCGGGCTCCGTCAAGCTCGCCTCGACTCGGGCCTTGTGAAACCGTCCCCCGACCGTCACGTTGGTGCTGGTGAACGTGGCGTCCCGGCGCACCAAGGCGCGCTGCGACAGGATCGACCGCGTGCCGGACGACAGGCCCTGAACGTGCGTGTAGGTGAGGTGAGAGCCGGAATCGGCGAACAGCTCCGTCGCCCCATTGACGAGCGCCGGTGCGTCGGTCTCCGCGTCTGCCCACCACTCCACGATCGCCGCCTGCGCGCCCGCGCCGAGCGAGGCCAGCAGGTGCGGCTGCCGCAGCGCCGCGTCGTCGCAGGTCACCACCAGGATCGGTTGCGCCAACACGGCGCCCCGCGGCACGTGCACCAGGGCGCCGCCCTGCCACAGCGCTGCGTTGAGCGCCTGGAACTTGCCCTGCTCCGGCGTAACGGCGGTGGTGCTCAGGCGTTCACGCACCAGCGCCGGCTGTGTGCGCGCGGCCTCCGCCAGGTCCAGCGCCACCACGCCCGCCGCACGGGCCTCCGGGCTGATGTCGATCACGCGGGCGCCGCCGGCGCTGATCAGCATGGTGACGCTCGGCGACAACGCCGCCGCGGGCGCCGTTGAAGGCACCCGGTCAAGACTGTCCAGCGGCGACGCCGGCGTCAGCGACTCCCACCGCAGCCACCGCAAATCGGTGCGCCGCCACTCCTCGTCGGTGCGTTCGGGGTTCGGCGTCGCCTCGTAGACGTCCCACGCGGCTCGGCGGTGCGCCCGCAGCCAATCCGGCTCTTGTCCTGCGTCGGCAACCTCGTCGACCGCTCGACGGGTCAGACCGGGCGCCCGCGCGTCAATCGCCATGCGCGAGCGTCCTTCGTTGGGCACCGGCCCGGATACTGAGCCTGCTCGGGTCCAGTCGGGCTATCCGATCGAGCCTTCCATTTGCAGCTCGATCAGGCGGTTCATCTCCACGGCGTATTCCATCGGCAGCTCGCGCACGATGGGCTCGATGAAGCCGCTCACGACCATTGCCATGGCCTGCTCTTCGGTCAGCCCGCGGCTCATCAGGTAAAAGAGCTGCTGCTCGCCGATCTTGCTCACCGTGGCCTCGTGCTGCACGGCGGTGTTGCTTTCCTCGATGTCCATGTAGGGATAGGTGTCCGACCGCGACTCATCGTCGAACAGCAGCGCGTCGCACACCACGTTCGACTTCGAGCGCTCCGCGCCCGGCAGCACGCTCACGTGCCCGCGATAGCCGGCGCGACCGCCGGCCCGACTAATCGACTTGGACGTGATGATCGACGACGTGTCCGGCGCGGCGTGCACCATCTTCGCTCCGGCGTCCTGGTGCTGACCCTCGCTCGCGAAGGCGATGGACAGCACCTCGCCGTGCGCGCCCGGCTCCATCAGGTAGACCGCCGGATACTTCATGGTCACCTTGCTGCCCAGGTTGCCGTCGATCCACTCCATCGTGGCGTCGCGGTAGGCCACCGCGCGCTTCGTCACCAGGTTGAAGACATCCGTCGACCAGTTCTGGATCGTGGTGTAACGGCAGCGTGCGCCTTCCTTGACAACGA
Organism: Chloroflexota bacterium; assembly: GCA_026707285.1. Classification (GTDB taxonomy): domain Bacteria; phylum Chloroflexota; class UBA11872; order UBA11872; family UBA11872; genus JAJECS01. Next base: position 2,356 of record JAPOXD010000011.1, on the reverse strand, counting down.
TCTCCACCACCGCCGAGTGCAGCGAGTCCGTGGCGTAGATCGGCGCCGTGCAGCCCTCCACGTAATGCACGTAGGCCCCGGGCTCCACGACGATCAGCGTGCGCTCGAACTGCCCCATGTTCTCCGCGTTGATGCGGAAATACGCCTGCAGCGGCACCTCGACCTTCACGCCCTCCGGGACGTAGACGAAGCTCCCGCCGCTCCACACCGCGCTGTTGAGCGCGGCGAACTTGTTGTCGCCGTTGGGGATGATGGTGCCGAAGTACTCCCGCACGATCTCCGGGTGCTCGCGCAGCCCGGAGTCCATGTCGAGGAACACCACGCCCTCGCGCTCCAGGTCCTCGCGGATGCTGTGGTAGACGACCTCCGAGTCGTACTGCGCGCCCACGCCGGCCAGGAACTTTCGCTCCGCTTCGGGAATGCCCAGGCGGTCGAACGTGTTCTTGATGTCGTCCGGCACGTCGTCCCAGCTGCGCGCCTGCCGGTCTTGGGGCCGGATGTAGTAGTAGATGTCGTCGAAGTCGATGCGTGACAGGTCGGCGCCCCAGGTCGGCACCGGCTTGCGCTCGAATTGCCGCAGCGACTCCAGCCGGAACTCGAGCATCCATTCCGGCTCATCCTTCTGGCGGGAGATCTCACGCACGATGTCGGCGCTGAGCCCCTTGGGCGACTTGTAAACCGGCTTGATGTCGTCGTGGAAACCGAACTTGTAGCTATCGAGACCAATGTCCGCCGACTTCACCGCCATTCGCTATGCCTCCTGTGCCGCGGTCATGGCTTCGTAGCCGCTCTCGTCAAGCTCCAGCGCGAGCTGCTTGTCGCCGGTGCGCGCGATGCGCCCGTCGATGAGCACGTGCACCACGTCCGGCACGATGTAGTTCAGCAGTCGCTGGTAGTGCGTGATGACCAGGGTGGCCATGTCCGCGCCGCGCAGCGTATTGACGCCATCGGCCACGATGCGCAGGGCGTCGATGTCCAGGCCTGAGTCCGTCTCGTCGAGGATGGCGAGTTCAGGCTGCAGCACCGCCATTTGCAGAATCTCGTTGCGCTTCTTCTCGCCGCCGGAGAAGCCCTCGTTCAGGTAGCGGCTGGCGAACTTCATGTCCATGCGCAGCAGCCGCATCTTCTCCATCATCAGCCGGCGAAACTCCATGGCCGATATCTCTTCCTCGCGCTGGGCGTTGAGCGCCATGCGCAGGAAATTGGACACCCGCACGCCGGTGATCTCGGAGGGGTACTGGAAGGCCATGAACATCCCCAGGCGCGCGCGCTCGTCGGTGGCCAGCTCCAGGATGTCCTGACCCTTGAACGTCACGCTGCCGCCGGTGACCTCGAAGGCCGGGTGGCCCATCAGCGTGTTCGCCAGGGTGCTCTTGCCCGAGCCGTTCGGCCCCATGAGCGCATGCACCTCGCCCTTGGGCACGTGCAAGTCGATGCCCTTAAGGATCGGCATGCCGTCCACGCTGACGTGCAAGTCTTGGATGACAAGCGCGTCGGCGCCGCTGCCGTTATGCATGTTGCAGCCTCGGTCGTCTCAGCGTGAAGAGGTCCTCTCCGGCTCCGGGGCGTCGGCTAAACCGGGGCGCACAACGCCCGGAGCCACCTAATCGAAGCTATCACCGCGTACCGTTCGCCCGCAAATATTGACAGGAAACTCTGCGAAAAAGCCAAGGCAATCTCCCAACAAGCTCCTTGCCCCCGGGAAGGGGGAAGGTTGGGATGGTGGTCCGGTCCCCTTGAAAGAAGCCTCTGCGCCACCCCTTCGCCCTTCCCGCACGACCTGTCATTTGTATGTTGGCGGCAGCCTCGCCACGTGGCCGGGTCGTGAGGTGGGCGGGAGGGGCGCGACCATTCCGAGCGCAGCGAGGAATCTTACGGGCTAGCGATTTCGCACAGTCGCAGGGATCGTTGTAGAGCCGGGTTTGGTCGCCGGCGGTGTCTCCACCTACCCGACGATGCCGCCGCTGCGGACATGCTCGCTACGAGCAGCACGGCGGGGATGAGCGTGATCAGGTAAGGGGAAGGCGGGTCACTGAGAACAACGCCGTGCCCGCGAGGACTATCAGCAAGCCCCCTCCCATTACCCACGCACTGATCACGGCGGCCGGCAAGACGATGCCGCGCCAGAAGTGCGACTCGGGAGTCGATAGCCAGCGCTGCGCGACCATGACTGAGAACACCGCCAAATTGCCAAACAGCACCAGCCTCCCCGCAAGTCCTAGCGCTGAGGGGGCTTGCGCACGCAGCACCTCGAGATATCGGTCTATCCCGAAAGTCCGCATCGCCAGATTGTCCCCGTATGGCGTCGGGGTACCAGTAATCAGAGCTGCGCCCTCGGGGATCGAGCCACTGCTGA
>JAPOXD010000046.1 GCA_026707285.1 Chloroflexota bacterium | reverse complement strand
CCATGGCAGCACCTTTGCCAGGTGTTGCACTTCGTTTGTGAATCTAGGGAATCCAGTTCGGTCAACCCTGGCGGCGCGCTGGAATCGCGGTCTAGGGGTGAGGCCGCAACCCAAGAGACGCCTCCGCCGCACGGATGCTGTACCCAAGGCGACTGTCCACCGGGCCTTCCTATACTTGCCGACCATACGGGCCAGTTGCCGCTGCTTGGAGACGCCCATGGACTACCGGCGGCTCGGACGATCCGGGTTGGAGGTCTCGCTCGTGGGCGTCGGCTGCAATCAGTTCGGCGGACGCTGCGATCGCAAGCAGACGCGCGCCGTGGTCCACGCAGCGCTGGATGTCGGCATCACGCTGTTCGACACCAGCAACAGCTACGGCCAGAACGGTCGCTCGGAGAAGTTTCTCGGCGCCGCCCTCAAGGGCTGCCGCGACGACGCGGTCATTGCCACCAAGTTCGCCTCGCCGATGGGCGACGGCCCCATGCAGGTTGGCGGATCGCGTCGGCACGTGATGCAGGCGGTCGAGGACAGCCTGCGCCGGCTCCGCACCGACTACATCGACCTCTACCAGATGCACCGGCCCGATCCCAACACGCCCATCGAGGAGACGCTCTCGGCGCTCGATCTGCTCGTCAGCCAGGGCAAGGTGCGCTACATCGGGCATTCAAACTTCGCCGGCTGGCAAATCGCCGCCGCTGCCGCCGCCGCCGAGCGCGCCGGCGTCACACCGTTCCTCTCCGCGCAGAACCACTACAGCCTGCTCGACCGAGGCGTCGAGGCGGAAGTCATTCCGGCCTGCGAGGCCTTCGGCCTGTCCCTGCTGCCCTATTTCCCGCTCGCGAGCGGTCTGCTCAGCGGAAAGTACCGCCCCGGAGAAGCTGCGCCCGCCGACACGCGGCTCGCCGAAGGCTCCCAGGCCGATCGCTGGCGCACGCCCACGAACGTCGCCAAGACCGAGCGGCTGCGCGCCGTGGCCGACGCCGGTGGCCATAGCCTGCTCGAGCTGGCCATGAGCTGGCTCGCTCGCCAGCCGGTCATCGCCTCCGTGATCGCCGGCGCCTCCCGGCCCGAGCACGTCCGGCAGAACGTGGAAGCCGTCGGCTGGGCGATGAGTCCGGATGAGCTCGAAGCCATCGACGCGGCGGTGAGTGACTCGCCCGAGGGCTGAGGGCGGATCGACTCCCATGCAGCCCAGGGCCGAGTGAGCCGACCGTGACCGCCGACAGCCCCCCGAGTCCAACACCCGATGAGATCTACGCGTTTCAGACCAGTGGCTATTTGGTGCTGCCTGGCTTCCTTGCCCCCGACCATGTCGCCTTGCTCACCGAGCGGCTCGAGCGGGTCATGGAACGCCGCCGCCGCCAAGCCGAAGCCGGCGCGTCGACGAACGGGATCACCGACGTGGAGGGACCGAACACGCGCATCTTCCACATCCTCGAGGACGACCCGGCGCTGCTGGAGCTCATCGACTACGCGCCGCTCATGTCCTACGTCAATGCATTTCTCATCCGCAATCCGCATTTCCACGCCTCGGACGCCATCTGGGAGGTAGGGGCATCGGACCGCCCGCCCCAGTGGCACCCCGACGGCGGCTATCTGCGCGTGCTCGGTCGGCCCACGCCCTTGATGCAGCTGAAGGTCGGCTACTACCTCTCCGACATGAGCGAGCCGGGGCGCGGAAATCTGACGCTCGTGCCCGGCTCCCATCGCAGCGCCGCCGAACCGTCCCAGGAGCAGCAGGCGGGCTACGACACCATGCCCGGCGCCACGCAGGTCTGCGGGCCGCCGGGGACGGCGTTCATGTTCCACAACGCCGTCTGGCACACGCGCGGACCCAGCACCGATCCCAACGCCAGCCGCGTCATGCTCTACTACGCCTACGAGCACGGCTTCATGGTCGGCAACCCCGAGCACTGGAGCTACTCCAAGGCTTTCTACGCCGGCCTGCCGCCAGAGCGCCGCGCGCTCTTCCACGGCTTCGTCTTCGACCCGCCGGAGCGCCGCTGGTCCTGATTCTGCCCCGGCGTGCCGGCCGGCGTTGATGTGGACTCGAAATACTCCCGGGTGTAGAGTCTAGGTATCAGTGCCGGACCCCCGGGCGCTGGAAATTCGCCTGGCATCGCTTGGCGCTGGTCTGGCAAGGCAAGGGGGGTGTGCGATGAAGCAGACGATACAGGTCGCGATGTCACGGCGGCGACTGCTGCAAGGCGCGGCTGCCGGTCTGTTCGGCGCCGCCGGCGCGGCTGTGCTAGCCGCGTGCGGCGAGACGCAGGTCGTGACCAAGGAAGTGATCAAGGAAGTCCCGG
>JAPOXD010000032.1 GCA_026707285.1 Chloroflexota bacterium | reverse complement strand
GCACGTCCCGATGCCCTTCCCCACGCGCGCCATCCCCAATTATTCAAAGGTCTCCGACGGGAGAGGGAACCGGACTGTTGCCCGCGGGCCGCCTGGGTAGCGACGGGAGAGATTCAGTTGCGGCATCTCCCAACCCGGAAGCTCGTCTGGCTCCTTCTCCCCAGGGGAGAAGGGTGGGATGAGGGGAGCAGACTCGCTGCGTCAGTATTCCTAGATGAACGCCAACATCCCATCGGATTTGGTGGGACGTCCCCGGCGCCAGGGGCGGTAGGGGTATTTCTCGAACACTTCCTCGTTGAGCTCGACGCCCAGGCCCGGCGCGTCGGGCAGGACGACGTAGCCGTCCTCGAGTTTCAGCGGCTCGTGCAGGATTTCGGCCCGCAGGCCCACGTCGTCGGCGTGATACTCGAGTATGAGGAAGTTGGGCGCGGTGGCGGCGAAGTGCACGTTGGAGGTCGTCGCCAGTGGTCCCAGCGGGTTGTGGGGCGCCACGCTGACGTAGTGCGCCTCGGCCATGGCGGCGATCTTCTTCATCTCCGTCAGCCCGCCGGTGGCGGCCACGTCGGGCTGGATGATGTCGGCGGCGCCCGTCGCCAGCAGATCGCGGAATTGGAACTTGGTGAACACCGCCTCGCCGGTGGCGATGGGGATGGGGCTCTTGGCGGTGAGCTTGGCCAGGGCGTCGAAGTTTTCGGGCCGCACCGGTTCCTCGAAGAACATCGGGCGATAGGGCTTCAGTCGCTCCGCCATCTCCAGTGCGCGCACCGGCTCGAAGATCTTGGCGTGAGGATCGACGCCGATGTCGATGTCGGGGCCGACCGCGTCACGCACGGCCGCCAGGCGCTCTTCGGCGCTATCCACCTGCCGGCTCCACGGCCAGGCGTCGGCGGCCGCGGCGAAGGGGCCGATCTTGAGCGCGGTGAAGCCGTAGCGCTCGACGAGGCGGCGCGCATCGTCGGCCAGATCGGCGGGCGTCTCACCCTCGGGCGACTGATAGACGCGGATCCGGTCGCGCACCTTGCCGCCGAGCAGCTCGAACACGGGCACGCCGAGCGCCTGCCCCTTGATGTCCCAGAGCGCCTGGTCGATGCCGCTGATGGCCGAAGTGATGATCGAGCCCGTGGGAAAGCGGCTGCCGGCGTAGAGCTCGTGCCACACGCGCTCGATGTCGAAGGGATCCCAGCCCTCAATCCAGGACTGGAAGTAGTCCACGGTCTCGGCTATCGCGCGATCGGGTCCGATGGGAAAGGCCTCGCCGATGCCGGTGATGCCCGCGTCGGTGTGCACGCGCACGATGAGCCAGTTGCGGCTGCCGGTCCAGATGAAATCGCATTGCAGCTTGGTAATCTTCATGCGCTGCTTCCGGGGATGCCGACAGGCGTAGGCTAGCCGCCCCACACGGGCCGCGGCCAGACTCGGCCGAATTCAGATGCTGACGAGCACCAGCCCGACCGCGGCCAATCCGGCTCCCGCCAGCGTCCCACGGCTGTGGCGTTCGTGCCACAGCAGGTATCCCGCCGCGATGGTGAGCAGCGCGGAACCGGCGCTCTGGGCGGGAAAAACGATCGTGCCCGGCACGTCGCGCAGCGCCAGCAGAATGAGCACCAGCTGGCCCATGTTGACGCCGCCGGTCACGACGCCGAGGGCCAGCGGTTCGCGGAAGAATCCACGCCCAAAGCCAAGTGGCATGGAATCGTCGATCGCGGGGGGAGGAGCAGGCTGAATGCGCCGGCGCATGATGTAGGTCGCCAGCGCGATGGCGGTGGCCGCAGCGAAGGTGGACGTGGCGTAGAGCGGCAGATTCTCCATGGGAGCCACCTCCACGAACGCTTTGGCGGCGATGAGGCCGGCGCCCGTCACGCTGAGCGTGCCGATGACCACCGGCCAATACCACCACACGCGCAGTTGGGCGTCCTCGCTGCGGCCGCTGCGCGTGAGCAACGGCAGCGCGGCGAGCAGCAGCGCAATGCCGACCACCGTCGGCGGGTCGGGCCGTTCGCCGAACCACACGATCGAGGCCACGGTGGGCACGATGACGGACATGCGCAGCAGCACGAAGGTGATGCCGACGCCCGTGCGCACCAGCAGCAGGTAGATGGCCACGACGGCCAGCGAGAAGCGCGCGCCCTGCACGATTCCCAAAAGCACGGTCGGGGCGTCCACCGTCGCGGTCCCGGCGACGGCCAGCCAAACGACGCCCATGACCAGACCGGTGGCGTAGTTCGTCCCGGTCATGAGGAAGAAGTCGTAGCCGCGGGTCTGCGCCCGGCGCAGGGCGAGCGCAAAGCCCACCACGAATAGAATGTGCGCGACGAGAAAGCCCATGGCGTTCGCGGCATGGTCGGCTGCGGCTCCGCGGGTGGCAAACCCACGCGAGACGGACGGAGCGAGATGGCGAGGTATCTGACCGAAGCGGACGTCGATCGCCTGGCCGACATGGACCTTGCGCTGGACGTCATCGAGGCGTCGTTCGAGCGGCAGGGTCGCTGGACGTCGGCGAACGTCGGTCGCCGACGGGCGCGCACGGCCCAGGGCGCGCTGCAGCTCATGGGCGCGGCCGATCCCGAGCTCGGCGCCTTGGGCGCCAAGCTCTATCCGACCGTACCGGGCGGGCGCATCAGCTTCGTCGTGGTGCTGTTCGACGCGGCCAGCGGGGCCCTGAGCGCCGTCATCGAAGCCGGGCGCCTCAGCGGACTTCGCACCGGGGCCGCGAGCGGGGTTTCGGTGAAGTACCTGGCGCCGCCCGAGGTCCAGGCCATCGGCATCATCGGCTCGGGCCGGCAGGCCCGGACCCAGATCGAGGCCGTGTGCGCCGTGCGACCGTCGGCCCGGGTGCGCGTCTACTCGCGCAATTCGGCCAACGTCGAGCGGCTCATCGCCGAGGTGTCGCCCACGCTCGATGTCGACTTGGAGCCCGCCGCCACGGCCGAGGCGGCGGTGCGGGGCGCGCAGGTCGTCATCACAGCCACCAACGCCGCCAATCCCGTCATCGAGGCCGACTGGATCGAGCCCGGTGCGCACGTGATTGCCATGGGCACCAACCATCCACAGCATCGCGAGCTGGACAGCGCGGCGATTGCCCGCGCGGACCGGGTCTTCGTGGACGACCTGGAAGGCGCGAAGATCGAGTGCGGCGACCTGATCTGCGCCGTTGAGGATGGGGCGTTTCAGTGGGGCGAGGCAGTCGAGTTCGGCCAGGTGGTGGCCGGGCGCGCGCCCGGTCGAACGAGCCCGGACGAGATCACCCTGTTCGAGTCGCAAGGCATTGCGCTTTGGGACATCGCGCTCGGCCAAGTCGTGCTCGAACGCGCCCTGGCTGCAGACGTCGGAACCCCGATCGGGGAATAGCGCACAGCGGAGCCGCCGAATGAACCGGCCGGTCGGGATCGAGACGGAATACGGCCTCAACTGCGAGGGGTTTGCGGGACCGCCCGACTTCGCGTTCGAGTCGGCGATGCTGATTCATGCGGCGCCGCTGCCGGTGGCGTTTCGCGGCTGGGACTACACCGACGAAGACCCGCGGCGCGACCTGCGCGGCACCCGAGTCGACGCCCTGGAGCACGATCCGAACGACCTCCTCGGATCGACGGCCCAGAGCTCGCGCATGACTCGCGAGGAGCTGCTGGCCGACACCGTGCTGCTGAACGGCGCGCGGCTCTACAACGATCACAACCACCCCGAGTACTGCACCGACGCCTGCCACACCGTGGCGGACCTGGTGGCGCAGGACCGTGCGGGCGAGGCGCTGATGCACGCGGCGGAAAACGCCCACAACGCGCGGCTGGACGGCGGACGGGTGCGGCTGGTCAAGAACAACACGGACTACCACGGGCGCAGCTACGGCTGCCACGAGAACTACCTGACGCTGCGCGCGGTGCCGCTCGACGACCTCGTTGACGCCCTGGTGCCCTTCCTGGCAACGCGACAGATCTTCGCCGGCGCGGGGCGCGTGGGCATCGAAGGCGGCGATGCAGGAGTGTTACAGCTATCCCAGCGTGCCGACTTCTTCGAAACGGTGGTGGGGATCAACACCACCGCGCGCCGGCCCATCTTCAACACGCGCGACGAGCCGCACGCCGATCGGACCCGCTACCGGCGATTGCACGTGATCGCCGGCGACGCCAACCGCAGCGAGTGGGCCACGGGGATGAAGGCGGCGACGACCGCGCTTGTGCTCGATGCAGTCGAGGCCGGCTGGCGGGCGCCTATCCGTCTGCGCGATCCCGTGGCCGCGGTCCGGCAGGTCTCGCACGATCTCTCGCTGGGGGACGTGGTCACGCTCGACGACGGTCTCGACGTTTCGCCGCTCGACATTCAACAATGGTGGCTGAGCGCATGCGAGCGCTTTCGGGGACGCGACGCCGAGACGGACTGGGTGCTGGCTGAGTGGCGACAGGTGCTGGCCGACCTGCGCGCCGACCCAACGTCCGTGTCCGACCGAGTCGACTGGGCAGCCAAGCTGGCGCTTGTTCGGGAGCTGAATCCCGAGCCCGAGGCGGCGCGGCGCCTCGACTTCGGCTATCACCTGCTGGACCCGGCGCTCAGCGTGCACCAGTGGCTGACGGATCGGGGACGCATGCGCACGTTGGTGACGCGGGCACAGGTCGAGGCGGCCCACACCACGCCGCCTTCGGGCACCAGGGCCGCCGTGCGCGGCACGTTGCTGGCCAAGTTTGGAACTGCGATCACGGCGATGGAGTGGGATCGGGTGCGCTTGCACCGCAATGGCGTTGACGTCACGGTGCGGCTGCCCGAGGTCGCGGGACCTGAGATCGACCAGCTCCACGCCCTGGCTGAGAATGCCTCAACCATCGATGATGTCGTAGCCGCGCTTGACGCCAAAGGAGGATGAGCGATGAGCATCACGTGGCGGGTCGTACCGCAGAGCGAGGTCGAGGCGCCGCCCGATCCGGCCAAGACTGTCCCGGACGAAGAGACCGCGCCGGCGGAAGACGATGACCTGGGCGAGCACGTCCGGCGCATCATTCGTGAGATCCCGGATCCGACGCCTCAGCCCGGCGGGGAATAGCCCGCGCGGCCGATGAAGGACGCGCTGTTCGGCACCGAGATCGAGTACGGCAGCGCCGGCGAGTTTCCGCCGGCGCGGGCCGCAACGCTGGTCAAGAACGTAATCTTCGCCGAGCGCCGCTTCGGCATCATCGATCCGGCGCCCCGGGAGTGGGACGAGACGCCCGGCAACGGCGGCTTCTTGTTCAACGGCGCGCGGCTCTACCTGGACTCCGGCCACATCGAATACGCCACGGCCGAGTGCCGCACGCTGGACGACATCGTGGAGCAGGAAAACGCGGCGGACGCCATCCTGCTCGACGCGGTGGAGAGCCAGGAGCTGAATCGGCGCCTGTTCTTCATCAAGAACAACACCGACTACCTGGGAAACACCTTCGGCTACCACGAGAACTACGCCGTGCGGCGCAGCCCCCTCAGTCTCGACATGGCGACGGGGCTGATGCCCTTCCTGACCACGCGCCAGCTCTACGCCGGCGCCGGCATGACGATCACCGACCGGGACGACGGCGGCCTGCCGTTTCACATCTCGCAGCGCGCGGCGTTCGTGACCATCGATATGAGCCAGCGCGTGCGCTTTGGCGGTCGGCCCATCGTCAATCTGCGCGACGAGCCGCTGACCGAGGAGGCTGGGCTGCGGAGGCTGCACGTGATCGTGGGCGACGCCAACCGTAGCGAGTTCGCCACCGCGCTGAAGATCGGCTCGACGGCTCTGGTGGCGCAACTGCTGGAAAGCGGCTGGAGTCCGGACCTGGCGCTGCACGCGCCGGTGCAGACGCTCAAGGAGATTTCAAGCAATCCGGCCGGCCCGTGGTCGGTCGACCTGGCGGACGGCCGCAGCATGGCGGCGCTCGACGTCCAGCGGATCTATCACCATGCCGCGGACCGCGCCTTCCGCGGGCGCGACAGCGACACCGACTGGACCCTGGACGCCTGGTCCGAGTGTCTGGACGGTCTAGACGGCGACCCGACGGTGCTGGTGGGCAAGGTCGATTGGGTGACCAAGCTCGAGCAGCTGCGCCGCTTCGCCGACGACTCGCCCGACGGTTGGGGCGATCCCGACCTGGTGAAGGTGGACCTGGCCTATCACCACATCGATCCCACGGTGAGCCTCTTTGCCGAGCTGCAGCGCCGCGGCGTGGCGCCACGCCGTACGCAGGGGGACGTGAATCCGCTCGCGGTGCCCGCCGGCACGCGGGCGCGCGCTCGCGGCCGCATCGTGCGGGCGCTGGTCGAAGCGCAGGCCGACACGCTGATCGACTGGAAAGACGTCCACCGCAACCTTGGCGCGCTGACGAACTGGAACGACCAACTCTTCCTCGTCTACCAGTACATCGAGGACTGGCACGAGCTCGACGCCTACGGCGGCTGGGACGTCATCCCCTACCTGATCGACTGGACCGGCATCGGGGTGCGCGGAAAGCTCTGCGAGCTGCCCAATCCGTTCGAGAGCTACACCGCCGTCGCGGAGGAGTTCGCCGACAAGCTCGGCGGGTATCTGCGCCCCTAGGCTGATGCGGCGCCGTTGAGCGCGGCGGCCAAGTCGTCGATGGCGCCGGCAAGCTCCGTCAGCTGTCGTTTGCCATAGCGGCGCGTAATGTATGCCTCCGCGGCCTCGAGCTCCGCGCGCACACCCTGCCACTTGGAGTGGCCGCGGCTGGTGAGCGCCAGCTGAAACGAGCGACGGTCGTTGGGGTCGATGTCGGCGGTGATCTGGTCGCTGTTGACGAGCCGCTTCACCAGCTCGGAGGTGGCCGCCGGGCTGCGACCGAGCTCGCGCGAGAGCTCCGTGGGCGTGACCGGGCCTTCGGCCTCGGCCAGGAACTGCAAGGCACGCGCCAGCGGCAGCGACACGCCCGCCCGCTCGCAGGCCGAGTTGAGGTACTCGGAAACCTGGTGGGACCCAATCAGAACCCGGTGGATGACGAGGTCCGTTTTTCCGTTGCTCTGGCTTCGCGTGCTCATACCCGCAGGTCTCTCCTCTGGTGCCCCGGCGCGTAGCTATCGCGTGGTCGCGCGCGGGGAGTGTGCAAACGGCTCGATCACCGTGCCTTTTTTGTTATACGGCATCTGACAATTTCACACAACACGACCGGGCGGATGGTGAGGGATGTTGGAGAGCGGCGGGCAGGGTGCAGACCTAATCGAGTGCCGGGCTCAGCAGCCATTGGGCGCCGTTCGCATAGCACATTTGCTATATTCTCCATAGCGATGGGTTGGAAGGTCGAGACGCTGAATGCGGTTGTCGACGGCGAACTTGACGAGTTGCCGGCCGACATGCGGGCGCGGCTTGTGCGGGTCTGCGAGCTGATCTCGGCGGTCGGGCTGAACCGCGTTGGCGCACCGCATGTCAGGCATCTGACGGGAGCGCTCTAAGAAATGCGTCTGCGTGGTAAGGATGGGATCGCGCGGGCGCTGTATGTGACCGTCCGAGACCGGCGAGTGGTGGTGGTACGAGCTTTCGTCAAGAAAACGCAGAAGGCGCCGCGCCGGGAGATTGATCTGGCGCTGCGGCGCGCCAGGGAGGTATTGCGATGAGCAACGTCCGTGAGCTGCACGAGAAGTGGCGGCGGGACCCGGAATATCGCGAGGCCTATGACGAACTCGGACCGGAATTCGAGTTGGCCAGAGTGTTGATCGAGGCCCGAACCAATGCCGGGCTTACGCAGGCGCAGCTCGCCAAGCGCATGGAAACGACGCAATCGGTCGTCGCCCGGCTGGAGAGCGGGCGTGTTCGACCCTCGACCAGAACGCTGGAGAAGATCGCGCGATGTACGGGCACTCGCCTCAGAATCAGCTTTGAGCCCGTCCGGGCCTCGGCCTGACGGCGATCCGTCAGGCCGCCTCGACATCGGTTAGCGCGAAGTCCTCGCCCTTGAACAGCAATGGCTCGCGCGCAGTCTCCGCCAGGGCATAGCTGAAACAGTCGCCGAAGTTCAGTCCTGCCGGGTGGTTGCCCTTGCCGAACCGCCGCCAAGCCAATCGCGCGGCACGCGCCTGGTCAGGACTCACCGGCACTAGCTCCATCCCGGCTCGTTCCATGAAGACATTGAGCGAATGCGCGGCCGCCGACCCGCCGCGGCTTTCAGCCACGATTGCCGCTTCGAGAAAACTAGCCGCCGACATGCGGCAATTTGAGGCGCGACCCAAGGCTTTTGCGTAGCGCGCCGCATCGGGTTCGGCGAATAGCACCGCCAGCACTGCTGAGGTATCGACGATCACTTCGGCAGGCCTCGTTCGTCATAGAGCAAATCGCCGTGGTCGACAGCGGATGGGCCGTCGCCGAGTAGGCTGGCGCAGCGCTCGCCGATGGCTTGCAGATCTCGGGCCACGGCGTCCGCTTGGCTCGCGCGTTGTTCGCGGCGCAGACGCTCCTCCAGCGCAACCGTGATCGCGCCGGTCATGGTCTCCCCCGTCAGCTGCGCCAACTCCCGCGCCAGCCGGCAGGTCTCTTCGTTCTTGATGTTGAGGCTCATCGGGATTCTCAGGGTAGAAGCATGGGGCCCATTTCTACCATACGTCGTAGGCCGTCAGGAATTGGCTGATGCGACTTACGTCTGACGGCGATGCAAGCCACCAACCCGAATTGCAGGCGATCCAACCACATGCGCTACTCGGAAGCCGCACGCTTGCTTCGTCTGTCGGCACCGAGCGATGGACTGGACTCAATGAGCCGGTTGACCTTGGTGCCTGATAATCTATAGTAGTAGAAATAGAAGACTAGTCCCAGGAGGTTCACCAAGTGCACTTTCAGATCCACGGCAACCTGCACTCAATCAGGCCAGACGACGTCCTCGCCGCGACCCGGGATGTTCAGCCAAACGCACTTGATGGCCGGCACAAATACTTCGTCACGCTGCACGGGCGGCTGTACCCGGTCAAGCAAGTCCTGCAACTAGTCACTGGACTGGCACCGCTCGCTTTCACCTCGCAGTACGCACTCAGCATTCTTCCCAGGCTCGGGTTCGAGATATCGGAGCGGCTGGACACGAGGGAGTACAGAACCACCGCTCCCACGCAGAACACCGCCGTTCATGCGGCCGAGCCGTCGCCGGGAGCGACCGTGGCGTTGGATGCGCGCGGGGCCAGCCAGGACGTCCTGAACCTGCTGGTGGTCTTCGAGCGCGACGAGGACGGCTGGGAGGTGGCGAGCTGTCCCACGCTTCCGGGATGCCATAGCCAGGGGCGGACGCGGGACGAGGCGCTGGCCAACATTCGCGAGGCCATCCGGGGATACCTGGCGAGCATGCGCGAACACGGGGAGCCTCTGCCCGCCTCGTCCGATTTTCAGGTCTTAGAAGTCCAAGTCGCCTAGTGGCGCGCCTTCCGGTCATCTCGGGCGACGAGTTCGTCAAGGCCGTTGCTCGGATCGGCTTCACTCGTGACCGCACGCAGGGCAGCCACATGATCCTGATCGGGCCGGCGGGCCGCAGGCTCTCGGTGCCCCGACACCGGGAATTGGGCCGCGGACTGCTGCGAGCGCTGATACGCGACGCCGGACTGACACGCGAGGAGTTCCTCAGACTCTTGCGGTGATCGCGAACGCTGGCCGAGATGTCGGCCGCAGGTTTTGCACTCATTCAGGGCGTCAATTCGTAGTTGACTAGTCTGACTGGTTATACTGTCGCGCATGGGCATCACCTATTCGACCTATGAAGCCAAGGCGCGCTTTGCCGAGGTCATGCGTCAGGTGCGCGAGGGGAAGACCGTCACGGTGTCGTATCGCGGCGAGCCGGTAGCCGAAATCCGGCCGCTGCAGCCGGAACCGGCCACGATCGAGGAACGGCTGGAGGACCTGGAGCGGCGGGGCGTCCTGGTGCGATCGAGCCTGGCGCGTCGCCCGCTGCAAGTGGTGGCCCGTCGCCCCGGCGCCGTGGAGCGATTCCTCACCGAGCGCAACGAGTGAGCGTCGCCTACGTCGACACATCCGCGCTGGTCGCCGTCGCCTTCGATGATCGCTCTGGGTCGGCGATCGCCGGACGCCTCGATGCGTGCTCGCGCCTGCTCGCCTCGAATCTCCTCGAGGCCGAGTTGCGCGCGGTGTTTGCGCGCGAGCGCCTGGACTTTGCGACCAATCTGGTCGCCGGCATCGACTGGGTGCTGCCCGACCGGCCCCTGGCGCCCGAAATGGCGGCGGTTCTCGAATCCGGCCATTTGCGCGGCGCCGACCTGTGGCACGTCGCAATGGCCCTCTACGCTGCGCCCGAGCCGGGCCAGATTGCCTTCGTGACGCGCGACGAGCGCCAGCAGGCAGCCGCCGCGGAGCTCGGCTTCCAGGTCTAACGCACCCGCTGCACTCTTATCGCCGCCCGAGACGGCGGACCGTGGCGGGCATTTGATCAGCGAACAGCCGGCGAGGGGTCTGCTCCGAAAGATCGGCGCCCGGTTCGGCGTTCGAGGATTCTGCAGAGCCGAGCGGTTTCCTCAAGCCAAACGTGGATCTCCGCAGCGCTCGGCGCGGGCGCGCAGGCATCGAAGTGGCAGGCGTCTGAGAGCGCGCCCCAGAGCTGATCGACGTCGGCGGCGTCGCGCTCGTTGTTCATGAGGGTTCCCAGGCAAAGCAACTGCGCACGCATCGAGGCCTGAAGCAAGTCAGGCGAGCGGCTGGCCCAGAAGCGGTCCAGCGCCCCCTCGAGCGCCTGCCGCGCCAGCAACACGGCGGCTCGCTCCCAGAGGCCGGGGGCCGCCGATGGCGGCTGGTCGAGCAGCGCACGCGACTCCCGCAGCAAGTCCGCGGTCATCTGGCCCTTAATCCCGCAACCATTCCGCCAGATTCTCCGCGTCATGGATCAGCACGCGCAGGTCATCTACCAGAAGTTCGTGCACTCCGCGGTTGCAGGCCGCGACCACGTTTCGAGCACGCATCCCAAATCTCTGGAAGAGCGCCTCCTGCATGTCTTCGTGTCGGCCTTCCACATCGTCAAGCAGCGTGAGAATGAGCTTCTGGTTCAATGTCCGGGCGCGGCTGATGTCTCGCTCCGTCTCGGCCTGGTCGCGCCCCGCCTCCGCGCGGCTGCGCCTAATCGCCTCAATGCAGGCAGCCTCGATGGCCTGCCGGCAAAAGACGGGAATCACCCGTCGGCGTGTTTTCTCGGCCAAGCCTTCGGTCAGCAACACGGCGCGGGCGCCATCGAGATGCTGCTGCACGGGATTCTCGACAGGCGTGCACGTGACCAGGGAGCGTTCACGCCGCCGGACCGCTAGCACTTGGTGCTCGATACGCAGCCGGCGCACAGTCGCCGGCAGTCGCTCGTCGTGGGTAAACACGATCACCTGGCGCTCACGCGCGGCTTCCGCGAGCACGCGCGCCAGCCCTTCAACCTTCACCGGGTCCATCGCCTGCACCGGGTCGTCGATCATCAGGAAGCCGAACGGGCTCTCCGGGAGCGCCGCCCGTGCCAGGAATAGGCTGAGCGAAAGCGCGTTCAACTCGCCCTGGCTCATTACGGCGAGCGCGGCGCCATCCTGGCCGTCGATGCTCGTGGCGAGGCTGAGGCGGCGGGAGTTTGCCCGGCCCGTGAGCTCCAGGTCGTCCAGCGAAACACTGCTACCCCGACCAAGCACCTGCCAGTTGAGCTGAGCCCGCTCCGCGATTGGCCGGAATCGCTCGGCGCGGATGTCGTCTTCTTCGCCAGCCAGCCAGCCTTCAGCCGCTCGGACCACGTAAAGCCGGTTCGCGGCCTGTTGTCCCCGACGGCCCGACGACAGCCATTCCATCAAGCGCCGCGACAGCGGACGCCAGAGGTTTTCGCGGCGGTCCAGCTCCGCCAGCGCCTGCTCCCGAAGCGGCTCCAGCGCAGCGCGAACCTGCGCCCCACGCTCGGTCAGCCTTCCCGCGATTTCGAGCAGACCTCGGTCGGTCAGCGTCATTGCGTCGTCGGTCGGGCCGACGTTTGACAAAAAGAATCGCTTCGTCTCCATGTACTCGGAAATGTCAGGCTCAAGGTCTTCCCGCTTGACTTCAAAGGCTGCCATGAGTTCGAAGAATTTGGGCTTGAGGTCTTTCCAGTTGCCCCCGTGGTCCTCAATGAGCTCGGAGATCCAATGCTGGATGTCTTCCCACTCGATCCCATGAGCCGCCAGCAGCCTGGAGAACTCGGGATCTTCCGGCGTTTCCCCAAGGAGTTCTGCGAACTTGGAGGCCATGTAAAAGGGGAATCCAGGCTCAATGTCTTCACTTGTGACCCAAGACAGACCTGGATCGTCCTGAAGCGCCTCCGACCACCAGCGCCACGCCTGGATGACGTCTGAGGCGTCGATTCCTACCCGTCCAGCGTCCGCCAGACAGTCCGGCGCGTTGCTGCTGAAAGCGGCGTATCCCTCCAGCAACAACTTCAACTCGTCATGCATCTCGTACGCTTGCGCAATTTCCGCACCAAGGCTCGACAAGCGCGCGACGACTGCGGACTTCCATTGGCTATCGAGATTGCCCGCCTGGCACACGGGGCAGGGCTGTTCCCCATCGTGAGCGTGCACCCGCAACGCCGCCTTGAGCGCATCGGATAGGCGTTGTGCGCGCATCCAGTTGCGTCCCTTGACCGTTTGCAGCTTGGCGTGCATCTCGCGCAATTGCTCACAGTGGAATTCGATCTGACCGGCGGATGGGAACTCGATTGCGGCCAGCCGCCGCAACAGATCGAGCGGTCGGTCGGCATAGTCGTCGAGCCCGCCCTCCAACACTAGATAGACCGCATCGAGGTCCCACGGCTCCTCCGAAAGCGCAAGCCGAACTGACTTCGCACGCTCGTCGTCCAGGGTTTCCAACTCGCCAAGGAGGACACCAAGCCGCTCACGCGCTGCCCTGAGGGTGCGTTCGTCGTCGAGACGCCGCTGCCGCAGTCCCTCGCGCGCATCGGTGAGCCTTTCGAGGCCCAGACCAGCAGCCATAGCGTCGAACCGCGCCGACGGCCCCTTTTCCACGATTTCGTTGAGCTGGCTGTATGAGAGGAACGGGCGGTGCGTCTCAAGTGCCGTTTCCCAGCGCAGGGCAGCTAGCCCCGCCCGGCGCTCACCGGCAGTGTCTGTATCGAACGTGTGGGCGTCGAGGTCGGTGGCCTCGGGACGCCACTGGCGCGAGACCACAGCCGGCCCGACTTTGCCCTCTACGGCGAACTGGGCCTGCAGCCGGGGCGCCTCCTGACCATGCAGATTGCGCCAGCCTTGCTGCCACTCCTTAGCCTTGCCTTGCCAGCGTGAGTTCTCCCCGGTTAGCAGAAACTCCAGCCCCTCCGCGAAGCTGGACTTCCCGGTCCCGTTCGCGCCGACGACCAGCGTCAGCCCGGGGCCGGGAACGACCTTCAGATCCGCTTTCGGGCCGACGCCCCGAAATGCCGTGACGGAAACACGCTCAAGGAACGCCCGGGCGGGCGCCGCCGCTTCGGCTGCTGGCTGTCGTCGCTCGGTACCCTCGTCTTCGGACTCGCCATCGACTAACCGATCAAGCGTGCCGTCGAGTGCCTCCATCACATAGATCGCGACATCATCGTCAAGTTTGCCCTGCACAATGCGCCGCTCGATGATCGCCTCGATGCTGTCCGCCATACAGCCTCCCGTCGCAAGCCATCTCTGCAGTGGGTCCTGGGGTGCGTCGTTCTCCAAGTGACCGGAGTCGGCCTCAGGTTAGCCGAGACTCGGATGCCGCCCCTTAGTCGTCCGCGAATCGTCACACAGGCGCATGCCACAATGCCGCCGGCTGAACGCCCGAGACGCCTTGCATGACGGAGCCGCCGCTGGACCGCGCCGCGATCGAGGCGGTCATTCCCCACCGGGAGCCGTTTCTCTTCGTCGACCGCATCGTGGAGATCGAATTTGGGCGCCGCGCGGTGGGGTACATCGACGACGTCGGGTCGCTGCAGGCGAACGTGTTGCGGGGGCACTTTCCCGGGTTTCCGGTGATGCCGGGCGTGATCATCGTCGAAGCGCTGGCCCAGGTGGGCGGGGTGGCGGCGCTGGGGCTGCCCGAGAATTCCGACAAGATCGCCATGCTCACCGGGCTGGACAAGTGGAAGTTCCGCACGCCGGCGCGTCCCGGCGACCAGGTGCGGTTGGAGACGGAGCTGCTGCGGGTGCGAGCCAATTTCGGGCGCGGTCGCGGACGGGCGACGATTGGCGATGCGCTGGTCGCCGAGGGCGAGATCAGCTTCGCCATCGTGCCCCGGCCGGCGGAGTTCGGCCGGTAGCTGCCCCGCGCTTCGGTGACGTGGGCCGGATGGATACCCGCCTTCGGAGACCTTCGCATAGCCGGTCGACATCCCACGCCCAAGCCGCGGATCACTCTCACCCTAACCCTCTCCCATCAAGGGAGAGGGGACCGGACCAGCTCTCCAATCTCCGCTGGAAGCATTTCGCAAAGGCCATTCATCGCTTGCGCCGTTAGAATGACCGCTCACGCGCCCTTGCGTTAGGAGCACCCTGTGGCTCGCGTCCTCGTGACCTCTCGGCTCGCCGTCAAGTCCCTCGACACCACCTGGCGCGACCTGCTGGAGCAGGCCGGCCACGAGGTGGTCATCGCCCAGGTTCCGCAGGAGCAGATGTATCCCAGGGAGGATCAGCTCAAGGACCTGCTGCGGGGCATCACGGCCACGGTGGCGAGCAGCGAGTCGTATACCCGCGCGGTATTCGAGAGCGCGCCCGAGCTGCGCGTGATCTCGCGCGTGGGGGTGGGCTACGACGCCATCGACACGGCCGCGGCCGCCGACCACGACGTGGTGGCCATGATCGCCGCGGGTTCTAACGACACGACCGTCGCGGAATCGGCCGTGGCCATGATCCTGGCCTTGGCGCGCGAGTTGTACGTCTACATCACCAACACCGCCGAGGGCGACTGGTCGCGCGGCCTGATGAACGAGATTCGCGACAAGACCATCGGCGTGGTGGGATTGGGCCGCATCGGAAAGAGCGTGGTGCGGCGGCTGGCCGGATTCGATCCGGTGCTCGTCGCCGCCGAGCCATATCCAGACCAGGACTTCGTGGCCCATTACGGCATCCAGCTGGTGGAGATCGACGATTTGTTCCGGCGCGCGGACTACGTGACCCTGCACGTGAACACGACGCCGGAAACGGTCAACCTCGTGAACGAGCGACGGCTGGGATTGATGAAACCCACCGCCTATCTCGTGAATACGGCGCGCGGCGGTCTGGTGGACGAAGACGCGCTCTACGCGGCGCTGACCCAGGGCGTCATCGCGGGCGCCGCCCTGGACGTGCGCGCGCAGGAGCCGCCGTCGGACCACCGGCTGGCCCAGCTGCCGAACGTGATCGCCACGCCCCACGTGGCCGGCATCTCCACCGATTGCGTGGTGCGCATGGCCGACATGGCGGCGCAGAACATCGTTGACGTGCTGAATGGCTCGTGGCGGCGCGAGATGGTCGTGAACGGCCTCTACTCGGACTGATGCAATCGGCCGCGCCGCACCGGCACGACCACGAGCCGGCGCTCGTTCCGATCCGGCGGCGCGCCTTCGCTTTCGACATGGACGGTGTGGTCTACCGCGGTCCCGAGCTGATTCCGGGCGCGGCCGAAGCCGTCGCCGCGGTGCAGCACCTGGGGCTCCCGACGCTTTTCATCACCAACAACTCGCGCCAGACGCCGCTGGAGCTGGCGGCCAAGCTGCAGGGGCTGGGCATCGACGCCGGGCCCGAGAGCATCGTGTCGGCGGTGGTCGCCACCGTGTCCTACCTGCGCGCGCACCATCCAGCGCCGTGCCGCGTGCTCGTGCTGGGCGGCGAGAGCCTGGCGATGCAGATTGCGGACGCCGGCTACGACCTGACGACGTGGGACGGCGACGACGTGCCGGAGGTCGTCGTGGTCGGCGTGGACTTTGGCCTGACCTACGACAGGCTGCGGCGCGCGACCCGCGCCATCATCATGGACGGTGCCGAGTACTTGGCCGTAAACACCGACCCGCAATACCCCACGCCCAACGGACCCATTCCGGGCGCCGGCGCGATGACATCCGCCGTCTCGGTCGTCACTGGGCAAGAGCCGGTCATCGTGGGCAAGCCTTCGGCGCACATGTTTCGCGTCATCATGGAACGCGCCGGGGTTGAGGCCGCCGACCTGGTGGTGCTGGGCGACATGCTGACCGCGGACATCGCCGGCGCGCGCGCCATCGGCGCCGAGTCCGTGCTGGTCCTCACCGGCACGACGTCAGCCGCCGAGGCCGCCGCCGCGCCCGCCGATCAACGGCCGGACCACGTCATCGCGTCGCTCTACGACCTGCCGCTGCCCGCGCTGGTCGGGGTCTAGATTCCGATGGCATTCGACGACCTGCGCGCCTTCATCAACCACGTCGAGCAGCAGGGACAGCTGCGCCGGATCCAGGTCGCGGTCGACCCGTATCTCGAAATTACCGAAATCGCCGATCGCGTGATGAAATCGGATGGGCCGGCGCTGCTCTTCGAAAACGTCAAGGGCTCGGACGTGCCGCTGGCGATCAACCTGCTCGGTACCCAGCAGCGGATGGCCTGGGCCCTGGGCGTGGACGACTGGTCCGAGTTGGAGACCCGCATCGAGCACCTGTTGAATCTCGCCATGAGCCCACCGCCCGCGGGTATCTGGGGCAAGCTGCGGACGCTGGGGGAGATCGTGCACATCGGTCGCATCGGACCACGAACGGTGCGCGGCGGTCCCGTGCAAGACATCGTCGAAACCGACGCGCCCACGCTGGACGGCTTGCCCATTCCCACCTGCTGGCCGGACGACGGCGGTCCCTACATCACCATGCCGCTGGTGTTCACGCACGATCCGGCCAGCGGCAAGCGCAACATGGGCATGTACCGATTGCAGGTCTTCGACCCGCAGACGCTGGGCATGCACTGGCAGCTGCACAAGGGCGGGGCGGAGCACTGGCGGCGCAGCGGCGAGTCGAGCACCCGCATGGAAGTGGCCATCGCCATCGGCGCCGACCCGGTGCTGCTCTACTCCGCAACCGCCCCCTTGCCGCCCGACGTGGACGAGCTGGTGTTCGCCGGGTTCCTGCGGGGCTCGTCGGTCGAGATGGTGCCTGCGCAGACGGTCGACATCCTGGTCCCGGCGCGCGCCGAAATCGTGCTCGAAGGCTACGTCGATCCCGCGGAGTCCCGCATGGAAGGTCCATTTGGCGACCACGTCGGCTACTACTCGCTCGCCGAGCCCTACCCGGTGTTCCACCTGACGGCGGTGACGCGGCGGCGCGACCCGATCTTCGTCTCCACCATCGTAGGACGACCGCCCATGGAGGACGGATGGATCGGCAAAGCCACCGAGCGGCTTTTCCTGCCGCTGGTGCGGCTGGTCATTCCCGAGATCGTGGACATGAACCTGCCCGTGCACGGCGTGTTCCACAACTTCGCCATCGTGTCGATTCGGAAGCGCTATCCCGGCCAGGCGCGCAAGGTGATGCACGCGATTTGGGGCACCGGACAGCTCATGTTCACCAAATACGTGATCGTGGTGGACGCCGACGTGGACGTGCACGATCTGAGCGAGGTCCTGTGGCGCGTGGGGGCGAACACCGACCCCGGCCGCGACACGGAGCACGCCCAGGGCGTGATGGACGCGCTGGAGTTCGCCACCACCCACGCGAACGTGGGCGGCAAGCTTGGCATCGACGCCACGCGCAAGCTGCCCGAAGAGGGCTTTCCACGTGAGTGGCCGCCGGACATCGTGATGGACGAGGACGTCGTGCGCCGCGTCGACGAGCGGTGGACCAGCTATGGCATCTAGGAAGAAAACTGGGATGTGCGCAGCCGCGCGACGCGCTAGGCTCTGGGTAGCTCCACCAGCCTGCACGAGTCGCGAATGAACCCGGCCGCCGCCGCGATGCGTCTGCGTTTGTATCTCGACGCGATCAAGTTCGAGCACACGATCTTTGCTCTGCCGTTCGCCTTTCTGGGGATGGTGCTGGCGCAGGACGGATGGCCCGGCTGGCGTACGTTCTTGTGGATCACCGTCGCCATGGCCGGCGCGCGCACGGGCGCCATGGCGGCAAACCGCCTGATCGACGCCCGAATCGACGCGGCGAACCCGCGCACGGCCGAGCGCGCCCTGCCCGCGGGGCGCATGTCCCGCGTCGAGATGCTCGGGCTGGCGTCGGCCGGATTCGCGCTGCTGCACATCGCCGCGTGGCAGCTCAACCTGCTGGCCCTGGCGCTGGCGCCGGTGGCGATGGTCACTGTCACGCTCTACTCGTTCACAAAGCGTTTCACCTGGCTGAGTCATTGGATATTGGGCCTGGCCGACGGCATCGCGCCCGTCGGCGGCTGGATTGCGGTGCGCGGTGAAATCGGCGCGGAGGCCATCGTCCTGGCGCTGGTGGTGATGTTCTGGATTGCGGGGTTCGACGTGCTCTACTCTCTCCAGGACCTGGCATTCGACCGCAAGCGCGGGCTGCACTCCGTGCCGGCGCGATTCGGCGCCCGTCGCGCGCTGCAGCTCGCACGCGGATCACACGCGCTCACGGTGGTAGTGCTGATTGTGTTGGGTCTGATCGCCCCGCTGTCGTGGCCCTATTGGGTGGGCGTGGGCCTGATCGGGGCGCTGCTCGTCTATGAGCACGCGTTGCTGCGCAACGACCTGTCCCGGCTCAACCTGGCCTTTTTCAACATGAACGGCTACGTGGCGATCACCGCGCTGGTGTTCACCATTGCCGGCGTGTGGGTTGCCTGACCACGGAGGGCCGCGCCCCAGTCTGATCCTGGGCATTTCGGGGGCGACGGGCGCGATGCTGGCCGACGCGGCCGCCAAGGCGCTTCTGGATCGCGGCGAGCGGCTCGACGTGGTGTGCAGCGACTACGGCGAGCTGATGTGGCACCACGAGATGCAGGAGCGCTTTCGCGACGCCGCCGCCCGCTGGAAGTCCCACGGCGACCTGACCGTGCATCGGCCGCAAGACGTCGCGGCGTCGATCTCGAGCGGCAGCTATCCAGTGCGCGGCATGCTAATCGTCCCGTGCAGCATGGCGACGCTCGGCGCGCTGGCCAGCGGCGCCGGGACGAACCTGCTCCACCGAGCAGCCGACGTGACGCTGAAGGAAAAGCGCCGCCTGGTGATCGTGCCGCGTGAAACGCCGCTCTCGATCATCCACCTGCGCAACCTGCTGACGCTCGCCGAAGCCGGGGCCACGGTGCTGCCCCCGGAGCCGGCCTTCTACCTGCGACCGTCCAAAGTCAGTGACATCGTCGACGCGCTGGTGGACCGCATGCTGCAGGCGCTGGGAGTGATCGAAGCCCCCGCCGACGAGCACCGCTGGGCGTAGGCGCCACGGCGTTGACAGGACGCCATTCGGCCGGTACGCCATACACGCACCAACGCAGAGATCAGCGCCTGATGTATAGCCGGATCAAGCGCCGCGCCTACGAGATCGTCGAGCCGACGCCCGAAGGCGACCGCCCAAGCCACCTGTTCGACACCGCCCTTATCACGCTCATCGGCCTCAACCTGCTGGCAATCGCCCTCGAGACGATCGCGCCCTTGGGCGAGCAGGCCAGCGGCGCCTTTCTGGTGTTCGAGATCGTGTCCGTGGCGATCTTCACGGGGGAATATCTCGTGCGCGTGTGGGCGTGCACGGAAGACCCTGACTATGCGCATCCGGTGAAGGGACGGCTACGGTTCGCGGTCCAACCGTTGGTGCTGATGGACCTGATCGCCATCCTGCCGTTCTATATCCCGTTGCTGGTGACGGCCGACTTGCGCTTCGTGCGCTCGCTGCGGTTGCTGCGGGTATTCCGGCTGGTCAAGATCACGCGCTACTCCGAGTCTGTGGAGATCATCGGCACGGTCCTTCGCAGCCGGCGGAACGCCCTGCTCTCCACGCTGTTCGTCACGTTCATCCTCCTGTTCATGGCGTCGGTGCTGATGTATCTGGCGGAGCGCGACGCCCAGCCCGAGGGCTTTTCGAGCATCCCGGCCGCCATGTGGTGGGGCATGGTGACGCTGACGACGGTGGGCTACGGCGACCTCGCGCCGGCGACGCCGCTCGGTCGAATCCTGGGCGCCGTGGTCGCGCTCTTTGGCATCGGGCTCTTCGCCTTGCCGGCCGGCATCCTGGGCTCGGCATTCGTGGACGAACTCGAGGCCCGGCGGAGCGCGAGGCGACCGCCAGCATGCCCTCACTGCGGCAAGCCCATCGGCGACCAGGCGTCATCCGACACATGACCCAGGGCGCGTTGGTACTCTCGGCCATCCCGCGCGTGTGAGAGATCATCCATGACGCCTGACGCGCCGCTTGTCGTCGACGCCCACAACCACTATTGGGTGATCGGGAAATCCCACCTGAATTGGATGGACGACTCCATCCCCGACACGCTGCGCCGGACGTACACCCCGTCCACTCTCAAGCCGCGCATGGACGCCGCGGGCGTGCATCGCTCGGTCATCGTCGAGGCGAGCACGGCCTGGGCCGAGCAGCCCTGGTACCTGGACCTGTGCGACGAGTACGACTTCGTCGTCGGCGTGATCGCCAACCTCGATCTCACGGCCTCGGATGTCGAAGCAAAGCTGGACCAGCTGGCGCTCAGCCCTTGGTTCAAGGGCCTGCGCGCCGGGGCCGAAAACATGCCCGACACGGCCTGGCTGGCCCGCGACGACGTGCGCCGCGGCATCCGCACCGTGGTCTCGCGCGGCTACATCGTGGAGCTGCTGGTGAAAACGCCGCACCTGCCGCATATCCCCGCGATCGCGCGCGAAAACGACGGCGGGAAGCTGATCGTGGATCACATGGCCAAGCCGCCGTTCGAATCGGGCGACCTCTCGGCGTGGCATGAGGGCATGCGCGCGCTGGCGCCCTATGAGCACCTGCGGGTGAAGGTCTCGGGGCTGCTTACCGAATGCCCCTCGTCACCGACCACGGAAACCATCCAGCCGGCGGTCGACACGGTTCTGGACGCGTTCGACATCGACCGGTTGATCTGGGGTAGCGATTGGCCGGTGGCCCTGATGGCCGCCCCCTACGAGGACACGTTCGAGCGGGTGACGGCCGCGCTGGGCGGGCTAAGTCCGAGCGACCGGGCGGCCGTGTTGGGCGGAAACGCGGTGGATTTCTACCAGCTGGCGTGAGCGCGCCGGACGCGGCCACCGCATCGACGCGGCCATGCGCGCAACGGTAGCGCCGCCATCGGCCGCGCTTGTCGGGGCGATTGCGTGTGGCATTGCCCTGCTCGCCCTGCTTGGCTTGGCCGGGTGCGGGCAGGATGCGCCCCCCGTCGAGGCATGCACGGACGACAACCGCACGCTCACCGTTGGCTTCTACGCCTTCTTTGCTCCGGTGAGCTACAGCGCCGATGAAGACCCGACTTCCGCCGGATTCGATACGCACCTTGGCTATGAAGCCGACCTGGTGACCGCGCTCGAAGCCATGGACGACACGGGGCTGTCGTTTGTCCGCCGCGGCATCGCCGCCTGGGACGACATCTGGCTGCAATCCGCCGGCCCCGACTATGACCTGATCGGCGGCGGGATCACGATCCTCGACTCCCGCACCCGAGACGCCGCCGGACGGCCGGTCGTCGTCTTTACGTCCGGCCACATCGCGTTTCGCCAGTCCCTGCTCGTGCGCGCCGCCGATGCCGAGCGCCTGGCGGGCTACGACGATTTGCGGCGGGACGTGCGAGTCGGGGCGCTGGCCGGAACCACGGGCGAGGCCCGCCTGCTCGAGCTCACGGGCCTCGCGGACGCCCACGGCGCGCTGACCGCCGGGACGCGCGTGGAAACCCCGCGCGGCACATTGGTTGCCGACGGCAGCGCCATCTACACCATCACCGCCGCCGGTGCGTCACCGAACCTCGACGGCCGCAGACGTCTCGATCCCCCGTCGGCCGACCTGCCCCAAGTGATCTATCTCGGCGACGACGCCGGCGAAACGGAACTGCTCCAGGCCCTGCGTGACGGTCGCATCGACGCCATCGCCCGGGGCGAGGTGGGCAATCGCGACGCCGACCGCGATGCCGGCGGCGCGTTCGCGGTCACGGCGCTCGACGCGCAGGTCGAGCATGGCGGTTTCACCCTCGCCGCCAAAGACGCCGCGTTGGCGTCCTGCCTCGACGAGCGAATCGCCTGGCTCACGGACAACCGGCGCTTCGGCTACGCCGAGTGGCTCGACGACCCTACGGTCTTCATGCGCCGCGCCGAGATATGGAATGCTCGGGCACAATGACCGAACGTCGCAGTGAGCGAATTGCGGCCCTGCTGGGCGGAAACGCCATCGACTCTTACGAGCTTGCATGAGCCTTGCCCGCCGAACATGAGGAGTTGGTGATCGCCGGGGCGCCGGGCGAGGCGAGGGCGTGCAGAGGGGAGACGTATAGATGTCATCGATGACGATGCGGCTGACGAAGCGGCAGTTCCTGCGGCTGGTCGGCTCGGCCGCCGGCGTGGCCGCGACCTACCACACCATGAACACGCTCGGCCTGTTGGGGCCGGCGAGCGCGCAGGCGGCGACGCCGGACCTGCCGGACGGCTCGGGCTTCGGCAAGCGCGTGGTGATCCTGGGCGCGGGAATCTCCGGCATGACGGCCGCCTACGAGCTATCCAAGGCGGGCTACCACTGCACCATCCTGGAAGCCACCAACCGCGCCGGCGGTCGCAATCTGACGGCTCGCGCGGGTGACGTGATCCACGAGGTGGACAGCCGACAATGGGTCGACTTCGACCACGAGGACCATCTCTACGCCAACCTCGGCCCGGCGCGCATTCCCTACCACCACCGGATCATTCTTGGCTATTGCAAGGAGTTCGGCGTCGAGCTCGAGATGTTCACGAACGACAACCGCGCCGCCTTCTTCCACAACGCCGAGCGGTTCGACGGCCAGCCGGTGGTGGGGCGGCGGGTGATGACCGATCAGCGCGGCTACATCGCCGAGCTGCTGGCCAAGGCCATCAACCGCAACGCGCTGGACGACGAGCTGACCGCCGACGACAAAGAGCGGCTCCTGCCCATGCTCGTAGAGTTCGGCGGCCTGGATCCCGACTATCTCTACGCCGGATCGAACCGCGGCGGCTACCAGGGCGAGCAGGTCCACGCGGGGCTCGCGCCCGGGGACGTCAACGATCCCCTGGACTTCAGCGAGCTGCTGCGCTCGGAGTTCTGGGAGTACAAGCTCCACTTCAGCCAGTTCCTCAACCAGAATCCGACCCTGTTCCAGCCCGTGGGCGGCATGGACGCCATTGCCAATGCCTTCGAAACGCGGGTCCGTCGGATCATCCGCTACAACAGCCCCGTCGAGGAAATCCGCCAGACGGCTGACGGCGCCCGCGTGGTCTACCGCGACCAACGGCGCGGCGTCACCGAAGCCCTCGACGCCGACTTCGTCATCTGCACCATCCCGGCTCCGGTACTCAAGGACATCCCGAACGATTTCTCCGCCGAGACCCAGGCCGCCATCGAGTCCGTCGCCTTCGTGCCCGCGGTCAAGATCGGCTTCCAGGCTCGCCGCCGCTTCTGGGAAGACGATCACGCCATCTACGGCGGCATCTCCTGGACCGACCAGGACATCACCCAAATCTGGTATCCGGCCAACGGCTACCACCGCGAGAAGGGCGTCGTCATGGGCGCCTACATCTGGGAAGACTTCCCGGGCCAGGGCGAGCGCTGGGCGAACATGACCCCTCCGGAGCGCCTGCGGACCGCCATCGCCGAGGGCGAGCACCTGCATCCCGGCTACGGGCAGGAGATCGAGTCGGGGATCAGCCGCGCCTGGCTCAAGGTTCCCTACCAGAAAGGCGCCTGGCCCGAGAGCTACCAGCCCCCGGCTGAAATCCTCGCCCCCGACGGCGCCGTCTACTTCGCCGGCGACCAAATCACCGCGCTGCCCGGCTGGCAGGAAGGCGCCGCCCTGGCCGCCCACACGGTGGTGAACTCGATCCACGCGCGCGTCATGGCGGGCTAGTGCACGCCCCCCAACGCTGATGGATCGTCAGGCGGTCTGGGTCGGGGCCGATCCGGGTGGAACAAGCAACTTCGGCATCGCGGAGCTGTTCGAGGACGGCACGACCAGAACTGCGTGCGTTTCTTCCGCGCGCGAAGCCGCCGAGTGGATCCAAGGCACCCCGCAGGGCGCTGGGATCGACGCCGCCATGTGGCTATCGTCGGCCAAGCGAGGCGACCGCAAGGCCGACCGCTGGCTCCGCTGCAAGTACGGCAACGCCTCACCCGGCAAGGTGCTGGCCATCAACTCGCTGTATGGGGCCGTGCTGGCGCAGGGCGCCATGTTCGCCGTCGAGCTGCGACAGCGATTTCCGGAGCTTCCGATCACGGAGGCGCACCCCGGCCTGTTCCTGAGAGCCTGGGGCCGCAATTTCGACGAGCCGAGGCGATTCGACGAGTTGAAACGCTGCTTCGGAATTCACGCCGAGCCCGGAATCAGCGATCACGAGCGAGACGCCGTCATCGCCGCGCTGGCGGCGCGGGAAGGATTCTCCGGTTGTTGGCCGCGGGACCTGGCGCTCTGCCGCTTCCCGGAAGAGCAAGACCCCGCAGCCTACTGGCTCGCGCCGATGCACTACTGGTGGTTCGAGTAGCGGCCCATGCTGCCTAAGGCTCCTCGCCAAAGTACCACCGCGAAATGACCTCGTCGGCGATCGCCCCCGATTCCGGATCGGCCTCACCGACAAACGCAAGCCTGACGTGATAGAGCGCAGGTTCGACATCACCACAGTACAGACAGTAGTCATCTGACAGCCGATCATCGATCCAGATATTGCCACGAGTGGCATTCTGGTAATCGCTCGTGACCATTTCAATCATTCGATACAATCGCCGAAAGCTTTCATGAAACGCATCGTCGCCTAGTGCCTGATATAAATCCCAGAACAAACTGCCACCGAAGTAGTAAGGGCAGACTTCCCGAAGACTTTCTCTGTCATCATTTCGCATGATCCAATCCGGACAGCCATCTCCAATTCTGTCCAGGTAACCTGCGTCTTCATGGCCCGTGCGGAGCTCCAAGAAGGTGGCACCTCCTTCTCCGATCCAGGTCACTACATTGCTCCAATAGTGATGTCCCAATTCGTGTATCACCGTTGACTTCGTTCGATCAGATACAGATTCATTGCGAAACTCATCGACCTGATGGCGAATACTTGGGTAATTCGACGACGTATGGGCACCTACAATTTCCAGAAACACAAAATCCGTCGGATATGCCTCTCCCATGGCGTTCTCAACCATACGGACGGAACTCTCAAGGATATCCATGGTTTGCAGCGAAGCCGGACCGTCCCTCACCACGGTCAATAGCACTGGACCAGCGAGAGGAAGTGAAATCTCACGCTCTTCAATGACAATTCCGCGGCTTGAGGCGGGTGCCAGGTATTGATCAAATAGCTCTGGATCGTTGATGTCGGGAATGCTATCAATGAATGCCTGGTTGCCGCCGTGAAGCACAAGCGTGTACACATTGTCGTCCGTGATCCCACCCTTCGATGTGATGTATTCAACAATTCTTTGAAGCGCGGACAAGTTTCGACTATAGACAAGTGTCACGCTATTGACCGCCCGCGGCTCAATACCATTGATCTCGTCCATAAACGGCATTGCGACAAAAGCGGTCATAATCTCGCCGATCGCCTGAGGATTACCTGGGTATAGCAATAGGCTTCGCAGAGTGTTGTATAGCCTGTCAATAACCGCCGTCTCTATTCTGCTGACGCCATCCCTGATCCACTTCCTATTCAGCAGTGCTTCGGTATAAGCCGGCGATATCGCCGCGCTGCCATAGAGAATCCTGGGGGCAAGCGCTTCCCATTCATCAAGGCCGTCTTGAACCCAGGGGAGCGCCGCGATTCGAACGTACAAATCAAGGGTTTTCAGCGTGTCTGAGGAGACTTGGTACCGGAAGCTATACATGGGGCTCTCGACATTCCCGTCATAGCGCGGCAATTCCAGGTCTCGAACGAGGTACCAGAACAGATCCGGGGAGAGCCTGGCAATGTTCTCGAGGCGGTAGATGGCGCGCTGCTCGACTTCGCTCACGCTGGTCTTCGCCCACGTCAACGATTGGATCGCCGAGGAAATCTCAGGGTCCAGCTCGGCCAGCGGTTGGTCGGTCGGATTCGGACGCTCGAAATCTGCCGCGACGCACTCAACCTCAAGGAGAAAAACGTCACAATCGAGCGCACTCACGGATGGCGCAAGCGCCGCCAGCGCGACGCCAAGCATCGCCGCGAGACACAGCCGCCTGATTCCACGCACGGCGCCAATCCGTTCCCACGGGAGACAGCGGGGAAACTTGGCGAAGTATAGGCGGCTGTCGGGAACACCGACCGCGCCTCGCGCCACGCTGCTTTAACATGCACCTGCACACGCTCGCACCGATTCCCGGAGACGCCTGATGGAGTTTTGGAACACCGTGTGGGACGCGTTCAACGCGCCCATGTTCAGCCTGGGGGAAGAGCCCATCACCCCCCTCAGCATCCTTGTGCTGCTGGTCATCCTGGTGGTCAGCTGGATCTTCGCCGGCCGTGTGCGCTGGCTGATCGAGCGCCGCATCAGCCAGGTCGCCGACATCCAGGAAAGCACGCTGCACATCATTGGCAACCTCGGCCGCTACTTCATCATTCTCATCGGCCTCTTCATCGGCTTTCAGTCGATCGGTCTCCAGCTCGACTCCGTGCTCATCATCTTCGGCGCCCTGGGCGTGGGCATCGGCTTCGGCCTGCAGAACATCGCCAACAACTTCATTTCCGGCGTGATCCTGCTGATTGAGCGCCCGGTCAAGGTCGGCGACATCATTGACGTGGGCGGCGAGCTGGGCACGGTTGAGCGCATCAGCATCCGCGCCACGACGCTGCGCAAGTTTGACCAGACGCAGGCGATCGTCCCGAACGGCGATCTCATCTCCACCACCGTCACCAACTGGACCCACGACGATCGCCGCGTGCGGGTCGATTTCATCGTTGGCGTGGCCTACGGCTCCGATACTCGCCTGGTCGAGCGCCTGATTCGCGAAGCCGTCAACGGCCACGAGAAGATTCTCGACGATCCCGAGCCCCGCATCTTCTTCTTCGAGTTCGGCGACTCGTCGCTCAATTTCCGCATCCTGTGTTACGTCGCCGACATCAGCGAGCGGTTCGCGACGCTCAGCGATCTGCACTTCCAAATCGACGAGGCGTTCCGGGAGCACGACGTCGAGATCCCGTTCCCGCAGCGGGACCTGCACCTGCGCTCGATCGACTCCGACGCGGTGCTGCAGCACGCGCCCACCGCCACGAACGGCGCGCCGAAGGCGTAGGCGCACCGGAGCCGCCCGCCTTCAGTGGCCCACGCTGCGGGCAGCGTGGGATCGGCCGCGGGTGTGTCTCCCAGGCCGCATGCAGCCTGCGCCACCGGATGTGTATGCCATCCGCTGTAGGGGCAGGCCTTGTGCCTGCCCGATCGACTCCCGAAACGGGCGGCCACCAGGGCCGCCCCTACAAGACATCATCCGGCGTCAGGGCGTCCGTTGTGGCCGCCCGGATGCCCAGGTGGCCCGCGCTGCGTGCAGCGTGGGACCGGCCGCGGTTGAAGCTCGCAGGCTGCGCGCAGCCTGGGCCACCGGAGGGCTTAGTGCGGAATCCCCAGCGCGTGCATGCGCCGGTGGATGGCCTCGCGGGCCTCGTGAAACGGCCGCTCGAGAAACGCCACGTGGTCGGCCTCGCCATGGTGGTGGCTGGCGTGACCCGCCGGGTATTGCGTGCTGCGGTGGCGGATGTAGTCCAGGCTGCCGTCGATCAGCGTGAGCATGTATTGCGTCGTGGCGTCGCTCCACATGGACCACTCGGCGTCGCCGTCCGCCACGTAGACCGGCGAGGTGTGGGCGAACCGCTGTCGGTGCCAGCCGTCGTGATGCTCGGGCGCGTCGAAGTAGGACGGCCCGCCGCAGCGCGCCGCCAGCCAGGTCGGCGCCGCGACCTCCAGCGTCTCGGACAGCCGCAGTTGTCGCGCACTGCCTGACGCCTGCGCTTCGGCCACCACCTGCCCTTCCCGCACGATCTGCAGGGTGTGGACCGGCAGGATCGACTCCACCGACGCCTCCACTGTGACGCTGCCGCCGTTCGCGTGCAGATGCAGCGTGTCGCCGGGCTCGTGGCCGTCCACGCGCAAGCTGATGATTGGCCCGCCGCTCAGGAAGGTGCGACCAGCCGCCATGTTCGCGCACCACGACTCGTAGCTGAATGGCTCGTCCGCCGGGAGCCGCACGTAGGTGCGATACAACCCGACCGGCACCTCGGACGACATCTTGTCCGTGCCCCCAACCAGCGGCAGGCGGTACCCGCCGTTGAGATAGCGGTAGTACTCGGTGTGCGCGAACGGCCCCTGCGTCAGCATCTCCACCGCGTCCGCGCGGCCGGTCGCGATCAGGGCGGCCGGCTCGCCGTTTGGGAACGGCAGATGCGGGATGACCACCGTGCCGCCCTGCGCGTGGCAGGCGTCGGCCCAGTGGGAGAGCGTGGTCTCCATCGATCCGCCCGGCTCCGCCTCGGTCGGCCCGTCGGAGCACCAGGGCATCACCGGGTCCGTGAGCCCCAGCAGCGTCAGGTGACCCAGGAAGTGCTGCCGGTTCTCTTGCGAGACGTAGACGATGGTGCGGCCGTCATCGGACACGCGCGGCCGGCCGATGAAGTCCTCCGTGTTGGTGAACAGTGAGCCCCACTGCGACTGCAAGACGTTGACCACGTTCAGGTCCTCACCCGCGGCCTCGATGTTGGCGCCGTCGCCGGAGAGGAAGTGCACGTGCGTGTCGCCGCTGTACCAGCCCTGGGCGTTCATGTCGGTCCA